>NZ_JAFBES010000002.1 GCF_016908875.1 Bacillus ectoiniformans | reverse complement strand
GGCGAAAGCAAAAGCTGAAAAGCTTATTAGATCGATACAATGATTTACGTCATACTTAAATGAACCGCCGTATACCGATCGGTACGTACGGTGGTGTGAGAGGTCGGGGGTTAGTCACCCCCTCCTACTCGATTTTGGAAAGAGCAGTTTTTCTAAAAATGCAGAGCATTTTTGCAAAGTGTGTCGTCTGTTACTATACATTAAAGTAGAAATAAGTTATCATAATGTATAATTCGTATATTTATACATTAATGAGGTGGAACAATGAATAAAGGCCAACGCCATATTAAAATTAGAGAATTAATTGCCAACAATGAGATTGAAACGCAGGATGATTTAGTCGATCGTTTGAAGAGTGCAGGCTATAATGTGACACAAGCGACGGTATCTCGTGATATTAAAGAGCTCCACTTAGTGAAAGTCCCGCTCATGGACGGCCGTTATAAATACAGCCTGCCTGCGGATCAAAGGTTTAATCCGCTCCAAAAATTAAAACGCACGCTGGTTGATTCGTTTGTCAGTATTGATTCAGCTGGTCACTTTGTGGTGATGAAAACGCTTCCCGGGAATGCTCAAGCAGTAGGTGCTTTAATTGACAACTTAGACTGGGAAGAAATTATGGGCACAATTTGCGGAGATGATACATGCTTGCTTATTTGCCGCGCGCCAGAGAATACTTCAATTATTTCAGAACGCTTTTTAGAAATGCTGTAATTTGAGGTGAGGAGAAATTGCTACAGGAACTATCCATTAGAAATTTTGCCATAATCGAAGAACTTAGCCTATCGCTCGAAAAAGGGTTAACGGTGTTAACTGGAGAGACAGGAGCCGGCAAATCCATTATTATTGATGCGGTACACTTGCTGGTGGGAGGCAGAGGTTCATCCGAATTTGTCCGCCATGGGGAGAAGAAGGCGGAAATCGAAGGAATGTTTGTCTTTGAGAATGATCAGCACCCCTGTTATGCCAAGGCAAAAGAATTCGGTATTGATATTGAAGATGAAATGATTATTATTCGCCGTGAGATCTCCCATAGCGGAAAAAGCGTGTGCCGGATCAATGGAAAGCTGGTAACGATTGCGACGTTAAGGGAAGTCGGTTCATCGCTAATTGATATTCATGGCCAGCATGAACATCAAGAATTAATGGATGACGTACAGCATCTTCGGCTCTTAGATCAATACGGCGGAACGGAAATACTACAAGCGAAAAAAAACTATATGGACATTTACCATCGTTATGAACAGACCCTTAAAGGCATAAAGCAATTGAGTGAAAACGAACAGCAAATGGCTCACAGGCTTGATTTAATTCAGTTTCAGCTGAATGAAATTCAAAAAGCGGAGCTGAAATTAAATGAAGATGAAGAACTGTTTGATGAAAAGAAAAAGCTGTCTAACTTTGAAAAGCTGTATGAGTCCATGCAAACCGGCGTGAACTCTCTAAGTGGAGAAGGTAAGGGCCTAGACTGGGTAGCGCTTGCGATGAACCAGCTTGAAACAGCCGCAGAATTAGATGATCAGTACCGCCCGATCTATGAAGCGGTCTCTAACAGCTTTTATATGCTAGAAGATGCAGCCAGACAAACAAGTTCAGAACTCGGCAATTTGGAGTTCGAGCCCAACCGGTTAAATGAAATTGAGAACCGGCTGAATGAAATCAATCAGCTGAAGAGAAAATATGGACAAACCGTTGAAGAGATCATTGAATATGGCGCAAAAATTGAAGAGGAAATTGAAACGCTCACAAACAGAGAAACCCATATCGAAAAGCTTCAAAAAGAACTGGCTTCTTATCAAAAAGATTTATTATTAGAAGGTAAGCAATTAAGCCATTTACGCTTGAAATGGGCGGAGAAATTAATAAAAGCGATTCATGGAGAATTAAAGCAATTATACATGGATAAAACGGTATTCGATATTCATTTTCACTTATCAGGAGAGAAAATGACAGAAAATGATTATCGGTTTAAAAAAGATGGAATGGATGAAGTTGAATTCTACATTTCCACCAACCCAGGCGAACCGTTAAAACCGCTTGCGAAGGTGGCATCCGGCGGAGAGCTTTCGCGGGTGATGCTCGCGATGAAGACGATTTTCTCCAAGCACCAGGGCATCACTTCCATCATTTTTGACGAAGTGGATACGGGCGTCAGCGGAAGAGTCGCACAGGCGATCGGCGAGAAAATTTATCAAGTTGCACTGCATTCACAAGTGCTTTGTATCTCTCACTTGCCGCAAGTGGCTGCGATGGCAGATACACATTTGTACATCTCTAAAGAAATGAAAGAAGGCCGTACGAAAACATTAGTCGAACCACTGGCGAATGATGAAAAGGTGAAAGAAATCGGCCGTATGATTTCAGGTGTGGAAATGACTGACTTAACAAAGCAGCATGCCAAAGAGCTGCTTCAGTTAGCTGCTTCGATGAAATAAACATGAAAAGCTATCCAATGAGGGTAGCTTTTTTCCGTAATAAATGACGGCATGAAAGGAGAAAGTATAAGTACGGCCAATACAAGTCGGGCTGGAATTGAAGCGAGGAGAGTGAATGGTTTGAGAAAGCTTTGTACACGCATAACCACTGGTGGAATTCTCCTTGTTTCAATTGCCGTTTTATGTTTGAGCTGGCACTTGATTGCAGCAGAAGCAGCTGCAAACAGCCAGCAGACGAGAATGCAGGAAAGTACGGCAGCGATCGGCGGATCTAATCTCTTCAAAAACGAAGAGCTGTTATATTTAGCTGGTTTTCCAGCCGAAAAAGAAATGTCTCCCCGCAATCACTCAATCAGGGTCATTCCAGGGGGCCAGTCAATAGGGATTAAGTTAAACTCACGCGGCGTGTTAGTGGTAGGGCATCATTTAGTGGAAACGCCTTCAGGGAAAAAATCTCCAGGCGAAACCGCAGGAATTCAAGTTGGAGATATGATTACTGAAATTAATGGGAAGAAGATCGAACAAATGCAGGAAATCGGTTCTTTTGTGGAAGCGGCAGGAGAACGCAATCAAGCGATGGATGTAGTAGTTGTCAGAGATAAAAAAACGATCCAAACAAAGCTTTTGCCTTTAAAAGATAAAAATGAACATATTTATAAGCTTGGTCTGTATATTCGTGACTCGGCAGCAGGAATCGGCACTCTCACGTTTTACGAGCCGCAATCCAAAAAGTATGGGGCGCTTGGGCATGTAATAGCTGATATGGATACGAAAAAACCAATTGTTGTGCAGGATGGAGAAATCGTGCATTCAACAGTGACATCCATTGAAAAAGGCAAGAACGGAAACCCGGGTGAAAAGTTAGCTCAGTTTAATGAAGGGCAAAAAGAAATCGGCGATATTAAAAGAAATAGCCATTATGGCATTTTTGGTCAGCTGAATGAGCAGATCTCAAATGGGATCAGTGATAAGTCTTACCCTGTCGCTTTGTCTCATGAAGTGAAAGAGGGACCAGCTAAAATTCTGACAGTTGTTCAAGGAGAAAAAGTGGAATGGTACGATATAGAAATTGTCAGCTCGATTCCGCAAAAAAGTCCGGCGACTAAAGGGATGATACTGAAGATTACCGACCCGAAACTGCTTGACCGAACGGGCGGGATTGTACAAGGAATGAGCGGAAGCCCGATTATCCAAAATGGAAAAGTGATCGGAGCTGTAACGCACGTCTTCGTTAATGATCCTACATCAGGGTATGGCGTGCATATTGAGTGGATGCTGAATGAAGCAGGCATTCCCCTTTCTCAAAACGAACATCAAAAGGCAAGTTAGCAAGCGGGTTGATTCCGCTTGTTTTTTTTAGTGGGTGAAACAAGTCGAATGAAAAAGAAAAAGAGCGAAAAATATATATATTCCAAAAAAACCTAAAAAATAAAAGGATTTCATTTCGCTTTGTCGAAAAATCCTTTAGAATAGTACTATAAGTGAGACAAGGGACGAGGAGGAACTTTATAGTGAGTCAAATAAAAGTAGCAATCGTGGATGACAATCGGGAATTAGTAAGGATGCTTGAGGAATATTTATCTTCACAAGAAGATATGAAGGTTGTCGCAACGGCTAATAACGGTCAAGAATGCTTAGAAATGCTTCCGGAAGCGAATCCAGATGTTTTGGTATTAGATATCATTATGCCCCATGTAGACGGATTAGCTGTGCTTGAGAAAATGAGAAGCACGGAGATGAAACAGAACCCCAATGTGATTATGTTAACAGCTTTTGGTCAAGAGGATGTAACGAAAAAAGCGGTTGAGCTAGGCGCTTCTTATTTTATGCTAAAGCCCTTTGATATGGACAGCCTCGTGAGTCACATCCGCCAGGTAAGCGGAAATGATCAGCCAGTTCTTCAACGGTCCTCACAATCATATTTTAACGCCTCACCTAAAAAACCGAAAAACTTGGATGCCAGTATTACAAGCATTATTCATGAAATTGGTGTTCCTGCCCATATTAAAGGCTATTTATATTTAAGGGAAGCGATTTCAATGGTTTATAACGACATTGAACTGCTTGGGTCGATTACGAAAGTGTTATACCCAGACATCGCTAAAAAATATAACACAACTGCGAGCCGCGTAGAGCGGGCGATTCGTCACGCCATTGAAGTCGCTTGGTCGAGAGGGAACATTGAGTCAATTTCGACTTTATTCGGCTACACAGTCTCTATGACAAAGGCGAAGCCGACGAATTCCGAATTTATCGCCATTGTTGCGGATAAATTGCGTTTAGAGCATAAGGCTTCTTGAAAGGAAGACTAAAATAACTAATATAAAAACACTTTTCGCTTACGGGGAAAGTGTTTTTATTTTGTTTAAATGGGACGAGTGCGTGTATATTGTGTTTAAAAGGAATAAACTTATAGTAGCAATGGAAGAAGCAGCGCAGTTTTCGATGGTAAATGTGTGATACATATTTCATGAGAGGGTGTGTAGGGATGACATTAATATTTGGACATAGAGGGTATTCGCTCATTGCCCCAGAAAATACGATGACCGCATTTATAAAGGCTGAACAAGCAGGAGCAGAAGGAATCGAACTGGACGTGCAGCTGACGAAAGATGGAGAGCTTGCGGTGATTCATGACGAAAAAGTCGATCGGACGACGAATGGCAAAGGCTATGTGAAAGATTATCTGGCACAAGATCTGCAAAAGCTAGATGCAAGCTATACGTTTAAAGGGCTAGAAGAAACGCCTCGCATCCCGCTTCTTCGAGAAGTATTTGAATGGATGAAGAACAATGAAATTATCTGTAATATAGAGCTTAAGAATAATGAATTGCCTTATGAAGGGATGGAGGAAAAAGTCATTCAGCTTATTCGTGAGTATCACTATGAGCAAAGGGTGATTATTTCTTCATTTAATCATTATTCTTTAACGCACTTTTATCAGCTCGCGCCAGATATAGAGACAGCGCCGCTGTATTCGTCAAATTTGTATATGCCCTGGACATACGCTCAGGCAATTCGAGCGAAAGCCATTCATCCAAACATCCGGACGCTCAATAACCATATTATTCAATCTTCTCTAGAAAGCGGAGTGAGCGTACGTCCTTATACAGTAAATAAGGAAAAACAAATGCGCTGGCTGATCGAACAGAAGTGTTCAGCCTTTTTCACAGATGATCCGAAAAAGGCCCTTGCTGTCAGGAAAGAGATAGTAGGAAGGTAAACAAAAAGAGTAAAGCGAGTGCCTTTGGCCGCCGCTTTACTCTTTTTTGAATTTTGTCTGAACTTTATTATTTTTGCGGTCTCGGCGAAAGATAAACCCGGCAACAAATCCTAAACCTCCAAGAAACAAGAGAAGTCCAACTACAAACTGCAGCCACAGATACGGAAAGGGAGACTGCAGCACACCAAAGAGCATATCCCTCATTAATTTTATGCCTAGACCTGCTAAAAAGCCGGGAATCACCAATACTGATAAGGCTAAGAATCGAATCATTTTATTCTCCTTCACAATCCATCATCATCAAAAATCATATCTTACTTGTTAAATTTGTCAAGTCTTGAACGCTTCTTTAAAATAGAACTATGAAGAAAATTGCAGACTGAAGGAAAGCAAGGTGGAGAAATGCAGACTGTACTTATAGTAGGGGGCGGCCAAGGGGGACTTGCTGTACTTAAGATTTTGAAAAACAGCAAAATTTTAAAAATTATTGGGTTAGCAGATGTCAACGAACAGGCGCCGGGTTTCTTATATGCAAAAGAAAAAGGCATTCCGACAGCAAATAACTGGAAGGTATTTGCTCCGCAGAAACCAGATATCATCGTTGAAGTATCGACCGATGTTACGATGTTCCAGCAATTGCGTGAACAAGCAGGAAACGCGACGATAATTCCAGGAAGTGTGGCTTATTTGCTGGCTCAGCTTCTTGAACAAAAGGAACAGTTAATTACGAAGCTTCGGCATCAATCTTATCAATATGATTTAATATTTGAATCCACCGATGAAGGCATGATCGTGATTGACCGTTCAGAACAAGTGATTCTCTTTAATAAAAGTGCCGAACGAATCACGGGTTTTCGAAAAGATGATGCAGTAGGTAAACACATCAATGAAATTATTCCAAGCAGCCGGCTGCCGGTTATTATGAATGAGAAGCGAATGGAAATCAACCAGGAACATATGCTGAGTACGGGTTTAAAAATTATTACCTCCCGTATTCCAATGATTACTAGTGAAGGGGAAGTCATTGGCGCTTTCTCCGTGTTTAAAGACATTACCGAAGTAGTAAATTTAGCCGCTGAGGTCACCAATTTAAAGGAAATCCAAACGATGCTAGAAGCGATTATCCATTCGAGTGACGATGCCATTTCTGTTGTCGATGAAGCAGGCAGAGGGATTTTGATTAACCCTGCTTACACAAGACTGACTGGGCTTAAGCAAGCTGAGGTCATTGGAAAGCCTGCCACAGCCGATATTTCTGAAGGGGAAAGCGTCCATTTACAGGTGCTTGAGACAAAACGTCCGGTCCGTGGAGTCAGAATGAGTGTTGGCCCAAAAAAGAAAGAAGTAGTGGTGAATGTCGCTCCGATTGTAGTAGATGGCCATTTAAAAGGCAGTGTTGGCGTCATTCATGATATGACAGAGATTCAATCATTAACGAAACAGCTTCATCGAGCCCGGCAGATCATTCGGACACTCGAAGCGAAATATACGTTTGAGGATATCATTGGCCGTTCAGAAGAAATGAAGCTTGCCGTTGAACAGGCAAAACTTGGGGCGAACACACCAGCGAATATATTGCTAAGGGGAGAATCTGGCACCGGCAAAGAATTATTTGCTCACGCCATCCATAATGCCAGTGACCGAAAGTTTAACCGTTTTGTCAGAGTGAATTGCGCCGCGCTTTCTGAATCTTTATTAGAAAGCGAACTGTTTGGCTATGAAGAAGGAGCTTTTTCAGGCGCTCGCCGCGGGGGGAAAAGAGGCTTATTTGAAGAAGCGAATAATGGAAGTATTCTTTTGGATGAGATTGGAGAATTAAGCGCCAATACACAAGCGAAGCTACTCAGAGTGTTGCAGGAAAATGAAATTGTCCGAGTGGGCGGGACGAAGCCGATCGCCATCAATGTCCGAGTGATTGCTGCAACGAATGTTAATTTAGAAAAGGGAATTGCAGACGGGAGTTTTCGGGAGGATTTATATTACCGGCTTAACAGGATGCCAATCCATATTCCTCCTTTAAGAAAACGGAAAGATGACATTCCTCTCTTATGTGAGCGGTTAATTGTAAAAATCAATCAGGACTATGGAAGAAATGTTGAAGGATTAACGGAAGAAGCCCTAAGAAAACTTCAAGCCTATCAGTGGCCAGGAAATGTGCGGGAGCTAGAAAATATTTTAGGGAGAGCTATGATTTTTCTCAATTACAGCGACAGAAAGATCAGTGCGGATACCCTTTTGCTTCCGGCTGAAGTGTCAGTACAAGAAACAGAAGCAAACATTTGGCAAGGAACCTCAACGGAGTTAAATGGTAAAAGCCTTCAAGAAATGATGGAAAGTCATGAAAAACAAGTGATTAAATTCGCACTAGAAGGGAACAATGGGAATAAAACTACTACTGCGAAGCAATTAGGCGTGTCTGTAAGAAATTTGTATTACAAGCTGGAAAAATATAATTTGCAATAATTTGCATGCAACATTTTGCTTACCGTGCAAAATGTTGCATTTTTAATGAGCGGAAATAAAGCGTTTTCATTGGTTTTGGTATTGGCACGCTTCTTGCAATTAGTTAAGTAAGTTCAAACTTTACGTGAACAAGGGGGATTTATAGTGGAAATTTTTAAATATATGGAAAGATATGATTATGAACAGCTGGTATTTTGCCAGGATCAAACATCGGGGTTAAAAGCTATCGTAGCAATTCATGATACAACACTTGGGCCGGCACTTGGCGGAACAAGAATGTGGACGTACGCATCAGAAGAAGAGGCCATTGAGGACGCTCTTCGTCTGGCAAAGGGAATGACATATAAAAACGCAGCTGCGGGATTAAATTTAGGCGGAGGAAAGACGGTCATAATCGGTGATCCTCGAAAAGATAAAAATGAAGAAATGTTCCGTGCGTTTGGCCGGTTTATCCAAGGGTTAAATGGGCGCTATATTACAGCAGAAGATGTGGGAACGACTGTGGAGGATATGGATTTAATTCATGAAGAAACAGATTATGTAACTGGAATTTCACCAGCGTTCGGATCTTCCGGCAACCCTTCACCAGTCACGGCATATGGCTGTTTCGTAGGGATGAAAGCTGCGGCTAAAGAAGCTTTTGGAACGGATTCTTTAGAAGGGCTGACAGTATCCGTTCAAGGAGTCGGAAATGTCGCCTATCACCTGTGCCGTCACTTGCATGAAGAAGGAGCCAACCTGATCGTCACAGATATCAATAAAGAATCGGTGCAGCGAGCAGTGGATGACTTTGGTGCGAAAGCAGTGAATCCTGATGAAATCTATGGAGTGCAAGCGGACATCTTTGCCCCGTGTGCACTTGGTGCAGTCATTAACAATACAACGATTCCTCAATTAAAAGCGAAAGTGATTGCTGGATCTGCGAACAATCAGCTGAAGGACACACAGCACGGAGATATGATTCATGAATTAGGAATAGTCTATGCTCCTGATTACGTGATTAATGCCGGCGGTGTAATTAATGTAGCTGATGAACTGCATGGCTATAACCGTGATCGTGCAATGAGAAAAGTCGAGCAAATATATAACAATATTGAAAAGGTAATTGAAATCTCTAAACGAGATCAGATTCCAACATATATGGCAGCTGACCGCATGGCAGAAGAAAGAATTGAAAAAATGCGCGGAGCACGAAGCCAGTTCCTATTAAACGGCATGCATACCTTAAGCCGTCGAAAGTAAAGAGAACAGCGGCAGTTTAAGCCGATAATGAGGGGAAGGAATCGGGAGGTGCGGAGTTGGAAACGAAAGAATATCGCTTGCTGGTGCTTTATATCAGTGAAAATGTATTAAAAGCAGGTGTGTTTGATAACCAAAAATCCGTATGTGAAAAAACATTTCCTGCAGAAATAGCGCCGGCATTTCAACCGGGGCGGTTTCATGAAGCTTCCCTTAAACTATTGGCTTCTCTGGATGAAGAAGGCATTAATATTTCTAAGCTGAATGCAGTTTGTACAGTGAATGGGCAAGGCGAAGGGATGAATGCTGAAGAAAAGTGTGTATCATTCGATCGCAAGTCTATTGAAAATGGAAAGGAACTAGCCAGGAATATAGCTGAAGGACTAAATGTTTCCTCTTTTTTTATACCCGTTCAACATCTGGAGCAAGAAAGAGCGCCGGAGGAAAACTATTTAGACGATCCTATTTTGCGATGTATGGCGGGGCAAGTTCTCAAGAAACTGAAAGACTAATACAGTATGAAAATGTAAACGGATTGTAAGTAAGGGGAGGAATCGTAATGGCTGAAGAATATGATGTAGTGGTGCTTGGAGGCGGAACGGGCGGTTATGTAGCTGCGATCCGGGCAGCACAGCTAGGTTTAAAAACAGCAATTGTAGAAAAAGGAAAGCTTGGAGGCACTTGCCTTCACAAAGGATGCATTCCAAGCAAAGCTCTATTAAGAAGCGCGGAAGTCTATTCTACAGCAAAAAACAGTGAGGAATTTGGTGTTTCAACAGAAGGTGTTTCCTTAAACTTCATGAAAGTGCAAGAGCGCAAACAAAAGATTATCGATGGCCTACACAGCGGTGTGCAGCAGCTCATGAAAAAAGGCAAGATCGATGTATTTGAAGGCTTAGGACGAATCTTAGGCCCATCCATTTTCTCTCCGATGCCCGGAACGATATCTGTGGAGATGAATAATGGAACAGATAATGAAATGCTGATTCCAAAAAATGTTGTAGTGGCTACAGGCTCACGACCAAGAACGCTCCCTGGACTGGACATTGACGGTGAATATGTCCTTTCATCCGACGAAGCGTTAGAACTAACTGAAGTGCCAAAATCGATTATTATCGTGGGCGGCGGAGTGATTGGCATTGAATGGGCTTCGATGCTTTGTGACTTCGGTTCTAAAGTGACAGTGATTGAATACGCTGACCGCATTATTCCGACTGAAGACAAAGAAGTATCGAAAGAGATGGAGCGTCTTTTGAAGAAACGCGGTGTTGAATTTGTCACTAAGGCGAAAGTGCTGGCAGAAACTGTTCAGAAAGCCGATGGAGAAGTGAGCATCAAAGCTGAAGCGGGCGGAAGCGAGCAAACATTTACAGCAGAAAAAATTCTTGTCTCTGTCGGCCGTCAGGCTAATGTAGAAGGAATTGGCCTTGAGAATACAGATATTCAAATAGAGAAAGGCTTTATTGATGTAAACGAGTTTTACCAAACAAAAGAATCTCATATATATGCCATCGGGGATGTCATTGGGGGATTGCAGCTGGCACATGTAGCTTCTCACGAAGGGATTACAGCGATAGAACATATATTTGGAGAGAACGTAGATCCGATCGATTACAACACGGTATCCAAATGCATTTACTCAAGCCCTGAAGCAGCAAGTGTCGGTTTAACAGAACAACAGGCAGTGGACCAAGGCTTTGAAGTGAAAACGGGGAAATTTTCATTCCGTGCGATTGGCAAGGCACTCGTGTACGGAGAAAGCGACGGGTTCGTCAAAATTGTCGCAGATAAACAAACAGATGATGTTCTTGGTGTCCATATGATCGGACCTCATGTGACGGATATGATTTCAGAAGCCGGTCTTGCAAAAGTATTAGATGCGGCAGCTTGGGAAATCGGGCATACGATTCACCCGCACCCGACACTAAGTGAGGCAATCGGAGAAGCGGCTTTGGCTGTTGATGGGAAAGCAATACATTCATAAGAATTGATGGGAGGAATTGAATATGGCAGAAAATCGCCACGCTGAATTAGGATTAAGCGATGAAAAAGTACTGGAAATGTATGAAACAATGCTGCTTGCCCGGCGTTTGGATGAACGGATGTGGCTTTTAAACCGCTCTGGGAAAATTCCATTTGTTATTTCATGTCAAGGCCAAGAAGCTGCGCAAGTGGGAGCTGCATTTGCCCTTGATAAGGAAAAAGATTATGTCTTCCCTTATTACCGAGACATGGGAGTGGTCTTAACATTTGGCATGACAGCGACTGACTTAATGCTGTCTGGCTTTGCGAAAGCTGAAGATCCTAACTCTGGCGGCCGTCAAATGCCCGGTCACTTTGGTCAGAAGAAAAACCGGATTGTCACAGGTTCTTCTCCGGTAACGACACAGGTTCCTCATGCGGTAGGAGTAGCATTGGGTGGGAAAATGGAGAAAAAAGATCTCGTCACGTTCGTTACGTTTGGTGAAGGCTCTTCCAATCAGGGAGATTTCCATGAAGGAGCCAACTTTGCCGGTGTGCATAAATTACCAGTCATCTTTATGTGTGAAAACAATAAATATGCCATTTCAGTTCCGGTCGAAAAGCAATTGGCTTGTGAAAATGTTTCGGATCGTGCCATCGGTTACGGTATGCCAGGATTCACAGTAGACGGCAACGACCCGATTGAAGTATATAAAGCGGTTAAAGAAGCAGCGGAGCGAGGCCGCCGCGGCGAAGGACCAACTTTAATTGAAACGGTTTCTTACAGGCTGACACCGCATTCATCGGATGATGACGATCGCAGCTACCGTTCACCGGATGAAGTGGCAAAAGCGAAATCTAATGATCCAATTATTACATTCGGAGCTTATTTAAAAGAAACGGGCTGTATGGATGACGAACTGGAAAAGACAATTAATGACCGAGTGATGAAGCTTGTGAATGAAGCGACAGATTATGCAGAAAATGCGCCGTATGCCGACGCAGAAGAAGCATTAAAATACGTGTACGCCGAAAAGCAATAAGGGGGGAAAACGATGCCAGTTATTTCATATATTGATGCGGTCACAATGGCGATTCGTGAAGAAATGGAACGGGATTCAAAAGTTTTTGTACTAGGGGAAGATGTAGGAAAAAAGGGTGGCGTGTTCAAAGCGACTCAAGGGCTGTATGATCAATTCGGAGAAGAGCGGGTCATCGATACGCCGCTTGCTGAATCTGCCATTGCCGGCGTGGGCATTGGTGCTGCGATGTATGGGATGCGTCCAATCGCTGAAATGCAATTTGCTGATTTCATCATGCCGGCAGTCAATCAGATTATCTCAGAAGCTGCACGTATCCGTTATCGTTCAAACAACGACTGGAACTGTCCGATGGTTATTCGCGCACCATATGGCGGAGGCGTACATGGTGCTCTGTATCACTCTCAATCCGTGGAAGCAGTATTCGCCAACCAGCCGGGGCTGAAAATTGTGATGCCTTCCACACCTTATGATGTCAAAGGCTTATTAAAGGCTGCCATTCGAGATGAAGATCCAGTGTTATTCTTTGAGCATAAGCGCGCCTACCGATTAATCAAGGGAGAAGTGCCGGCGGACGATTATACGCTGCCAATCGGAAAAGCAGATATTAAACGTAAAGGTGAAGACCTGACTGTTATTACGTATGGCTTATGCGTTCATTTTGCTATGCAGGCAGCTGAGAAACTGTCTAAAGACGGAATTGAAGCAGAAGTCTTGGATTTGCGTACGGTTTACCCGCTTGATAAAGAAGCGATCATGGAAGCGGCCAGCAAAACAGGCAAAGTGCTGCTTTTGACAGAGGATAATAAAGAAGGAAGCATTATGAGTGAAGTAGCAGCTATCATTGCAGAAAACTGCCTGTTTGACCTAGATGCGCCAATTATGCGTTTAGCAGGACCAGATATCCCGGCTATGCCATATGCGCCGACGATGGAGAAATACTTTATGGTGAATCCGGATAAAGTCGAAAAAGCGATGAGAGAATTAGCTGAATATTAATTGAACAAAGAGCAGGAAGGAGGAATTTTTTGTGGCTGTTGAAAAAGTAACCATGCCTCAGCTAGGGGAGAGTGTCACAGAAGGAACAATCAGCAAGTGGCTTGTGTCCGCAGGAGATCATGTCAATAAATATGATCCAATTGCAGAAGTCATGACGGATAAAGTGAATGCGGAGGTGCCGTCTTCCTTTACAGGCACCATTAAAGAATTGTCTGCGGCGGAAGGCGATACGCTAGAGGTGGGAGAAATCATTTGCCTAATGGAAGTGGATGGCGGAGCAGGAAGTGCTGAATCAGCCGAAGCTAAAAGTCCGGCAGAGTCTGCTGCAAAGACAGAAACAGACAATCAAGAGACACAGCAGCAAGGGAATAAAACACGCTACTCTCCAGCCGTTCTTAAACTGTCTCAAGAGCACAATATTGATTTAACTCAATTGAGCGGAACAGGCAAAGGCGGACGGATTACGCGTAAAGATATTCAGAAAGTGATAGATTCAGGAGAAATGCCGCAAGCGTCACAAGCGCCACAGGCTGAAACACAAAAAGCCCCGGCTATTGATCAGCAAGCGCCGATTCAAGCACCGGACTATAAGCAGCCATCAGCTCCGAAAGCAAGTGCAGCTCCAGCAGTAAAATCAATGCCTGGAGATACGAGCATTCCAGTGAGCGGTGTCAGAAAAGCCATTGCCGCAAATATGGTGCGGGCGAAGCAGGAAGTGCCGCATGCCTGGACGATGATCGAAGTGGACGTGACCAATCTAGTCGCGTACCGTGATTCATTAAAGCAGGAATTTAAGCAGCGTGAAGGCTTTAACTTAACGTATTTTGCGTTCTTCGTGAAAGCGGTAGCTCAAGCGTTAAAAGAGTTCCCTGAAATGAACTCCATGTGGGCAGGAGATCAAATCATTCAGAAGAAAGACATCAATCTTTCCATTGCCGTTGCCACAGACGATGCTTTGTTCGTTCCAGTTATCAAACAAGCGGACGAAAAAACAATTAAAGGCATCGGCCGTGAAGTCAATGAATTAGCAGGAAAAGTCCGCTCCGGTTCATTGAAAGCGGATGAAATGCAAGGTGGAACATTTACTGTAAACAACACGGGTTCTTTCGGTTCGGTTCAATCTATGGGCATTATTAATTACCCGCAAGCAGCAATTCTCCAAGTCGAATCCATTGTGAAACGTCCAGTTGTGATGAACAACGGAATGATCGCTGTTCGTGATATGGTGAATCTATGTCTGTCCCTTGACCACCGTGTGCTTGACGGTTTAGTGTGCGGCCGTTTCTTAAAGCGCGTGAAAGAAATTCTAGAGAATGTAACGAAAGAGAATACATCCGTCTATTAATAGAAAAAAGGCAGAGCTGAATCGTTCAGCATCTGCCTTTTTTCATTATTTAAACAGTCCGGCAATTCCATCCACGATGGATTGCAGAAAGTCGATAAGGGATTGAAGAATGCCTTTGCCTTCTTCTGAATTCTTGAACGTATCCCATTTTTCTTTTGCTTTATCAAGCTGATTGTTCACTTGGTCCCAATTGATATTTAAGTTTTGCATTTTATCAAATAGTGCAGCTAACTGATCAATCTGATCCTGCGTCAGCTGGATGTTTAATTCATTTGAGATATTATTGATAATCACTTGAATATCTTGAACGGTTTGCGGATTTTGAGCCGCTACTTCTTCTTTAATGCGCTGGATTAATTCAGTTGCTTCTTTTTCTCCGATTTGATCTCCGAGCTTAGCCGTTGTAACCATTTCTTCGTTAGCGACTTGTTTTTGTTCTTCAGGAATTTTTTCGCCTGTGGATGTTTCGTAAGCTTTAATTAATCCTGTTAGTGCAGCTGTGCCGGATACATCAAATGGTGCAGTGATATAAATATCCGCATCTTTCACTCCAGCAGTGGATAGAGCGTTCGTATACATTTCCTTTGATACCCAGGTGATTTTTTTCGTTTCTACATTAATGCCGTAGCCGGATTCTTTCATCGTAATTTTACTTGATGAGAGCGCTTTTGAACCAATTTGCGCTTTTGGAATATACTCGCCTAAATATTTATGTTCTTCTGCGTTCGAGACGGTGACCGTGGTGACATCACTAGGGACTCCCATTTCTTCAAGCACCTGTTCTTTTTGTGCAGGTGTCAAGTTTTCGCCAAGTGTGACAATCACATCTCCAGGCGCGCTGTCCGCGTGAGCTATTGTTCCAAAACTGAAAATCAATAACCCGATCCATGCGAAAATTCTTTTCATAATTTTCTCCCCTAAATAGTTTTTCCTCTTTTCAGAGTTAGTTTTAGCATAGCATGCCTGTAAAAATTTTTCACGAAATGAGCCAAAAATGTACAATTTTCTAACAGGCAAGGCATGCTTTTCCAAATGCAATCATTGATTGATAGAGAGTAATATAATAATATATAAATAGGTGAAATATTTTGAATGTTTGAACCTGTTATTTTGTAATCGATTACAATGAAGGAGGGATACCCTATGAAAGTTGAAGAAATGAAATCTCAAAGCTTTGCTGATGTAAGCTTCGATCAATGGAAAGAAACAGCTGAAGCTTCTTTAAAAGGCAAGCCGCTGTCTCGCTTGCATACTCAAACATATGAAAATATCACGCTTAAGCCGCTTTATCTGCCAGAAGACGTGGAGTCAAATGAGGTAGATCAGCATCCGGGTGAATTATATTTTACACGAGGATTCCATAAAGGCGGTTATTTGCAAAAGCCGTGGCGTATGGCAAACGCAGCTGTGTCGTCATCAGCTAGTGAGTTAAAAGAGAAGCTGAAAAAAGCATTGGATGCTGGTCAAGATACGCTGGCCTTTTCGGCAGATGATTTGGCTGAAGGCACTTATTCTGAAGTAGCTGACATCTTAACTAACTTAAATAATGAACAATACCCGCTATACATAAAAACGAAGGATCATTTTCTTGCAGCAGCTGCTTTCTTGCAAAAAGCAGGCCTGTCTAATGAAACAATCGGAGTGCTAGGTTCTGATGTCGTATCGAACTATGCTTCAAAAGGGATCGTGTTAAATGAAAAAGGATTAAACCTTCAATTAGAAGCGCTTGAAGAATTGAAACGGACTTACCCAAATGTAAAAACTCTTCTTGTTGATACAACTCCTTATCATTCAGCGGGCGGAAATGCCGTTCAAGAAATCGCACTGGCTTTATCAGAAGCGGTATTTTATTTAGAATGGCTGACTGATAAAGGCTGGACGGCTGATGAAGTGTCTAGTAAGCTCGTATTTCATTTTGCTGTCGGTTCGCAATTCTTTATTGAAACGGCGAAGATTAGAGCTTTCCGCAAAATTTGGACTACTCTCTGTCAAGCTTATGGCATTAGTGAAGAGGCGATGAAGGTAACAATTAGTGCAGAAACTTCTGAATTCACTCTTTCTCAGCTAGATCGTCATGTAAATATCCTTCGTACGGGCAGTCAGGCATTTTCCGCTGTTCTTGGAGGAGTCGAGTATTTACAAGTGACTCCATTTGACCGACCGACGGGAAGTGAGAGTGTGCTAGGTGCGCGAATCGCCAGAAATATTCCTATGCTTTTAAGAAGCGAATCCCATCTAGAGAAGGTTGTTGATCCTGCCGGCGGTTCATACTTCGTTGAATCGATCACTGAAGAAATCGGCAAGAATGCGTGGAGTTATTTCCTTTCTATTGAAGATAAAGGCGGCATCCTTTCTGCTTTGAAAGATGGCACGCTTCAAAATGAGTTTGCTGACATGATGAAGAAGCGAATGAACGACTTAGCCACGCGCAAAAAGTCCATGATCGGTACAAACGTGTATGCTGACCTCGGAGAAACTCTTCCTGAAGCAGATCAAGTGAATGCCGTTTCACTGGCGAATAAAGAGATCGATTCTTTTGCCAGCCTTGTCAATCAAATCACTGACGAGACAACCATTGCAAGCCTCCATGTAAAAGAAAGCGGCGAGGCGATTTCTCCGCTGCAAACGAGCCGTCTGTCTGAACCATTTGAACAGCTTCGAAAAGAGGCTAAGCGAATAGAAGCAAAAGGCGGGACATTGAAGGCCGGCTTAATTGGTTTAGGTAAATTAAAAGAATATAAACCGAGAGCGGATTTCGTAGCTGGCGTTCTTTCAACGGGAGGCATTTCTGTTGAATCAAGCGGGGACTGTCAAACTGTTGAAGAAGCGGTTCAATTCGTAAAGGAAAGCGGATTATCTTATTTCTGCATTTGTGGAAAAGATGAGGCTTATGCAGAATTTGGCCCAGAGCTGGTTGCAGAACTTAAACAGGCTTCTAAACCGATTAAAGTTGATTTAGCGGGCAGGCTTGGTGAAGAATCCGATGGCAAATGGCACGAAGCAGGACTGGATGGCCATCTATTTGCAGGACAGAATCTTTTAGAGAAGCTGTCTTCTCTGCAATCCATCTGGAAAGGAGAGGAATCTAATGAGTAAATCAGTGAGCAAACCTAATTTTCATGATCTTAAGCCATTTGCGAAGACAAGTGATCAATCTTTAGAGAAGTGGAAACAAGAGCTAGAACAAGAAGTGAAACAATCATTTGATGAATTATCTTCTGAAACAAACGAATTTATTTCTCTTAAGCCTCTATATACAAAAGAAGATACGAAAGAATTAAAACATTTAAATGATATGCCGGGTGTGGCTCCGTTTACTCGAGGACCTTATCCAACTATGTACGTAAACCGTCCGTGGACAGTCCGACAATATGCCGGATTCTCAACTGCAGAGGAAAGCAATGCCTTTTACCGCCGCAATTTGGCCATGGGTCAAAAAGGGTTATCAGTGGCCTTTGACTTGCCGACTCACCGAGGGTATGATTCTGACCATGAACGCGTAGTGGGCGATGTGGGAAAAGCGGGCGTAGCCATTGACTCGGTGGAAGACACGAAAATTTTATTTGACGGAATCCCGTTGGATCAGATGTCGGTTTCTATGACAATGAATGGGGCTGTCCTGCCGATCATGGCATTTTATATCGTGACAGCTGAAGAACAAGGCGTCCCTCAAGAAAAGCTGTCTGGGACGATTCAGAATGATATTTTAAAAGAATATATGGTTCGTAACACATATATTTATCCGCCTGAACAATCAATGAAAATCATCGCAGATATTTTTGAATATACGTCTAAATACATGCCGAAATTTAACAGCATCAGTATCTCAGGCTACCATATGCAAGAAGCTGGAGCGCCTGCTGATATCGAGCTAGCCTATACCCTGGCAGACGGGCTGGAATATGTCCGTACGGGTTTAAAAGCGGGAATTGAAGTGGATTCATTTGCTCCGCGCCTGTCCTTCTTCTGGGCGATTGGCATGAACTACTTTATGGAAGTGGCAAAAATGCGGGCGGCTCGCCGGATCTGGGCTCAGCTGATGCAGCCGTTTAACCCGAAGAATACGAAATCAATGGCGCTTAGAACACATTCGCAAACATCAGGCTGGAGCCTGACAGAGCAAGATCCATTTAACAATGTGACGCGTACGCTGATCGAAGCGCATGCGGCAGCAATGGGCCATACACAATCGCTTCACACGAATGCACTAGATGAAGCGATTGCTTTGCCGACTGACTTCTCTGCTAGAATTGCTCGTAATACACAGCTGTATTTACAAGAAGAGACAGGGATTACGAAAGTGATTGACCCATGGGCTGGTTCTTACTATGTGGAAACATTGACGAACGAACTGATGGAGCGTGCATGGGAGCATATTAAAGAGATTGAAGACCTTGGCGGGATGACGAAAGCGATTGAAACGGGGCTGCCAAAAATGCGGATCGAAGAAGCAGCTGCCAGAAGACAAGCGCAAATCGATTCTGGAAAAGAAACGATTATCGGTGTGAACCGTTACCGCCTTGACCAGGAAGACCCGATTGATATCTTGGATATTGATAATACTGCTGTTCGTTTAAAGCAGATTGAACGACTGAATCAAGTGAAAGAAACTCGCGATGAAGCACAAGTTCAAGCTGCACTCAAAGCTATTGCCGAAGCCGCAAAATCCGGAGAAGGCAATCTTTTAGAATTGGCTGTAATAGCCGCAAGAGCGCGTGCCACATTAGGTGAGATTTCTGATGCAGTCGAAGAAGCTGGAGGGAGACATAAAGCCGTGATTCGATCCATTAGCGGAGTATACAGCTCTAATTTCTCTGATGCCGAACAGATTGAAGAAGTGAAGCGCATGACAGAAGAATTCAGTGAACAGGAAGGCCGCCGTCCACGGATTCTAGTGGCGAAAATGGGGCAAGACGGACATGATCGCGGAGCGAAAGTCATTGCGACAGCCTATGCCGACTTAGGGTTTGATGTCGATATCGGACCTTTATTCCAGACGCCTGAAGAAACGGCCTTGCAAGCGGTAGAGAATGATGTGCATGCCATCGGCTTCAGTTCGCTTGCTGCCGGTCATAAGACCCTGCTTCCTGCATTGGTAGAAGAACTGAAAAAGCTTGGGCGCGAAGATATCGTCGTATTCATAGGCGGTGTCATTCCAGCACAAGATTACGAATTCCTCCGCCAAAATGGAGCCGCAGCTATTTTCGGGCCAGGTACAGTCATTCCAGTTTCCGCACAGAAGATTATTGAAGAAATCTATAAGAGCCTCGGTTACGAGGAAGTGAGCTCTTAATGGATGAAAAAAAAGATTCCAATCATGAAGAGGGCCGCCAGTCGGCTCTTCATGTAATGAAAGGAATTTCTTCTATGCATGACGGATTTGTTTCATCAAAAAAGAAGCGATTTCAAAAGAAAGAAACGGCGCTTCCGGATATGGCAGCTTTATCTGAAGGGGTAATGGCCGGAAAAAGAGGTGATTTAGCGAAAGCAATTACGTTTATTGAAAGCAATTCGCTAAATCATTACAAATACGGTCAGGAGTTATTGCAGACACTTCTTCCGCGTACTGGGAACTCGGTTCGCATAGGAATTACCGGTGTGCCGGGGGCAGGTAAGAGCACGTTCATCGAAGCGTTTGGCAAAATGCTCTGTGATGAAGGCTATAAAGTAGCTGTGCTGGCGATCGATCCGAGCTCTTCCATCAGCGGAGGAAGCATACTGGGTGATAAAACCCGGATGGAGCTATTAGCGAAGCACCCGAATGCGTTTATTCGTCCTTCACCTTCTAGCGGAACACTCGGAGGCGTTCATCGAAAAACGCGGGAAACGATGCTCCTTTGTGAAGCAGCCGGTTTTGACGTGATTCTGATCGAAACAGTGGGAGTCGGACAAAGTGAGTTTATTGTCCGCGGAATGGTTGATTTCTTTATGTTGCTCGTATTAACGGGTGCAGGTGATGAGCTGCAGGGCATGAAAAAAGGGATTATGGAGCTCGCGGATGCCATTGTGGTCAATAAAGCAGATGGAGAGAATAAGCGTTTAGCTGAAAGGACAAGAGCAGAATACAGCCAATTCCTGCATTTGCTTCAGCCATCTACAAAGGGATGGCAATCACAAGCTTATACCTGTTCTGCATTGAAAAATGAGAAAATCAGCGATCTATGGAAAGTGATTATGGAGTTTGAAACGACAACGAAAGAAACGGGCGTATTTGAAGAGCGGCGCCGGCTGCAAACGAAGGAATGGCTCCATACGCTGATTATGGAACAGCTGAAAACAAACTTTTATCAGCACCCGTATGTTCAAGCGGAGCTGAAAAATATGGAGCAGCAAGCGATGGACGGAGAAATGACTCCATCTCAAGCAGCTGAAGATTTATTTACTCAAGTGTACAAATAGATAAAAGCATATGAAAAAACGCAGCCGGCTGTGATTAGCCGGGCTGCGTTTTAGTATCTAAGGGCATAAAAAAACGGCTGATGTTCATCATCAGCCAAACGTTAGGGAGTTTAGGGGGTATGGATCTAGTTGCATTATTACTATTACCCAGAACTCTTCCTTTCAAACAAAAAATATGAAAAAAGAGCAAGAAGTTATGGTTTTAAGCAATGATTCATTTGAAAACAGCAAGCAATTATTCTATCATAGGTATACATGGTGGAAAAAGGAGAGAATTACATGAACATGGATTTTAATTTCTTAATGAACGATGTTGTTCGCCAGGCACGTGAGGAAATCACTGCGGCAGGATATACACAGCTTCAAACCGTCGAAGACGTAGAAGCGGCTTTTGCTAAACAAGGCACGACGCTTGTGATGATTAACTCAGTGTGCGGCTGTGCTGGAGGAATTGCCCGTCCGGCAGCTGCGCATGCGGTGCATTACGATCACCGTCCGGATCACTTGGTTACTGTATTTGCAGGACAGGATAAAGAAGCGACAGCTAAAGCTCGCAGCTATTTCACTGGCTATCCGCCATCCTCTCCATCTTTTGCTCTATTAAAAGACGGCAAATTATGCACGATGGTTGAGCGTCACGAAATTGAAGGGCATGACCCAATGTCTGTTGTTCAAAACCTTCAAAGCGCGTTTGATCAATACTGCGAAGAAGTTTAATACAAGAAACCTTGCCATAATCATGGCAAGGTTTTTATTAAAGATGGAAACGAAGCGGCTATATAGCCAATAACATCACGCAGGGAGTCGGTTATGTACAAGATTGGATATCGAACAATCAAAACCGCAATTGGCACTGCGCTAGCCATTATGCTGGCACAGTGGGCTGGTCTTGATAATTATGCATCAGCAGGTATTATAGCGATTCTATGTATTCAAAATACAAAGAAGAAGTCTCTAGAAGCGTCTTGGAGCCGCTTCTTTGCCTGCATCGTAGCCATGGGATTCTCAGCTGTGTTTTTTGAAGGACTTGGCTATTATCCGATTGTGATTGGGCTGCTGCTGTTATTTTTTATCCCGACCATGGTTTCTTTTAAGGCTACAGAAGGAATTGTCACGAGCAGTGTCATTATCTTACATATTTTTTCCGCAGAAGCGGTTAGTTTCGCACTGATACTTAACGAGCTTGGCATTATAACGATCGGGATTGGCATTGCCTTAATAATGAATTTATATATGCCAAGTGTGGAAAGGGACCTGTTCCGCCTTCAAGAAGACATAGAAACGAACTTTTATAAGATATTTCAAGAAGTGATTCTATTTTTGCGGGAAGGGGATCACCTGTGGGACGGCAAAGAAATTACAGAAACGTCCCGGCTGATTAAAGAAGGCAAGTCTTTGGCTTACAAAGATGTAGAGAATCATTTTCTGCGTGATGAAAGCTTGTTTTATCATTACTTCAGCATGAGAGAAAAACAATTTGAAATTATTGAACGTCTGTTAACAGTTGTGACGTCGATTTCTCATCAGGTAGAACAGGCGCACATTATCGCTGATTTCATGGAGGACTTAAGCAAGCATATTCATCCTGGAAATACTGCGATGCTGTTTTTAAAAAAATTGTACGATATGAAAGTGGATATAGAAAATATGGAATTGCCGACTTCACGAGAAGAGTTTGAAGCGCGTGCGGCTTTATTTCAATTTGTTCAGGAGATGGAAAGGTACTTGCAGATCAAGAGTTCCTTTAGAGGATTACAGAAAGAAGAATTAGAAGTCAAACAAAAAGCCAACTAATCAATAGTCAGTTGGCTTTTTTAGATTATAAAAACATAGACAGTCCAAAAAAGACCGTAGAAATTAACATCGTAAACAGCATAATATAGACGACGGTTTTTTGAATATGTTTATTTCTCATAAACGAAAAATCTCTCCTTTTATCCCGCGTATTCTTGCTATTATTCTATCTGCTTTTTAACTGAAAGACAACCGGAGGAAAAATACTTTCTATGACAATGATGAAAAGTTATTAAAAAAAGAAGGAATTTAGCGAAAATTAGCGAATATTTAAATTGTTTAAGGTCTTTTTGCAAAGGGGGAGAGAAAATGATCAAGAACGTGGATCATATTGGAATAGCGGTTAGTTCGCTTGAAGAAACGTTGCCATTTTATACAGAACAGCTTAGGTTGACCCTGTTAAAAACAGAAGAAGTTGAATCTGAAAAAGTGAGAGTAGCATTTATTGATGCCGGTAATGTTAAACTTGAGCTGCTTGAACCCATGAGTGAAGAAAGCGCGATTGCTAAATTTATTGAAAAACGCGGACAAGGCATTCATCATGTCGCATTTGGCGTCAGCGATATCGAACAGCGTATTCAAGAGATTAAAGAGAGCGGAATCCGCATGATTAATGAAACATCAAAAATCGGAGCCGGCGGTGCCAAGGTAGCTTTTATGCATCCGAAATCGACGCATGGCGTACTGCTTGAGCTTTGCGACAAGGGACATCTGAAAGGAGAATAACATACATTATGACAACACCAGACATTTTTGAAAGCATCAATGAGTTGTATGACAGACGCCGTGAAGTGGAACTTGGGGGCGGAGACGAACGTATTGACAAGCAGCATGAAAAAGGCAAGCTGACAGCAAGAGAAAGAATCGATTTATTAGTGGATCCTGGCACATTTGTAGAAGTGAATCCTTTTATCGAACATCGCTGTGTAGACTTTGGTCTTGAAGGAGCGAAGGGTCCTGGAGATGGAGTCGTTACCGGCTATGGAAAAGTAAATGGCCGTCCGATTTATTTATTTTCTCAAGACTTTACGGTGTTCGGCGGAGCGCTTGGAGAAATGCATGCCAAAAAGATTGCCAACGTGATGGATTTAGCCGCCAAAAATGGAGCGCCGTTTGTCGGTTTAAACGATTCTGGCGGAGCGCGTATCCAAGAAGGTGTCGTATCACTTGATGGGTATGGACATATTTTTTATCGAAATGCGATTTTCTCTGGCGTGATCCCTCAGATTTCTGTGATAATGGGACCGTGTGCCGGCGGAGCGGTTTACTCACCTGCAATCACTGACTTTGTCTTTATGGTTGATAAGACGAGCCAAATGTTTATCACAGGTCCGAAAGTAATCGAAACGGTCACTGGAGAGAAGATTTCTTCTGAAGATTTAGGAGGATCGAAAGTACATAACGCAATAAGCGGAAACGCTCATTTCCGTGGAAGTTCTGAGCAGGAAGTATTGGAAAATGTAAGAGCCTTGCTTAGCTATCTTCCTCAAAATAACGAAGAGAAACCGCCGCATCTGGAATATTCGATGGAAGAAGACTATCTGAAAGACATAACAGATGTCGTTCCATTTGATGGCTTGCGCCCTTATGATGTGCGCAAGGTCATTGAACAGGTAGTTGATGCAGATTCGTTCATGGAAGTACAAAAAGAATTTGCGAAGAACATTGTCGTTGGCTTTGCCCGAATCAAGGGAGAAGTCGTCGGTATGGTGTGCAATCAGCCTAAATTTATGGCGGGTGGACTAGACATTGATTCTTCTGATAAAGCTTCACGCTTCATCCGTTTCTGTGATTCGTTCAATATCCCAATCATTACGTTTGAAGATGTATCCGGTTTCTTCCCAGGGGTTAAACAAGAGCATGGGGGCATCATTCGTCACGGGGCTAAGATCTTGTATGCTTATTCCGAAGCAACCGTTCCAAAGATTACCGTCATTTTAAGAAAAGCTTATGGCGGAGCATATGTAGCTCTAAATAGTAAATCCATCGGAGCGGATTTAGTCTTCTCATGGCCAAATGCAGAGATCGCCGTAATGGGACCTCAAGGGGCAGCGAATATCATTTTTGCTAAAGAAATCGCAAATAGCGAGAACCCAGAGGAAACGCGAGCGAAGAAGATTGAAGAATACCGTGATAAATTCGCTAATCCATATGTAGCAGCCGCACGCGGCATGGTAGATGATGTCATCGATCCGAGAGAAACGCGTATTAAGCTGATCCAAGGGTTAGAAATGATGAGAACAAAGAAAGAAGAACGTCCGAAGAAAAAGCATGGAAATATTCCATTATAAATCATTTAGAGAGAGCTTTAGGCGCGAACATGCGTCTAAAGCTTTTTTTGATCCAATTCCATATTCGTTGAGAATAAGCGAGTGGAAGCGTATACTGTAATTGGGACTTTTTATTAGGAGGTACATATAAATGGTGAATAATGAACGGTTATTAAATGAATTTCTTGAGCTAGTACAGATTGATTCTGAAACAAAAAAAGAAACGGAAATTGCAAAAGTATTGACGAAGAAATTCCAAGACTTGGGTGTGACAGTCTATGAAGATGATACAACTGGCCAAACCGGTCATGGGGCAGGAAATTTAATCTGCACCCTAGACGCCACTAAAGATGGAGTGGATCCGATTTACTTTACTTCTCATATGGATACCGTCGTGCCCGGTGCCGGTATTAAACCGAGCATTAAAGATGGGTATGTCGTAACAGATGGAACGACGATTCTTGGAGCGGATGATAAGGCAGGTCTGGCTGCCATGCTTGAGATGGTTCGTGTGCTGAAGGAGCAGAATCTGCCTCATGGAATGATTCAATTTATCATTACAGCTGGTGAAGAATCTGGTTTAGTCGGAGCGAAAGCGCTGGATCCTTCATTAGTGAAAGCGAAATTCGGCTTTGCTTTAGATAGTGACGGGGCTGTGGGCAATATTATCGTAGCAGCGCCAACGCAGGCGAAAGTGACAGCTGAAATTTACGGGAAAACAGCACATGCTGGCGTGGCGCCAGAAAAAGGAGTTTCAGCGATTACGATTGCCGCTAAAGCGATTGCTAAAATGCCACTAGGACGAATTGACGAAGAAACAACGGCTAATATCGGACGTTTTGAAGGCGGAAAAGCAACGAATATTGTATGTGACCGTGTTGACATTTTAGCGGAAGCTCGTTCACTCGTTCCTGAGAAAATGGAAGAGCAAGTAGCTAAGATGAAGCAAGCGTTTGAAGAAACGGCTGAGAGCATGGGCGGGTCTTGTGACGTTCAGGTTGAAGTGATGTACCCGGGCTTTAAGTTCGGTAAAGGAGATCATGTCGTTGAAGTAGCGAAAAAAGCAGCTTCCCGAATTGGCCGTCCAACCGAGCTGTTAACAAGCGGCGGCGGAAGTGATGCCAATGTGATCGCTGGATTCGGCATTCCTACCGTCAATTTAGCTGTAGGGTATGAAGATATTCACACAACGAATGAAAGAATGCCGATTGAGGAGCTTGAGAAACTTGCTGAAATGGCTGTAGCCATCGTAGCTGAAGTGTCAGAAACTGAATAAGATTATCGAACCTGTCTGTACATCAATAAGCAGACAGGTTTATTTATTTATGGTAGTATTTTCTTATAAGAAAGACGGATACATCCGTAACATCAATGATTAGCTAGGAGGTCATGCCATGCAGCAGGTGGATAAAACAGTTGTATTTGAATCGGGTCATGAAGAATATGCGGTTCCCATTGAGTCGGTGATTTCTATAGAGAAAGTACCATCTATTCAGCCAATTCCGCATTTGCCCTTGTATATGAAAGGCGTTGTAAAAGTTAGAGATGAATTAATTCCTGTCATTGATTTTGAATATGTGCTTTACAATAAAAGTTTGTCTAACCTCGATGAAGCGCGATTGCTCGTTATTCAAACGAAATTTTTAGCTGTCGGTTTTCTTGTGAAAGATGCGAAAGAAATTATCAGTGTGCCTGAGCAAAGCTTGCGCCAAGTCGGCTTGGTTGCCTATTCAAAAACAAAATATTTTTCGGCCGTTGCTAATTTGGATAACCGACTGGTAACGATCATCGATCCCGAGGTGCTTGTTTCTTCCCTCGATGGAATGAAAGAGATCCAAGAGTTTATGATGAGTTATACAGCTGAATAATAGATTCATAGGTTAGAACAGTTCGTTATTTTGATGGATAGGTGAGACACATGTACACATATATGATCGCTGGGCATGCGAGACTGCCAGCTGGAATGGCAGCTAAAAATTTGTATGACACGTTAACGATTACGGCGGAAGTAGAAGGCAAATACGGAGTGATTGTCGAAGCTTCCTGCACGCTTGCAACAGAGCAGGGAAGACAATATATTGCTTCCTTATTAAGAGGATATAGTTTAATGGACGGCATCGAAGAACTGCTTGCCCGAATGGATCATAATTATTTCGGAAAAGCGAGTGCTGCGATCGAAAGTGCGTTAAAGGACTTATACAAACAGTATGTAACAACTGTTAATGAATGAAAGGGTGCGCCTATGCTAATGGCGCACCCTTTCATTATTTCCAATTATAGAAATTTACTTTTCCGAGGCAAATAATTGAGCCTGCACGGCTTCTATCGCTTCTTTTAAAATATCAAACATCTCTTTAATCTCTTGTTCATTTATGACAAGCGGCGGAGAAAATACGATCGTATCAGCGTTGCCAAAAGTAACTGTTCTTAAAATCAGCCCTCGTTTTCTCGCTTCTGCAATTACTTTAGGAGAGACTTTCGCAGGAAAGCGTTCATTCGTTTCCTGATCCTTCACGAGTTCGAGTGCGCCAATCAATCCTAATGAACGGATTTCGCCGACGATCTTACATTCTTGCTGCAGCTGCTGCAGATGATTTGAAAAGATGAGGCCCATTTTCTCGGCGTTTTCAATCAGCTGTTCCTCTTCTAATATCTCAATATTCTTTAAGGCAACCGCACATGCAGTCGGGTGGCCGCTGTAAGTGAATCCGTGCAGCAGAGTGCCTTCAGAATACTTAATTAAATCTTGATGAATGAATTCGCGTACAATGACCGCTCCAAGCTGAGAATATCCGCTTGAAATGCCTTTTGCGACAAGCATGACATCCGGTGTGACACCATAATGTTCACAGGCGAACCACTTGCCTGTCCGTCCAAAACCGGTGATGACTTCATCAGCAATGAAGAGAATTTGATGCTCATCGCAAATGCGTCTTACTTCCTTAAAGTAATCGTCCGGAGGAATATTTACTCCGCCTGCTCCTTGCACTGGCTCCGCGATAAAAGCCGCAATGGTGTCTGCGCCTTCTTGAATGATTAATTCTCTTAGTGCCTCTGTGCTGAATGCTTCCACGTGCAGAAACCCAGGAGCAAGAGAAGAAGTCATATGATGAAAATCCTTGATGCCCGTCGCGCTTGTTGAACCAACTGCTACGCCGTGATACCCCTTTTCACGTGAGATAATTTTCGTTTTTTGCGGCTGGCCTTTCACTTTCCAATAATGACGAACAAGCTTGTACGCTGTGTCGTTTGATTCAGAACCTCCCGATGTAAAGAAAGCCGCTTGTAAATCACCAGGCGTAAGTTCAGCTAATTTCGCTGCTAACCGAATGGCAGGTTCATTGCTGAATGTGGCGAAACAAGAGGAGAAAGCAAGCGCTTCCATTTGTTCTTGAGCGACTTTAGCGAGTTCCTTTCTTCCATACCCTACATTGACATTCCAAAGGGAAGCCATTCCTTCGATATATGTTTTCCCGTTAACATCTGTTAAGTACACACCATTGCCTTCTTTGAAGATAATAGCGGCCCCATGTTCCTGCTGTTCTTGAATAGAGGATGTTGGGTGAATAAAATGCTTTTGATCCAGTTTCGTCAGTTCTGCGGCAGTTAAATTTTGCTTGTCCATCTATTTACACTCCTTTTGTGAAAATTTATCTAGCTGTCCTATCATTATAACAGGACAGCCAGAGAGATTTGCTCTAGATTTTTTATGTTTATTTTTTAAAAGCAAAATCGCAGCTTTTAAGTACTTCAGATTGTTAAATCTACCGGTTTAATGCGACGACACGGTTTTTTCTTCAAAAGGCCAAGAGGGAAGCATATTGTTTAAAGGCTTATCTTCTCGGTATCCAAGCGCATACTCTGCTTGCATCACCGTATGGATTTCTCTCGTTCCTTCGTAAATAACAGGGGCTTTTGAATTTCTTAAATAACGCTCAACTGGATATTCATTTGAATAGCCATAGGCTCCATGAATCTGTACCGCATCATCAGCTGCCTGATTCGCAAAGTCGCATGCCTGCCATTTAGCAAGAGATGTTTCGCGCGTGTTGCGCTTCCCTTGATTTTTTAACTCTCCTGCACGGTAGACGAGGAGCCTGCTCATTTGCAGACCGGCTTCCATTTTGGCGATCATTTGCTGAACCAGCTGATGTTTGCCGATTTCTTTGCCAAATGTTTTTCGTTCATGACAATATTGAATACTCGCTTCAAGACAGGCCATGATCTGACCGCAAGCACCGGCCGCGACAGTGAAACGGCCATTATCTAAGGCTGACATCGCAATTTTAAACCCTTCGCCTTCTTGACCAAGCAAGTTCTCTTTAGGGACTTTGATTTGATCAAAAAAGATTTCACCTGTGTTTCCGGCTCGAATGCCAAGCTTGCCTTTAATGGCTTTTGAAGAAAATCCCTCCATTGTGCGTTCTACGATAAACGCGGAAATGCCGTGATGTTTTTTAGTTTTGTCCGTGTAGGCAAATACTATGAAATGATCTGCGACATCACAGAGGGAGATCCATGTTTTTTGGCCATTTAAGATATAGTAGTCACCTTCAAGCTTAGCTGTGGAATTCATGGCAGCTACGTCTGATCCTGCTCCGGGTTCCGTTAATCCAAAAGCTCCGACTTTCTCGCCTTTTGCCTGCGGAGTTAAGTATTTTTGTTTCTGCTGTTCGGTTCCCCATTGCATGAGGGTCATACTGTTTAATCCAGTGTGTACGGACACCGCTGTTCGAAAAGCTGTATCCCCGCGCTCTAGCTCTTCGCAAACGATGGCCAGAGAGTTATAATCCATGCCGCTGCCGCCATATTGTTCAGGAATGCATACGCCCATTAAGCCGAGCTCTGCCAGCCGTTTTAAAATATTTGTTTCAAAGTGTTGTGTGGCATCCCATTCTCCAATGTAGGGCATGATTTCTTTATCCGTGAATTGGCGGACGGTTTTTCTCAGCAATTCCTGTTCTTCCGAAAAGTTAAAGTTCATTTCTGGCACACTCCTTAGATAATGTTATTTTCTTTATAAAGGTCAATTTGAGCTTCTGTTAATCCCTGACTTTTTAATATGTCTATCGTATGTTCACCAGGTAATGGCGGATGCCGATCCATAACCACCGGCGTTCGGGACAGCTTAAGCGGACTGCCGATTAAGCGAATGTCACCGGCCGTTGGGTGAGGCATTGTGACAATCATGTTTCTTGCCAACACATGCGAATCTTCTGTCATCTCCTCGATATTTTGAATCGGTCCAAACGGAATCCCTTGCTCCTCGCAGCGCTTCTGCCAATAGTGTAGCGGCTGTTTAACCAGCTGCTCCTGAAGCAGAGGGAGGAGGTGCTCCTGGTTTTTTACACGCTGCGCATTGGTGGCAAACCGTTCGTCAGCAGGCAGCTCCCGGAGACTCAGCATCTCGCAAAAGGAGGCAAACTGCCGGTCATTCCCTACAGCAATCACCATTTCCGCATCAGATGCAGCAAAAGTTTGATAAGGAACGATATTTGCGTGCTTGTTTCCTAATCTATTGGGAATCTTTCCTGAAACTAAATAATTGCTGGCGATATTGACTAGCGAACTAATAGCAGAATCATATAAAGAAATGTCTATTTTCTGCCCGCGTCCGGAAGCTTCTCTCTCGAGGAGAGCTGCTTGAATGCCGATACAGGCATACAAGCCGGTTAATATATCAGTAATGGCTACACCTAATTTTTGCGGGGAAGAATCTTCTTCTCCTGTAATGCTCATCAATCCGCTCATCGCTTGAATGATAAAATCATAGCCGGGCCGGTCTTTATAAGGGCCTGTTTCGCCAAAACCGGTAATCGAACAATACACAATTCCTGGATTAATGTTAGACAGCGATTCATAACCTAATCCAAGCCGGTCCATTGTTCCTGTTTTAAAATTATTAATAACAATGTCACTTTCTTTCACGAGATCTTCAATGATGGATTTTCCTTCTTCTGTTTTCAAGTTGACGGTAAGGCTTTTTTTATTTCTGTTTGTGCACAAATAATAGGCGCTGACTCCCTCTTTAAAAGGAGGACCCCATTCTCGGGTTTCATCACTTCCGCCAGGGGCTTCAATTTTGAGGACTTCGGCGCCTAAATCACCGAGGATCATTGTACAATAGGGGCCGGCAAGGACTCTTGTGAGGTCAAGGACTTTGATTCCTCTTAATGAGCCGGTCAAAAAAACCACTCCCTTCAACATAATAAAAGCCAGTCATCCTCTATCCATGCGTGTTTGACATGGAAGTGAAAATAACTGGCTTATGCCTGCCGAAATCTTTTCTGGTAGGAAAAGCTGAGCAGACTTAACAGTATAATATCGAGTGAAGAAAATGAACCTGTTGAAGTATCATATGTAAACCCAGTTTATAATATTTCGAATAGTTTGTAAAATTTATTTTTTGTTTTTGAACTAGAGGGGATGGGTGAAAGCGCGCATTCTCTAATCATTCGAGAAGAACTGCTATAATAGTAAAAAAAGAGTTAACAGGAAGTGGAGCCAGTGAAGCAGTATTATCCTAAGCGCGGCCGTGTGATTTTGCATGTAGACATGAATAGTTTTTATGCCTCGGTGGAGACGGCTCACGACCCATCTTTAAAAGGGAAGCCGCTCGCGATCGCCGGCAACCCAAAGGAACGAAAAGGAATTGTGGTCACATGCAATTATGAAGCGAGAAAATTCGGTGTAAAAACAACGATGACTGTCTTTGAAGCCCAAAAGCTCTGTCCGCAAATACTAATCATGAGACCTAACTTTGATCGATACCGTGCCGCATCCGCTGCTATGTTTGACCTACTGAGAGATTATTCAGAATTGGTGGAGCCAGTTTCAATTGATGAAGGCTATGTAGATATTACCGGGAGTTTTTCGTTAGGGACGCCGCTTGAAATTGCTGACACTATTCAAAAGAGAGTATATAACGAACTGCATTTGCCATGCAGTATTGGGATTGCCCCGAATAAATTCTTAGCGAAAATGGCTTCCGACATGAAGAAACCCATGGGAATAACCGTATTAAGAAAACGGGACATTCCGAAGCTTCTATGGCCGCTTCCCGTCATCGAAATGCATGGAATCGGCGAGAAAACAGCAGAGAAGCTTGCAGGTTTTTCCATTCATACGATTGGCGACCTTGCCCATGCGGATGAACTGGTGCTGAAAAACCGTTTAGGCATAAACGGACTGAAGTTAAAGGAAAGAGCGAATGGGGAAGACCGCAGAAAAGTCGATCCTGATTCTGTTAATGATTTTAAAAGTGTGGGAAATTCGATGACGCTGCCGAAAGATACGACGAGACAGCTTGAGCTTCTGCAGGTGCTTCAGACTCTTTCAGATAAAGTGTCGAGCCGTCTTTACAGCAAAGATATGCTTGGCACCACGATATCTATCATGATTCGTTATAAAAATAGGCAAACCATCACCCGCAGCAAGAAATTATCAGGACCGACTCAAAATAAAGATGAAATTTTTGAAGAAGCGAAAGGCTTATTTCTGCAGCACTGGACGGGTAACGGCGTCCGGCTTTTAGGAGTCACCGCTCAGGATCTCGTAGAAAAGGAGCAAGCCGGCATACAGCTGAACTTATTTTCCTACGAGCAAGAAGCGAAGAAAGAACCTTTGTTAGATGCGATCCAAGAAATCCGCAAAAAGTTTGGGGAAAATGTGATTCAAGAAGGTATAAGGAGCCGAAAGGCATTGGCTGATCCAAGAAATGATACTAGCTTCAATAAAGATTTCTTGGCTAGGAAAAAGAGAGAAGCGGCTGATGATGAAGGATAAGGTCATGACTATAAAATCCGGATCTTATGGGGGCATAAAATTGCGAAGAAACGCTCGTTTCAGTTGCATGACTATAGATTAATTGATACATTTAATAAGCATGAAAAACATCCATGAAAAGACTGAGGCTGACAAACTACATACATGGCCTTCTGAATAAGAAAGTGAGGAATCAAAATAATGTCACAACAGCAAATAGGTGTGATTGGTTTAGCAGTGATGGGGAAGAATCTTGCTTGGAACATTGAAAGCCGCGGTTACACCGTATCCGTTTTCAACCGTTCTCGTGAGAAGACAGACGAAATGCTGGCCGAAAGTAAAGGCAAACAAATTACAGGAACATATAGCATTGAGGAGTTTGTGCAATCACTTGAAAAGCCTCGTAAAATCTTGCTGATGGTTAAAGCCGGTCAAGCAACAGATGCAACGATTGCCCAGCTGAAGCCGCTTCTTGAAAAAGGAGATATCTTAATTGACGGCGGAAATACATTCTTTAAAGATACACAGCGCCGCAATGAAGAATTGAGCGAAAGCGGCATTCATTTTATCGGCACTGGCGTTTCAGGAGGAGAAGAAGGAGCGTTAACTGGCCCTTCAATTATGCCTGGAGGCCAAAAAGAAGCCTATGAATTAGTGGCGCCGATTTTAAAAGATATTTCTGCAAAAGTGGACGGCGAAGCTTGCTGCACATATATTGGAGCAGATGGAGCGGGACATTATGTGAAAATGGTTCATAATGGCATTGAATACGGAGATATGCAGCTGATCTCAGAAGCGTATTTCATTTTGAAAAACGTACTTGGATTGTCTGCAGAAGAGCTTCACGAAGTATTCGCCGAGTGGAATAAAGGCGAGCTTGACAGCTATTTAATTGAAATCACAGCCGATATCTTTACGAAGAAAGATGAAGAAACAGGCAAGCCGTTAGTAGATGTGATTTTAGATAAAGCAGGCCAAAAAGGAACAGGTAAATGGACGAGCCAAAGCGCACTTGACCTTGGCGTTCCGCTTCCATTGATCACAGAATCCGTATTTGCCCGCTTTATTTCTGCATTAAAAGATGAGCGAGTAAAAGCAAGCAAATTGTTGAAAGGCCCAGAATCCACTCCATTTAATGGAGACCGCACTGAGTTTATTGAAGCGGTTCGCAAAGCACTGTATATGAGTAAAATCTGCTCTTATGCGCAAGGCTTTGCTCAAATGAAGTCTGCCTCTGAAGAGTATGGCTGGAATTTAAATTATGGAGAAATCGCGATGATCTTCCGCGGCGGCTGCATTATTCGTGCCCAATTCCTGCAAAAGATTAAAGAAGCGTATGATCGTGAACCAAACTTAACGAACTTGCTTCTTGACCCATACTTCAAAGACATCGTAGAAAATTATCAAGGTGCGCTTCGTGAAGTAATGGCTGCAGCTGTGAAAGCAGGTATTCCAGTACCGACTTTATCAGCAGCTCTTTCTTATTTCGACAGCTACCGTACAGCTGTGCTGCCTGCGAATTTAATTCAAGCGCAGCGTGACTACTTCGGCGCACATACGTATCAGCGTGTGGATAAAGAAGGCGTATTCCATACTGAATGGAGTAAATAATTAAAGAATGAGCGGGAGCCATTAGGTTCTCGCTCATTTTTTGTTTTTAAACAGTTTTCTTTTAATCTTCGAGAGTAACCCTTGTTTTGGAGAGGTGCTGTGTGACTTCTTTTTTTCTTTTTGGATATCGTCCAGCCCAATTTGCGGTTTGTCAACTGCATCAGCATGCGTGACTACGAGACCGATATTTGTATCTGCTTCTTGATTTTCGACAATGGTATATGGCAGGTGATGCTTGATGGCAAGCTGAATATAAGGAGATAGATAGGCGTAATCAATATCGCCATTCAACAGCATTTCGCCTTTTTTAACAGTCGTTATCCACGACTCGATTTCTTTATGGCCTTTCTTTTGATACACTTCTCCTGCTGTGAGAGCGCCTTCTACTCTTTCACGGATCGTGCCAAGAAAGCGTTTACGTTCTTCCGGTTTCAATTCTTTCGGTCCATGAATCCCCGATTGTAAGATTTCATCTACTTTATTTTTGGTCACATTCATCCTCCATTCCTGCTTTCTACTACTATATCCGCTATTCGTTATATATGTTCATATAGTTTATGAATCAAAAGAATGTAAGTGCTATTTATATCGTAGCGATGCTCGCGTAAAAAGTCGAATAATTGGTCTTTATCATGATATCGGACACTGTTTCATTTATTTGAAGAGTTCGCCTCGATCAGCGGTGAGAAAGAGAAAGAAAATTTATTCTTTTCTAAAAATTAACTTGATGTTAACGTTAACGTAAATGCTAAGCTTTTATTAGCATCAGAAATGAGGCGGTCAGAAGATGTACACGATATCTGAGTTAGCAAAAGAGTTTGCTCTGACTACGCGAACGATTCGTTACTATGAGGAACTTGGGTTATTAAAGCCGGAACGTACTTCCAATGGAAAGCGAATCTATTCGAAAAAAGAGTTTGCTGTGCTGAAATTGATTCTTCGGGGAAAACGATACGGATTTTCTCTAGAAGAAATTAAAGACATGGTTTTGCTCTTTGATAAAGACCGTACTGGCAAAGTTCAGCTGCAAAAGACAATTAAATACGGGGAAGAAAAGTTAGCGGAAGTGAACCAGCGAATGGAAGAATTAAAAGAAATGAAGGCGGAGATTGAGGACTTATTGCAGGATTTTTCACACAAACTTGATTGTTTAAGGGGAGAAGACGGATGAATTTTTATCAAGAAGATCACCAGCTTCAGTCCTTGTTAAAGGAAATGCTGGACCCTGCATTTTTTGAGTATGCGGATCAAGAATTAACCCGGTTTGGTGAAAAGTGTGCCCATGAGATTGAAGAACGGGCAAGATTTACGGACAGAGAAGGGCAGCCGCGCTTGATCAAATATGACGCTTATGGAGAAGATATTTCAGAGGTATGGGTCAATGAAGGGTACAAAAAGACAGTCGAGGAAACTTACAATACCGGTATCGTCGGATATGTACACAAAGAAATCCCTCATCTAAAAAGGAAGGGGAATTATATTTATTCCTATGCCCAAGGCTACATCTTATCTCATTCAGAAGCGGGCTTTTATTGTCCAGTTACCTTGAGCATGGCAACGGCTTATCTGCTGGATCAATATGGAGATGAGGAAGTAAGAAAACGATTTTTGCCTCATGTCCTCTCGACAGGTGAAGTACCTCATTATGAAGGCGCAACCTTTTTGACAGAAAGGCAGGGCGGGTCGGATGTTGGTGCGAATGAAACGAAAGCTGTTTTAAGCGGGGATCATTATCAGCTGTATGGGGAGAAGTATTTTGCTTCGAATGCGGGAATGTGTGGGGTAGCGATGGTGCTAGCGAGGATAGAAGGAGCTCCTGCAGGTACGAAAGGGTTAACGTTATTCGCTGTTCCGTGGAAGAGAGAGGACGGGTCATTGAACGGCATTCGGATCCGCCGTTTAAAAGATAAGCTCGGGGTGCGCGCTGTACCTTCAGCAGAAGTGGAATTCGATGGTGCTGCCGCTTATGTGGTGGGAGATGCTTCAAAGGGCTTCTATTATATGATGGAGGCGTTGAATCTATCGCGGGTGTGCAATGCGGTGGCGTCGCTTGGCATCATGAAAAGAGCTTACTTAGAAGCGAAGCAATATGCAGAAAACCGGGTAACCTTTGGCCGGAAGCTGATGGATTTTCCCATGGTCAAAAGTACATTAACTAGGCTTTGCGCCAAGCAGGAAATAGAACTTCGCACAGTATTCACCTTTCTTCCATTATTCGAACGGGTGATGAATGATCATGACAGGGTAACGAAAGAAGAAGAGGCACTTAACCGGCTGTATATTGCCCTATTAAAAAAGGAGACCGCAGAACAAGCGATTCACTTTGCGCATGAAGCCATCGAAATGCATGGGGGAAATGGATTTATTGAAGACTTTGTGACTCCGCGCCTTTTGCGCGATGCTCAAGTATTGACGGTTTGGGAAGGGACGGCGAACATTCTTGGCCTTGAAGTGCTGCGATTAATGCAGAAGTTTCAAGTGCATGAACTATTTATGCAGGCAATGAGATCACGCCTTGACAGCATACTATCTACTCCAGAGAAAGCTCTTGTGAAAAAAGGGATCGAACAATTACAGAATTTAATTCAATCGGTTAGCCAGGCTTCAAGTGATCATCAGACCTATCACTCGAAAGAAATAGCTCGGCAGATGACAAAGATTCTTGAAAGTGTCACAGCGCTTGAATATGCAGCAGAAGACAGCTCGCGTGCGGAAAAGATCATGAAGGTATTGATTGAAGAACATTGGGCGGATTCGGGCGTGTTTAATAAAAATATGTCAAGTGTGGAATATTTCGATGAAATTGTCATGAACTCAACTAGTGAAGTGAAGGTTCAGCAATAGAATGGCACAAAAAAACTATTGGCGGATTTCGCCAATAGTTTTTTTGAATATGGATTAATAAGAAAGGCCTTCAAGCAGTAATACACGCGCTGGAGAAGCGTCTGTGCCTTCGATCTTCAGCGGAGCGGCTACCATAAAGTAATCACCGGCTTCTACATCTTTCAATTGCAGGCCTTCCATAATGATCACACCTTGGCTCATAAGCGCACGGTGAGTCGGGTGACCTTCCTGTGCACGCTCAATGCCAAGCGCGTCAATGCCAACGCCTGTAATTTTTTTCTCAGCCAGGTAGTTAGCTGCATCTTCAGCCACGTAAATAAAATCAAAATTAAATTCTGTATCGAACGAGTTTTTTGTTTTAAACAAAATGAAGTCGCCTGCTTCGATGCCTGCGTTCTCAATGTCAGACTTGCTGATTTTTTCTTCTGCATCCGTCACATCAACCACTTTACACGGACGTACGAGGTTTTCTATGGCAATTGTCTCAATTGTTTCGCCGTCATTGATCATATGAAGCGGAGCATCTACATGTGTGCCTGTATGCACATCCATGGAAATGCGTGACTCTGTCACATGGGCATTCGTTTTTGTTTGAATATCAGGCTGTTTTTCTGGTTTGTTTTTGTATACAGGCATTCCTTTATAAATAGGGGCTGTGATATCATGAATTTTCATTACGTACACTCCTTTTTAATTACATACATCTACATCTAGCGTCGCCATTGGCCACCAAGAGAAACCGTCTTTTTCAAGCAGTTCATCGGCTTCTTTTGGCCCAGTCGACCCTGCAGCATAGTTAGGGAACTCGGCTTTCGTCTCTTCCCACGCATCTGAAATGACATCGACATATCTCCATGAAAGGGCAACTTCATCCCAATGAGTGAAGTTCGTCGCATCTCCTTGAAGGGCATCATGCAACAACTTTTCATACGCTTCCGGTGTATTCATTCCGTCCACACTGTTGTTTGCGTAGCTTAGTTTCACCGGCTGTGTTTGAAGCTGCTGTCCAGAACGTTTCGCATTTAAGTGCAAAGTGATTCCTTCTTCAGGTTGAATATGAATCACCAGCAAGTTTGGCGCAAGCGGCTGATCGGGCTGATAGTACAGGTTCATCGGAATGTCTTTGAACTGAACGACAATCTTCGTTGATTTCGAAGGCATTCTTTTACCGGTGCGAATATAGAAAGGAACCCCGGCCCAGCGGAAATTATCAATCATTAATTTACCCGCCACATAGGTTTCCGTATTCGATTCCGGATCAACATTCGTTTCTTCACGGTAGCCAGGAAGCTGTTCATCTTCTAGTTGACCAGGACCATATTGGCCGCGGACAAAGTATTCGCTGGCATTTTCTTTTGTGATTGGTCTCAGTGCGCGCAGCACTTTTACTTTTTCGCTGCGGATTTCCTCAGTCGAAAGTTTGATAGGCGGCTCCATCGCAAGGAGTGCGACCATTTGCATCATATGGTTTTGCACCATATCTTTTAATGCACCGCTTGTTTCATAATAACGTCCGCGTTCTTCTACGCCAAGTGTTTCGCTTGATGTGACTTGAATATTAGAAATATAGCGGCTGTTCCATAACGGCTCAAACAAAGCATTGGCAAAACGAATCGCTTCAATGTTTTGTACCATTTCTTTGCCAAGATAATGATCAATCCGGTAAATATCGCGCTCAGCGAATGCTTTTCGGATTTGGTCGTTTAATTCTTCAGCAGACGGCAAATCATGGCCGAATGGTTTTTCAATGACCAGACGGTGATAGCCGTTTGTATCAGTTAAGCCATCTGTCTTTAAATGCTCAGCGATCGTGCCAAAAAATTCCGGCGCCATCGCAAGATAGAACAATCGGTTTCCTTGCAGCTGATATTGTTCATCCAATTGGTCTGAGAGTGTTTTTAAAGCAAGATACGAGTCAGAATCAGACACATCATGGGATTGGTAATAGAAATGGGTAATAAACTCATCTAATTGCTCCACACGTTTTGTTGAAGACATAATCGACGCCTTGACATGGCTTTTAAATTCTTCATTCGTCCAGCCTCGGCGGGCAATCCCAACAACTGCAAACTTTTCAGACAGCTGGCCTTTACGGTATAGACGGTAAAGAGACGGGAATAGTTTTCTTTTCGCTAAATCTCCGGTGGCTCCAAATAGCAAAATAAGCGCTGAAGGAGTATCTGTTTGTTTCAAAGTTTTTAACCTCACTTTTTATGTAGCAATATATTCTCTATTGCATTTTTCCATAAAAGTAGTCTCTGCACAAGTAATAAATATGAAAGAAGTCATCATTTGGTGAGAGAGTGGAATATTTTTTTCGTTTGTGACAAAATGTAGAGATAATCAGGAGCGGCAGTTACTATATAAGGACGTGAAAGAGTTGGAGTTATTATTTTTAGGAACAGGAGCCGGTGTACCCGGCAAAGCAAGAAATGTCAGTTCACAAGCATTGAAGCTATTAAATGAGCGGGGAAGTGTCTGGCTGTTTGACTGCGGAGAAGCGACACAGCATCAAATTCTGCACACTTCGCTGAAGCCGCGCCGAATCGAGAAGATCTTTATCACTCATTTGCATGGTGACCATATATTTGGTCTTCCTGGACTGCTTGGCAGCCGGTCTTTTCAAGGAGGAGAGGAACCTTTAACGGTGTATGGTCCTCCTGGGATTAAGCAATACGTAGAGACAAGCCTGCGCATCAGTGAGACGAGGCTTCGCTACTCATTGACTGTCATTGAATTTAACGAGGGAACCATCTTTGAAGACGATCAATTTATGGTTGAAGTCCGTCAGCTTCAGCATGGCATTCCATCCTATGGTTTTCGGATCACTGAAAAGGATAAGCCGGGTATGCTGTTAGTTGATGAGCTAAGAGCAGATGGGATTCCGCCAGGACCGCTTTATAAAGAAATTAAAGCAGGACACACAGTTACTCTTGAAGATGGCCGGGTGATTGAGCCTGATAAATACATGGGAACGCCTCAAAAAGGAAGAGTGGTGGCGATTCTTGGGGATACACGGTCATGCGAGGCGGCGGTATTGCTTGCTTCTCAGGCGGATCTGTTAGTACACGAAGCGACTTTCTCAGCCGGCAGTGAAGATATGGCTTTTGATTACTATCATTCCACTACTGTTCAAGCGGCGGAGATTGCCAAACAAGCAGAAGCAAAAGCGCTTTGTCTGACTCATATCAGTTCCCGCTACACGAAAGAAGAAGCCGCACAATTAAAGGAAGAGGCCGAAGCCATTTTTAGCCCTGTGACGGTTGCCCGCGACTTTTTTGAACTCGAGATTTTAGCAGAGAATAAGCGATAAAGAAAAGCTGGCCAAATGCGGCCAGCTTTTTTCAGGCAGGGGATTAATTCCAGCCCCGTTTATATTGTTCTGGTGCTTCAATTTCCACACGTAAGTCTCTCGCTGCTTGTCTTGGCCAATACGGATCACGCAATAATTCACGTCCTAGGAAGATCAAATCTGCCCGGTTGTTTTGCAGAATTTCTTCTGCCTGAAGGCCTGAAGTGATCAGCCCAACCGCACCAACCGGCATGTCTGCGCCCTGTCTGATAGTCTCGGCGAATTTGACTTGGTAGCCAGGGAATATAGGAATTCTAGCCGGTACAACCGCCCCGGAGGAGACATCAATTAAATCGACGCCTTGCTCCTTCATCCAGCTGGCGATTTCGCTGTAATCTTCAGCGTCTAATCCGCCGTCGGCATAATCATTCGCTGATACGCGGACAAATAAAGGTCCATTCCATTCAGATTGTACGGCTTCAATGACTTCTTTCAAAAAGCGGTAGCGGTTTTCTTTGCTGCCGCCGTATTCATCTTCACGTTTATTTGTGAGTGGAGATAGAAATTCATTGATTAAATACCCGTGAGCGCCATGAATTTCCACAATATCAAAGCCAGCTTCCTTCACGCGGCACGCCCCGTCTTTAAAGGCTTGAATCGTTTGGGCAATATCGTCTGCTGTCATTTCTAACGGGGTTTTCATTTTTTCATCAAAAGCGATAGCGGATGGCGCGATAATATCACCTGTAACCATCGATTTACGTCCGGCATGCGCTAATTGAATGGCCGTTTTCGCTCCATGGGCTTTCACCATGGACACCACTTTAGCGAGTCCTTCGATATGCTCATCGTTCCACACACCAAGGTCATTTTCCGAGATGCGTCCCTGTGGGGTGACGGCTGTTGCTTCCACCATGATTAATCCCGCCTGCCCGACAGCCCGCGTAGGATAATGTACTAAGTGCCAATCGGTCACTTTGCCGTCATTCTCTGCTGAATACATGCACATTGGAGACATGACGATCCGGTTCTTCAATGTGACGTCTTTAATTGTATATGATTCAAATAATTTCGCTGACATGAAATTCCTCCTCAATTGCGTTCTTTAGTCAAATAAGATTATAACAATGCCGAAAGGAGAGTGGAAATAATTGAACCGGTTCTAAAGTTCGCACTTTTGTTTTGCGCTTTGCTGGTAAGGCAGCCCGAGTCGTTTCGATTGGGCTGCAGCTTCTAAAATGCAGTCAGTTAGTGCTTCTTTTACTTTTCGTTCCTCTAAAAGTCCAATGCCCGCCTCTGTCGTTCCGCCGGGACTTGTGACGGCTTTTCGCAGCTGTTCTGCTTTTCCATCTGTCACTGACAGCATTTCTGCCGCACCAAGCAATGTCTGAATAATCAGAGGCTTCGCCACCTCTTTTTCCAGGCCAAGAGCTTCAGCCGCTTTTTCCATCGCCTCAGCGACATAATAAATATAGGCCGGGCCGCTTCCTGACAGTCCCGTGACTGCATCAAGCTGTTCTTCCTGCACGACTTTTGTTAAGCCGATGGAAGAAAAAAGGGCGAGTGCTTCTGTTTTTTGTTCATTTGTGACTTGGCTGTTTAGAGCAATGGCAGTGGCGGACTTTCCAACGGCAGCGGATGTATTAGGCATTGCCCGAATGACCGCACATGGCGTATCAATTTCTCTTTCGATAAAATCAATGGTTACTCCGGCAAGCAAACTGATGATGAGGGACGAGGATGAAAGATAAGGCTGTACTTGCTCGAGCGCACGTTTGGCATCTTTGGGTTTCATTGCCAGGACGATGACTTGGCTGGCTTTAAACATCTCTTCTAAGTCATATCCTATATGTATTTGGTATTGTTCCTTCAGCTGTTCTAGTCTTGCACTGTCCGATCGGTTCGTTACATAAATATCTGTATGGCTGAGCGCGCCATTGGCAATGGATCCGGAAATCATCGCCTCTGCCATGGAACCCGCTCCAATAAACACTGTTCTCATTTGAAATGCCCCCTTTAATACGTGTGATATAAATAAAAAACACCCTTTCATCCTTCAGAAAAAGGACGAAAGGGTGTAAGCTTCCGTGGTACCACCTTTGTTTACAAGCCTGCGCCTGTACACTCAAATTCCAATAACGCTGGATTAGACGGCCGGTTTTTCCGGCAGCTCATAAGGTAGGTTCGATAAAAAATTCCGGTGATGAAGTCTTGCAGCCTGTGAACTTCATTCTCTTGCACCATTTTTTATGTACTGGTCTTATTCATCGCTTATTTATAGATTTTTTTGAATTTTTGATTAAATAATAGTTTGTATAAGTGATTATGCAAAATGGATGAGTCTCTGTCAATAGGTAAATAAAAATAATCGAGGTTTACTTTAAGATAAATTATGTGAAAATAATGACATTTTCAACATAAACATTTAAACTTAAATACTATATTCATCCATTAATATATTGAAAAAAGTTTATTTAGGCAGGTGCGAACAAATGAATGCTGAACGTTTTGGCGATATTATGAAGATTTCTTTGCCTACACCATTTCCTGTAGGCGATGTGAATGTGTATGTAATCAAGGGAGATCGGCTCACGCTTATTGACGCGGGGGTCAAAACAAAGGAGTCATGGGAAGCGTTTGTACATGGGCTGTCTCAGTTTGGGCTGACGCCGGAAGATATTGAGCAAGTCGCGCTGACTCATCACCATCCCGATCATGTCGGCATGCTTGACTTCTTGCCCGATGACATTGATGTCATTGGTCATCGATACAATGAAAAATTTTTAACGCGTGATGAGCACTTCATGAAAGAGCAAAGTCAATTCTTCGAGAGGCTGTTTCGTCAATTCGGACTGCCGAAAGAGTGGGAACCGATGCTTAAGCAAATGGGGGCGCCATTAAAATTCAGCTGTGAAGAAGGCCGATTAACAAAGCGTGTGAAAGAAGGAGATGAGCTGCCGGGACTGAATGGCTGGAGCGTTTATGAAACGCCAGGCCATGCACAAAGCCATCTCGTCTTTTTCCGTGAAAAAGACGGCACGCTGTTTGCAGGAGACCATGTGCTTGCGACGATTTCGTCCAATCCGCTGCTTGAGCCGCCGCTTCGCTTTGACATGGAACGGCCGAAGCCGCAGGTGCAGTATAATGAATCGCTGAAGAAGATGCTTCACTTGCCGATTGAAAAAGCATTTACTGGCCATGGGGGCGAAGTAACGCGCATTCATTCACTGGTTGAAAGACGGCTCGAACGCCAGCATGACCGGGCGATGTCGGTGAAAGAGATGCTGAAAGACAAGCCGCTGACAGCTCTTGAGGTGTGCATCAATCTATTTCCTGCTATTTATAAAAAAGAACTGGGTCTCACACTGTCAGAGACTGTGGGACAGCTGGATTACTTGCTCGATCTTGGGCAGATTTCGGTTCGTACTGATGAACATCAGGTTCTGCACTATGTTTCTGAGTAGGAGGAGCTGCTTGTGAACTCAAGGTTACAAGGGAAATATGTCGTGATCACCGGCGCATCCAGCGGGCTTGGGGCAGAGATTGCAAGACAGGCTGCTGCTTGCGGAGCCCATTTAGTATTAGTTGCCAGACGGGTGGACCGGCTTGAACATTTAAAGGCGGAACTTGAAAGAAAAAATGTCGAGGTGTCTATTCATGCAATCGATGTGAGCAAGCGGGAAGAGGTAGAGTGGGGGTTTGCGGCTATATTATCTTCCTGCCCGCGAATTGATGTATTGGTCAATAATGCGGGGTTCGGCGTATTTGATGAGGCGGGAGACGCGAAATGGGAAGAAACAGAAGCGATGTTTCAAGTGAACGTGCTCGGCTTAATTTCCTGCACGCAAATGGTGCTCCCTGTGATGAAGCAGCAGAGAAGCGGCCATATCATCAATGTTGCCTCGCAAGCAGGAAAAATGGCCACGCCTAAGTCAAGTGTGTATGCGGCGACGAAACACGCTGTGCTTGGCTTCACGAACAGCCTGCGGATGGAGGCGGCAAACGATGGGATCTATGTGACTTCTGTAAATCCTGGACCGATTGCGACGGAGTTTTTCGACACTGCCGATAAGACGGGCACTTATGCCAAAAGCGTCGGCGGCTGGATGCTCAAACCGGAAGAGGTAGCAAAAGCAGTGATTCAAGCCATTGGAACCAATAAAAGAGAAATTAATTTGCCAAAACTCATGAACGCCGCAAGCTTTCTCTACAGCTTGTTTCCTCGAACCGTGGAACGGCTGGGAAGGCGTGCTTTTAATAAGAAAAGCTGAAGGCGCTCGTTCAGGGGCGGCCAGCATAAGACAATTTGCCGAAATGGCGTTTTTTAGCCATGCGGCCTGAGCGTCTTATGCCCCCTATCCAGCAGCAGGAAATGCTGGTGGCGATGAAAGGGATATTAACGGATGAATTAATTTTTGTCATGGCTTAGAAAGAAACTGAACTTAATACAGGGGGTAAATAATAAAGGAGCAGAGATAATGAATCTTACGACACTTCATATGGGAAGCACTCTCTTAATAGCGGCCGCTGGCATCGGCGGCTTATTTTTGTTGTATTCCATACCGCTATGCTGGATATCGCTATAATGAGAATACTAAACTATATTATTTACTTGCCCGATACTATAATTCTGAATATGGTGTATTTCTTTCAAGAGATCCATTTTTAGGAGATTCATTTGAGCCAAGCAGTCAAAATGGGTATAACTATGCAAGTAATAATCCCATAATGTATGTAGATCCTGATGGGAAAAAATCTGTAAAAGGTAAAGTTTTACAAAGTTTAGCTTAGGTATTATTTCAGGCTGCTAAGACACTAGTTGAAAAAATACAAAAGGAATATAGTGATTATAAGGATGTGACTAAATCTAGCAGTCGTTATAAAAATAGATCAACTAATGTAAATAGATCATCTTTTGAAAAAGCTTTGGTTACTGGGGGATGGAAAAAATCCATATCAAAGGATGGGAAAACAACTATATATACGAAAAAAGGTGCTAAATATGTTCTGCATAACAGTTCTAAATTTACAGGCGCCCCAACAGCCGATTACTACGCAAAAGGCAGCAAAAAGATTAATGTAAAAATCAGATTAGGGGGGGGAAATAATTGAATATTAACGGTAAATTTGTGACAGAAATTCACGAATTTGAAGAATTAGAGAAACTCATAAAAAATGTGTTTCTAACAGAACGCGAATTACCTCAACAAGTGTTTCAAGAAGGCTTTGGGCATTATATGTTTGAAGAATTTGATTGGGCAATGACCGGTGAGTTTTGGGATAGTATTAAAACACTAGCTAAAAAAACAAATGATGAATTCATCCTTGCTGCTGTACTGGAACCAAATCCAATTGATTATTTCTTTTACGAATTTGGTTATTATAATTGGGCTAAGTTACCCGTGAGTTTATCTGAAAATGAATATTCTAATATACTTGAATTGGGTCCTGAAGAAAATTCTGCGGATGCAATGTTGTATAATTCTGATACTGTTGTTTGGCTATCTCCTTCAATGAAGTGGGCAGTATGGGGAGAGAGACACTATGGAATTTGCGTCTTGGCATTTAAGGACGATAATGATCTTGCTTTATCATCGTTATTAAAATCTTGGCAACCCCTTAATGATGTAGTAATCTCTTGGGTAGCAAACAACTTTTTAGAACAAAAAATTTCAGGGGAAATTTCCAATAAATTCCATGGAAATTATTCTGATGATTCTAAATAGAAGCATTTAAACAAAAGAGCCCGATATCTTAAATATGGTATCGGGTTTCTTTGTGTTCTCAGGGCGCAAACTAATTATCATTATAACGAAGACGGCCAAATTGCTCGTATGAAAGCAGGATACACGGTTCAGTATCTAGAATATGACGCGGAAGGACAAATAGAAAAGCAGTCGGTTTTTGCAGAAAATGACTTTTTACCATTAGGTTACACGTACTATGCGGATGGAGATATCAAAACGTACTCTGATGGGACAAACATACATGCCTATACCTATAATTTTGCCGGACGTTTAGATACTTTGAAAAAAGGGAGTACAATCATTCGGTATCTGTATGATAAATCTGGGAACTTGAAAAATCCTAACAATCATAATCTAAATTTTAACGCAGCAAATGAAGTCATCGGCTATGAATACGATGATGATGCCGATAATAAAGAATTAGTATTTGTATACTCAAAATTTATCACTAAAGGGTGTTGTAAATTGAAAAAGCTTTGGAAACAATTTGAAGATTGGTTACGATTAAATTGTCCAGATGCACTAGATACTTTGAACCCTGGTGCAAGTGAATCTGAAATTAGTAAAGTAGAAGAGGAGATAAGTCTTATATTTCCTCAAGGCTTAAAAGAATTATTGAGCATTCATAATGGTCAAAAAGATGAAGGTATTGGAGTGTTAGGTAATTACTATTTATTGTCTTTAGAAGAGATATTAGAAACTTGGAAAACTATGAGCCAATTATTAGAGAAGGGGAGTTTCTCTGACTTTGAGGCTGTAGAACCAGTTGGTCCAGTCAAAAAGGATTACTGGTGGAATCCAAAATGGATTTCCATAGCTACCAATGGATTTGGAGATGATATATGTCTTGATTTAGATCCAGATACAGGGGGTAATACAGGACAAATTATTACTTTTTGGCATGATTGGGAAGAGCGTAGAGTTATTTCAAAAAGTTTGGAAGAATGGTTTATGGATATCTTAAGCAAATTAGATGAAGGGACATATAAAATAATAGAGGAGGATGGCGAAGAAATGTTTAATAATGATGGATTTACTAGAGAGTAAGTAATTTTAATGTAGAACTGCTTTTGTGAAAATATTACTATTTGTAATAATGGATTTTAGTCTGGTAAATCTATGAAATTCATATTGCTTTTTTCTAATAGGGAGTTTGATTAATCAAAAAGTGATACCATAAAGAAATCTGTTTTGGAGGGGAATTACGTGATGAATGAGCAATGGGAGAACCAAATGTTAGAAGAATATGGCTGGTATATGGATGCAATTTATGCTGAAGAATATGACGGAGTACATGCTAACTATCATACACATGGAGTTCAAGAGAACTTTAATCATGTAGATTTTCAAATAGTATTAGATATGAACCCTAAAGTTGTTAATGACATTTTCTATACTTTAATTGATTTCATAAAAAGTGGCAGAAAGTTTGAAGAAAGCAAAGAGTATACTGACATAATAGAAGGTTTTAAAGTGGGGGTTAAGCAGTATAAAGAGATGGGACGTGACGTGTTAAGAGTTCTTTTGCCTGATGAAAATGGAACTCTTCCAACTGAAAATGACTGTAATGAATATTATAAATCTCAGCTAGATGACTATAATTTTGATAGTAATAATTAAAATTTATTAAGTTACTGTTGCGTCTAATTTATGATAACGACCGTCAATTGACGGTCATTATTTGTTCGACCATGCTGAGTGAACTCTAATGGGGTACGCACGATAAATAGCTGGCTATTTTGCACATGTGGTTTGAATGTTTTTCGACCAAGGCATGTACTAATTTAAAATGTCCGGTTGCTGATAAAGCAGGCAGCTCTATTAGCACCTTGACCAAATACTGATAAGAGATTGGCAGTATAATGCTGGCTACTATTTTAGCAATAAAAAAATTATATTTGGGTATGGTGAGTAAAAAATGAACACAGATGTTGTCTATCTTCCATTGAATGTATTGATTAATAAATTTTTTACACCACTTAATTTAGTTGTACGTGAAAATCAGCAACAACTAAAAATAGTGTCTATGGATCAAATGAATCTTTCTAATATAGATGAAAATGAAAGAATTGAAATAATTGAAAGTTTAAGCAACGTAAGTTATCCATTATATTTTTATTTTCAATTACCAGAAGTATATTTAGCAGAGTTCGAGCAGTTTTTTAAAAAAAATAAAAATGAATATATAATTATTAGCGAGATAGAATCTAATTATTTTATTTATCTGAAAATACAAAATCGTGCTAATCTAAAAATAGTCATAAAAGAATTAGCATGGTTAAACGGTAGTGGTTACAAACTATTATGGTCAGCAGATGTAAATGCTTTTAATAGTCATAAAGATGAAGATATTAAAAGTGGAACCGTACGAGTAGAAGAAGATCAAACAATTTTTTTTATTGGAGAGCCAGAGGATTTGTTAATAATTATATCAAATGAACATAGATTTAAAAGTTTTAACAAGCTGAAAGAAGTTTTACCTCCTTTTATCGAACCAACTTTCTATGACTATGATTAAGTATAATTGTAAATACTAAAAATATAGCTAAGATATTAAAAAAGTAAGCGTCAAACAACGCATATAAAATGAAAGGCACCTCCGATACGATACGATACGATAAAAATATCTAATTGAAGGAGGTGCTTTTCCATGCCGTTACAAAAACTTACTATCGTCCCCGTAACATTACACGCTGAAAAAGAAAATATCCCTTCTCCGAATGAAGCTGCACTTTCCCCTGATCCTGTTTGCACGGTTAAAACAGCCGGCATAAAGAATTTGTAGAGACCATTAGAAGAATTAAATATGATAAACAAATCCCAGATGCGGTTTCTGATTATTGGAAAGCTGAAATGACAGTTATTAAAGTAAGGTTTTTATTTTAACTGACTTTGTTCTTTGTGTTCAGGAAGTTAGTGAAAATGAGGGATCTCAGGAAGAGCTTCAATCATTTATGGATTATGGAAGGGGAGAATGGACAAGCCACTCGCCATGATCAATCATGAGGCTGAGCCTGGACAGCCTTTAAAGAATAGCTACCAGCAAATCCGCATATTGACCAAGCAAATCTTCTTTGTCGGCTATGATATTTTGCTGGCTGGCAAAGAAAGCTGGTCAACGAAAGAGCTTGATCCCCTATTAGCTCCCTCAGAACAAAAGAAATGGATTGATATGCTTGATCGCCGGGATGAAAAAGCGATCAAGGATTGGATTGAAGCCGAATTTCTCACTTTGTCTCCACCTTATCCAGATCCGGAGTTAATCCGAATCCGCCTAACTAGCGTACTTGCTCAGGTTTGGAGATATATGAAAAACCACCAACTAGAATGTCCGGCGTTCGAAGCTGCTTACCATGAAGTATTTGAACAAATTATCTATTCACCCATATTGTACCAAGTTCTAAATAAGCTTGTATCTTTTATCTCGCGCTTGTTTTTTTGGGTTGGATAAAAAGCTGAGGGAAGAGGGATCAACAATGGTACAAGAAGCACTGCAACTCATCCGCATTCACTATCCAAACCCAATGGAATTTATCAGATTGTGCAGAAGAGCTTGGAGTCAAGGTTAGTACGATGATTCGCCGTTTTGCGGTGGAGTCGGGCCGGACATTGTTCCCTTTCGTTCTCAGTCCGGTACCGTTGACAGACGCCATATTTTATTCTCTTTACTATGATTAACAGTCTTAATTAGAATTTTTAAGGTGTTCAGCTATCCTTATAAAATTTTCTTCTGTCATATTTGCATTTTCCCCTAAATGATTGGTGGATAAGACATAAGACCAATCATTTGTTTTGAATCGAAAAATGTAAAATCCATCATTTTTCATATACGAAAACAGGGTGCCATCGTTCATGGTTGATACCTGTTCTTTTTGACTTAAAGATATTCCTTTCTCAACTGGAAAAACCATGATAACAAAATTAGCAAGAGACTTCTCATTTAAATACTCTATCCGCAAATGTTGATCTTCTTTGCCTTCATATTGTCCAAACTTATGAGTCACTTTAAAGGGCAAAAGTTTATTAAAGTTGTCTGGTATGTTGAGTTTATTTTTGTGAACCTGTTCAAATTTATTTATCGCTTTAACAGGAGTAGTATATCCACTACCTTTGTATTGTTCTTCCAAAGGAACGGACTCTTTTTCCATAGCTTCAACTACATAATTGTTAATTGAAAAATAACATAATAAAAAAGTTAAACTCAGCTTTGTTATATTCGACTTAGACATTTGATTTTCTCCTTTTTTCATAAATTTTTAAAATATATAAAGGTTTTTTCTGAATATTACAGAAATTAACTATTAAATATAAAATTCAGGGGAGAACAAGGGGAAAGTCTAATGAAAAAAGCTTTTTCAGCAATTATTGTGTCCATGTTAGCATTATCATTATTCTTGAGTTTTAATGTTAATGAGGCATCTGCTGCATTTACTTGTAGTAGTACTGACGTTAAGTGTAAAGCTGCAAAAATGTACTATGGAGAACAACAATATGTTGCCTCAGGTAGTGCTTACTTTAATATAGGTGAAACTATTCTCTTTGAATGGGATAATGATAACCCTGGCATAATGCAAGTTAATTTTTCAGTACGCAATTCTGCTGGCACACGAGTTTCTAAAGAATTAGTTGCAGCCGGACGTATAGGCAGCAACTTTGGAACTTGGACAGTAACCAGCTCCGGATATTATTATTTATTTGCCGCATGCGAAGGTGGAAATGATACCAGATGTGTAGGCGGTGGAGTAATAAAGAAATTTTAATTTCTATGGTTCAAACAGTTCAAGGATTATACCAAAGAAAGAAACCTAAAAAGAAAAATAACACTCCAGTTTGGCATTATCAGTTTATAATAATCTTCTTTATTAAGCTGGATCTCTGCATTCATACTTTTCATTTTTTCTGAATTTTTTGACCTTATATTCTTGCATAACCCATTTACCTTCTGTAGATTGATCTTTTTTTACAGTAATAGTGAAAATATCTATTGGGTTGTGCGCACCTTTGTATGTTACTCCTTCCAACTTTGCTTCAATGAGCATAGAACCTGGATGCTCTAGCTTCTTAATTGAGATAATTTTTTGGCAGTAGAAACCAATATTAAAAGTAGTTCCATAATAATCTTCTATTGCTGAAGTTATTTGTGGTTGAAGAAGGTCTAATGTAGCATCCTCTAAGATATTTTCTCTCGTAGGTTTTGTTGAATTTGATGTGTTTCCATTTGCATGTACAACTGTTGTTAAAAGCATAATGTAGAGGAGAAAAAATGAAACCTTTCTCAAGTTATCACCCCCTTTAAGATAGTTTTTCCAAACCATGTCAGCTTATTCTTGTAATTTTTTTACATAGATGTATAAATTGATTTTCATTTAATCATCCAATTGGACGTGTTACATATTTAAGATTTTAAATTAATGCCTGTTTGGAGCAGGTTACATGTTACAGTTAATTATTGGATAATTACTTTTTACCGAAGCAACCATAAATAGTAGTATTTCTTTTTGGCAACAATAGGGAAAATGAGGGCTTCATCACGTTTGGATGATATGCTCACCCGCGCCCTTGAAGAAGAAAATTTCTATGCCTGCTGTTTTGACCGTGCAAACAGGATCAGGGGATAGTGCAGCTTCATTCGGAGAAGGAATAGTTTCTTTTTCGGCGTGCAAGGTTACGGGGACGATAGTAGGTGTTTGTGGCGACATGGAAAACTGAATCAACGTCATTCCCTGATCATGGGTGGGATATGATGGATTATTTTGGGAGTTGATTACTAACGAACCGAACCATGAGGATATAGAATCATGCGTTCGTGTATTATCTACAGATAAAATTCAATATCTTGCAGATGAAAGTATATAATTTTTTAAATCATTGATAAGATTTTACGCGTGGTAACTACTCAGACCATGCTGAATAGACCACGTTTTTTAGCGCAGCCAGCTCAGCTGAACGTATAGGATTCTTCTAAATCTTCTGAAAGGGCATCCAGCAAGGACAGCCTTTGCTTGTGCCTATGAGGAAAAGCTTCTCCGCTTTAAAGAATCATTTAGTGTAACATAAGAGGAACCTATTTTGATTAAAATAGCAAGGAGCCTGTCTTGAAGAGAACTTCACTTCAAGGCAGGCTCTTGTTTTATTATTAATTATGTAGAACTTTATTCATCTTCACCAATGATCATATTATAAAAATCTAAAGAATGTATACGTTGTATGTTGCCTATGCGCTCAGGAAAACGTTTAGAATTGCTGGTGACAATGAAGTCGCATTGGGTTTGAATAGCAGTAACCCATACATGGAAGTCATTTTGATCAAACTTATAGAGTGGTTCATTCATTTCCTGACTGGCAACAATATGATCGGCTTCCTCTTCAGTGCAGCCGGATAATTCCACTAATACATCACCAATTGCACGATTCTCTTTTATGATCGTTTGGATGTTATATCTACCAACGACGCTATTTACCGCCGGATTATTATCTAAAATAGGATAAATCATGCCATTTAAATATCGCTCAATTTCTGAATGACTAAAAGTTATTTTTCCTAACCCTTCCTGTGCCGTTCTCATGAATTCTAGCAGGCAAACCTTAGAGAAGACAGGTGTAAATAAGAAATTCGCTCGAGCTAACATAATGATATGGTCGTTAACCCCTTCTGGTTTCCTGAGAGATCCGCATAAAACCGTAGTATCAATAAATGCTTTTGGAATTTTAGAAGCAAAAGAAGAGGAGAGGGACCTAAATTCATTAGGTAAGGTCAAATTCATCCACCTCTCCACCGTCTAAAGCCTTTTGTCTGATGTCCTTTAAATCATACTTGATCTGTTGAGACTGTTCCTTTGTTACTTTGAAATTTTCTTTCGGAATTCGCCAATGACCGCCATCTGTTCTTACGGCTCCTGGAAATTTTCCTTTTTCACACATTCTACGGATCGTTTGATCGGATAGGCCAAGTAATTCAGCTGCCTCCTTTGTTGAATACATCTCTTTCACACTAAAAGAGACGGCTGGTTGTTCAGAAAATGAGATAAGACTAGCAATTAACTCCTTTTTTAAATGATCCGGAGCGTCTGCAAACATTTTTGATGTTAGATCCACATAATCCAGTAATGCTAACTTTGCTTGAGAAAATTCTGATCTGTTCAATGTCTCCCGAAATCTTCTATCTATTTCCTTCATTTTTTCAATTGACTCAGGCTCAAAAGGCGCTGGAGAAGGGATTAAAGAAGCAATTTGCTTGGAAAGTCCGGTAAAAGGGGTGGGGGCAATGGTGCTTTCCATGACTACTTTTATTAGCGTCCTTGCTTCTCCAAAAAACTCTTGGTGCGTTAGTGTTGAAATCGTATTCCAAAGATTTTCTTCATCATATTTAGTTAATTGATACACAGTCAAGCACCTCCTGTTACTTATCTTACTCACATTTTATCAAAAAAACTCAACAAACTCAACAAAATCAACAAAAACTTACGAATTCATCTTGACTAAGAATAAAGTTTAAATACTCTTTGTTTAACTACTGACAAATGAGTCGAACAAGAAACTTCGATGAGGATTGTGTATGATATAAGCACATATAAGTATGGTCGGGAGGAGCCAAGATCATGATTAAATTACGAGAGGCAGAAAGCTATGTCAAAGATAGAGTTGGTAAAAGTGCAAACGATATAAACTTGGTTTGGGAAGTGTTCAAATCATAAACGCATACACTTCATCTTCAATGATTTCATACACATCCTCATCATCTAACGCCAGCCGCTTTTGCACTTTTTCACAAAGTTCTTCATATATTTCTTCTTCCTCGAGCCAGCCTGGTTCATACTCATACTTTTCCATCCGCTGTTTAATCATTTTTTTCATTAATAGACGATCCAACTCTCTCACCTCGCTGTCATTATAAAATAGTTTCCACTGTTTCCGGCGCTTTTTTGGAAATTATTCATTCTGCTGGCAACTAAAATCATTTGAAAACGAACATATATTCGCTTACAATGAATATGATAATAAAAAAGAACATCAGTTCGTAAGGAGCGAATAACAGTGGATTACAGCCAATTTCCTAATAAGCAGGTGCTCTGCGTGGATATGAAAAGCTTCTATGCCAGCTGTTCAGCTGTCATGAGAGGGCTTGATCCGTTAGCTTGTTATTTAGTGGTTGCAAGTGACACAAACCGTCAAGGCAGTGTCGTGCTCGCTGCTTCTCCAAAAATGAAAAAAGAATTTGGGATTAAAACGGGATCTCGGCTGTTCGAAATCCCCAATGATCCTCGCATCATCATTACCGAGCCTCAGATGAATATGTACTTAAGAATCTCGACAGAAATTACCAAGCTGTTTAATCGCTATGTGCCGACAGAGGCGATCCATACGTACAGTGTCGATGAAAGTTTTATTCAAGTCGACGGGTCGTCAGAAATCTGGGGAGATGCCTTTTTGATCGCTGAGAAAATCAAGCAGGAAATTGAAAGAGAATTTCAGCTTCCGTGTGCGGTCGGGATTGGGCCGAATATGCTGCTGTCTAAGTTGTGTTTAGATTTGGAGGCGAAGCAAAAGGGCGTTGCTGCCTGGACGTATGAAGATGTAGAGAAGAAGCTGTGGCCGCTTTCTCCGCTCAGTAAAATGTGGGGAATTGGCCGGCAGCTGGAGCGTACGTTAAACAGAATGGGCATATTTACCGTCGGACAGCTGGCTGCTTTTGATTTAGCGGCGCTTGAAGCGAAGTTCGGCATTATGGGCAACCAGCTGTATTACCATGCCTGGGGAGTCGATCTTTCAGACATCGGGGCACCGATCATGCAGGGGCAGGTCAGCTTCGGAAAAAGCCAGATTCTTTTCCGCGATTATCGTGACAGAGAGGAGATTAAGCATGTCATCTTAGAGATGTGCGAGGAAGTGGCGAGAAGGGCGCGGTCGAGACATAAAGCCGGCCGAACGATCAGCTTCGGAATCGGCTACAGCAAAGAAGAGTTCGGAGGGGGATTCTACCGTACCAAAACCCGGCCGGAGCCGACCAATATTACGATGGATCTGTATGAGACCTGTCTTGAACTTTTTCATGAACATGATACAGGCAAAGCGGTTCGGAAAATCACCATATCCATCGGCAATATCGTATCAGATGAGAATTGCCAGCTCAGCCTGTTTGAACCCGATAAATGGAAAAAGCAGGCCATCGGCTACACGGTGGATTATATCCGCAGAAAACACGGCCATACAGCGCTTTTGCGTGCAGTTTCTTATACGCCGGCCGGGACAGCTAGACACCGGGCAACCTTAACCGGCGGACATAAAGCGTAAAGAAAGGAGGGCAAGGCATGATTAGAGACCGCGGAACGATCAAGTGGACGGCGATGATGCTTCCGGAGCACGTTCAGCTTTTGCGAGAATGGATGGAGAAGGAAGAAGAAGAGCCGCCGAAGGAACTAGATGAACAAAAGCTTGAGGAAATGAATGAAAAAGCAGCAGAAGCGATGGAATCGAATCTGGCGGTAATGGTCATTTATTACGATCATGGGCGCTATCGCCAATTAATCGGTCACATTCATTATTACCAGCCGCATAACCAAAGCTTTCGCATAGTTGATCTCTCCCATTCCCCCCATATGATTCCCATGAACCGCATCGTTGAATTGCAGATTGAACATGAATAACGGGCAGCCAGAGGCTGCCCGCACTTTTACTCTTCGTCTAATACCTTTACTGCCCGAACACAGGAATCGAACTTTCCTTTGTGACCCGCGTCACAAAAAGGCATATTCTGTGACAGCCCGCAGCGGCAAAGGGAAAAAGTTGGCTTTGTTTCAAATACATTGCCGTCCATATCCACTAATTCTACATCACCGGAGACTTTAAATGAGCCATTATCCATAACTTTAATCTGTGCTTTTGCCATCCATACCACTCCTTCAAATAATCGAACTATAATGATCGTAAAAGGAAGAAGAGGAAAAAGCAAGCAGCAAGTAAAGCTCCTTTGCTGACAAACTTCTAGCTATGGAGTTAAAGTCGGAGGTTAACCGCCTCTCCTATTCGACTTTGAGAGGATTATTTAACTGGAATCCATATTTCCGAATAGTAATCGGAAGAGGAGGCATCGCCGAATGTATAGACCTCCAGATCAGGTGTTCCGGCATGCTCGTATCCGCTTGAAGGGAACCATTCTGAAAAAATTTTCTTCCAAGCGTTTTGCATTGCGTCCGGCATGGCTCCATGAACTTCAAAGATTGCCCACTTAGAAGCGGGAATTTCTAGTTTTGATAGTTTTTCAGAAGCCTCCTCGTCAGAAGCAGCGGCTATCCAGTAATCCATCTGTTTTGCCTCACTGTCATTATCCACGCAAACACCTAAAATGCCTTTCACGGGACCGTTATTTTTGCTGATGAGTGTGTCGGAAGTTCCGTCCTGATTTGCATTGTTCCACATTTTAGGAATGCCGGCCAGGTTCTCGCCGTTTGCATAGGAAAATGCCTGTTTCATGCCAATGACTTCAAAGCTCTCTAAGTCTGCCAATTTGTATTGCATTGGATCTGCCCCTTTCAGTTTCACCTGGATTGTCAGGCGGTTATAGGATTTCAGCTTTCCGGTCAGCTTTCGCGCTTCTCTCGGGGAAATGCCGTGCTGCCTGCGAAAAGCTTTCGTGAATGCTTCGGGAGTTTCATAGCCATATTTCAGCGCAATATCAATCACTTTCCCATTGATCCTGCATAGCTCCTCGGCTGCCAGCGTAAGACGTCTCCGCCTGAGGTATTCGCCGACGGATAGATCCGTCAAAAGCGAAAACGTACGCTGAAAGTGAAAGCCCGAGGCATTTGCTTTTTTAGCAATATCATCCACTGTCATATCTTCCAGCAAATTCTCTTCCATGTAATCAATCGCCCTCTGAAGTGATTCTATCCAGCTCATGTGATCCGCTCCCTTAATTCCATCCTAACGATGAGGCCATCTGCTATCCGGTCATTTTTTGCTCTCTTTTGTCAGTATTCTTTTTAATTAGGCAATTATCGTTGGATTCCTTGTATCTTGTATAAAGATATAGAAAAAATTGAAAGCAGAATGTATTCGAGCGAGCAGTGTTGTATATTTTTACTTTGGAGCTCTTTTAATAAAGACCTGCATTACTCTACAAGAAGCATTCCATCATTTAATCTTCTAGAAAACTGCTTGAAGGTTAGCGCACGCCTTCGCCTGCCTAGGGCTAACCAATACTGCTGCTAAAACTATACTTCTTTATTCCTTGGCATTACTATCTATAACGCCAATTAAGAGTGAAATGCATAACATCAAAATGAACAGACTGTCTAACAACCCGGTGTGTATACTAATCGTCATCACAGTAAGAAAAAAAGCATATACAATTGGCCAATAAGAAGTGTTGGATGAAGTAATCACATGATTATAAATCATTCCTAGCACTAATCCCACTAATGAAAAACCGGTAATGACAAGAACATATCCACCATCAAGATAGAATTGGCCAACCAGAGTAGGAGTAGTGGTTCTTCCTTCTCTTGTCACGGGTCTTCCCGTATCGGATAAAGAGTTCACTGCATCGGTAACCAATACACGTGGAGATTTTTGTTCTCCTGGCATTAAAGTTTGAAAAATGGATAGATGCAACTTTCCAGACAGGTTTCCATTCTCATTCTCATATTCTATAATCCTGCTTAACACTATCCTTCCAGTGGCAAAAGGTTCTGTCACTCCTCTTATCCATTTAGGCGTAGAATTGACTTTTATCAATTCATTGCTTTCCTTTTTCTCTTGTTCTTTTGTTTGAGAAATTTCATGGGTATTGAATTTGATTTGTTGATCCTCTGTCATCGTTCTGTAGAAGCCAAAAAAACACAATACTGATGTAAAAAGAATAGTGATCACAAGGAATGTTTGAAATTTCAGTTTTCTAACTGTGTAGTGGAAGGTAATTAATGATACAAAACACATTATAACAATGGGAGTACGATACCCCATTAGAATAAAAGCCGCAATATTAAAAAATAACAACATAAAAAATAACCATAATCTACTTTTTTTTGTTCGTTCAACTTTCAAATGGTGAAAACCTATGTATAAGCTACTGAACCATAAAAAAGAGCTTAAAAAATACTTTTTAGGATCCAAACTTCTTCTAATCGATTCGTCTTTTAAACCGATTTCACCCGTGCTTACCATACTCAAATAAGAGATGATACCAGCGAAAAATAACAAGTAAAAAATGTAAATAAACTTAAATGTAACCTTAAATGATGGAAACCGAATACGTCTTTTGCTTGTGATAAGGGCAGCTATAATAAAGCTGCATAATCCTAATCCAACGACAGGAATAATGTTGTCCTTCAGCATAAAGAGATCAGATCTGCCAAAATCAAATACAATTCCCGCTACAAAATAACATATTAAGGTAAATGGAAACATAAAAACGGGTGAAAAAACGTCAAGATTGTTTAACCTATTCAATTTAAGTACGCCTCACTTTGCAACAGTAATAGTTCAATAGACTATATATTAACTGATAAAGCAAAAAAATACAATTTTACTAAAAATTGGTGAATATAGACTGCAACTTTTGTTCTCTAATAAAGAATCTCTAAGGGAAAACTACTTATCATTATAACGGTATACGATGCGGATGGAGTTCGAAAAATGTACCTTGATAAGACAAAAATCCACACCTGCTCCTGGCGTTTTGATGCATTGAAAAAGATGAGTTTTTTAGTAGTGTTTGTTGCGATTTATTAATTAAACGTACAACTATCCTGCTTGAACGATTCATTTTATTGAACGAATTCTAACGAAAACAGAAAAAAGCGGCTGCGAGCAATCAGCACTCGCTCCGCTCTTTTCTGCTGTTAATTCCCCCGCAATGTGTCATCCACCATAGCGTAAAGAGATTTCTCAAATAAATCTTCACTGCACACTAAATTGCTTTCGTGGGCAGTGAACCTTTCATACCCTTTGCGGTCAGTGCTTTCGAAGCTTTGCGATAACAGCTTGGCTGTATCTATTCCTTGAGTGTATGGTTTCATGGTTTATTCGCCTTTCTCGAGCTTATCGTTTAGTGGAGCTTTTTTTGGCTGCCTCTTCAAGTTTTGATTTTGGGCTTGTATCGCCGTTTCCTCCGCCTGAATAGCCTTGAGGATTTACACCGCTTACCGCATGATTGCCGCGTTTTCGATTTTGGCTCATCATCAAACACCTCCTTTTCATACTATGAGCAAAAAGAAGGCTAGATAGTATGCCAACTTTTGTCTGCGGCATCGGGATTCATAATTCGCTTTCTAATCGTCCAAACTATAAAGGATGAGGAATCATCTATCTAAGCAGCGAGGAGAGGGTTATGATGGCTACAAGACAATCCGTTAAACAATGCATAGAGCAGTGTGAAATGGCTTTAGAGATTGCCATGCATGAATATAAAGATGCCTCGGCCCAAGAGCATTATAACGATGTAGGCTTCAGTCAATCACAGTCTGTGCTTGAGGAAGCGTACAGCCAAATTGAGGATCTTGCTCGCAGTGCCAATGCCGAACAAAGAGAAGAACTGCAGCGAATGAGACGACAAATTGCACAGATGCAAAATCAGATGGTCCTGATTAAACATTAAGAATGACAAAAACTGGCTCAAAAGATCGTTAAAAAACGATTTTTTTGAGTCAGTTTTTTGTTTTGCATTTAAATGCGAATTGTTTTGTAAATGGAGCTCCTAAAGCTTTTCCTTTTCAATAAGCGGATTATTGGATAAATCCGATTAAGTTTATGTATATTGGAACAAAGAGGATCAATCAGGAGGGGTATAAATGAAGATTGCATTTAAACCGGAAGCGGCAAAAGCCATTAAAGAAAAAATGGAAGGCGGCAGCTATTACGTCAAGCTGCATTATGATACAGAAGGATGCGGCTGCGGGGTAAATGGGTTGCCAGTCATCTGGCTCGTGAAGGAAAAGGAAAGTGAAGATATGGTGGTTGAAACCAATGAATTTCCGGTGGTTGTGGAAAAATCAGCTCTTATTTACTTTGATGAACCATTAACGATCGATGTATCAGGACCGGGAATGTTTCGGTTAAGCAGCCCAAACGAAATTTTAAACGCCCGCATGCCTGTAGTGAAAAAGTAGTGTAGCCCTGCAAGAACAGATTCCTGCAGGGCCAAATTTTAATCAATGAACTGATGCGTACGCAAGAATTGTTCGATGGTGCGCTCGTATTCTTCGGGGTTCTCGTTGTAAGACTGGGCGTGAACGCCGTTTTTGGCGAGGTACAGCTGCTTGGGTCCTTGTTTCCGCTCATAAAGCTCTTGAGTCATATCGGGCAGAATGAAATCGTCTTGCTCACTGTGAATGAATAAAACAGGCTTATGGATATGTTCGACCGCTTCCAGAGGAGAGAGGCCAGATAAGCGATACCGATCCCGAAGTGCCACCGCCCATTCAGCTAAATGGACGAGCCAAGCCGGTGCAACTTTGACCTCTCGCTTCATTTGATGAATCAGCTGTCTTCTAAAATCAGAAAATGGACAGTCAGCGATATAAAAGTCAGCCCGGTCTTCAACAGATCCGGCATAAAGAATCGCGGTAGCAGCACCCATGGATTCACCATGAATGCCAAACATCACATCCTCGCCTTCCCGCTTAATCAACTCCTGTACCACCGCTTGTAAATCATATTTTTCGTAGTGGCCAAAGCTTGTCGTTAAGCCTTCTGATTCGCCGTGACGCCGGTGGTCATAGAGAACGGCATTAAAGCCGCGCTTTAAAAACAAATTCATATATTTAATGGAATTCACCTTTGTTTCCGTTACACCATGGGCGAAGATCACGAACTTCTTTCCGGAGTTTGGTGTAATGAAAACGGCTTTTAATTTATAGCCATAGGGAGAAGCTACCCACACTTCTTCTTTAGGCAGCTGTTCATAGGCAGTGGGGTCTAACCGTTTAGCTTCCACTTCGCGATTAAAGATAAGCTGTTCATCTTTTTTCCTCATATACAAAATTCGCTGAGATAAATAATAACCGGCGCCAGCTGTAACAGCAGCAGCCGCACCAAGTGCCTTGAGCCACTTCTTCATCAATCTCATCCTTCCCAAGAACGGATCTGTTCATCGTTTTTCTTTATTTTAACATTTGTATATAAAAAAGACCTATACAACAAGCCGCCATGAGGGAGGAACCTTTGAACAAACTTCAGATAAACGGTAAAATAGAGAGAACCAATAGAATTCACCATACATAAAAGGGGAAACCGCTATGAAAAAGAAAAAACAGAATTCATCAAAAAGACAGCAGCCAAACCAGGAGAAGACGGAATCATTAACATTGAAAGATGCGTTAAACGCAAGTGTGCTCGAGAAGCTGAAATTGACGCAGCAAGAGCTGAAATCACAGGAAGATCAAGCGAAGGCGGAAGAAGAAGCAAGAAAGAAAGAAGAGCGCAGACTGCGTGAGAAGAATAAAAGCTTTGAAGAATTATTAAATGAAAGCAATACAGACTGGAGAAAGTTTAAATAAATAACAGGCTGCTAGGGCAGCCTGTTATTTATTTAGCGATGATCAGCATAGCGATTCGCTTTCGTTAATTCTTGAATAAGCTGGAATTCCTCATCAGACAATGGATGTTCTTTTACTGCACGAATATTCTCTTTAACCTGTTCGACAGAGCTGGCACCTGCGACAACGGCAGCAACAGATGGATGGTGCAAATTATAGCGGAAAGCCAATCCGTTCATCGAGCGGTTATCCGAGAGACGGGCCTCAATGCTCGCTAGAAGTTCTTCCAATTCAGCTGCATTGTAATTCAGAAACCCTTTCTCTTTCACTTTTTCCATTTTGTCACGCCAATGTGGGGTTAACAATCCTTTAGACACTGGACCGCGTGTGACGGCGCTGATGCCATGCTTTTCAAGGAGAGGCAGAACCTCTTCTTCCGGACGGCGATCCAGTAAGCTGTATTGGATCATCACACTGTCAATAGAGGACTGGCTGGCAAATGTACGGATGACATTCGGACGGATGGAGGAAATGCCATACGCACGAATCAATCCTTCCGACTTTAGCTCTTCAAATGCCTCAATCGTTTCTGGAATCGGATCTTCTATTGTCCCGCCGTGGAGCTGATAGAGATCAATATGATTCAGCTGCAGACGCCTTAAACTATTCTTCACCGCTTCCTTTATGTACTTCTTCGATGGATCCCACGTCCAGCCGTCTTTCGCCTCATTCGGGCGGTTGCCTACTTTCGTCGCGATGATCACGTCTTGGCGGACAGGCTGAAGTGCTTTTCCTACGATTTCTTCATTTATCCCGAAATCATACAAATCTGCTGTATCAAAGTATGTGATTCCTTCTTCTAATGCCGCCTCTATAATAGCGCGCGCTTTCTTTTCATCTGTACCAAGCGACATACAGCCAAGTCCTAGTTCACTAATAGACAGACCGGATGTTCCTAGATTATTTTTCTTCAAAACGACACGTCCTTTCTTTCAACTCTACCGTATTACGGATTTTTTTATATCATATCCAATGACTAGTCACTTCTCAAATGGTATACCCTGATTCTTGAAACAATCACGCCTGTGTTAAACTAAAAAAGAAAAAGCATGGAGGAGAGATCAGCATGAGTAAATTTGAGGAAAAAACCATTCAGTCAGAACAAATATTTAAAGGCCGGATTATATCGCTCCAAGTAGATGAGGTAGAGATGCCAGACGGGAAGCATTCTAAGCGGGAAATTGTCAAGCATCCGGGCGCTGTGGCTGTTCTGGCCTTGACAGAGGAAGGAAAAATCATTTTGGTAGAACAGTACCGAAAAGCACTGGAGCGGACATTAATTGAAATTCCTGCCGGCAAGCTTGAGCCAGGAGAAGAAGCCGAGACCTGCGCCCGCCGGGAATTAGAAGAGGAAACCGGTTATCAATGCGGACGCATGGAACTCTTACAGTCTTTTTATACTTCACCGGGGTTTGCGGATGAATTGGTTCACCTATACATAGCAGAAGATTTAACTCGTATCGAAGATGGACTTTCGCTTGATGAGGATGAGTTCGTCGAGCTGATGGAGGTAACGCTAGAAGAAGCGGAACAGCTGCTGAAAGAAGATCGAATCTATGATGCGAAAACCGCCTATGCCATTCAATATTTACAGCTGAAACAAGCGTTAGAAAGAAGAGAATAGAAAAAACAGTAACATATACTCATACCAATGACGCCATCGCATATTTCTCCCTCTTGTTGCATACAGTGAAGTAATTGCTGAAGGGGGAGCTTATATGCGGAAAAAGTTATCGTCTATTCTAATCGGCCAGCATTTACAAGCGAATGCTTCCATTTATTTATTTGTGATGGTGCTGTTCTTTATGGGGGTCGTATTTGGCGCGATCGTTGTCAACAGCCTGTCACTGACACAAAAAGAGGATTTAGCTTATTATTTACAGCAATTTTTTGGACAAGTATCCACCGGCCAGATCGCCGACTCTGAAGATCTATTTCAGCAAAGCTTTATTCACAATCTTAAATATTTAGGCTGTATGTGGCTGTTTGGCATATCTATTATTGGCATGCCGCTCATCTTTATCTTTTTGTTTATGAAGGGCATTGTCGTTGGGTTTTCTGTGGGATTTCTCGTTCAGCAAATGAGCTGGCAAGGGTTTTTCTTAGCAGTTGCTACCGTGCTGCCGCAAAACCTAATCATTATTCCGACATTTATTTTTATTGCCTCGGTATCTGCTGCGTTCTCGATGCAGCTGATTAAAAAGATTTTTATGAAGCAGACTGTACCGTTTCATATCGGCCCTTATTTCATGCGCTACGTATTATTCTTCTTAATCGCAGCAGGAGGGGCGGCTGCGGCGGCTGGGATTGAAGCATACGTCTCTCCTGTCTTGATGAAAATGGTTATTCAATAATAATCATTATAAAGTCTACTTTGTAATTATTTTATTTTGTTTCTTTCTCCCATTTTGTTATAATAGATCACACATGGGCGAAGGAGGGACATTATATGGAAAGCCGTATTGAGCGTATAAAAAAACAATTACATTCTGCTAGCTACAAATTAACGCCGCAGCGTGAAGCGACGGTTCGGGTTCTTCTTGAACATGAAGAGGACCACTTAAGCGCTGAAGACGTTTACCTCCTCGTTAAAGAAAAATCACCTGAAATAGGCTTGGCAACCGTTTATCGGACATTGGAATTGCTGAATGAATTGAAGGTCGTTGATAAAATAAATTTTGGAGATGGTGTTTCCAGATACGATCTGCGTCAAGAAGGAGCAGCTCACTTTCACCACCATTTGGTATGCATTGAATGCGGAGCGGTCGACGAAATTCAAGATGATTTACTTGAAGATGTTGAAGCCATTGTTGAACGGGACTGGAAATTTAAAATTAAAGATCACCGTTTAACCTTTCATGGTATTTGCTGGCGCTGCCAGGAAAAAACGGAGCAGGAAGAGCAAGAAAAACAGCACGCAAAATAAAAAGGGTGACTTACATATGAAGTGTCAAAATCCCCGCATTCTAAAGGCCGATGTATACAATGGACTTTTCCTCCTTTATACATAACTTCGAAGCGGGCGGCACCATATGAGTCACTCTTTTTACATATTCAAAAAACCGTTTGTTCTAAATTTCTTCGCTTCCTTCATAGCTTGTAATAGATGAAGGAAATAGGAGGAAATAAAGTGAATCAATATAAAAAGACAATTGGGCAAATGGCGAAGATATTCTTTCTGTTTACTAGTTTCACAGTGCTGTTTTACAGCGGCATTCTGTGGGTTCAGCATGAATACGAAAAAAAGCACCGGTATGATGAACCGGAGGGTGCGGCGGTGAAAGTAAACTTGACTTTTGAAGAGGAACGCACTCATCTGGAGCGGCTGCTGCTTTTTTACTTAGACGGGGAGTAATGAGATGTGAAAGATCAACTGCAGGATTTTATACATTATATGATAGTGGAAAAAAATTTAGCTAAAAATACAATTGCTGCTTACGAAAGAGATTTAAAGCACTACTTGCTCTTTTTAGAAAAGGTAGAGCAGCTCTCATCGCTTAATCAAGTAACACGCGCGCATATTATTCAATTTCTTGGTCACTTGAAAACAGAAGGGAAGTCTTCAAGAACGGTTGCCAGGCATATCGCTTCTTTAAGATCCTTTCATCAATTTTTGCTGAGGGAAAAAGCGGCAGATCAAGATCCATCGGTTCATATTGAAACCCCTCAAATGGAAAAAACACTTCCAAAAGTTTTAAACTTAACAGAAGTTGAAGCACTGCTTGCGTCTCCCGATCCAGCCACGCCATTTGGCAAGAGGGATCAAGCCATGCTTGAGCTGCTTTATGCAACAGGGATCCGCGTAAGTGAACTGACTTCATTAAATACAGGTGACGTTCATTTGTCTATGGGGTTTGTCCGCTGCACCGGAAAAGGCAATAAAGAGCGGATCATTCCAATTGGACAAACTGCCATTCGCATACTTGAGGCATACTTGCAAGACGGGCGGCCAAGCCTGCATTCCAAAAAGAAAGCAGAGGATGCACTTTTTCTTAATCATCACGGGAATCGATTAACGAGGCAGGGGTTTTGGAAAATCTTAAAAAAGCTGGCTCAAAAATCGAATATCCAAAAAGACTTAACCCCGCATACGTTGCGCCATTCATTTGCCACGCATTTGCTTGAAAATGGGGCGGATCTCCGGGCTGTACAGGAAATGCTTGGACATGCAGATATATCCACTACACAAATTTATACGCACGTAACTAAAACACGATTAAAGGATGTCTACTCAAAATTTCATCCAAGAGCCTAACAATCAGCCGCTTTCATTCACAGGCAGATCATTACGTAATGAAAGCGGTTTAAGCTTGTCATGGAGTTCATGAATCAAGTAAAATAAAACTATAGTCTTAGATGTCAGACTTCCGACAAATTTCTATCCATACTTACTGGTTATACGAACGGGCAAAAGGGTAACATGACAATAGAAGATTGAAGGAAGAAAGCTTAAGGAGGAATCAACCACATGACCGCATTTCCATTTAAACGCATTCATCTTCTTGTAATGGATTCAGTTGGAATAGGTGAAGCGCCAGATGCAGAACGATTTGGTGACAAGGGTTCAGATACATTGGGGCATATCGCAAAACATATGAATGGGTTAAATATGCCAAATCTAGGTAAGCTGGGTTTATCGAATATTCGTGCAATTCAAGGAATTGAGACAGCAGACCAGCCGCTTGCTTATTATACGAAGATGGAAGAAGCTTCTAATGGCAAAGATACAATGACAGGCCACTGGGAGATCATGGGGCTTCATATAGAAACGCCTTTTCAAGTATTTCCTGACGGATTTCCGGATGAATTAATCAGCGAGCTTGAAGAGAAAACGGGAAGAAAGATCATAGGAAACAAGCCAGCCAGCGGAACAGAGATATTAGATGAGCTGGGCAAAGAACATATGGAAACCGGAGCATTAATTGTTTATACTTCTGCAGACTCCGTGCTGCAAATTGCTGCTCATGAAGAGGTTGTTCCAATAAAAGAGCTATATGAAATATGCGAAACAGCAAGAGCCATGACCATGAATGATCAATATATGATCGGACGTATTATCGCCCGCCCATTTGTAGGCGAACCAGGCAATTTCAAACGAACGTCTAACCGTCATGATTATGCTCTAAAGCCATTTGAGCGCACAGTGATGAATGAATTGAAAGATGGCGGATTGGATGTCATCGCCATCGGAAAAATTTCGGATATTTACGATGGAGAAGGAGTCACCGAAGCGATTCGGACGACTTCCAATATGGACGGGATGGATCAGTTCAGCCGAGTGTTCGATCAGGAATTTACAGGACTAAGTTTCGTCAACTTAGTTGATTTCGATGCGCTGTTTGGCCATCGCAGAGATCCGGAGGGCTACGGGAAGGCACTGGAAGAATTTGATGCTCGTTTGCCGGAAGTGCTGGATAAGATGAAAGAAGACGACCTGTTAATCATTACAGCTGATCACGGAAATGACCCTACTCATCATGGAACGGATCATACACGCGAATATGTGCCGCTGTTAGTGTACTCTAAGCGTTTCACGAAAGGAAAAGAGATGCCGATTCGCCAAACGTTTGCCGATATCGGAGCAACGATTGCTGAGAACTTCCAAGTGAATAGGCCTCTTCATGGCACAAGCTTTTTGGAAGAACTGAAAGAGGGAGAATAAAATGATGAACATAGAACAAATCGAACAAGCCGTCCAATATTTGAAATCAGCCTATAATAAAGATGTGAAGATCGGTTTAATACTAGGGTCAGGTCTAGGAGTGCTAGGCGATGAAATTGAAGAGGCAGTGAAAGTTCCTTATGGAGACATTCCCAATTTTCCAGTTTCAACTGTAGAAGGGCATGCTGGGCAGCTCGTTTTTGGAACCCTCTCCGGCAAAGAAGTTGTAGCGATGCAAGGCCGCTTTCATTACTATGAAGGGTATTCTTTTAATCAAGTAACCTTCCCGGTGCGCGTCATGAAAGAGCTGGGTGTTGAAACGATCATTGTCACAAATGCCGCAGGCGGCGTCAATGAAGATTTTGAGCCTGGGGATTTAATGATTATTAGCGATCACATTAACAATATGGGCGGCAATCCGCTGATCGGTCCGAATGATAACAGATTTGGCCCTCGTTTTCCTGATATGTCAGAAGCCTACAATAAAGAACTTCGTCAATTAGCAAAAACAACAGCTTCTAATATGAACCTTAAAGTGCAGGAAGGTGTCTACGTAGGCAACACAGGCCCTGTCTATGAAACACCTGCGGAAGTTCGCCTGGCAAGAGTGCTTGGCGGAGACGCAGTCGGTATGTCAACGGTTCCGGAAGTGATTGTGGCAAGGCACAGCGGGATGAAAGTCCTCGGCATCTCATGCATTTCCAATATGGCAGCAGGAATCCTGGATCAGCCGCTGGCACATGATGAAGTCATTGAAACAACAGAAAAAGTTCGGGAAAACTTTTTAGCCTATCTTAAAGAGATGATTAAATCTATATAAAAGCGGTGATATGAAATGAGAATGGTTGATTTAATTCAAAAGAAACGTGATGGTCATGAATTAACGACTGAAGAAATTAACTATATCGTACAGGGATATACAGACGGATCTGTACCGGATTATCAAGTCAGTGCCTTTTTAATGGCGACCTACTTTCAAGGAATGTCGGAAAAAGAACGAGCCGATTTAACGATGGCTATGGTGGAGTCCGGGGATCAAATCGACTTGTCTGCAATCGAGGGAGTGAAAGTCGATAAACACTCTACAGGCGGAGTCGGTGATACGACCACGCTCGTTCTTGGCCCTCTTGTAGCAGCAGCGGGTGTTCCAGTCGCTAAAATGAGCGGGCGAGGACTCGGTCATACAGGCGGCACCATTGATAAGCTAGAGGCGATTGATGGCTTTCATGTAGAAATTACGAGTGAACAGTTCATAGACTTAGTAAATAAAAATAAAATTGCGGTGATTGGCCAAAGCGGAAATTTAACGCCGGCGGATAAGAAGCTGTATGCTCTTAGAGATGTTACTGCGACAGTGAACAGTATTCCGCTGATCGCAAGCTCTATTATGAGCAAGAAGATTGCTGCCGGTGCGGACGCCATTGTATTGGACGTTAAAACCGGGGCAGGAGCCTTTATGAAAACGCTAGAGGACTCCAGAGAATTAGCGGAAGCCATGGTTCGGATCGGGAATAATGTCGGCAGAAAAACAATGGCGGTCATTTCAGATATGAGTCAGCCGCTTGGGTTTGCAATTGGCAATGCTTTAGAAGTAAAAGAAGCGATTGACACGCTAAAAGGAGAAGGCCCTGAAGATTTAACAGAGCTTTGCCTCGTGCTTGGAAGCCAAATGGTATATGCAGCAGGCGGAGCAAGCAGCCTTGAAGAAGCCCGTGAGCATCTAGTAAAAGTGATTGAAAATGGAGAAGCATTGAAAAAGTTTAAAGTGTTTTTAGAAGCTCAAGGAGGAGACGGCTCACTTGTCGATGATCCTTCGAAGCTTCCTCAGGCAAAATATAAAATAGAACTTCCGGCGAAAGAAGATGGATATGTATCAGAGATTGTGGCTGATCATGTAGGAACGGCAGCCATGTGGCTGGGCGCTGGCCGGGCGACGAAAGAATCCGAGATTGATTTAGCGGTCGGTCTCATGTTAAATAAAAAGATTGGCGACGAAGTGAAAGCAGGAGATTCGCTTGTGACCATTTACAGCAATCAAGAAAGCATCGACCAAGTGAAAGAAGAGCTGTATAGAAGCATTTTGCTTTCAAAAGATAAAGTAGATGCTCCGCCGCTCGTCCATGAAGAAATAACAGAATAAGCAAAGAATCCAAAAGGCATTTGGCCAGAAGATGAAAACTCTTCTAGTCAAATGCTTTTTTCGTTGTATAAAAATAACGCAACTGGAAAAAATGGGTGGTAAACGTATGAATATTAAGAGTAATTGGAGGTCAATTAACCATGAGCCGTATAGCTTTGTTATTTATTAGCTGCCTGTTCGCCTGGAATACTGTTTCTATGCAAGCTTTTGCCAATGAACCAGCACCAACAAGTCCGATGGCAGAAAAAACGAAATCTGCCGTACTGATAGAAAGAGATACCGGAGCGGTCTTGTTTGATAAAAACAGCAAGAAGGAGCTCCCGCCTGCATCCATGACAAAAATTATGACCATGCTATTAATCATGGAAGCCATTGATCAGAAAAAAATTAGCTGGGATGAGAAAATTCGCGCCAGTGAATATGCTGCTTCAATGGGTGGATCCCAGGTGTTTTTGGAGCCTGGTGAGGAAATGACGGTGAAAGAAATGCTTCAAGGAATCGCGGTCGGCTCAGCTAATGATGCATCGGTTGCCATGGCTGAACGAATCGGAGGCAGTGAAGAACTATTTGTGAAAATGATGAATGACAAAGCGAAAGAGCTTGGATTAAAAAATACTCACTTCAAAAATGCCACAGGACTGCCGGTAGCTGGTCACTATAGTTCTGCTTATGATATGGCGCAAATGGCAAAGGAACTGCTAAAGCATAAAGAGATTACACAATTTACAGGCACATATGAAGCCTACTTGCGTGAAAATACGGAGAAGAAATTCTGGCTTGTGAACACGAATCGCTTAGTGAAATTCTATCCAGGAGTCGATGGGCTAAAAACAGGATTTACAAACGAAGCGAAATATTGTCTGACAGCTACAGCAAAGAAAGGGAATATGCGTGTCATTGCAGTCGTATTCGGGGCTCCTACCCCTAAAGAGAGAAATGCACAAGTGACCGAGCTTTTAGATTACGGATTCAATCAATACGAGACACACCTATTGTTAAACAAAGGCAAAATGGCTGGAAAAGTGCATGTCGATAAAGGTGAACAGAGTGAAGTCGCCGTAGAAACAGGAGATAATGTGTCCATTCTAACGAAAAAAGGGGAAAAGAGAGATCAATTTAAACAGAGCATTAAATTAAAAGAAACGATAGAGGCCCCTGTCGAAAAAGGAGACAGACTTGGTGATCTGGTGATTGAAAAAGACGGGAAAGTGCTCTCTAAAACGCCTCTCTTGGCAAAAGAAACGGTCGATCGTGCAAGCTGGTGGGATTTCTATAAAAAAGTGTTTCACTTATTTACGAAAACGGCCAATTAATCCTGCCGAAAAGGCACTTCTTTTAGCGAATTCCTTCTAGTTTTGTCAGGAAGGAAGGATTGAGAAAAACGAGGTCGAATAGCTTCTTATCAATATAAAAGGGGGCTTTGAATATGGGATTAACAGTGGAAATGGAAGTGGTGGATTCCATCCTGTGTCTCCGGCTTTCGGGAGAATTGGATCATCACACGGCAGAATCACTCCGCAAAGAGGCGAGCGAAGCAATTGAAAAAGAAGGAATCCTTCATATCGTGTTAAATTTAGGGGATTTAACTTTCATGGACAGCTCAGGACTTGGCGTTATTTTAGGCAGATACAAGCATATTAAACAAAAGGGCGGAGAAATGGTTGTTTGTGCGATCTCGCCAGCTGTTAATCGTTTGTTTGAAATGTCTGGGCTGTTTAAGATCGTCCGAATGGAAGACTCTGAAGAACAGGCAATAGAGAGATTGGGGGCGCCGCTATTATGAGAAATGAGATGAATGTACAATTTAGTGCCCTCAGTCAAAATGAATCCTTTGCAAGGGTGGCTGTCGCTTCATTTATCGCCCAGCTCGACCCGACGATGGATGAATTAACAGAGATTAAAACGGTTGTTTCAGAAGCGGTGACCAATGCGATTATTCACGGGTATGAGGGAAGACCTTCTGGAATGGTGTATATTTCAGTATTACTAGATGACGGGCTAGTGGATATCGTCATCCGTGATGAAGGAATTGGCATTTCGGATGTGCAAGAAGCGAGGCAGCCATTGTTTACAACAAAGCCTGAACTGGAACGATCAGGGATGGGTTTTACGATTATGGAAAACTTTATGGACGAGATTGATATCACATCACAGCATGGGACGGGCACCACGATTCGATTAAAAAAGCAGCTTGCCAATAAAAAAGCACTCTGCAATTAAGGGGCCGTGCCATGGATGTAGAAGTGAAAAAAGAAAAGTCAACCATATTGACAGATAGCCAGCTGAAAAAACTAATAAAAGAAAGTCAGGAAGGCAGCCAAGAAGCCAGGGAAACGATTGTAGAGCGGAACATGCGGCTTGTCTGGTCTGTGGTTCAGCGGTTTCTTAATCGCGGCTATGACCCAGATGATCTATTCCAAATTGGCTGTATCGGATTGCTGAAATCAGTAGATAAATTTGATTTAAGCTATGACGTGAAATTTTCCACGTATGCCGTACCAATGATTATTGGAGAAATCCAGCGGTTTATTAGAGATGATGGCACAGTGAAAGTCAGCCGGTCATTGAAAGAAACAGGCAATAAAATTCGTCGGGCAAGAGAAGAATTATTAAAAACGTACGGACGGACGCCAACGATTCAAGAAATTGCCGAACACTTAGAGATCTCCCCCGAGGAAGTCGTCATGGCTCAGGAGGCATCGAGATCGCCTTCCTCCATTCATGAAACCGTTTATGAAAATGACGGAGACCCGATCACTTTGCTTGATCAAATGGCGGATAAAAACAGTCAAGCCTGGTTTGACCAGTTTGCCCTGAAAGAAGCGATTCGGGTGCTTGATGAACGAGAGCGGCTGATTGTTTATTTAAGGTACTACAAAGATCAAACCCAGTCTGAAGTAGCAAAGAGGCTCGGCATCTCTCAAGTCCAGGTCTCGAGGCTCGAGAAAAAGATATTATTGCAAATGAAAGAACAGATGAAGCAAAGCTAATCCTTAGTTCATATCAGCTTACCCTAGAAACTCGTCAGGTGACGGGTTTTTTTTATTGTTCTAGCTTAAGAATGAAATAAATCCTTTTGCTCATACTACTTGATAACAACCATTATCAAATAGGGTGGGAAAAGCAATGGGTGCTTCCATTTATATCAGGCTCAGCCACCGGGTGCAGCTGGGCGCAAATGATCAGGTGAGGCTGAAAGAGATCGCCCAAATCATTGCCCCGGAAGATATTCTGCCTGAGCTTATGTACACGGAAATATATACGATTAAGCCATCCGACGGACAGCTTGTGATTATTGATGCCATGACTGTGATCGATAAGCTGATGCAGAAGTGGCCGCACTCTGATCTTCAAATGGTAGGTCCTTCACAAACCATCGTTTATGCTTCTGTTGCGAAAAAGCCGGGATCGATCATTCTCTTTCTTTTTGTATGGTTTTTATTGTTTATGGGAGCGGCCTTAACGATCATGAATTTTCATGAAGATGTCAGCATGAGAGAAGTGCATATCAAGCTATATGAAATCGTCACAGGAGAAAAAACAGACTACCCGCTTATTTTTCAAATTCCGTATTCGATCGGCCTTGGAGCTGGAATGGTTTTATTTTTTAATCACTTATTTAAAAAGAGATTTAATGAAGAACCAAGCCCGCTAGAAGTCGAGATGTTTAATTATCAGCAGGATTTGGACCAGTATGCCATCATCAATGAAAACAAGACAAATAGGCAGTGCAATGGCTATCGTCCATAATGTATGGCTCGCTGTATCTGGGCTCGCTGGTGGATTGGCTGTCGGGGCAGGGTTTGTAGCGTTTATTACGGTGCTTGGTTTACTTCCAAGGCTGATGCAGCTGACGAAAACCAATCATATGATTCGCTGGTACGAGTGGGCAGTCATTACCGGCGTATTAACGGGTACGTTTTTTAGTTTATTCACAGTTACTTTTTCTGCTCATTCGTCCATTCTCATACCTGCAGGGTTTGCGAGCGGAATGTTTATTGGAATGCTGGCTGCGGCATTGACGGAAGTTCTTAATGTGTTTCCGATTTTAGCTAAGAGAATCGGAGTACACGGGAGAATTATCGCATTAATGATGGCCATTGCCCTTGGGAAAGTAGCGGGGTCGTTGTTCCATTGGCTTTACTTTGTTTATAAATAAGCGGATTGAAAAGACAGCAGGGAGGTAAGAATCATGAACGAGACACATCAGCTGATTCCGAAAGATCCTATAAAGCTGGATCAAATTTTGGAAGAGAAAGCGGGCCTTAAGAAAAGCTTTGATGTTGGGGTTCGTCAATTTAACATTCTTGATAAAAAGGTGCATGTATATTATGTAAACGGGCTTTGTGATACATCCTACATCATTGAAATTCTCATTGAGTTAACTCAAATTAATGATCATGAAAAAAGAAGAGTACATTTAGGTGAAGTCGTCAAAAACCGTCTAGTCAACCAGTCGGTAGAAGAAAGCAAGGAAGTAGATGTATTAATTGATCAAGTCCTTTCCGGATTGATCGCTGTAGTCGTTGAAGGAGAAGAGAAAGCATTTATTATCGATGTGAGGAGCTATCCTGGGCGCAATCCTGAAGAACCAGATACGGAAAAGGTGGTTCGGGGATCACGAGACGGCTACGTTGAAAATATTATCGTCAATACCGCACTCACAAGAAGAAGGATTCGTGACGGCCGCCTGCGGTTTGAAATGAACAAAGTAGGAGAGAGGTCCAAAACGGATGTAGCCATTGCCTATATCGAAGGGCTTGCTGACCCGGACCTAATCGACATTGTCAGAAAAGAGTTGCAAAATATTTGTATCGATGGAATTCCTATGGGGGATAAAACCATTGAAGAATTTTTAGTCAAACAAGGGTATAATCCGTTTCCAGTCGTCCGCTACACAGAAAGGGCAGATATTGGGTCTGTTCATCTCTTAGAAGGCCATGTGCTCTTATTTGTTGATACTTCGCCGAGTGTCATTATCTTGCCAGCTACTTACTTCCACCATATGCAGCATGCGGAAGAATACAGACAGTCGCCGGCAGTAGGCACATTTATCCGCTGGCTGCGTTTTGCAGGGTTAATTGCCTCCATCTTTCTGTTGCCGCTATGGCTGCTGTTTGCACTCGAGCCGACCATGCTGCCGGAAAGCCTGAAATTTATCGGACCTAACGAGAAAACAAATATTCCGATTGTCGCTCAATTATTTATAGCTGATATTGGCATTGAATTCTTGAGGATTGCGGCCATTCATACGCCGACCCCGCTGTCGACAGCCATGGGGTTGATCGCTGCTGTATTGATTGGACAAATTGCCATCGATGTAGGTTTATTCGTCGCAGAAGTCATTTTATATGTGGCGATTGCATCAATAGGAACATTCGCTACGCCGAGCTATGAACTGAGCATTGCCAATAAATTATCGCGGATGGTCTTATTAGTTGCGGTTGCTTTATTTAAAGTCCCTGGACTTGTGGTGGCTGCTACTGTCATAATTATCTATTTAGCAGGCATGAGAGCTTTAAATACGCCTTATTTATGGCCGCTCTTGCCATTTGACCCAAAAGCTTTTTGGCAAATATTTGTGAGAAAATCCATTCCTGCTTCTAAATTCAGGCCAAGTATTGTGAAGCCGGGGGATCGTATTAGACAGCCTATAAACGAATAACCATATTGAGACGTGTGAAAATGTATGTTATATTACTTTTAATCTAATGTTGTCAGCCTAGAGACAGTATGTGAACACACTGCTGTCTATTTTTCCGATTAAATGATTATTTATTGGTCCTGGGCGATATTTTAAGAATAGAGGCGATTGGATGCATACATATGGAACGGCTGGTGTGAATGAGCAAGGACATTTAGAAATTGGAGGGGTGGATGTCATTGAATTGACGAAGCAATATGGCACCCCTCTTTATGTTTATGATGTGGCTTTAATACGGCAGAGAGCAAGAGGATTTAAGAAAACGTTTGAAGATCTTGGCGTGACAGCCCAAGTGGCTTATGCGAGCAAAGCTTTTTCTGCTGTCGGCATGATGCAATTGGCCGATCAGGAAGGCTTGTCTTTAGATGTGGTATCTGGCGGAGAGCTTTATACGGCGGAAAGAGCAGGATTTCCTGTAGACCGCATACATTTTCATGGCAATAACAAAAGCAGAGAAGAATTAGAAATGGCAGTAAACAGCAAAATTGGCTGTGTAGTCGTGGATAATTTCTATGAATTGGATATGCTTGAATCTATTTGTCAAGAAAAACAGCAAACCATGAAAATACTACTTCGCGTAACGCCGGGGATTGAGGCCCATACGCATGATTATATTCTAACGGGCCAGGAAGATTCTAAATTTGGGTTCGACTTAAATAACGGCCAGGCAGAAGAAGCCCTTAAAATCGCAATGGCTAAGCCGAATTTACATTTACTAGGATTACATTGTCATATTGGCTCGCAAATTTTCGAAACGACCGGCTTTAAATTAGCTGCAGAAAAAATTATCGGAAAGCTTGCTGACTGGAAAGACAGATTGAGCTTTGAATCAGAAGTATTGAATCTAGGCGGCGGTTTTGGCATTCGTTATACAGAAGAAGATGACCCTCTAGAACCATCTCAATATGTAGACGAAATCATTCAAGTGGTGCAAATGAAAACGAAAGAATGTTCAATGAAAATGCCTCAAATTTGGATTGAGCCGGGACGTTCTCTTGTCGGGGATGCAGGGGTGACTTTGTACAAAATCGGTTCAGTCAAGAATGTGCCGAATGTAAGGAAATATATTGCGATTGACGGGGGAATGAGTGATAATATCCGTCCCGCTTTATATGAAGCGAAATATGAGGCAGTACTCGCGAATCGGGTAAATGATCCAATTGAAGAGACAGTGTCGATTGCCGGAAAATGCTGCGAATCAGGCGATATGCTGATTTGGGATCTTCCGCTTCCGAAGTCTTCTCATGATGATGTCTTAGCTGTTTTCTGCACAGGTGCCTATGGCTATGCCATGGCGAATAATTATAATCGCATTCCGCGTCCTCCGGTTGTATTTGTTGAGAACGGAGAGGCTGAACTTGTCATTAAACGAGAAAGCTATGAAGATCTAGTAAAGCTTGATTTGCCCTTATCTATTATTAAGAATTCGTAACAGAGCCAAGACATTTGAGGTGTTTGGATGAATAGAAATAATCTATCATTGTTTTTAATAATGCTTGTTTTAGCCGTGGCATGGGGACTTTTCTACTGGTTCATAATTGTGAAATAAGTGAAAGTTGATTAATTTTCACAATTTTAGTAACATAAGAAATGGAAAATATACAATCGGTATTTACTATTATTGAAAAAGTGTGACTGTCACACAATGTTGAAGAGGGTTGTAACATGCTTATTCGTTATAAAAAATCTTTTGAAAAAATAGCAATGGGTTTGCTGTCGTTTATGCCAAGTGAAAAGGACATTAAACAGCTGCAGCAAACGATGAAGTCTTATGAAACAGAAGATCGCTGGCAGCTGTATTTGTGGAAAGATGAAGACATCATCGGAGCTGTAGGTGTCTACATGAATGAAGATACTGTGGAAATTCAGCATATTTCTGTGAATCCATCTTACCGTCAAGAAGGCATTGGCAAAAAGATGATCAAGGAACTAAAAGACCTTCATAAAGATAAGCAAGTAATTCCTAACGCATCTACATCTAATTTCTTTCATAAGTGCGAAGAAGACTCGGAGTAAAACTCCGAGTCTTCTTTTCCAATTTTATAAGAAGGAAGCCCTTGCCGATGCTAGCGGTTTTGCAAGGCGTCCCTTTTTTCAATTCTTAATTGCAGTGCGGCTTCTCTTGCAGTAATCACGTCACTGCGGTCTCTCAGCACATGTTTATTTAAAAGAAATTCTTGCTTATGAGTAACCAGCCCAGGCAGGCAGTTGTGTAAAAAGTGAGTGTATTGTTCAACTACTTGCTGATCGCTAAACGGAATAGAGAAAGCGTCAAAGACTTCGTCGCTATCAGCAGATAAGACGGATTTGGAAAGACGGCTGATAAAAAGATCTTTATCAATTCCGAGGGCTTCAAGTTCAGCTTCCCGCTCTTTCAAGATGCTTAGTGCTTTCTTGCCCATCTTTACGGCGCCGATGACATTGCCGCGGCGGTAATGGTATAAAGAAACGGCGGTTTGGATTAAACCAACCCAAACAGAATCCCTTGTTTGATCCGTTTTTTCCTTCCAATATTCCTCCAGCACTTCGTGACATTCAAAATAATCTTGATCTTGATGAAAGTGGACCAAAAAAGTCAAATAAGCCAGTGGATAAGAATACATGTACGTCCTCCTAAGGTTAAATTGCCTTATATTTATCATAACATGCCCGAATAAGCAGATTCAAATTCGAAATTATAGTTGGATAGACGAGCGGAATCTACTATACTAAACATTGAGCTTTTTTAGAACGAAAAAAGAATTGGTGATGACCTATGGAATATAAAGTGAAAGTTGATGCGTTTGAAGGGCCATTGGATTTGCTTTTGCATTTGATTCAAAGGCTTGAAATTGATATATATGATATTCCAATGGCGGACATCACAGAGCAATACTTATTGTTTATTCATACAATGAAAGAATTGGAACTGGATGTGGCCAGCGAATATTTAGTAATGGCCGCGACGCTGCTCGCGATTAAAAGCAAAACGCTCCTGCCGAATCATGAAGAGGAGCCAGAGGATGACGACTGGTTAGAAGAAGAAGATCCCCGGGATGAACTGGTTGAACGGCTTGTGGAGTATAAAAAGTATAAAGAAGCGGCCGAAGAGCTGAAGAAGAAAGAAGAAGACCGCGGGAAGCTTTATACGAAAGCGCCAAGTGATATGACATCTATGGAACTGGATACGAAGAGCCCGTCGGAATTAAGTGTGACAGTATATGATATGCTCGGAGCTTTCCAAAAGCTTCTGAGAAGAAAGAAAATTCAGCGCCCTATTTCAGCTAGAGTGACAAGACAAGAGATTCCGATAGAGACGCGAATGGGCGAAATTCTGCATATGCTTGTACAGAATTCAAAGCCTACGAGGTTTTTTGATTTATTCCCATACGATGACCGCGAGCATATCGTTGTCAGTTTCTTAGCGGTATTGGAATTAATGAAGCGAGATAAGATTGCAGTAGAACAGCAAGAGAATTTTTCAGATTTATTTGTTGCAGCGAAGAGAGGTGCCGCGGAATGAGCGTTCAATATATGAGCATTACAGAAAGTTTGCTGTTTGCTGCCGGAGATGAAGGATTAACATTAAAGCAAATCGCCAGCGTGCTGAATATTGAAGAGTTTGAAGCAGAAGGATTGCTAAGTGAATTGAAAGAACGATATGAACAAGACGCGGAGCGGGGAATTTTATTAATTCAGCTGGCTGGAACCTATCAGCTCGCTACTAAAAAAGAGCATGCGGACTACATTAAAAAGCTAGTGGAAAACAACAGCTCTCAAACCCTGTCACAAGCCTCTTTAGAAACACTGGCGATCGTAGCCTATAAGCAGCCGATCACGAGGGCGGAAATAGAAGAGATCCGCGGAGTAAAAACGGAACGCCCGATTCAAACGCTATGTTCGAAAGCGCTGATTAAGGAAGTAGGCCGGGCAGAAGGAGCAGGACGTCCGATATTATACGGGACGACGAAGGAATTCCTTGACTGCTTTGGTTTAAAGGATATTGCTGAACTGCCGCCCCTTAACGAGTCAGAAGATCAATTCGCACAAGGAGAAGCTGATCTGTTTTTCGAACAGTTTGAAGAAGTGCTGAAAGATGAATAATATACCACGTTTGATTCTTCCTATATTAACCAGTCAAGAGATGCCCTGAATAAAGGCATCTCTTTTCGTATGGAAAAAATGATAATTCGTTGACCTTCTGGGACAATGTCCGTTACTAGGACGCGTTCATGCAGCCTTCATACAAATTCTTCTTCTACTTAGGCTTGTCTTGCATATATTTGTACAAATAAGCAAGGGAGAGAATGGGATGAAGAAAAATACGCTAGTTGCCGCCGTAATGGTATGGCTGTTCTTCTCTTTAACTGCACCCTCTGTCATGGCAGGCGGAGGTGTCAGTGCCAACAGCGCGGTCTTGATGGAGCAGCAAAGCGGCAGAGTATTGTTTGCTAAAGATCCGCACAAAAAAGCTCGGATCGCAAGCATCACAAAGATCATGACGGCAATCCTCGCCATTGAGTCGGACAAACTGAAGGAGAATGTGAAAGTGAGTCCCCGGGCAGTAGGGACAGAAGGGTCGTCACTCTATCTGAAAGAAGGTGAGAAGCTTCCGCTAGAAGATTTAGTCTATGGGCTCATGCTCCGGTCCGGCAATGATGCGGCGGTGGCTATTGCAGAACACGTCGGCGGAAGTAAAGAAGGCTTTGTGTATCTTATGAATGAGAAAGCGAAAGAGATTGGAATGAAGCACACGTATTTTGCCAATCCGCATGGTTTAGATGATCATGAAGAGCATCTGTCCACTGCTTATGACATGGCATTGCTTACTCAATATGCCATGAAGAATGAGACATATAGGAAAGTGGCCGGAACAAAGGTATATAGAGCACCAAACCCAGAAGAGAAATGGGACCGGATCTGGCACAATAAAAATCGCTTGCTGACAGAGAAATATGAGTACTGCACAGGCGGGAAAACAGGTTTTACAAAAAGAGCAAAGCGAACCCTAGTTACAACAGCGGCAAAGGGCGATATGGAGCTGATCGCTGTCACTTTAAACGCGCCGGATGATTGGAATGATCATATTTACATGTATGAGAGCAGCTTTAAAACCTATGATCCTATCATTCTTTTATCGGAAGGGTTTATTGATGCAGCTAAGGACCCCATCTACCGAAATAAGATTTATACGAAACGAGATTTATTCTACCCTTTAAAGAATAAAGAAGAAAAGGACGTATCGATTCGATTTAAGCTGATGAAACCGCAAAAGGGCTGGAAAGAGGGAGCTGTCCCCGATGTTGTCGGTGTAGCTGAAGCCTATTTAGGAAAAGAAAAGATCGATTCCACCCCTGTGTATTATAAACAGCCGCAAGAAAAAGAAGAGAAATCATTTTGGGACAAGTTGAAAGACGGGATCTTCTCATGATGGACGGCGGATATAGTGATGGTTAATTTAATATGGGTTGGTCTCACAGTCATTGGACTCGTCTTTGCCGGAGTTAACGGAACGATGAATCAAGTAAATGAAGCTTTGTTTAAATCCGCAGCAGAGGCTGTCACTATATGTATAGGGCTCATCAGTGTGCTGGTGTTTTGGCTCGGACTGATGAAGATAGCGGAAGAATCTGGTCTCCTTCACTACCTGTCCCGCTTATTTAAACCCATCATCGGAAGGCTGTTTCCGGAAGTGCCAGGCGATCATCCGGCTATGGGGTATATTCTGTCTAATATGATGGCGAACCTTTTTGGATTAGGCAATGCGGCAACGCCTTTAGGCATTAAAGCGATGGAGGAATTGAAAAAGCTAAATGGCGGCAAAAGCGAAGCGAGCCGTTCGATGATCACGTTCTTAGCGATCAATACTTCTAGTATCACCATCATTCCGACAACAGTCATTGCGATCCGGCTATCTTATGATTCGCAAGCTCCGACAGAAATTGTAGCTCCAACCTTGATGGCTACAGCTTGTTCATCATTAGCTGCGATTGCAATTGACCGGTACTTCTATTACCGGCGGAAACGAAACGGGGTGAAATAAATGGCGTGGATTACTTCAATCTCCATGTGGCTAATCCCGGCTATTATTATATTTGTCTTGTTATTCGGTACGTATAAAAAGGTGCCTGCCTACGAAACGTTTGTTGAAGGAGGAAAAGAAGGCATCCAAATTGCTGTATCCATCATTCCTTACCTTGTAGGAATGATGGTAGCGATCGGCATCTTTCGGGCATCAGGTGCTCTTGAAGGGTTAGTGGAATTTTTAAGACCGGTGCTCGAATTCATCGGACTGCCGCCAGAAGTATTCCCGCTTGTGCTGATCCGGCCGATTTCAGGAACTGCGGCACTCGGGATGACAAGTGATTTAATCGCTGCTCATGGACCCGATTCCTTTATCGGAAGACTCGCCTCTGTCATGCAGGGAAGCACGGATACAACCTTTTATGTTTTAACTGTGTACTTCGGCGCGGTCGGCATTAAGAAAATGGGCGATGCATTAAAGGTTGGCTTGCTTGCGGATCTTGCAGGGTTTATCGCGGCTTTAATGATCGTTGTTTGGCTGTATTCATGATGAAAGAGTGAGTGGGGTTAGATTGAGCCCGTTATAAATATATCCACATTTTAGTTTTCCTAAGTAATTTTATAGCTGAAAACCGAGGATCATTCCGTATAGACGGAATGATCTCTTTTTCTGGAGATTAGTTGAAACGGAAGGGGCGAGACTCCAGCGGGATCAGCGTGACAGGTGAGCTCCCGCAGGCGCTTTAGCGTTGAGGAGGCTCACCGCACGCCCCGCGGAAAGCGAAGCATCCTGAAGTGAAATCAACTAAGTAATTTTTCAGTTTCTTAATATAGCTTCGCTTCTATAAAAAAATTCTTGCCTAAAACATGTCAAAAAGTTCCTCTGCTTTTCTTATTTAGCCTGTTATGTAATAATGCAAAAGGGTACTTAACGAAAAATTAGAGGTGAATAATGAATGGAACGTTTGCAAAAAGTGATTGCACAAGCTGGCTTTGCGTCCAGGCGAAAAGCTGAACAGCTGATCATAGAAGGGAAAGTAACGGTAAATGGGAAGAAAGTCACAGAATTAGGGACGAAAGTTTCTGGTTCTGACAAAGTAGAAGTGGGCGGAATTCCTGTTGAACGTGAAAATAAGGTATATTATTTATTCTATAAACCGCGGGGGGTCATTTCAGCTGTGTCTGATGACAAAAACCGCAAAGTGGTAACAGACTATTTCCAATTTGTTGAGCAGAGAATCTTCCCTGTCGGACGCTTGGATTACGATACTTCCGGACTTTTGATCATGACCAATGACGGTGAATTTTCTAATCTATTGACTCATCCCAGATACGGAGTGGAAAAAACATATTTAGCGAGAATTAACGGGATCCCTGACCGTCAAATCCTAAAGAAACTCGCGACAGGTGTGAAGCTTGAAGATGGAATGACCGCACCGGCACGGGTGAAAGAAATATCGGCCGATAAGAAAAAACAGAGGGCGCTGATTGAAATTACCATTCATGAAGGACGCAACCGCCAAGTTCGACGCATGTTCGAAGCATTTGGTTTCCAAGTTCAAAAGCTAAGAAGAGAAAGATATGGTTTCTTGAATTTAAACGGCATGAACGCTGGTGATATCAGAGAGCTCTCAGCACATGAAGTGAAACAGCTCCGTACACTTGCCGAAACAGGTTCATTGCGCTAATACGAACTTAATAAGAACTGTCACATATCCTTCATAACCCAATTGTTATGAGGAAATTTCAAAATGATATAATGAAGATAGTTTTGATTTTTTTGTTAGCTGGGTTTATGTGAACAAATTAAATATCATCATTGAATAAGCCTCAAGGGGGTGGATGTATGAACAAAAAGAAAAAGAGAATGATCATGCGAACAGTGATCTTGACGATCTTGGCAGCGGCAGTAGGCTACACGCTGTATTCCAATTTGACGAAAGAATCAAGAGGCAGCCTGCAAGCGGGTGACGAGGCGCCTGATTTTGTCCTCACCGACTTGTCTGGCGAAAAGCATCAGCTGTCAGATTACAAAGGAAAAGGTGTGTTCTTGAACTTCTGGGGCACTTGGTGCGAACCTTGTAAAGAAGAAATGCCTCATATGGAAAAAATGTCTAAAGAGTACAAAGACAAAGGCGTCGAAGTGCTGACTGTCAATGTAGGCGAATCGGAATTCCAAGTGAATAAATTTAAAGAGCAGTACGGTCTGACATTTCCAATGACTATTGATAAAACAAAAGAAGTGCAGCAAGCCTATGGAGTCAATCCACTGCCGGCAACTTACATGATTAATGCGGATGGTGAAGTCGAGGAAATTATTATTGGCGGACTCGTGAAGGAAGAACAGGTCAGAGAGCTTTTTGAAAAGGTAAAACCATAATTATTAAGGAGTTTTAATATGGGGAAAGTAAAATGTGAATGCGGCCATGTCAATCCGCATGGAACAGTCTTGTGTGAATCCTGCGGACGGGCACTGACAGAAGGAGCGAAACAAGAATCGCTGCATGACATGCGCTATGAAGGCAGCGCCAGACGTTCACAAACATACAACAAATCCATCATTGATAAAATATGGAACTTTTTTTCTTCAGTAAAAGTCGGCATATGGCTGATTGTGCTGACGCTTGTCTCAGCATCCATCGGGACGATTTTGCCGCAAAAATTCTTTATTCCAAACAATATACCTCCGGAACAGTATTATGAAGATGTATATGGCACGTTCGGTAAATATTATTATATGCTCGGGTTCCATGATCTATATAATTCCGTATGGTTTATTGCATTAATCGCTGCGATTGGCGTATCGCTTGTCATATGCAGTTTAGACCGTGTGATTCCGCTGTATAGGGCCTTAAAAACCCAGCGAGTGGCAAGGCACGAAACGTTTTTAAAAAAGCAGCGCTTATTTACTAAACAGGAAATGGCTGTAACTGAAGCTGACATGGAGACATTGAAGAAGAATCTTCAAGCCAAAAGATACCGAGTCAGAGAAGAGGACGGGAGTATCCTGGCTGAAAAAGGCCGTTTTTCACGCTGGGGTCCTTATATTAACCATATTGGATTAATTATTTTCTTAATTGGCGCGATGCTTCGTTCAGTGAATGGTATGTATGTGGATGAACTGCTATGGATTCGTGAAGGTGAAACCAGACAAATTCCTGGAACAGAAGGACAGTATTACCTGAAAAATGAGAAGTTCATTATTGAAAATTATAGTAAAGAAGATTCGGAAGTCTTTGATGAAGCGCTTGAACGTAATGGCACTGTTGCCAAAAACTATCAGACAAACGCTGTTCTTTATGAGGATAAGAACCAAAAAGTCATTGGTCAAGACCCGGAACTGAAAAAAGTCAAAGATGAAGAAATCCGTGTAAATGAACCGCTGAAGTTTGATAACTATGCGATCTATCAAACTAGCTTCAGACAAGATGAAATGAAAGCGATGCAATTCGGGCTGACAGAAAAGAAAACGGGAAAAGAAGTTGGACAAGTGACCATCGATTTGTTTGAACAGGAAGATACATATGATGTAGGAGAGGGATACCAAATTAAGCTATTAGGCTATTATCCTGATTTTAGCGGTTTCTCTGACAGCGGAGAGCCGCAAACGAAATCTCCTGTGCCAAATAACCCTGCGTTCTTATTCAATATGGTCTCCCCTGAGCACCCGGAAGGCGAAGTGAGCTTTGTCGCTATTCGCCAAACCATTGAACCGCTTGGAGATACGGATTATAAAATGGAGTTTAAGAGTTTAGAAACACAAAATATTTCTGCCTTGACTGTTCGCAAAGATTTAACGCTTTGGATTCTTGGTATTGGCGGCATTATATTTATGATCGGTGTCATTCAAGGGTCTTATTGGAATCATCGCAGGATTTGGTTCCGAAAAATCAATGATGAGATCCATGTCGCAGCTCATACCAATAAAAACTGGCACGGGCTGAAACGTGAAATTACAACGGTCGTAGAAGGTACATCGATTCCGGAGCCTAAAGACCAGCAAAGTTAACAATCAAGGAGGGAACTAACAATGTCTGATTTAGTACAACTGAGCAGCAATCTATTATATGCGGCATTTATATTATATTTGCTTGCTACATTCTTGTTTGGCGGAGCGATTCGGCAGAAAGATAAGAAAGCAGATACGAAGAAATCAAATAGCTGGGGCAAGCTGGGCATCACAGTGACTGTATTAGGTTTTTTGGCACAGCTCGGTTATTTTATTACCCGATGGATGGCAGCAGGCCATGCACCGGTCAGCAATCTGTTTGAATTTGCTACCTTTTTCGGCATGATGCTCGTTGCCGGATTTATCATTATCTACTTTATTTATCAAGTGCCTGCTCTTGGGTTATTCGCCCTTCCTGTGGCGCTTTTAATCATTGCCTATGCAAGTATGTTTCCGACAGAAGTCAGTCCTCTGATTCCTGCTCTGCAAAGTGACTGGCTGCATATCCATGTGACGACAACAGCAGCTGGACAAGGTGTTCTTGCGATCAGCTTTATTGCAGGACTGATCTATTTAGTGAAGAATATTGACCAGACGAAATCTAGTAAACAAACGTTTTGGCTAGAAGTCATCATGTTTAGCTTAGTGGCAACGATTGGTTTCGTGATTGTCACTTCTACATTTTCTGCTATGAATTATAAGGCTTCATTCGATTATGTGAATAAAGAAGGAAATCCAGCGGTTGAAGAATTTAATGTTCCGGCACTTATCGGTCCGCACGAAGGGGTTTTGAAAACGGATGACCGTTTCGAGCCGCTTGCTAGTGTTCCGGCGCTGATCAATGCCAAGAAATTAAATACGGTGATTTGGTCCATCGGTGCAGGGTTTTTGCTGTATGCACTGATTCGATTGATTGCACGCAAACGAATTGCCGCTTTGCTGCAGCCGGCCGTTAAGAACTTGAATGACGATCTCGTAGACGAAATCGGCTATCGTTCCGTATTAATTGGTTTTCCAATCTTCACTCTGGGCGCCTTAATTTTTGCGATGATCTGGGCGCAAATTGCCTGGACAAGATTTTGGGGATGGGATCCTAAAGAAGTATGGGCGCTTATTACGTGGCTATTTTATGCGGCTTTCTTGCATCTTCGCTTATCAAAAGGCTGGCACGGCGAAAAGTCTGCATGGCTAGCGGTGATTGGTTTTGCGATTATTATGTTTAACTTTATTGCAGTAAACCTGGTCATTGCCGGCTTGCATTCTTATGCTTAACAGAAGAAAGTCTTCGTTTTGGCGAAGGCTTTTTTCTATTCTTATAGGGTATAAATTGAAAAACAGTGGATTATAGTTAATAATTAAAAAAGGACTTTATTATTATCTTAATTTAGACAATCATGTTGAATACTTAGGAGGTAGTGTACTTGGATAACGATTTGAAAATTTTAATTGTTGACGATGAAGAAAGAATCCGGCGTCTATTGCGCATGTATTTAGAGAGGGAAAATTATGTCATTGATGAAGCAGAAGATGGTGAACAAGCTTTAGAGATGGCCGTTAATGAGGAATATGATTGTATTCTTCTTGATTTGATGATGCCGGGTAAGGATGGCATAGAAGTTTGCCGGGAACTGCGTGAGAAGAAAGCGACACCTGTGATTATGCTGACGGCAAAAGGAGAAGAAGCCAACCGTGTGCAAGGCTTTGAAGTAGGAACCGACGATTATATCGTAAAACCATTTAGCCCGCGTGAAGTCGTACTGCGAGTGAAAGCGCTATTAAGAAGATCATCACCAACGACGTATTTGCAAACCGATACGAAATCCAAAGACCTGATCGTTTACCCTCATTTGACGATTGACAATGATGCACACCGAGTATTGGCAGATGGAGAAGAGGTTAATCTGACACCAAAAGAATATGAACTTTTGTATTTCCTAGCTAAAGCGCCTGATAAAGTGTTTGACCGCGAGCATTTATTGAAAGAAGTTTGGCATTATGAATTCTTTGGTGATTTACGTACGGTGGACACACATGTAAAGAGACTTCGTGAAAAATTAAATAAAGTATCTGAAAAAGCAGCAAAAATGATCGTGACGGTTTGGGGAGTAGGATATAAATTTGAGGTAGTGAATGAATGAGACTTTGGAGAAGTGTTGTCGGAAAGCTATGGATGACGATTCTTTTACTCGTATCGTTTGTCCTTTTTTTACTGACGATTTTACAGCTTGAGTTTTTTGAGAATTATCACGCCACTCAAGTTGAAAAAGAATTGTCAGAAACAGCTGTAAAAATTGCGAAGATCATTTCAGAGCATGAAGATAAAGAAACGGGTATGGAAGTGGCTTGGGAGCTAGTGGACAACCCTGTTCATGTCATTATTGCCGAGGATCAAAACCGTTTTTACTTCTCTCCTCATGACCCGGATGATTCGAAAGTGGAACAAAAACGAATCGGAAATGATCCTGCGCTTTCAAAGGTCTTTACAGAAAAGAAGGAAATAAAAACGGAACTGCCTGTCCAAGGCGGGAACCAATCGAACCGCTATGAGAATTCGATTGTGATTGCTGTTCCTCTTGAAATGAAGCCAGGTGAAGACGGGGCTGTCATTATTTATCAATCGCTTGAGGTCATTAAGGAAACGACCCAGCAGACAACGAAGCTGATCCTGCTCGCAGCAGGCATTGCGATTGTGCTGACCACAATCTTTGCTTTCTTCTTATCGACAAGGATTACCGCGCCACTTCGCAAAATGAGAGAAGCAGCCACTGAGCTGACTAAAGGAAAGTTCGATACGAAAGTGCCGATTTTAACGACAGACGAAATTGGCGCACTAGCGACTTCATTTAATCAGATGGCAAAGCAGCTGAATTATAATATTCATGCACTTAATCAAGAGAAAGAACAGCTCGCAAGTATTTTGAGCAGTATGGCTGACGGGGTCATCACGTTTAACCGGGATGGGACGATATTAATTACGAATCCCCCTGCGGAGCGTTTTCTGCAAAACTGGCATTTTCAAAAAGAAAGTGAACATCATGAGGAAGCCGTTCCGACTCTGGTCAATGGCCTTTTAACGCAAGCGGTAGAAACTGAAAAGGAACAAGTTGGAGAGCTATCTCTTCAAGGCCGTTCGTATGTAGTAATTGTCAGTCCGCTGTACAATGCTAAGTCTGTTCGCGGAGCCGTAGCTGTGGTGCGGGATATGACAGAGGAGCGCCGTCTCGATAAGCTTCGCAAAGACTTTATTGCCAATGTGTCACATGAGCTTCGTACACCTATTTCCATGCTTCAAGGGTACAGTGAAGCGATTGTGGATGATATCGCGGCTACCGAAGAAGAGAAAAGGGATATTGCGAAGATCATTCATGATGAATCATTAAGAATGGGACGATTGGTCAACGATCTCCTGGATTTAGCCCGAATGGAAGCAGGACATATCACATTAAGCATGGAAGACATGGAACTGCACCCATTTTTGAAGCGAGTGACAAATAAATTCCAGGGGATCGCTAAAGAAAAACAAATTGAATTAACCTGGAGTTTCCCTGATGAAGATTCCATCTTAAAGATAGATCCGGACCGGATTGAGCAAGTTTTAACGAACTTGATTGATAATGCCCTTCGTCATACACCTGAGCACGGGTTTGTGAAAGTCATTCATGAAGAGCAGCCTGACGGACATCATATTTGCATTGAAGATTCAGGCGCAGGGATCAGTGAAGATGATTTGCCGTTTGTATTCGAACGGTTTTATAAAGCAGATAAAGCGAGAACGAGAGGCCGGTCTGGCACAGGACTTGGCTTGTCTATTGCCAAAAATATTGTGGAAGCGCACAAAGGAAGCATTAAAGTGCAAAGTAAGCTGGGGCAGGGCACGACGTTTTCTTTCATTCTTCCAAAAAAATAAGCATATTATTTCCGTCTTTGGCGTACACCTTATAGGGTGGTAAATACCGTATGCTGGAGGCTGGTTGATTTGCTTGATTATTTGAAAAGATTTATGATTGCTTTGTTGATGGCTGTCTGCATAAGTTTACTATTTATCGGTGGAGGTGCAGCGCACTCCAATGCGAAAAAAAATGAATCTTTTCAGCCGAAAGAGGTTCCGATCAATGTCGGAACCTCTTTTTTATTTTGACGCTGTTAAAGGTAAGCTTGAAAAGCAGAGGATAAATATAAAAGTGGTTTCAGTAAGGACATTCAAGTCTTGTCCAAGTCTTTTATCATTGGAAGTAACTCATACTTTCTCTCACTCCGAAAATAGTTAGCAATATATAAACAGAACATCATATTATTGATATCTTCTGAAAATATTAAATAATGCAATAAATAATTATTTTTTTAATTGATAACTCTTCACAATTACCTAGTTCTTATGTATAATAAAGTTGTAATTAAATAAATTTAATTCATCTTCGGGGCAGGGTGCAATTCCCGACCGGCGGTATTGAAGTAATTAAGCTTCTGAGCCCGTGAGCCGAAAGGCAGATTTGGTGTGATTCCAAAGCCGACAGTACAGTCTGGATGGGAGAAGATGAAGGCCGGCCAACGTTTTAAAAGCGCAGTTTTTAACGTTTATTTGAGCATGCCTAATCTCCCCTGAGCTCGCAGCTTTAGGGGTTTTTTGTTTACTCAAGTAAGGACGGTTTTTCTTCTGATCTAGGATGAATGAGGAGAAGGAGAGAGATTATGAAGAAAATGAATATTCGCACGTTAGCTACTGTGGGGTTATTAAGCACACTGTCTTATTTACTGATGCTGCTTAATTTTCCAATCCCGCCATTCCCAAGCTTTTTAATGATCGACTTTAGTGAGATCCCTGCGCTGATCGCTGCTATTGTCTTTGGTCCAATGGCTGGAATATTGGTAGAATTTATTAAAAACGTATTAGACTTCTTTATGACAGGAAGCCCGACAGGAGTTCCTGTAGGACATTTAGCTAATTTTGTAGCAGGAGTTACTTTCATTCTGCCTGTCTACTTTGTTTATAAAAAGTTTGAATCTAAAAAAGGAATGACAGCTGGTTTAATGGCAGGGACAATTGTGATGTCCTTATTAATGAGTGTATTAAACTACTATGTCATCCTACCGGCCTATACAATGTTTTTAAATGCGCCTGCCATGAGTGCGCCGGAAGCAAAACAATTAGTGGTAAGCGGTATATTGCCATTCAATGTAGTCAAAGGAGCAATATTGGCTGTTGTGTTTATCTTAATTTATACAAAAATCCAAACATGGATGTCTAAGCAAATAGCCGCCCAAAAAGCCTAATGAGAAAAGCAGCCGCGAGCTGCTTTTTTATTTTGCCTAGAGTACACTTCAAACATAGCATAGCGAGCCCTTGTCATCATATGATAAACGGTACACATTTTGCCCATTGAAATGGATATAAAAATGCAGTTTAAAAGTGCAATTTGTTTGTAAACAGTTTATGATAGTTTTGTAACACTACACTACTGTCGAAATGAGGGTGACTATGAATTTCTTAACGAAATTTAGTTTGAAGAATGCATTTGCCGTTTTTATTATCTCGTTTTTATTTATTTTAGGCGGTTTGTACTCCTTTTCAAAATTAAAAGTGGATCTTCTGCCAAACATTGAATTTCCGCAATTAAGCATTGAGGTCATTTATCCAGGTGCTTCACCGCAAGATTTAAATGAACAAGTAACATCTAAGCTAGAAGACCAATTTAAAGCGGTTGAAGGTGTAAAGAAAGTTCAAAGTTCAACCTTTGAAACGCTGTCCATTATCAGTATGGAGTTTCCGTTTAATACAGATATCGATGAAGCGGAACAGCAAGTGAACAATTTAATTAAAGAAACGGATCTTCCATCAGAAGTAAAGACTGAAATTAACCGTTTTTCATTCGGCAGTTTCCCGATCTTTAATATCTCACTCTTTGCTAAAGAAGGTTCAGACCTGCAAAAAGTGCTGAATGAAGAAATGATTCCTGAATTAAATAAGATTAAAGGGATTAACAGTGTGTCTGTTGGAGGCCAGACTGACGAATTGCTTCAGGTGACGATCGATCCGAAAAAAGCAGCTCCTTATGGTTTCACATTGTCAGAAATAAAAGACCAAATTAATAATAAAGTACTTTCCTTCCCAGCAGGAACACTTGAAGGTGAAAATATTCAAGTGCCAGTCCGAGTGCAAGAAAAGCTGGATACTGTAGATAAACTCGAAAATCTAGTTTTGACACCTCCTTCCTTTATTCCAAATGGAAAGCCAGTGCCATTAAAGGAAATAGCTACGGTCAAAGAAGTAACAGAAAAAGCGGAAATTACCCGCTATAACCAAAAAGATGCTCTTTCAATGGCCGTTACCAAGAAACAAGATGCCAACACAGTGGAAGTGGCAGACGGAGTCATCGAAGTACTGAAGAAATATGAAGATCAAGTGGACTACGCGATTGGGTTCGATTCTGCAGAAGGCATTGAGAAATCCGTAGAGACTCTTGTAAAAGAAGGTCTTTTGGGTGCGCTATTTGCTTCCATTGCCGTTTTAATCTTTTTGCGTAACGTCAGAGCAACGATCATTGCGATTATTTCTATTCCATTGTCATTATTGGTAACGTCGATCTTCCTGCAGCAATTAGATATCTCACTGAACATAATGACGCTTGGCGGAATGGCTGTAGCGGTCGGCCGTGTGGTGGACGACAGTATTGTTGTTATTGAAAATATCTTCCGGCGGGTCCGCAAGTCCGAGGAAGGCATGAGTGATCAATTAATAATTCAATCAACGAAGGAAATCTTAAAGGCGATTACTTCTTCTACGATCACGACCGTCGTTGTGTTCCTGCCCCTAGGGTTTGTTGGCGGGATCACCGGAGAATTCTTTCTTCCATTTGCTGTAACCATTGTCATTTCGCTATTAACATCGTTGATTGTGGCTATAACGATTGTGCCGATCCTAGCGAAATTCTCATTCAAAAAAATCCCTCAGGAAGAAAAGGAAGGGAAGCTTCAGAAATGGTACGCAAGCGCAATAAAATGGTCACTTAATCACAAGATTGCTATTATTGTGCTGTCATTTGCTACATTACTGGGTTCATTCGGATTTGCTTCGAAACTAGGGTTTACTTTTATTCCTAATGAAGAGCAAAAATTGCTAGTCGCGACTTATCGCCTTCCTGCCTCTACACCGCTTGAGAGAACGAATGAAATCTCGCTTAAGCTTGAAGATTATTTTGCCGGCGCAGATGAAATTAAAGATGTCACGACAGGAATCGGTACACGCGATTTTCAGTCAGGTTTAAAAAGAGCGAATCAAGCCAATTACTTTATCTCGTTAAAAGAAGATGTAGAAGTAGCTGATTATATTAAAGAGCTTGAGAAAAAGATGGAGGATATCGTGCTTGCGGCAGACCCCAATGCCGTTCTCGGAGTTCAAGAGCAGCAGACAGGCGGCCCTCCTTCTAATAACAATGTAAATATTGATCTATACTCCAATGACCTAGATGCCTTGCAGAAGGCGGCTGTCATGGTAGAGAATTATATGCAAGAGAAAGAAGATTTAAAGTATATCTCAAACAATTTCAGTGAAAAGCAAAAGCAGCTTGTCGTAGATATTCAATCAGAAAAAGCGGCAGCCGCTGGGGTATCTGGATTTCAGATTCTTGGTGCGGTTGCAGACCAGACAGAACCGGTCTCTGTAGGAGATCTTGAACTGAGTGGAAAAGAAAGAAAAGTTCAGCTTTCTTATACGGAAAATGCAACATCCATTGAAGATATTAAAGACATTCAGCTATTTACAGCTAGAGGGCCGCTGCCGATTACTGAAGTAGCGACCATAGAAGAAACGGATGCCTTTACTTCTATACAAAAGCTTGACGGTAAAATATTTGCCCGTATTTCTGCTCAAATTAAAGGGGACGATATTCGAACTGTTTCAGAAGAAGTGATTAATGGAGTGAAAGAAGACATCGACCTTCCTAAAGGCGTGAGTTTTGAAGGAGGCGGCGGCAGTGATGAAACAGTCGAAACATTCCAGGCTCTCGGCTTGGCGATGCTCATTGCCATTGGGCTCGTGTATATCACCATGCTGATTACATTCGGTAAAGCAAGAATTCCATTAATCGTCTTATCTTCTTTAATCTTTGTGCCGATCGGTTCCTTGTTCGGACTGTTCTTGGCTCAAGAGCCGCTGTCAGTCAGCGTCATGATCGGGTTGTTAATGCTAATAGGAATTGTGACAACGAATGCGATTGTATTGGTTGACCGAATCGGGCAAAATCGTGAATTAAAAGGAATGACCATTCGGGATGCGTTAATCGAAGCTGGTAAAACAAGGCTTCGTCCAATATTGATGACAGCATTTGCAACTATCACCGCACTGATCCCATTGGCCCTTACAACTTCCTCAGGGAATTTAATTTCTAAGGGGCTGGCGATCACAGTAATTGGAGGACTAACTTCTTCAACACTATTGACATTAATTTTGCTTCCTGTGCTTTACGAAATCTTTTTCTACCGTACAGTGAAAAAAGAGAAGAAGGCTGTTAGGGAACATTAACAAAAAAACAGGCGAATCCGATTTGGGTTCGCCTGTTTTATTAAAAGGCTTTGTTAAACAAGAATGTTGATTTTTGTTCATTTTGAACAAAAGCCCCCGTTACTTAAAAAAGTTAGAACTATGATTAAGATTTAGCAACGGTTCCTTGATGAAAAAATATCTTCCATCTACCGTCAATATGTTTCCATATTGAACTTCTTAAAGTATCTTTTTTTCTCGTTTCATCTCTAACTCGGTAAGTTGTTAAAACTGCGTCGGATGACAAGGGATGAATTTCAAAGTCGTAAAGAGACAAGTCTCTTATTCCTACTCCACCTTCGCCTACACAATCTTTCTTGTATACAACAATACCTGAACTTCCATATTCAAAAAAATCATCTGCCAATAACATATCTAATTTCTCACTTGAGGTACGAATTTCAGGCTTTAAATGACTTTCCTCTAGTGCTTGCAAATGGGATTTAAGGTTTGGTTCATTCTTAGTCATCTATATTAGCCGCCTTTCCTGCAATAGATTTATGTTAATAATTCACTATAATTAGTTATTTAACCTTCTCTAATAAACCTCCACGTTAGTTCAATAAGAAATCAACATTGCACTTTAAAAGAGCCTATAAAAAAATCCCTCGTTAGAAAACGAGGGATCATAAACTATTCGAATTTCAATGCGTCGCCTTCAAATGGCTCTTCAGAAATCTTAATGGAATCTGTTGGGCAGCCTTCGAATGCATCTTGCATATCTTCTTCTAATACTTCAGGTACTTCAGCTGTTCCTTCATTGTCATCTAAAATAACGAAGGCAATCCCTTCATCATCATAATCATAAATATCAGGTGCAGCTGCTCCGCATGCGCCGCAGGCAATGCAAGTGTCTTTATCAACAATAGTATACTTTGGCATTTTTGCAACCTCCTCACGTCTCTATAGAAATCCAAATGGATTTGATCAATCAATATGATTGAAAAACTTCTACATCCCATTGTATATGTGATGAATTTACTTTTCAATAAAAAAATACGATAGCTGATTATGATAGGGCTTACATTCTTTGAAATAATGTGTCGGACGAGAAAATTTGACATTTTTCATGGTAAACTAACAATAGGCCTCTAAGGTTGAAGTATACCCTGTTTTAGGGTAATTGTTCAATGAATGAAAGGGGAATGCATATGTCTTTTTTACAGGCGGTTATCCTTTCGATCATTGAGCGTATGAATGGTGATCGGACGGTTTCTTCCGTTTTCCATTTACTAAAAGGAAAAAAATCTTCGCAAACCATTCAAGATGCCCATTTATACAAAATAGATCAGTGGTTTCAGACGGTGGGATGGATTGAAAGAAACGAGTTTGCCCATGCCGTTCAACAGCTTGTGCAAAAAGGATATATTGTCATGAATGATGAAGAAAAACCGCACATCACTTCAAACGGCAGAAAAGCGAAAGATGATTATTTAAAAGATAAACCGTCTCTTTCTGATCTGCATGGCTGGAAATATCAAAACTGCGCTCAATCATTTTGGAAGCGTCTCAGTTTTCTTGTGCAAGTGATCTCTCATCTGGCTGCCGCCACACAGAAATATTATCCGGTAACTAGAGATGACCATATTCAGAACTGGCTTAAAACATATATCAGACAGCAGCAACTACCGAAACAGCAATTGATTAACGGCTTGCATCACGAGCTGAAAGTCTTATTAAGTAAACAAGAAGCTGATGACCCGCTAATACTGGTCCTTAGGCTATCTGGTTTTAAGCGGACCGGAAAAACCACACAGCAGGCCGCAAGCACGTTAAATGTAGAAGAGACAGAATATCACTTCCGTTTTCTCAATTTGTTTCATGCGCTGATCAAGGAGATTGCATCCAACCCTTCTTCTTATCCGTTATTATATCGTGCAATGGAAGATATTTATGAGCCGCTTGTGCTTACTGCTTCTACGAAAAAGACGGCAGAGCTAATAGAAAGAGGCTATACGATTGATGCCATGGCGGCCGAAAGAAACTTGAAACAAAGCACCATAGAAGATCACATCGTGGAACTGGCCTTACAAGTGCCCGAATTTTCTATCTTGCCGTTTATCAGCGAAGCGGAGATTCAGCAGGTTCGGGAAACCGCCGCCAGGCATGCAGGGAAAAAACTAAAGCCGATAAAAGACGAGCTGAAAGAGTTATCATATTTTCAAATCAGGCTCGTGCTGGCTAAATATAGCAGGTGAATAATGTGAACGCAACACAGCTTCTTTATGAAAAGTTCGGATACACTTCTTTCCGGCCAGGCCAAGAAGAAACGATCGAATCATTGCTTTTAAACAAACATACATTATCCATGCTCCCTACAGGAACCGGTAAATCACTGTGCTATCAGCTGCCTGCCTATTTATTAAGCGGGAGTGTGCTGATCGTATCGCCCTTATTGTCATTAATGCAGGATCAAGCCGAACAAATGAAAATCCGCGGTGAGAAAAGCGTGATTGCTCTTAATTCATTTTTATCTTTTCAAGAAAAACGGCAGGCGTATAAAACGCTGCCGCAGTACCGCTTTATCTTTCTATCGCCTGAAATGCTTGCGAATCAGCAAGTCATTTCCATTTTACAATCCATGCGCATTGCCTTGTTTGTGGTGGATGAAGCGCATTGTATTTCGCAATGGGGACACGATTTCCGGCCGGATTACCGCTTGCTGGGCGAGGCAAGAGCGAAACTCGGGAATCCTCTTACGCTGGCGCTGACAGCTACAGCTGCGCCAAACGTCAGGAAAGATATTTTTAAATACTTAAATATTGAACAGGGACGGGAATTAGTCTTTTCAGTGGATCGGCCAAATATAGCGATGGCTGTATGGAATGTCATGAATATGGCAGAAAAAAAGCAAAGGCTTGCTGAATTATGCCAGCAATTAAAAAAGCCGGGCATCGTTTATTTCTCCAGCAAAAAAGGAGCTGAAGAAGGAGCGGAATATTTGAGAACAAAAGGAATGAGCCGAACCGCTTTTTATCACGGAGGCATGAATCAGGAAGATCGAATCTTAATTCAGCAGCAGTTTCAAAATGATGAACTTGATATCATCTGTGCAACGAGTGCATTTGGCATGGGAATCAACAAGAATAATATTCATTTTGTCATCCACTTCCACCTTCCGTCAGAATTCGAATCCTATCTGCAGGAAATCGGCAGAGCGGGAAGAGGAGGAGAAGACAGCCTTGCCATCCTGCTATACAGTGCAGGGGATGAAGATCTTCATTATTTGATTGCAACAAAGGAGTTTCCTTCTGACGGGCAAATTAATCGATATACAGAATTAGCTGACGACATGGTTCCAGGTGAAATCGATGTTTTGCTCCAGCTGAATGAAAGCCAGGCTAGGTTTATACGGCATTATCTGACAGAAGCGAATAAAGCGGGTTTACAGGATGCGGCGGATTTTATTAGAAAGAAACGCGATCAGCAGCTGTTAAAGAAAGAAGAGAAGCGAAAACAAATGCTGAACTGGATTCATTGTGAGGGCTGCCGGCGAGAAGCTGCGCTTGCCTATTTCGCAGAAACACTGACGGCTAGACCTGTAAAGTGCTGTGATCATTGCGGCCTTGATTTCAATTTGTATCAAAAGCGGCTAATTGAAGAAGAGAAGGAGGTAAATGAAAGTTGGGATTCTATACTGGCTTCCATTTTTTCTATCAAAGGGTGAGTCCGAAAGTCTATGAAAAAATCTAAACAAGCAGAATTGATAAGCCAAATGTCGGATGCAGAGGTGCAAAAATCCTTATATGTTACTCAATTTGCCCTATTAACCATTTCATGCCTTTTCGGTATATTTTTATTTAAGGATCTTTCGTCATTCTTCGCTATCTTTCACGCTTCCGCTTATCACTTGCTCCTTTATGGGGTGGGCGGGGGATTGGCGGTAGTATTGGTTGACCTGATCTTCATGAGGTGGCTGCCGGCAAAATATTACGACGATGGCGGCATTAATGAACGGCTGTTTGCCAATCAGTCAGTTGCTAAGATTGCGGCCATGGCTTTCATTGTAGCCGTTTCGGAGGAGATTTTCTTTAGAGGGATACTGCAGACTGCCTTTGGGCTCGCCGCTGCGAGTCTGATTTTTGCTCTTATCCATGTTAGGTATTTATCTCAATGGTTTTTAGCCATAAATGTAATTTTATTAAGCTTTTGGATTGGACTTATATACGAATGGACCAGCAGTGTGACTGTCACGATTGTCGTGCATTTTATCATCGATTTTTTACTTGGCTTGGTTATTCGTCATAAAGCGAGACAAAAAGCATTATTCAATCAAGAGGGGATTGATGATGACCATGGACCCTTATCGTGAGTTAGCCCAAAAAAATCGTAAAGAAATAGAAAAAGTATCTGTATCCAATGACGTACAAGAACCTTCTCCTTCATCAAGAATGGAAAGACGGGAAGAAAAAAAGAAAAAGAGATTCCCTGTGTTAAAAACGCTGCTTCTGTTTTTCATCGCCATGCCGCCTTTAACACTGATTCTCTATACGTATATGAATAATGATCCTGCTTCATCCACTTCTGTCAGCGCACCGAACGATCTGGCGGAAGTGTTTTACCAGCCGGAAGAAGACGAAGAAGAAAGTGAATCAGATCCATCAGCAGAAGCTGTTCCTGCGTCCACTTCCAATGCAGATGATCAGAAGGATGAAACGATACAGCCCGAAGTTAAGCCAGAACCCGTTCCTGCACCGGATCCTGTACCGGTTCCAAAACCAGAACCGAAACCAGAACCTCAGCCAGTTCCTGAGCCGGCACCGGAGCCGAAGCCAGCACCTGCGCCAGAACCAAGCGGGAAGGTGGTTTACCACACTGTTAAGCCTGAAGAAACTGTGTTTAGAATTGCGATGAATTACTATCAATCTCAAGCAGGGATTGAAAAGATCCGTCAGGCTAACCAACTAAACGGAAATGAAATACGGGTAGGACAAGTATTAAAAATACCGCTGCCATAAATTCAATCACTAAAAAGCTCCGTCCACATTCAGGACGGAGCTTTTTGCGAAGGGAATTAAAAAATCTTTTTACGGTCCCGTTCATCTTTTAGCACTTCAACCGCTTCTCGAAACCGCTGGGAGTGAATGATTTCCCGCTCTCTTAAAAAGCGCAGACTATCGTTTAAATCTGGGTCATCACTCATATCTATAATCCATTGGTAAGTCGCCCGTGCCTTTTCTTCTGCAGCAATATCTTCATATAAATCCGCAATGGGATCTCCTTTGGCTTGAATATACTGGGCCGTAAATGGCACGCCGCCCGCATTTTGATAGAATAATGCTTCCCCGTGATTAACGTAGTGTGCACCAAGGCCGGCAGCTTTCATCTGCTCAGGCGTCGCATCTTTCGTTAATTTGTAAATCATTGTTGCAATCATTTCTAAATGTCCTAATTCTTCCGTAGCAATATCCGTTAATAGTCCAACAACAGAAGGAGGGATGGTATACCGCTGATTCATATATCTTAAAGCGGCGGCAAGCTCTCCATCTGCACCGCCGTATTGCTCAATTAAGTACTTGGCAAGCGTAGGATTGCACGTACTGACTTTTACAGGGTACTGCAGCTTCTTTTCATATACCCACATGAATGGTTACCTCCGAGTTTATTTAATAGGCTCATACTTGCCATGGCCACGGGGCTTCTTTATAGTCAAATGGATGACGCGAATAACTATAGCCGAAGCTTGTCATTGCTCCGTATTTCATTTCAAATTCTTTTTTAAGCTTTTTGCTTTTTTGTACCGATGTATTATATTGTTTCACTGCTTCAAGGTCATCTGGATGTGTATGAAGATATAAAGTTAAATCCACGATCACAAAGTCTACAGCCTGAATTTCTTCAAGCTCACGATAGAATTCAGGAGTGAGGGTTTTCATTTGACTCACTCCTTTTTAATTCTTTCAAGGAAAAGTATGGATCATAGAAATATTTCCATAGTGTTCCCTTTTTTAGTGCAGCCATCGGCGGGAATTGTTCCATGCCTGGCGGCTGAAATCCAAGAAAAAGATTAGGCGGAGTCGAATATCTTTTGATCTTGATAGGCGGACAAGGATCAGTCGGACTGATGAATGGACGGTAAGTTCTATACCACTGGGGTTTAGCCATACGCTGCCTCCTTTTAACTTCTTCAAACTATCCTATGAGAACGGATTCAAACATATTATTTATTTTTAAATAAATATCTGTTATTCTGATTAATATTTTGTATTTACAAGATCTTTACGGTCGAAAGGAAAACATATGGTGTATATTGCAGTCATTTTTTTTATATCTATTTTGTCATATATGTTTAAAGAAGGTCACCGAAATGAGGTGAAAAGCGAGGAAGTCAAATTACATAGCTTTACAGAGCTGAAGCCATTTAATCTATTTTTTATTTCTGATATTCATAGGAGGCAAATCGCTCATTCTATTATAGATAAAGTTCAAGGGAAGGCAGATGTGATTGTGATAGGCGGAGACCTGACAGAAAAGGGAGTTCCTATCGATCGCATCAAACAGAATCTTGTATTATTGCAGAAGGTAGCGCCTGTATTCTTCGTTTGGGGCAACAATGATTATGAATGTCCTGATTTAAAAGACCTTCTTGAGTCTTGCAATGTAACCATCCTAAAAAATGGTTCGGCGGTTCTGAATCATGGAACTCAGCAAATATATCTGCTTGGTGTCGACGATGCTAGTGTAGGTACAATCGATAAGCCGAGCACTTTTTCTCATGTGCCTAATGAGGGCTGCAAGATCCTAATTAGCCACAATCCTGTGTTTGCCAATAGGTTAAGTGAAGGCGATAGTGTCTCCCTTTTTTTAAGCGGCCACACACATGGGGGACAGATTCGGCTCTTTCATTGGGGGTTATATCCTAACGGCGGCTGGAGTGAGCGGGCCGGTATGCGAATGCTTGTCAGCAATGGATATGGCACAAGCGGCGTTCCGCTTCGGCTCGGAGCCAAAGCAGAAACGCATTTAATCACCATTTCCAAAGAGTTGTAGCTAGAAATGTATATAAAGAGAGTTTTTAGCCTATACAAGTTTTACGGAGCGATAAAAGCATTTTATAATATAAAGAAATGGAACGGGAAGTAGAGAGGAAGAAGTGTGATGAACGAAGGCAAATACAATATTAAGGCTGTTTCTAATTTAGTTGGTATCCAACCGGGAACCCTTCGTGCGTGGGAAAGAAGATATCAAATTTTGGAGCCTGTCAGAAATGATTCAGGTCACCGTCTGTATACAGAAGATGATGTAAAAAAATTAAAATGGCTCTCTGCAAAAGTGAATCAAGGCTTTACGATCAGCCAAGCGGTTTCTCTATTGGATAAACATGAACTTGAAACAGATCAGCTGACATCGGAAGATAAAGGAGAAAATCATCAAATTCTTTTAGAAGAGCTTCTGCAGGCATTGATGCAGTTTAATGAAGTGAAAGCGCACGATTTAATTAATAAGGCCTTCTCTTTGTTTACAATTGATAAAGTGACAGTAGAAATTTTGGCTGTCTTGCTCCTTCGAGTAGGAGATATGTGGGAAAAGGGTGAGATCACAACAGCTCATGAGCATTTTGCGACCTCCATTTTAAGGTCTCGAATCGGGATGATTATGCACTCCTTTCCGCATAATGGCGTGCTGCCTAAAGTAGTGGCTGTCTGTGGTCCGAATGAATGGCATGAACTGGGACTGTTGATTTTTACTCTTTTTGTACGAAGAAGAGGGTATGAAGTGATTTATTTAGGCTCAAGCATCAAACAGGGAGATCTCGAGGTGGTGCTTGATACCGTCGATCCTAAATTCTTATTTCTTTCATGTACGCTAAAAGAAAATTTATTTAATACATTAGAATTGGTTGAAAGGCTTAGAGAGGCCTATCCCGGTCTTGAAATTGGGATGGGAGGGGCAGCTGTAAACAGTTTAGACATAGAGCTGACTGGAAAGTACGAGCAGCATATCGTAGGCCAAAGTCAGAAAAACTGGGAAGAATGGCTGAATAAACGCCTATAAAGTGCGGATTTTCCGCCAAAAAATCACGTTCTCTTATTCTTAACATAGTATGTCGTAAAAAGGTCCTTAAGCAGGGGGCAGCATACTATGAGGATTGAACGATTATCAGATAATAAGGTGATGCTTTCCGTTACCTTTGAGGAGTTGCGCAAAAAAGGGTGTTTAAAAAAGCATATCCTAGAAGACTCTTTTATTTGGCATGAAATATTTGATGATATGCTTGATGCGATAGAAGAACAGCTTGATATTGATACAGAAGGCATGATTGCGATTGAAATTCACTCAATGGCTGAGCATGAATTGGTGCTGATCTTGACCATTGAGCAGCTCGATCTGTACAGCGATTTTTCGGATTGGCCGACAGAACAGATTGAAGCCTATGAATGTGAACATACGTTTAAGTTTCAAGACATTGAGCATGTCATTGGCCTGGTGCATGATGATCAGCGGGTTAGGCAATTGTCTAGCACTCTGTATTATTTCAAGGATGCTTATTATGCTTGCTTTACCTTTGATTATGAAAGCCAGTATGACGATTTCGATCCGGTGTTAATGGAATATGGATCCTATTCCAGTTTGTCTAACGATATGCTGAATGAGTATGCTATACCTGTCATTCGCTCGGACGCTATGAGGAAAATGTTTACGTATTTTGTGAATCCGTCATCTTAAGCGCTTACAGAAGACCTATGGATTGATATTAAAGCTATTTTCTCCTATCATTTAAATATGATAGGAAATTTTTTTGTTCGGAAACTAAGGAGAGAATGATATGCAAATGGAAGATTGTATCATCGTTGGAGGAGGGCCATGCGGTTTGTCCGCGGCCATTGAATTAAAAAAAACAGGGAAAAACCCCTTGGTAATCGAGAAAGGGAATGTGGTCAATTCCATATACAATTACCCCACTCACCAAACCTTTTTTAGCTCAAGTGAAAAGCTCTCGATTGGAGATGTGCCTTTCATTATTGAAGAGCGCAAACCTAAACGCAATCAAGCATTAACTTACTACCGAGAAGTCGTTAAGCTGAAGGACGTTCGGGTGAATCGGTTTGAATTGGTGAAAAAGGTGGAAAAACAAGCTGATGGTTCGTTTATCGTCGTGACATCTAAAGCAGAATACCGGACCAGCTATGTCATTATTGCAACAGGCTATTATGATCATCCGAACATGATGGACATACCAGGCGAACAGCTTGATAAAGTGTTTCATTATTTTAAAGAAGCACACCCTTTTTTCGATACTGATGTCGCAGTGATCGGCGGAAAGAATTCTTCCGTAGATGCGGCTCTCGAACTGCATAAAGCAGGTGCGCGTGTGACGGTTCTATACCGAAACAGCGAGTATTCCAAAAGCGTCAAGCCGTGGATTCTGCCGGAGTTTGATGGTCTGGTACGCAATGGTGAAATTCAAATGGTCTTTGAAGCAGATGTGCGCGAAATTCGTTCGGACGAGTTGATATACACCGTCAACGGAGAAGACTTTACGATCAAAAATGATTTTGTGTTCGCAATGACAGGCTATCACCCCGATCATAGCTTCCTTAAAAAAATGGGTGTGGAAATTGATCAGGAAACAGGCAGGCCACACTTTAATGAAGATACAAAAGAAACCAATGTGGAAGGAATCTTTATCGCGGGCGTCATTTGTGCGGGGAACAACGCCAATGAAATATTTATAGAAAATGGACGTTTTCACGGCGGGCAAATTGCCCATGCTATTATGGAAAAGGAGCATCTTAAATAATCGTCAAAAGGAGCAGTTTCCAAGCTAGGCGGGTGCTGCTCCTTTTACATAAATGAAAATCTTTGAAAAGGGGTGTCAATGATGAAGAAAGTCGTGCTGATTACTACAGGAGGAACGATTGCCAGTAAAACCAATCAGTCTTCAGGAAAGCTTGCGTCAGGCGCTTTATCAGGAGAAGAATTGGTGTCAATGTGTAACCTGCCAGAAAACATGGAACTCATAGTAGACTCCGTTTTTCAAAAGGCGAGTGTACATATTACGTTTGAAGATCTAGTGCTTATAAAAAATAAAATCGATCACTACTTTAAAGACCCCTCTGTTTCAGGAGTGGTAGTGACACATGGTACGGATACGCTTGAGGAGACAGCCTATTTTCTGGATTTAACGATCAATGATCAACGGCCGGTGGTAGTGACGGGTTCTCAGCGTTCGCCAGAGGACCTTGGAAGTGATGTGTTCATCAATTTACGGCATGCAATCTATACTGCCTGTGCGGAAGACGTACAGGGGAGTGGAGTTGTCGTCGTCTTTAATGAACGGATCTTCCCGGCTAAATACGTGAAGAAAGAACATGCTTCTAATATTCAAGGGTTTAACGCATTTGGTTTCGGATACTTAGGGATCATTGATAATGATGAGGTGCGTATGTATCAGAAGCCAGTGAAAAGAGAGTTTTACGAAATAAAACGGGCCATTCCGCCGGTCGATATTATCATGTGCTATTTGGGTGCTGACGGTAAGTTTCTTAAGGCTGCACGAGAAAGCGGAATGAAAGGCGTTATTTTAGAAGGCGTAGGACGCGGCCAGATCTCGCCGGATATGATGGCGGAGGTAGAGGCGTGTTTAGAACAGGGAATGAAGCTGGTCGTCACAACCAGCGCGGAAGAAGGCGCGGTGTACCCGACATATGATTATAAAGGAAGCGCCTATGACCTTAGTAATAAAGGAGTCATACTCGGAAGTGATTATGATGCGAAAAAAGCCCGTATGAAGCTTGCCGTTGCACTCGCGAGCGATGATGAGGTGAATTTTTAATTCGGGCAGCGCATTTAGTGCCGGGTGAGAAAGTGTGTTTCCCCTGGTGTATTCAGCATCCGTTATTTTCATTTATTTTAATAAATGGTACGATGAATAAAACAATATGAAAAGAGGCCCTATGATATGCTGGCGATATTTTCAGCAGGAATTGCCCCGGGTTTTGCTTTGTTAAGCTACTTTTATCTTCGAGATAAATATGATACAGAGCCGGTATTCACTGTGGCAAAAGCATTTATTTATGGCGCCATCCTTACCTTTCCGACCATGTTTATTCAATATGTGCTAGAAGAAGAGGGACTGGCTCTTTCGAATGTGGCAGACGCTTTTTTTGCTGTCAGCCTTTTAGAAGAATTTGTGAAATGGTTTATATTATATTATTTAATTTATCAGCATGTTGATTTTGACGAGCCGTATGATGGAATCGTCTATGCAACGAGTGTTTCGCTCGGCTTTGCCACGATTGAAAACATTTTGTATCTATTTGCCTACGGGGTCGAACATGCCTTTGTCCGCGCGATTTTACCTGTATCGAGCCATGCGCTGTTTGGCGTCATTATGGGATTTTATTTAGGGAAAGCTAAATTTAGCCCTGAAGTTCAAAAAAGACGCTGGCTTGCCTTTTCTTTATTTCTGCCGTTTATGCTTCACGGGCTCTACGATTATATTCTCTATTTAGAATCATCATGGGTTTACTATATGGTGCCGTTTATGCTTTTTCTTTGGTGGCTTGCTTTAAAAAAAGTTAAACAGGCACATATTCTAACAGAACGCCATTATCATGCGGCAATAAACGGAAAGAGCTCTTCGTTTTAGAAGAGCTTCTTTTTTTTTGCATAAAAATGAAACAGCTGCAAAAAATACCGGTAGCATCACTACATCATGTGGAGGTAAAAAAATGATGGATAATCGGTTGACGTTCATAAAAAGTATCATCATGACTTTAGTATTTTCATTAAGTATCGGGACAGGTCTAGGAATGGAAAACCCGCGATCGGCTCATGCCTTTTCGAATCAAGTCATTCAAAAAGGAGCTTCAGGTGATGATGTACTCGAACTTCAAGCAAGGCTTCAGTATATCTCCTATTACAAGGGGAAAATCGATGGAGTATATGGCTGGGGAACCTATTGGGCAGTGAGGAATTTTCAATCTGATTTCGGTTTGCCGATCGACGGATTAGTTGGATTGACAACAAAAAAGAAGCTGGTCAATGCATCGAAATATTATGAGAGTTACGTGAAAGAACAAATTGCCAAAGGAAATTCGTTTACTCATTATGGCGGAAAGCCTTTAAGCCAGCAGACGAAAGCTAAAAAAAGCACGGCCAAAAGTCCAGCTGCAGCGAAAGCGACTGCTAAGAACATCCCGCCAGGATTCTCGCAAAATGATATCCAGCTGATGGCGAATGCCGTTCATGGAGAAGCGAGAGGCGAGCCTTATGAAGGCCAGGTAGCGGTGGCAGCAGTTATTTTAAATCGGATTGAAAGCCAAAGCTTCCCTAATTCAGTTTCAGGCGTCATTTTTGAACCAGGGGCATTTACAGCAGTAGCAGATGGCCAGATCTGGCTAGAACCCAACGAGACTTCCAAGCGTGCGGTGTTAGATGCGATCAATGGCTGGGACCCGTCTGATTCCGCATTATATTACTTCAACCCTGTCACAGCCACCAGCAAGTGGATCTGGACAAGGCCGCAAATTAAGAAAATAGGAAAACATATCTTTTGTGATTAAAAAAGGGGGTACACTATGCTTCGCATCTTCACTATTATCATACTATCGCTGGCAGCGGCTGGGACAGGCGTATGGGGCTATCAGGAACATCGTGAGAAAAATGCGATATTAATTAATGCAGAGAATAACTATCAACGGGCATTCCATGACTTAACGTTTCAAGTGGATCGGATTCATGATCAAATCGGAGCGACTCTGGCTATGAATTCCCGTAAATCTCTATCACCGGCACTTGCAGATGTCTGGAGACTCACCTCGGAAGCGCATAGCGATGTCGGTCAGCTTCCATTAACACTTTTGCCATTTAATAAAACGGAAGACTTTCTTGGAGAAATGGGTGACTTCAGTTATCGTACAGCGGTAAGAGATCTTGAAAAAGAGCCGCTATCCGATCAAGAATATAATCATTTGAAAAACTTGCATAAACAATCGGCACAGATTAAAGAAGAACTGAGAAAGGTGCAGCACTTGGTTATTAAAAATAACCTGCGCTGGATGGATGTAGAACTGGCTTTAGCTACGGGCAAGGAAAACTCTGATAATACAATTATTGACGGCTTTAAAACGGTCGAAAAACAAGCAGAAGGCTATAGCGAAACGAATGCCAGCACAGTACCGGGCCAAACGGACGCATTAAAAGACAACAGGCTGAAAAAACTCCCGGGAGACAAGGTTAGCAAAGAACAAGCGGTTGAGATTGCGAAAGAGTATTCGCAAATGAAACAACCTGAGGAAGTCAAGGTGACCAAAAGCGGAAAGGGCTCCGATTTCCCGTTTTACAGTGTGAACATGAAAGGGAAGTCCGGAAATGAAGTCAGCATGGACATCACCCAAAAAGGGGGATATCCTGTTTGGTACATCCTGAATCGCGAAGTGCAAAAGCCGAAGATTGGTTTAAATGACGCCTTTATAAAAGCTGAGTCCTTTTTAAAGAAGAATAAATATGAAGGCTTAGAGCTCTTTGACAGCGCACAATATGACTCTGTTGGCGTCTTTACTTTTGTGGCCGTTCAAGATGGAGTCAGAATTTATCCGGATGCAGTGAAGATCAAAGTAGCGCTTGATAACGGCCAAGTGATCGGAGCAGCCGCTAAAGACTATTTAGAGCATGATCAAAAGAGAACATTCGGCAAGCCGGTGTTATCAGAGACTGAAGCGGAAGCCTACATTAATAAAAATGTGAAAGTACAAGAGAAAAGGCTTGCGGTGATTAAGAACGAGCTGAACAAAGAAGTGCTCTGCTATGAGTTTTTGGGAACTCTAGGAAAAGATACGTATCGCATACTGATTAATGCGAAAGACGGAACAGAAGAACAGGTAGAAGTGTTGAAACAGGCTGAACCTGTGTATGAGGACGTACTGTAAACATGCAATAGTTCAGTGTAAACAGATAACGACAAGCACGCCGATGTAAATAAAAGATGAATTTGCAATTTTCTCAAACGAAGTCTATAATTTTCCATATAAAATCCTAATTAAGACAGGATTATGGGTATATAGAAACGGGTGAGGAATAGAATGCTTGAAGTTGGTATGTATTTGACTCTCGAACCAATGGCCATTACTGAAAAAAAAGAAGAATACCGATGCAGAATTACTGATTTGGAAGACGGAAAAATCTATATTGATTACCCGATCAACACAGAAACGAACCGCACCGTCTATCTAGTGGACGGCATGCAGCTGAGCGCTGGGTTTATTGATCCGAAATCTTCGTCGGCTATCTATATATTTCAAACAGAAATTGTAAAAAGAGAAAGAAGAAACATTCCTATGCTTGTCTTGCGTGACCCGGGAGTGAATGAATACATCCGGATTCAGCGGCGGAAATATGTCAGGGTCAGCACACCGGTTGATGTAGCTGTTTATATGGAGGGCTTGAAAGCTTTTACAGCGGCGACTGAGGATATCAGTGCGGGAGGTTTAGCCGTTGTTCCCCCATTTGATGATGAAATTAAAAAAAGGACAAGGGTTAAATTGTTCTTAACTTTGCCTATGCAATCGGGTGATTATTATTATCTGGAGCTGAATGGCTCGATTGTGCGTGTAGGAGAAGAAAAAGAAGGCCGGAAAGTGGCTTCTATTGAATTTCTAGAAATGAATGGGAATGAACAGCAAATCTTAATGAAATTCTGTTTCGAGAGGCAGCTCATGCTAAAAAGAAAAGGTTTAATATGAGTCACTAGAATAACCAGGATTATTCCGGCTACATGGAATGATCCTGGTTTTTTATCGGTTTAGAACCCTGATTGATGACAGCGGAATATATTTTTGCCCTGCGAAGATAAATCTGGTTCCGAATATTTTTACAAGAGTATATCCGTGCTGTATATGATAGAATAAAGAGAAAATTTTTTGAGAAGGTGAAGAGATGAAGAAACATATACAAATTGCGATTGATGGTCCGGCAGCGGCTGGAAAAAGCACGGTAGCGAAAATCATTGCTGAAAAATTATCCTATATTTATATCGATACAGGTGCGATGTACCGAGCACTTACTTATAAAGCGTTACGAGAAGGAATGAATCTTGAAGATGAAGCTCAATTATTAGCCCTTCTACAAAATTCCGAAGTGGAGCTGCGTTCATCAGAACAGGGACAGCGAATATTTTTAGACGGGGAAGACGTCAGTGAAGCGATTCGGACCAATGAAGTGACCAGCTCTGTTTCTTTAGTAGCGGCACATCCGCTTGTGCGCCAAGAAATGGTGAAGCGGCAGCAGGATCTATCTAAAAAGTGCGGAGTCGTCATGGATGGCCGTGATATTGGCACTCATGTTCTTCCGAAAGCGGAGCTGAAGATCTTTTTAATTGCAAGCGTGGAAGAACGTGCAAAAAGAAGGTACGAAGAAAATATTTTAAGAGGATTTCCGGCAAATTTGGAGAAGTTAAAAGAAGAGATCGCTCTGCGTGACCAATTGGATTCTGAAAGAGAAGCAGCGCCGCTGAAACAAGCAGACGATGCGCTGGCACTGGATACCACATCCATGTCAATTAATGAAGTGGTGGAGTCAATTTTGGGAATGGCAAGAGAGAGGATTGGGGCAGAATGACGTTTTATTCAATTGCTAAGGGTGTGGTTAAATCCGTTTTAATGCCTGCTTACCGGATTGAAGTGCATGGTTTAGAGCACTTTCCGAAAGAGGGCGGCGTACTGCTTTGCGCTAACCATATAGATAATCTTGATCCTCCGGTCGTCGGAATCACTGCGCCGCGGCCGGTTAAATTCATGGCGAAAGAAGAATTGTTTACTATTCCAATTTTAGGGAAGGTAGTAACTAACTTGAATGCGTTTCCAGTAAAAAGAGGGATGAGTGACCGAGAAGCTCTTCGAAAGGGTCTAGGTTTCTTAAAAGAAGGCCATGTATTAGGGCTGTTTCCTGAAGGGACAAGATCTAAAACCGGCGAAATTGGAAAAGGGCTTGCCGGAGCAGGTTTTTTTGCCCTTCGTACGGATGCAATGGTGCTTCCTTGTGCCATCATTGGTCCGTATAAATTTATGCGGAAATTAAAGGTAGTGTATGGACCGCCAATTAACATGGAAGAGATGAGGAAAAACAAAACCTCTGCCGATGATGCGACACAAGTCATCATGGACAGTATTCAGAAGTTAATTGAACAGCATAGATAAAAGCTTCATGCTTGACAAATGGCGCTAATTGTTAGAAGTTAATAGAAAGAATATTTTTTCAAATCATTGTTTGCAGTTTTGTATTAAGGAGGAGTACATATGACAGAGGATATGAACCAAGTAGAAGTCAACAATTATTCAGTGGGCGATAAAGTTCGGGCTACTGTAGTGAAAGTGGAAGAGAAGCAAGTTCAGGTGGAGATTGCTGACAGTAAAAAACACGGAATTATTCCTATCAGTGAACTATCCAGCCTGCATGTGGAAAAGGCTACCGACGCGGTGAAAGAAGGCGACGAGCTGGAGCTTCTTGTTACAAAAGAAGAAGATGATCTGTATGTTCTTTCTAAACGAAAAGCTGACGCTGAGAAAGCTTGGGAAGAAATGAACAAGCGTTTTGAAGAAGGCACAGTGTTTGATGCAGAAATTAAAGAGGTAGTGAAAGGCGGCCTTGTAGTTGACCTTGGCATTCGCGGATTCATTCCGGCTTCTTTAGTGGAAGACCATTATGTAGAAGATTTTGAAGACTATAAAGGTAAGACAATGAGCTTTAAAATTGTTGAGCTTGAGCAAGATAAAAACAGATTAATTTTATCGCATCGTGCGGTATTGGACTTGCAGAAGTCTGAAAATAAAAAGAAAGTACTATCTGAAATTCAAGCGGGAGACGTGCTTGATGGGAAAGTTCAGCGTTTGACAGACTTTGGCGCCTTTGTTGATATCGGCGGGGTAGATGGACTTGTTCATATTTCCCAGCTGTCTCATGAGCATGTGGAAAAGCCGTCTGACGTGATTCAGGAAGGCCAGGAGGTTCAGGTGAAAGTACTATCTGTAGACCGTGACAGTGAAAGAATCTCTCTTTCCATTAAAGAGACGCTTCCTGGGCCATGGTCAAACATTTCTGACAAAGCTCCTGTCGGCTCTGAATTGACAGGTCAAGTGAAACGCCTTGTTTCATACGGTGCCTTTGTTGAAGTCTTCCCGGGTGTGGAAGGATTGGTTCATATCTCTCAAATCTCCAATAAACATATTGGAACTCCTCATGAAGTATTAGAGGAAGGTCAAGAAGTAAAAGTGAAGGTTCTTGATGTAAATGAAGAGGAAAATCGCTTATCTTTAAGCATGAAACAGTTTGAAGAGCCTGCAGCGGATGATTATAATGATACGTATGAAATGCCTGAAGAAAACTCAGGTTTCCAATTAGGAGAGATGATTGGAGATAAATTGAAAGATTTAAAATAAGCAATTAGTAGAAAACGGTGATGAGATTGACGAGGGCGCAAAGAAAATTAGATCATATACAACATGCAATTACCACAGGCCAAAGTCGCAAAAGCGGTTTTGACGAAATGAAATTTGTGCATCAAAGCCTCCCGAATACAGCCGTAAATGATATAGAAATTGATACTCAAATTGGCGAACTTAATTTAAGTTCGCCAATTTTTATCAATGCCATGACGGGCGGCGGTGGAACAGAGACTGAAAAGATAAATGCTCAACTAGCAGCGGCAGCCCGTGATATGGGGCTCTTAATGGCGGTAGGCTCTCAAATGTCTGCCATAAAAAATCATGAGGAACGGGATACCTTTAGGGTAGTAAGAAAAGTGAATCCGGCGGGTTTAATTATGGGGAACCTTGGCTCAGAAGCAACGATTGAGCAAGCGGAAGCGGCGGCAGAAATGATTCAAGCCGATGCATTGCAGATCCATTTAAATGTAATTCAGGAGTTAGCGATGCCAGAAGGTGACAGAGATTTTAAAGGGGCATTAGAGAGAATTCAAGCTATTGCAGAAGCGCTGCCTATTCCTGTCATCGTCAAAGAGACAGGGTTTGGAATAGGGAAAGAAACAGCAGAGAAGTTAGCGGAATTACCTATAGCAGGATTAGATATCAGCGGGTATGGCGGAACGAATTTCGCTGCGATCGAAAATGCGCGCAGCACCAGATCTTTGGATTATTTTAATGACTGGGGAATTCCGACTGTGGCTGCCCTGATTGAAACGATCCATGCTGCGCCGGACAAAAGCGTGATTGCTTCTGGAGGAATCACGAATAGTCTGGATGTCATTAAATCGATCGCACTTGGAGCCGGTGCCTGTGGAATGGCGGGCCGGTTATTAAAGGTGCTTCTCGAACGCGGAGCAGAGGAATTAATGACAGAAATTGACGATCTTCATACAGATATGAAAATGATGATGTGCGCGCTCGGAGCGGCGAAGCTGGATGAACTACAGGACGTTCCGGTTATTTTTTATGGGGACATTTATCATTGGCTAGACGTTAGAGGATATCAGCCTCGAGAATACAGCCAAAGAGGGAAAAAGCGATTTTAAATACGCGGCAATTGCCACTTTTATTGTTTTTATTGCCTGTACACCAGAATATTGATAAAATATACAAGTTCAGCGAAGCCCTTCTCACGTTAGAAGGGTTTTATTTGTAAGGACGGGTAAAAATAATATTAATGTTCATGAAAGAATGTTGTAAGAGAAAGGATGAACAAAATGGTTAAACCAGTAGTGGCTATAGTCGGCCGCCCGAACGTCGGGAAATCAACCATTTTTAATCGAATAGTAGGAGAAAGAATCTCCATCGTGGAAGACATTCCGGGAGTAACAAGAGATCGAATCTACAGTTCAGGTGAATGGTTAAATAATGAATTTAACATAATTGATACAGGCGGAATCGATATTGGGGACGAGCCCTTTTTAGAGCAGATCCGCCAGCAGGCTGAAATTGCCATTGATGAAGCGGATGTTATTATCTTTTTAGCGAGCGGCCGTGAAGGAGTTACTTCAGCGGATGAAGAAGTAGCGAAAATTTTGTACCGCTCTAAAAAACCGGTTGTATTAGCTGTCAATAAAGTAGACAACCCGGAAATGCGCAGCCAAATTTATGATTTTTACTCATTAGGTTTTGGCGAGCCGTTTCCGATTTCGGGCTCTCATGGAATTGGGCTTGGAGACATGCTAGATGCAGTCGTTAATCACTTCCCTAAATTAGATGAAGAAGTATATGAAGATGATGTGATTAAATTCTCTTTAATTGGCCGTCCCAATGTCGGTAAATCCTCTCTTGTGAATGCCTTGCTTGGTGAAGACAGGGTCATTGTCAGCAATGTAGCAGGAACAACAAGAGACGCGGTCGATTCCCCGTATACGTATGATGGGCAGAAGTATGTCATTATCGATACTGCCGGCATGCGTAAAAAAGGAAAAGTGTACGAATCAACGGAGAAATACAGTGTCCTTCGTGCATTGAGAGCGATTGAGCGTTCAGATGTAGCATTAATCGTCATTAATGCTGAAGAAGGAATCCGTGAACAGGACAAACATATCGCAGGATATGCCCATGAAGCTGGGCGGGCTGTCGTGATTGTCGTCAACAAGTGGGATACAATCGACAAAGACGAAAAAACAATGAAGGAATGGGAACAGAAGATTCGCAGCCACTTCTTGTTTATGGACTATGCTCCGATTGTCTTTTTATCTGCTACAACGAAAAAGCGTGTTCATACATTGCTGCCGGTTATTAACCAGGCAAGTGAAAATCACTCGATGCGCGTTCAGTCTAGTGTGTTAAATGATGTGGTGATGGATGCGGTTGCCATGAATCCAACACCTACTGATAAAGGCAAGCGCTTAAGAATTTATTATGCGACGCAAGTAGCTGTCAAGCCGCCTGCATTTGTTGTTTTTGTTAATGAACCAGAATTAATGCATTTTTCTTATGAGCGTTTTCTCCAAAATCGAATTCGTGAAGCGTTTGGTTTTGAAGGAACGCCGATCCGTATTATTGCCCGCGCTAGAAAATAATAATAAGCAGGTGAGTATATGAAGGTGAAAGAAAAAGTAGCAGTGATTGGTGCAGGAAGCTGGGGAACGGCTCTTGCCATGGTGCTTGCCGATAATGGACATGAAGTTCGTCTATGGGCTCATAATGAAGCGAGAATTAAGGAAATTAATGAGCAGCATACAAACCAGCAGTATTTGCCTGATATTAAACTGCCAGCAAACATTAAAGGCTATTCTTCTCTTAAAGAGGCGCTGGCAGGAGTAGAACAAGTCATTCTCGCTGTTCCGACGAAAGCCATCCGGGAAGTGCTCGGCCTGATGAAAGAATGTCAGGAGCAGCCTCTTGTTATTGTGCATGTAAGCAAAGGGATCGAACCTAATACGCTGCTGCGCATTTCAGAAATGATTGAAGAAGAGATGCCTGATGGTCTTTATAAAGATATTGTCGTTCTGTCAGGCCCAAGCCATGCGGAGGAAGTGAGTCTAAGACACCCGACGACTGTGACGGTCTCTTCCAAAAACATGGCAGCGGCTGAATTAATTCAAGATTTATTTATGAATCAGCATTTTCGCGTGTATACCAATGCGGATTTGATTGGTGTGGAAATTGGCGGCGCTTTAAAGAATATTATTGCGCTTGCTGCTGGAATTTCCGATGGGTTAGGATATGGAGATAATGCAAAGGCTGCACTTATTACAAGAGGCCTTGCTGAAATTGCCAGGTTAGGAACGAAAATGGGGGCGAACCCGCTTACTTTTTCCGGACTGACGGGTATAGGAGACTTGATTGTGACTTGCACCAGTGTCCATTCTAGAAACTGGCGAGCGGGCAATATGCTTGGCAAGGGCCATAAGCTAGAAGAGGTACTGGATAAAATGGGCATGGTGGTTGAGGGTGTCCGAACAACAAAGGCTGCCCACCAGCTTTCTGACAAGTACGAGGTCAATATGCCGATAACGGATGCGCTCTACCAAATTCTTTTCCAAGACCAAGATCCAAAAGCGGCTGTTGATGAATTAATGGCGAGAATGAAAAAGCGTGAAATGGAAGATTTAGTGAATATTCACAGCGAAACCCTGACAGAAGAGTGATTTCACTCATTTGTTGAAAAAGGGCGCAGATGGGTTAGCAAAACATTGAATGTTTCATACTATATCTTGAGAAAGCCAGCAAAAGTAAAGATACGGTCGAGTAGGGCTGAAGCGGCGTAAACGCAGCTTCAGCTTTTTTTTTACATAATTATGAACAGAAGACCCTTATATGTCCATGTTGGCGATCTTTTAGCCCAGTGAGCAGGAGGGATATGGTATAATCATGTCGATATATGAAAGGGGAAAAGCGTGATGTCACCAGCAATGTTAAAAATGTGGGTTTCATTAATTGGCATGGGGTTAATGTTTGTCGCCATTGTCGCCATTTACATTAGCCGCTACAAAGTGAAACATGGCTTTATCCGGGCGATTACGGCCATCATAGCTTATTTATGCATGATTGTCGGCGGAATTATTATGGTCTATGTCGTGTTTAGCGGACCTACCGGAGTCTGAATATGTTAAAGGAAGTGAAATAGGTGAAAAAGTCGATTCTCTTGATTCTTGTCCTGGTTTCAACATTATTGAGCGGCTGTTTATACCCTCAGCAAGACCGGGCTCAGAATCAAGTGCCATATGAAGATCAGCTTCAGGCTGTTCAATCAGCGGTAGAGCAATATAAAGAACAAAATGACGGGCTGCTTCCGATTAAAACAAAAGAAGGAAATCCGCCGATTTATGAAAAATATCCGATTGATTTTAAGAAATTAGCTCCTCAATTTATGGCGGAGCCGCCGGGAAATTCTTTTGAAATGGGCGGAATCTTTCAATATGTGATCATAGATGCGGAAACCGAACCAAAAGTTAAATTGTTCGATTTAAGGATGGCTGAACAGATACGGGAACTGAAGATCCGTCTCCAAGCTCAGAAAGGCTATCCGCCATTTAAAGAAGATATTGCACCCAATGTATACACATTGAAGTATGAAGAATTAGGCTATAAAGATGAACCTTATGTCGTAAGTCCTTATACAAATCATAACTTGCCTTTAGTCATTTCCGGAGACGGCAATGTATACGTTGATTACAGCAGTGACTTGTATGCGGCTCTTCAAAAGGCCGAAAGTAAACCGAAAGAAGGACAAGATATTCGCTCTTTATTAGTAGAGGATTCTCCGTTCGTTCCTGCCTATTCTTTGCCTTACACGGTAGATGATCAGAACGAACCTGTATTTATGACACCATAATTCATCGTTTGAAGCTTGTCCAAAGGGCCGGCTCTTCTATTTGCAGAAATATAGTATATTCGAGAATCGTTGATACTATATTTGAATAGAAGAGTCTGGCTCTTTTTTTGTATGGGGGGAAGCTTTGTTGCTTCTGGCTGTAAAATTCATTTGATATGTCCATTTTTTATTCATCTGAAGCTATTTCAACGCAGGAATTTAGTAAAACGAACAGCATGGATCAAAAGTAAATAAAAGTTTCAGTCATATAAAAGAGGGACAACATCATACAATTTAATGTATGAACAAGGTGGATGTCAGAATCAGGCAAGGAATTATGTTGGGAGGGAATAAATTGGAAAAATCAGATATTTTTAAAGATATAGCAGAACGAACAGGGGGAGACATTTACCTCGGAGTGGTCGGAGCCGTCAGAACCGGTAAATCCACTTTTATTAAGAAATTTATGGAGCTGTTGGTGCTTCCTAATATTGAGAATGAATCAGAAAGAGCCAGAGCACATGATGAACTCCCTCAAAGCGCTGCAGGGAAAACGATTATGACGACGGAGCCTAAGTTTGTACCGAATCAAGCCATCTCCATCGATGTTGATGAAGGGCTTGCAGTAAATATTCGCCTAGTTGACTGTGTAGGTTATGTCATTCCGGGAGCGAAAGGCTATGAAGATGAAAACGGTCCTAGAATGATCAATACTCCTTGGTTTGAAGAGCCGATTCCTTTCCACGAAGCGGCTGAAATAGGTACGAGAAAGGTGATTCAAGAGCACTCCACGATTGGCGTGGTCGTAACGACTGACGGTACAGTCGGAGAGATCTCTAGAGAGAACTATATCGAAGCGGAAGAAAGAATTGTTGAGGAATTAAAAGAAGTCGGAAAACCATTTATTATGATTGTTAACTCAGCGAGACCTCATCATCCAGAAACGGAAGCGCTGCGGGACAGTCTGATTGAAAAGTATGATATTCCGGTATTGGCAATGTCTGTTGAAAGCATGAGAGAAACAGATGTGCTGAATGTATTAAGAGAAGCATTATTTGAATTCCCGGTTCATGAAGTGAATGTTAACTTGCCAGGGTGGGTTATGGTATTAAAAGAAAACCACTGGCTTAGAGAAAACTATCAAGAAGCGATCAAAGAAACGGTGCATGACATTAAACGATTGCGTGATGTCGATCAAGTGATTCAATTGTTTAATGAATATGACTACATTGAAAACGCCGGACTGGCTGGCATGGATATGGGTCAGGGAATTGCTGAAATTGACTTATTTGCGCCAGATGCTTTATATGATCAAGTGTTAAAAGAAGTCGTCGGAGTCACAATCCGAGGGAAAGAACATCTCCTTGAACTAATGCAGGAGTTTGCTATTGCGAAAGCCGAGTATGATCAAGTCGCAGATGCGCTGAAAATGGTGAAACAAACCGGCTATGGTGTTGCTGCTCCGTCCTTAGCAGATATGAGTCTGGATGAACCGGAGATCATTCGCCAAGGTGCTCGTTTCGGTGTTCGGCTAAAAGCAGTTGCTCCATCTATTCATATGATTAAAGTGGATGTTGAATCAGAATTTGCGCCTATTATCGGAACGGAAAAGCAAAGCGAAGAGCTGGTCCGCTACTTAATGCAAGATTTCGAAGACGATCCGCTGTCGATCTGGAACTCCGATATCTTTGGCCGCAATTTAAGTTCGATTGTCCGGGAAGGCATTCAAGGAAAGCTTGCATTAATGCCTGAGAATGCAAGGTATAAATTAAAAGAAACGTTAGAACGAATTATTAATGAAGGTTCTGGAGGGCTTATTGCCATCATCCTATAATACAATGACCCTTTAACTCTCTTTGAAAAAAGAGAGTTTCTTTGCGTGAAAGAATTCTTTAAGCGAGTTTTTTAGCTGATTTTAGCAAAGAATCGCATTTCTTAAGGGATTCTGCTTGATATGGTATTTCTTATATGATAATCTACTAACAGAATTGATGAGAAAACATTGGTTCTAAAGCATTTCTTCACTTTTCTGTATAGAAAGTGAAAAATTAGTACAGTAATGGAAGTAAAGGAAACACATACAAACTTTCGTTTAAAACCCCCTTTGGGAGGAGGTGAATGGCATGAATAAAACAGATTTAATTAATGAAGTAGCAGAAACGGCTGAACTTTCTAAAAAGGACGCAACTAAAGCGGTTGATGCCGTTTTTGATGCCATCCAAAAATCATTGGCAAACGGAGATAAAATCCAATTAATCGGTTTCGGTAACTTCGAAGTCCGTGAACGTTCTGCACGCAAAGGACGCAATCCTCAAACTGGGGAAGAGATCGAAATCGCAGCGAGCAAAGTGCCTGCTTTCAAACCAGGTAAAGCGCTTAAAGATGCGGTTAAATAATTACATAGCCTAACGGCTACAGGGGAGACTTTCATTAGTCTCCCTTTTTGAATGGACGAACACTGAACCCGCATACTTCCCTTTGCCGGGTTCGCTTGCATATGCTAATATTTAATTTAACCTGCTTTAAATGGCAATCTTTCAGGCGGGGCTTTCTTAGCAGCCTATATTCTAAAAAGGCATGCCTGCTGTCTTTAATGGCGGTTGTGGAACGGGAATTACGTAAGAAATACAGATAATCGATGTTTCACGTATATAGTATAGATATCATTTTAAGAGTGCAGAGAGGGTTGTGAACATGCCAGAAGTAAATCATGCTCAAATAGAAGAAGCGGTAAGAATGATTTTAGAAGCAGTTGGGGAGGATCCAACGCGCGAAGGCCTAAAAGATACACCTAAACGGGTAGCGCGAATGTATGAAGAAGCGTTTTCAGGACTGGATAAAAGTCCAAAAGAATATTTCGAAACCATTTTCGGTGAGGATTACGAGGAACTTGTGTTAGTCAAGGACATTCCTTTTTATTCAATGTGTGAACATCACTTGGTTCCATTTTTTGGACATGCCCATGTGGCCTATCTGCCTAAAGGCGGCAAAGTAACAGGATTAAGCAAACTGGCCCGTGCGGTGGAAACAGTGGCAAGACGCCCGCAGCTGCAGGAAAGAATTACGGCAGAAGTGGCGGATTCTATTATGGACACACTTGATCCTCATGGAGTCATGGTCGTGGTGGAAGCTGAACATATGTGTATGGCGATGCGTGGCGTGAAAAAACCTGGCGCGAAAACAGTGACAACAGCTGCCCGCGGCAAGTATGCGGACGATGTCCATGCGCGTTCAGAACTGCTGACATTAATTAAGGGCTAAAGGGGTGCGGAAGATGAAGAATAATCAAGCGGATTTTGTCATGATCCAAGCCATTGAAGATGGTGTAAATGTGATTGGTTTAACGAGAGGATCAGATACCCGTTTTCACCATTCAGAAAAGCTTGATAAAGGCGAAGTCATGATTGCTCAATTTACGGATCACACCTCTGCCATTAAAGTCAGAGGACAGGCCAAGATTGTCACTAACTTTGGCGAAATGACTAGCGGAAAACCTGAATAAGCAAAGCGAAGCTGTTTTTATAATAAAAACAGCTTGTTTATTACTTGCCTAAAAAGGCAAAACTGTTGAAAAAGAAGATGTTTTCTTTCCAACGGTTCATATTTATGAAGTAAGTATGATATAATATTGCTTGTTTTATAACGTTTATTAAAAGAAGAAATTTTTACATATAAGTTCAATTAGTACAAAAGTAAAGGGATTAAGGGGTATGGATAATGAATGATTGGCTAAAACAAAAAGAATTGATCGAAGAAGAAATTCAGCAAAAACTCTCCTATCCATATTTAAGGAGGTTTATTGAACATCCAGTCATCGAGGATTTTCGGCTTATTTCTTTAATGCTTCCTTTTGCTCTTAGTGATTTAAAAGAATCAAAAGCGAAGCAATATATAACAACTGCCACGTTAATTCAGATCGCCCTTGATACCCATGAAAAAGTAACGGTTTATTCAAGTGACATTGAAAAGAAACAGCAGCTGACTGTGCTTGCAGGAGATTACTTCAGCGGATTATATTATCAAATTCTTGCGGAATTAAATGACCTTCCTATGATTCGTTCGCTGGCTGAATCAGTTAAACGGATCAATGAAAACAAGATCGCTCTTTATCAGCAGGAACATCAGACAATAGAGGCTCTGATGATGAGCGTCTATAAGATAGAAACGGAAATCATTAATAAATTTTATTCTTTCTTCGATTATCAGCATGTATCCCCGGCAATTTCTAATGTTTTATATGTGAATAGGCTGCTGAAAGAGAAACAGCAATTTTTGTCTGGAGGAACATCGCTTTTGTTCAATGCATTGAAAAAACTGCAGTTTCCAAAGGTGAAAAACCAGCTGTCAAAAGAACAAATGCAAGTGCTGGCGCGTATTTGTGATCAATATGCGGATCATGCGAAACATTCAATCGAGGCTGTGATAAATAAAGATGCTGCTCAGTCTTTCATTACGACAAGGCTGCGGCAAATACTTGCGAATGAATTTTTCGGAAATAAAACATACGTGGAAGAAGGGTAACGAATGCAACAATCGAAAGAGGAAAGAGTGCATAACGTTTTTGAAAAAATATACTCTAACTATGACAAAATGAACTCTGTCATTAGTTTTCAGCAGCATAAGCGCTGGAGACAGGATACGATGAAGCGCATGAACGTGGAGAAAGGCGCAGCGGCACTTGACGTGTGCTGCGGCACCGGGGACTGGACCATCGCTCTTGCTGAAGCCGCAGGTACAGAAGGCATGGTGAAAGGGCTGGACTTCAGTAAAAATATGCTTCAAATCGGGATCGATAAAGTAAAAGCAGCTAACTTGCCTCAAGTCGAGATGATTCATGGGGATGCCATGAGCCTTCCTTTTGAAGACAACACATTTGATTATGTCACAATCGGGTTTGGCCTGCGCAATGTGCCGGATTACCTCCATGTGCTTAAAGAAATGAATCGTGTGTTAAAACCTGGAGGCATGGCGGTTTGTCTGGAAACTTCGCAGCCTACTATGCTCGGCTTTCGCCAGCTCTATTTTTTCTATTTCCGATTCATTATGCCTGCTTTTGGAAAGGTGTTTGCTAAAAGTTTTCAAGAATATTCCTGGCTGCAAGAATCGGCACGTGACTTCCCAGGAATGAAAGAACTTGCCCGGATGTTTGAACAAGCCGGAATGGTAAATGTCAGCTATAAAGCACATACCGGCGGTGTAGCAGCCACCCACATTGGGTATAAACAAAAGTAAATAAGCTGGGTGAAAAACATGAAATTAAAAATGCTTTATTCGTTTCTAAAAACGGATATCGACTTAATTGAAAAAGAAATGGAGAAGGCGATCTCCTCTGAATCACCTGCGTTAAGACAAGCATCTCTTCACTTGCTTCAAGCGGGCGGAAAGCGAATCCGCCCGGTTTTTGTTTTGCTGGGTGCAAAATTCGGCGATTATCAGATTGAACGGGTGAAGAATGTAGCAGTGGCCCTTGAATTAATCCATATGGCTTCTTTGGTCCACGATGATGTGATTGACAATGCGGAATTAAGAAGAGGACAGCCGACCGTGAAGATGGAATGGGATAATCGGGTGGCTATGTACACAGGGGATTATATTTTTGCCCGTTCGCTGGAGTATATGACAGATATCCCAAATATTGAAGCCCATCGGATCTTAGCTAATACGATTGTTGAAGTATGCGTCGGTGAAATCGTCCAAATTAAAGATAAGTATCGCTATGAACAAAATTTGCGTGACTATTTGCGGAGGATTAAACGCAAAACGGCTCTTTTAATTGCGGCAAGCTGCCAGCTTGGAGCGATATCTGCGAATGTACCTGCTGATATCCACCGAAAACTCTATACATTTGGCTACAACGTCGGAATGGCGTTTCAAATTACGGACGACATACTTGATTTTACTTCAACAGAAGCGGAGCTGGGGAAGCCTGCAGGCAGTGATTTATGGCAAGGGAATGTTACTTTGCCTGTTTTATTCGCGATGAAAGATCCCGCATTAAAAGAGAAGATCACCCGTGTCAACGAAGATACCTCTAAAGGTGATATGGCGGAAATCATTAGTTTGCTGAAGAAGAGTGATGCGATTGAACAGTCTCATGCCTTAAGCCAGCGTTATTTAAACAGAGCGCTCGCCGTACTTGAAGAATTGCCTGATAACCGGACAAGAAAATCGCTGCGGGATATAGCTAAGTATATCGGGAAACGAAAATTCTAATTTTTTGTGTGAAAACGTTGTCAAATAGAGGAATCAGTGGTAATATTCTGAGGGATTGTACTTTACTATACATAAAATAGGAGTGACAAACATGGAAAAAACATATTTAATGGTTAAACCTGATGGTGTACAAAGAGGATTAGTAGGCGAAATCGTTGCCCGCTTTGAAAAGAAAGGCTTCCAACTAGTAGGAGCTAAATTAATGAATGTTTCTCAAGAAACAGCTGAACAGCATTACGCTGAACATAAAGAGCGTCCTTTCTTTGGCGAATTAACAGACTTCATTACTTCTAGCCCGGTATTTGCTATGGTATGGGAAGGCGAAAACGTAATCGCTACTGCTCGTCAAATGATGGGTGCGACAAACCCTAAAGATGCAGCTCCTGGAACAATCCGCGGAGACTTCGGCATTACAGTAGGAAAGAACATCATCCACGGTTCTGACTCTCCTGAAAGTGCTGAAAGAGAAATCGCTATTTTCTTTAAAGAAGAAGAATTAACTTCTTACCAAAAACCTGTTAACGAGTGGATCTACTAATATCGAACATGCGCTGTGTGTAGCACAGCGTATTTTTTTGTCTCAATTTCAGAAAAAATTTCCACATGATCAATATTTCGCTATAATGAGAATTATAGAGACAAGTGATTACAGGCTTTCAATGGGGAACAAGCCTTGTAGTGGGGAGAGGGTAAAGATGATAGATGATTACCAAGAGTTTGTTCAATCAATTAAGAGAAAAACAGGAATTGATTTAGCCTTATATAAAGAAGCTCAAATGAAACGGCGTTTAACCTCTTTATATCAAAAGAAAAATTATCGTTCTTTTAAAGACTTCTTTACAGCGATGGAACGCAACAGTGATCTGCTGAATGAGTTTTTAGATCGCATGACGATTAATGTGTCCGAATTTTATCGGAATGCTCGTCGGTGGGAAGTGCTGGAGAAGAAAATATTTCCGAGATTGCTTTCCTCAAATAAGAAATTGAAAATTTGGAGTGCGGCTTGTTCGACGGGAGAAGAACCCTATACGATTGCGATGGTACTGTCAAACCACCTTCCGCTCTCACAGATTTCGATTACGGCAACAGACCTGGACACCAATGCCATCCAAAAAGCAAAGATCGGCGTCTATGCTGAACGTTCATTAGCAGAAGTGCCGGATGCGATAAAGAGTAAATACTTCAAAAAAGAAGGCCAGTTCTATAAAGTGGCAGATGAAGTGAAACGCACAGTCAGCTTTCGCCAGCAAAATTTATTAGCTGACCCATTTGAATCCAATTATGACTTAATCATCTGCCGGAACGTCATGATCTATTTTACAGAAGAAGCAAAGGATAAACTGTACCATAAATTTAATGCGGCATTAAGACCGGGCGGTGTACTATTTGTGGGTAGCACCGAACAAATATTTAACCCTCAGCAATATGGATTCGAATCTGAAGATACATTTTTTTACCAAAAGCGTTAAAAGGCAACAAGCGATGAAGCAAGATTTCTTGCAGCGTCGCTTTTTTGTTTTTTTAAAGAAAACATGCTGAGATTACAAGGAATATCATGATCAGGAGACGAAATAAAGCTTGCCCGGCGCAGAATTGCCGAGAATGGTGATATTATTTTGAAAAATATAATAAATTATGACAAATAACGCGGCAGTTATGTTAAAATTCTCAAAATAGTATTTCTACAAGTGGCAAGGATAAAAAAATATGTTATAGTGTTAAAATACATACACGCTTTAACGAGTTGAAGGGGGAAAGTGAAATGAGATATTTAACAGCAGGAGAGTCACATGGACCACAATTAACCACGATCATAGAGGGGCTTCCATCAGGGATGCCGTTAGTGGCGGAGGATATAAACAGAGAATTAAGCCGCCGCCAAAAAGGACATGGCCGCGGCCGCAGAATGCAAATCGAAAAGGATACAGCAGACATAAAAAGCGGCGTTCGCCATGGGGAAACGCTAGGTTCTCCGGTAACGCTGGTTGTGGAAAATGATGACTGGAAACACTGGACCAAGATCATGGGAGCAGAGCCGCTCGATGATAATGAAGCAGAAGAAGTCAAACGCCAAATCACCCGTCCGCGTCCGGGTCATGCAGACTTAAACGGAGGCATTAAATACGGACATCGTGATATGAGAAACGTGCTAGAACGTTCTTCAGCACGTGAAACAACAGTGCGTGTAGCAGCAGGTGCGGCAGCTAAGAAGCTGTTAAAGCTTGTCGGTGTGGAGATTGCTTCTCATGTGATAGAGATTGGCGGAGTGAAAGCTAAGGCTCCGGCTATGAACAGTTTACAAGAAATTCAGGAAGCCAGTGAAAATTCACCGGTCCGCTGTTTGGATCCTGAAGCGGAAACGCAAATGATGCAAGCCATTGATGATGCGAAAGCCAACGGTGATTCCATTGGAGGAATTGTTGAAGTCATCGCAGAAGGAATGCCTGTCGGCGTCGGCAGCTATGTGCATTATGACAAAAAGCTGGATGCAAAAATTGCGGCGGCAATCATCAGCATCAATGCATTTAAAGGAGTCGAATTCGGCATCGGTTTTGAAGCAGCTGAAAAATTCGGCAGCGAAGTCCATGATGAAATTGCGTGGGAAGAAGGTAAGGGATATTACCGCAAAACGAACCGTTTAGGCGGATTTGAAGGCGGAATGACTTCCGGCATGCCAATTGTCGTTCGCGGCGTGATGAAACCCATTCCTACTCTATATAAACCATTAGAAAGTGTGGACATCGACACGAAAGAACCATTTACGGCGAGCATTGAGCGTTCAGACAGCTGTGCTGTGCCAGCTGCAGCAGTCGTTGCAGAAGCAGTTGTCGCTTGGGAATTGGCTAAATCATTAACAGAACAATTCTATAGTGACCGCATGGATGGATTCATTGCTTCCATTGAGGAACATAAACGCTACGCTAAGGAGTTTTAAAAGATGCGTGAACTCTTGGTAGAAACAGCCAATAAAAGTTACCCTGTCGTAGTTGGGGAAGGTGCTCTTGCACAGCTGGAAGAACTTTTTTCAGGTGCGCTTAAAAAGACAACTAGGCTTTTGATCATTGCGGATGAACATGTTTCAAATCTGCATGGGGAAACGGTTCTTACATATATGCCGAAAGATCTGCCGTATGAATGGCTAACCGTTCCGCAAGGCGAAAAGGCAAAGTCCTTTCAAGTATTTGAAGATTGCTTGACGTTTGCCCTTGAAAAAGGGCTGGACCGCCATTCATGTATTGTGGCATTAGGCGGAGGAGCGACAGGTGATTTAGCAGGGTATGTCGCTGCTAGCTATATGCGGGGCATTTCATTTGTGCAGGTGCCGACAACGATCTTAGCTCATGACAGCGCAGTTGGCGGGAAGGTGGCGATCAATCATCGTTTAGGCAAAAACATGATTGGCCATTTCCACCAGCCCGAAGCGGTTATTTATGATACTCGATTTTTAAAAACGCTCCCTGAAAAGGAGATTCGGTCTGGCTTTGCTGAAGTCATTAAGCATGCGTTAATAGCGGATGAATCCTTTCTGATGGAACTGATGAGCAAGGTTACTGACCTAGAAGCGATCGAACCCGACTTTTTAGAATACTGTCTGCAAAAAGGCATAGAAATTAAAGGGGAAATCGTCGGCGAAGACGAAAAAGAACAAGGTATTCGGGCATTTTTGAATTTTGGCCATACATACGGACACGCGCTTGAAGCAAGACTTGGCTATGGAAACGTTACGCATGGCGAGGCGGTCGCAGCAGGAATGGTGTACGCCATTTATGCCAGCCAGCAAAAACAAGGCTTGTCATTCGATTTAAAAAAATTTATGGAATGGCTCGAACAGCTTGGCTATCCGCTGGAATTAAACAAAGACCTGCCGTTTGAAGAGCTATACAGCTTGATGGCAAGGGATAAAAAAACGGTTGGACAGAGTATTCGTTTTGTGCTGTTAAAGCGCATTGGAGAACCGCTGATTTGTGAAATGACGAAGGAAGAGCTGTTAGAAGCCGATCGGTTTATGCGAAAGGGGGAATAAGTATGATCAGGGGAGTACGAGGAGCAGCTACTGTTGATGAAAATAATCACGATATGCTTGTTGATGCAGCTGAACAGCTGCTAAAAGAAATGATCAGCCTAAACAAAATAGAAGCAGAGGATGTCTGCTCAATTTTTATTTCAGTCACAGAGGACTTAGATGCGGCATTTCCGGCAAAAGCAATCAGAAAAATAGAAGGCTGGTCGTATGTGCCGGTGATATGCATGAAGGAGATCCCAGTGCCCGGAAGCCTTGAGAAGTGTGTGAGAATCATGATGCATGTAAATACGGAAGTGCCTCAAAAGGACATTCAGCATGTCTATCAGGGCAAAGCGGTTTCACTTCGTCCGGATTTACAAAAACAGCAAAATTAATTAGACCTATACAATTAGATAAAGTGAGAGCGGGAGTGAGCAATATGAAATGGAAACAGCAAATCATTAATTTAAAAGCTTATCAGCCAGGACGGTCCATTGAAGAAGTGAAAAAGAAGTATAACCTTGAGAAAATCGTAAAGCTTGCCTCTAATGAAAATCCTTTCGGTTCTTCAAATAGAGTCAAAGAGTTTATTCAAAGCTTTGCGGATTCTTATGCTATTTATCCAGACGGTTATACAACAGTCCTTAGAACCGCTCTCAGCGAGACACTGAACGTTAAAGAAAACCAGTTAATTTTCGGGAACGGATCGGATGAAATTATCCAAATTATTTCTCGAGCTATGCTTGAAAATGGAAAAAATACAGTCATGGCTGCCCCTACTTTTCCCCAGTACCGTCACAACGCGGTGGTCGAAGGTGCAGAAGTTCGGGAAATCCCGCTTGTTGAAGGCGCGCATGATCTAGAGGCCATGGCAGAAGCAGTCGACAGTCAAACGGCAGTCGTTTGGCTGTGCAGCCCGAACAATCCAACAGGGGTGTATATTAAAGATCAGGAATTAAAAGCGTTTTTGGATAAAATGCCAGAGGACGTTTTGGTTGTTCTTGATGAAGCTTATTACGAATATGTCACCGCGGATGATTATTATAATGCGCTAGAAATTATTAAAGAATACCCGAACGTCATAGTGACCCGGACGTTTTCTAAGGCTTATGGGCTCGCGAGCTTCCGTGTAGGCTATGGATTTGGTTCAGAGGAAATTATCCGGTTATTAGAACCGGTTCGAGAGCCTTTCAACGTCAATACATTAGCGCAGGGAGCAGCGGCAGCCGCCTTGTCTGATCAAGCATTCGTGGATACATGCCGTGCGGAGAATCAAAAAGGGTTAGAGCAGTATTATGAATTCTGTGAACAGGAAAGCCTGTCTTACTACCCTTCTGAAGGAAATTTCATATTAATTGATTTCCAATGTGACAGCGATCAGTTATTTGAGTATTTAATGGCGAAGGGATATATTATCCGTTCCGGAAAAGCGCTGGGCTTTCCGACATCAGTCCGTGTAACAGTCGGTTCATTTGAAGAGAATCAAGGAATCATTGAAGCGATGAAGAGTTTCATAGCAGAAAAAGCAATTAAATAGTAGGTGGTTTGGAATATGAGAGGAAACGTTTTTATTGCGGGACTTGGACTGATTGGCGGTTCCTTAGCCATCTCCATCAAGAAAGCCCACCCTCAGGCTAAAATTATCGGCTATGATATTCAAGACTCGGTAGCCAAGCTTGCGGAAGCCTTAAATGTGATCGATAAGCAAGCAAGTTCATTTCAAGAAGGAGCTGCACAGGCGGATTTAATTGTGTTAGCTGTTCCTGTTCTGCAAACAGAAGAAATGATTGAGATGCTTGCAGATTGTGAGTTGAAGGATCAGGTCATCATTACAGACACCGGCAGCACGAAGAAGCGGATTATGGAATGTGCGAGGATCTTTAAAGATCAAGGTGTAACATTTATCGGGGGACACCCGATGGCCGGTTCTCATAAAAGCGGTGTGACAGCAGCTAAAGGGCATCTATTTGAAAATGCTTTTTATTTGCTGACGCCAGAACCGGATACAGATGAAAAGCAGCTGGCGATTTTAAAGAAGTGGCTTGAGGGGACGAATGCTAAGATTATAGAGGTGACGGCTGAAGACCATGATGAACTGACAGGGGTCGTCAGCCATTTTCCGCACATTATTGCGGCCTCTCTTGTCCATCAGGCGCAGCATTTTAATGAGAATAATTCGTTAATTTCAAGACTTGCTGCCGGCGGATTTAGAGATATTACGAGAATTGCCTCCTCTAATCCTGAAATGTGGAAAGACATCTCTTTACATAACAAAGAAGTGCTTTTAAACTTGCTGACAGGCTGGCAGAAGGAAATGCAGCATGTGATAGATATTTTAAAAGAAGAAAGTCATGCCGGCTTGTTTCATTATTTTAATGAAGCGAAAGTGTTTCGTGACCAGCTGCCGGCTAAATCTAAAGGGGCGATCCCTTCATTCTACGAATTATATGTGGATGTGCCTGATTATCCGGGCGTGATCTCAGAAATTACCGGATACCTGGCAGAAGAGCGAATCAGCATTACGAACATACGGATTATGGAAACCCGAGAAGATGTGTATGGGGTTCTGTTAATCAGTTTCCAAAGTGACAAAGATCGAAAACGAGCAAAAATCTGCATAGAAAAGCATACGAATTATGACCTTTTTCTTGCATAAAGAGGGATGATGAATATGGGACGAACAACACTGAACTTTTCAAACAAAACACTTAACGGAACGCTCGAAGTTCCAGGAGATAAATCGATTTCCCATCGATCGATCATGTTCGGGGCTTTAGCAGAAGGCAAAACAGTGATTCGCCATTTTTTAAAAGGAGAAGACTGTTTAAGCACTATTTCCTGCTTTAGAAAGCTTGGAGTCAAGATCGAGGAAACAGATGAGGAAATCATTGTCCATGGGGAAGGGTGGAACGGTTTAAAAGAGCCTGTGGCCATTTTAGATGCCGGAAATTCCGGAACGACCACAAGACTTTTACTTGGCATTTTAGCCGGCCGTCCGTTCCATTCCGTGTTAATTGGAGATGAATCAATCGCCAAGCGTCCAATGGACCGAGTAGTCGTGCCGCTTTCTCAAATGGGTGCTCGAATTGCGGGCCGTGAAAATGGAAAATATACACCGCTCTCCATTCAAGGAACGAACCTTTCAGCTATGCGCTATGAGCTGCCGGTAGCCAGTGCGCAAGTAAAATCAGCTATCATTTTCGCTGGATTGCAAGCAGAAGGAGACACGGTCATTATTGAGCCGCAGCCAACTCGTGACCATACAGAAAAAATGATTGCACAGTTCGGCGGAACCATTGTCCGCAATGGGGATGAAATCACCGTAACTGGCAATCAAGTGTTTAAAGGGACAGATGTGTACGTGCCTGGAGATATCTCCTCAGCCGCTTTCTTTCTCGTGGCAGGAGCGATTGCACCGAATAGTGCCATTACGCTAAAGAATACCGGCTTAAATCCGACGAGAACGGGAATTCTTGATGTGTTAAAGCAAATGGGAGCAAATATGGTGATCGAGGAAGAAGAGGCAGTCGGAGAGGAAAAAGGCACGGTGACCATCCGTACGTCCAATCTATCAGGCACTGAAGTTGGCGGAGATTTAATTCCGAGATTAATTGATGAAATCCCCATTATTGCTTTGCTTGCTACTCAGGCAGAAGGAACCACAATTATTAAAGATGCGGAAGAGTTAAAACACAAGGAAACGAATCGAATAGATACGGTAGTGAATGAATTGAAGAAGCTCGGGGCAAATATTGAGGCGACTCCAGACGGAATGATTATTCACGGAAAAACGCCGCTTTCTGGCGGTTCTGTTTCCTCTCACGGAGATCACCGAATCGGCATGATGCTGGCTGTAGCGTCACTTGTCTCATCCGGAGATGTGATTCTTGAAAACCCGGAAGCAATTGCGGTTTCCTATCCGGAATTCTTCCAAGATCTAGAACGATTATATGAATAAAACGAAGAGGAGCTGATTTTATTGGCTCCTTTTTCTGATGAAGAAGGAAATCTCTTCTTTACGGAGAATTAAATAAATAACGAATAAGAAATTGCAAAAAAGTTGAAGCCAGCCACATCTTTCTTTATGATAGCTATAGCAGAAATAATGATGGCCGGACAAATTTATTAAAGGCTGTGTTGAAAGAAAGGATTCGAATACCATGTCATACCCACAACAAATGCTTAAGAGTCTAGAAGAAGGAGACTACAGCCAAGCTTCACATTTGTTTAAAAAGGTTCAATCATCCTCGACGGATGAAGAAAAGTTTGCACTCGCAGAAGAGTTATACCACTTAGGGTTTTTAGAGGAAACTCAGAAGCTGTATGAAGGGCTATTAAAGGATTATCCAGAGGAAGGAGAACTTCGGGTGCTGTTAGCTGAAGTTCTAGTGGAAATGGATAAAGAGGAAGAAGCACTGCTTCAGCTCGAGCAAATGGAAGCAGAAGATGAATTTTACCCTCGCTCATTGTTGCTCTTGGCCGATCTATATCAAATGCAGGGTTTGTATGAAGTGAGTGAACAAAAGCTCCAAAAAGCGCTAGAATTGCTTCCTGACGAGCAAGTGATACAGTTTGCGCTCGCAGAACTGTATTTAGAACAAGGGAAATTTTTAGAAGCCGTCCGTTTTTATCGCATTCTTCTTGAGAAGGGTGTGGAGGACTTGGCAGGGGTTTCTGTTCACCAGCGTGTAGCAGAAGCACTGAGTGCAGGAGGAGCGTTTGAAGAGAGCCTTGCTCACTATGAATCGGCGCTTGAAAGCAAGCTGGAAATCAATACCCTTTTCGGTTATGCTTTTACGGCTTATCAAGCAGGATACTACAAAACAGCGATTGAGAAGTTTGTAGAATTAAAAGCTCTGGATCCTGATTACCACTCTATCTATCTATATTTAGCTAAGTGCTATGAAATAGAAGAAGAATTGGAACATGGCGTTCATACGGTGAAAGAAGGCATTCAGCATGATGAGTTTCAAAAAGAGCTTTATTTCATAGGCGGGAAGCTTTCCTTAAAGCTAGGGCGTGAAGATGAAGCGGAGACATTCTTCCGTGAAGCTTTGGCACTTGACCCTGAATATTCGGAAGCTGGTTTAACTCTAAATAAACTGCTGCTGCATCAAGAACGGTATGAAGATGTATTGGAGATCTCCGGCATGTTAAAACGAGAGGGAGATGAAGATCCGCAGTTTTTCTGGGACGAAGCAAAAGCTCTCAGCCAGCTTGAGAAATATTCACAGGCATTAAATGCTTATGGAGAAGCATATAATTTCTTTAATAACAACCGGGACTTCTTAGAGGAATATGGGTATTTTCTATTGGAAGAAGGAAAACGCAAGGAGGCGCTGCAAATCTTTACGAAGCTTCTGACGGAAGATCCGACCAATGAGGAATGGATTCTTTTATCTGAACGTCTTCAAGAGTAACAGCCCCTCACTAAATTTTGCAGAGGAGGGAAATATCGATGGCAACCCCTGTATCTGTTCACGAGAAGAAAGACTTTATTCGCTGGTTTCTTAATCATTATCAATTAAAAAGAAGAGAATCAGTATGGATTTTAAATTATTTAATGAGTCACGATCAGCTGATGGAGAAAGTCCATTTTGTCGATGATGCCCAGTATTGCCCACGCGGCATGGTTATGTCTACCCACTGTGTAGAAAGTGCGCCATTTCGTTTTTTTAAAGAGAATATTATGACAACCGATGCTGAAAAGTCTTTTCATGACATCCGTCTGAATAAAGACGAAGATATTTTCATTGAACTGAAATTCCGCAGTTCCAATGTCTCCCATCAATATGCGGCTGTACTGGAAGAAAATCCATTTATGCCGAAGAATTTAAAAATCACTGAAAAAGATAAAGAATTGGCCGAGAACTTTTTGAAAGAAAGCATTTATCAATTTCAAAAAGAGCGGCTCTTAAAAAATATCGATGAAGCACTCGACCGTCAAGATAAACAAACGTTTGAGGCGCTGGCGCAAAAATTGAAGCAGCTTAACTGAACCTTTGCTTAACAGGCAAAGGTTTTTTCCGTATTCGGTGGAGATTCATACAATCGGGTGGTATGATGAATCTATCAAATGATTAAGGGTGAAATACAATGAATTGGAATAGTAAAGATACGGAATTATTCCGGCAGCAAAAAGAATATGTGGATACGGTCATTATGCCGCTTGTGCCTCTTTCTTTTAACGAAGGGATGAAAGGTGCTGCTTCGCAGTATGAATTTCTGCAATTGCTGACGGTCTTGCTTGAAAAACAATTTAGAGGCAGAATTTTGCTCGTTCCCCCATTTACATATCTAGAGCAGCAAACAGCAGATGAAAAGATCACGAACTTGAATCAGTGGCTAAAGGAGATCGGACAAGCAGGTTTTAAACATACGTTTCTATTAACCTCCGACAGCTATTGGAAAACAGAAGAAAATCAAATCGACGGTTCTCTGATTTGGGTTCCTTCCGTTCCGCTCGAGCATATGGAAGAGTCCTATAAGTACTCATTAATAGAAGATCAAGCGAAACAATTTGTCAATATCATCGTTCAAAAATGGCAGGAGAATATGTCATAATTCAGAAAATCGTCACATAGTTTCCGGCTTTTTCAAGCACTACCGTATTGACCTGATTTCGACTTTGGATTATCATAATTATGTCCTAGTTTATGTTTGTGCGCTTATATACTGTCCGTGACGGACGCAGCTTACGATAGAGGGGGGAAAAGAATGAGCAAACAACGTGTATCAAGACGTCAGTTTCTTAACTACACGCTTACTGGTGTAGGCGGTTTCATGGCAGCAGGCATGCTTATGCCGATGGTCCGTTTCGCAGTGGATCCTGTATTAGCTACGGCTGGTGCCGGTGAATACCACGCGACGAAACAAAAAGTTGATGAGTTGACTAAAACACCAACACGTGTGGACTTCTCTTATGAACAAAAAGATGCATGGTACACTTCAGATGTAACTCAAACAGCATGGGTTTACAAAGATGATAAAGGCGAGATTGTAGCCCTTTCACCTGTATGTAAACATTTAGGCTGTACGGTTGCCTGGGAAGGCGGAGACCACAAAAACCAGTTCTTCTGTCCATGCCATAACGGCTTGTATGAAAAAAGCGGAAAAAATGTTCCGGGTACACCACCGACAAAACCACTTGACTATTATCCAACAAAAGTTAAAGACGGTTTTCTGCAGCTTGGTAAACCAGAACCATCAAAGATCGTGTAAAGGAGGCGTAATACATGCTTAACAAGATTTATGATTGGGTTGATGAGCGTTTAGATATTACGCCTTTGTGGCGCGATATCGCTGATCACGAAGTGCCTGAGCACGTAAACCCAGCTCACCATTTCTCAGCATTTGTTTATTGCTTTGGCGGATTGACATTCTTTATTACCGTCATTCAAATTCTTTCCGGAATGTTTTTAACGATGTACTATGTACCTGATATTAAGAACGCTTGGGAATCAGTTTACTATCTTCAAAATGAAGTAGCATTTGGTGTTATTGTCCGTGGTATGCATCACTGGGGTGCGAGTTTAGTAATCGTAATGATTTTCTTACATACTTTACGCGTGTTTTTCCAAGGTGCATATAAGAAACCTCGTGAATTGAACTGGGTAGTGGGAGTATTAATCTTCTTCGTTATGCTTGGTTTAGGCTTTACAGGCTACTTATTGCCTTGGGATATGAAAGCGTTATTCGCTACAAAAGTTGGTATTGAGATCGCAGCTGCTACACCGTTTATCGGTGAGCAAGTGAAAATTCTTCTTGCCGGCCACAGTGATATCGTTGGAGCTCAAACGCTGACTCGTTTCTTTGCGATTCACGTGTTCTTCCTTCCTGCAGCATTGCTTGGATTAATGGGAGCTCACTTTATGATGATCCGTAAACAAGGTATTTCTGGTCCATTGTAAGAATTTTTTGACGATTATTGATCGTAGACATTTTTTGTAAAAAGGAGGGGTCGCTATGCATCGTGGAAAAGGGATGAAGTTCGTTGGTGATTCACGTGTGCCAGCTGAACGCAAACCGAATATTCCTAAAGATTATTCGGAGTATCCTGGTAAAACAGAAGCCTTCTGGCCAAACTTTTTGTTAAAAGAGTGGATGGTAGGAGCTGTTTTCCTTATCGGATATTTATGTTTAACAGTCGCGCATCCGTCGCCGCTTGAGCGTGTTGCGGATCCTACAGATACAGGATATATTCCATTGCCGGATTGGTATTTCTTATTCCTTTATCAATTATTGAAATATACGTATGCTTCTGGACCATATAACGTTATCGGTGCGTTTGTTATTCCAGGACTTGCATTCGGAGGACTTCTTTTAGCTCCATTCATTGACCGCGGACCTGAACGCCGCCCAATGAAACGTCCGTTTGCGACAGGCTTTATGATGCTTGCATTAGCTGCTACTGTATTTTTAACTTGGGAATCTGTTGCTTATCATGACTGGGAAGCGGCAAAAGCACAAGGTAAGATCACAGAAGAAGCAGAAATTGATGAAAACTCTGATGGGTTCAAAATCTATCAGGAAAACGGCTGTATCAACTGTCACGGGGATAACCTGGCAGGCGGAGCAGCTGGCCCAACATTAGTTGGCACAGGATTAAAACCTGATGAAATTAAAGAAATTGCTAAAAACGGTAAAGGCGCAATGCCTGCCGGCCAATTTAAAGGGAATGATGAAGAGCTGGACAAACTGGCGGAATTCATTTCTACATTGGAAGCAAAATAAGAAATTGAATGCCCCAACTTGTTTGGGGCATTTTTCTTTTTGTATAATAAACAGAAAGCAGCTCTATGGGAGGCGTATTTCTTTGAAGCAAATCTATTGGATATTAACCAACCGTTCCTTTCTATGGGCCTTGTTTATTATTAATGTAGTAGGCACGGTTTACGGGTACATTTGGTATGGTTCACAATTAGAAAGAACGGAGCCTAAGTTTTGGCTATTCGTACCGGATAGTCCGACGGCGAGTTTATTTTTTGTATTCGTTCTGCTTGGCTTTCTGCTGAAGAAACAGTGGGGTCTTTTTCAAGCTTTAGCTGTCATCACTTTATTTAAATACGGAATTTGGGCAGTGGTGATGAATCTGCTGACGTTAAAAGTCACAGGATTTTTGCCATGGGAAGGATATATGCTGATGGCGTCTCACCTAGGTATGGCTGTTCAAGGGTTGCTGTATGCTCCATTTTACCGAATCAAAACGTGGCATCTGGTATTCGCTGCTGTTATTACACTTCACAATGAGATCATCGATTACGTGTTTATGCAATATCCGGTGTATTCGCAACTAAGTTTATACATACAAGAGATCGGCTATTTTACGTTTTGGCTAAGTGTATGTTCGATCTTTATCGGATGGTACGTGGGAGTCCGCGATAAAAGAATGACTTGGTCCATGCCTGAATACTAGAATGATTCAAACCTTGCTTACTTTTCCTGCTGATGAAAAGAATTGTTCACGTTTTAGAAGAATACAGATGAACAAGTAACTTTCCTTATTGTTCTACTCTCTTTTTTTGCTCATACATTAAAAGTAGGAGTTATAGGAGGGAGAACAATGAGAATTTTAGGATATTTACTTGTCATATGCTGTTTCTTAATGACCCCGATAACTAGCCAGGCTGAAAGTTTAGATTCTCCGCTTCTTAAATTAGACAATATTGCGGACCAGGCGTTAGAATTTACGAATGCTGGCCGATACAGCCAAGCTGAGGATCTTCTCTTGTACTTTAATAATGAGGTAAGTCTGATTCAAACGGAGGGAGTTTTATTATCCACCAGTGAGTGGGCGGTAATCAATGCTTCCTATCAGCAAGCTCTTCTTGCCGTACAGAACCCCGAGGGAAAAGAGAGGGAATGTGTGGAAGCTGTAACTTCGTTTCGATTAGCGGTAGATGCCGTGGCAACTAATCAGCAGCCTTTATGGACTGAAATGGAAGAGCCTGTTATGTCCGCATGGGCTGCGCTTAAATCCACCGCCAAAAAGCAGGATGCGCAGGCATTTAACGAAGCATTAAACACGTTCTTATCCACTTATAATATGATCCAGCCGAGTTTAAAAGTGGATATGCCTTCCAAGGATTTCTCTTCATTAGACAGCCAAATTCATTCCATTGATCAATTACGGGAAAAATGGGCAGCGGATGGTCGTACCGGACAAGAAATGGAACAGCTTGAGAAAGAACTGCAAATGTTATTTAAACAGACCCATGATGAACCAGCTCAGCCATCACTTGTGTGGGTCATAAGTATTACAGGAGGCATTATTATTTCCACATTATCTTATGTCAGCTGGAGAAAATTCAAAGGTGCACAAGAAGAGGTGCGAAAGAAGCAGAAGAATTGACATGAAAATAATATAAAGGGTAAACTATAATCAAGAAAACAAATAAAATTTGGGGGTATTTAAAAAGCTATGGGGTTTATAATTTACTTTTTGCTTCTTATCGCCGTTCCGCTTTGGGCGCAGATGAAGGTAAAGAGCACATATAAGAAATATTCCAAAGTTCCGGTATCGACTGGGATGAATGGTGCAGAAACGGCTCGCCGAATTCTTGATGATAATGGATTGCACAATGTGAAGGTCGTTGAAACAAGAGGATTTTTGAGTGATCATTACAATCCTCTAACTAAAACGGTTCACCTGTCTTCCAATAATTTTCACGGACATTCGATCGCCGGAGCAGCAGTTGCTGCACATGAAGTAGGCCATGCTATTCAAGATGCTGAAAGCTATGCATTCCTTCGATTCCGTCATGCGCTAGTACCAGTGGCTAATATTAGTTCTAATCTATCTTGGATCTTTATTATGATCGGTATTTTCTCGACTATCTCACAAATGTTATTGCTTGGTATTGTTTTAATGGCAGCAGGTGTACTTTTCCAAATTGTTACGCTGCCGGTTGAGTTCAATGCTTCATCAAGAGCAATGGATCAAATTGTTTCATCTGGGATCATTCGCAATGATGAAGAGCGTGAAGCCCGCAAAGTATTAAATGCAGCAGCTATGACATACGTAGCAGCAGCAGCGGTAGCGGTGCTAGAGCTTGCGCGTTTATTGCTAATGTACACAGGAATGACAAGTGAAGATTAATAAGTAAAAAACAAAGCAGGCGAGCTCGCCTGCTTTGTTTTTGTGTAAGACATATGTTTTATACTTCAATAGGCTGTTTATTTTCGTCTAAAGTAAATCCTTCGCCAAGGACATCGTGAACGACTGTCACAGAAACGAAAGCGTGCGGATCGATGGATGTGATGATATTTTTCAAGCGGACAATTTCATTTTTTCCTACCACACAGTAGAGGACTTCACGATTCTCTTTTGTGAAAGATCCATGCCCTTTTAAAACAGTCACACCTCTGTCCATTTTCTGGTTGATTTTCATAGCAATTTCATCATGGTGGTTAGAAATAATCATCGCACCCCGAGCGGCATAGGCACCTTCTTGCATAAAGTCGATGACTCTTGCGCCAACAAAGACAGCAACCAGTGTGTACATTGCTTCACGATAATCGATATACGTTAATAAAGAAGCAATAATGACGCAGGCATCGAAGATAAACATGGTTTTTCCCATGCTGATCTGCCAATACTTATGAACGAGCCGGGCGATAATATCTACTCCGCCAGTAGTGCCCCCATACCTAAATGTGATGCCTAGCCCAATGCCGATAAATACCCCGGCAAACAAAGCGGCTAAGAATAAATCATTATGAAGCGGGATGGCCAATTGGTATCTCTGAAATAGCCAAAGGAAAACGGAAAGGCTCACAGTACCAAGAATGGTGTAATAAAAAGAGGTTTTCCCAAGCAATTTCCATCCGATAAAGAACAGCGGTATATTTAAGATCAGGTTTGAATAGGAAGGATCAATGCCAAATAAACTGTATAATAGCAAAGTGATACCAGTAAAACCGCCTTCGGCTAAATTATTTTGCATATTAAAATGAACAAGTCCAAAACCGAAAATGGCAGATCCTAGAATAATAAAAAAGATATTTTTCATTTTCATGCAGCGTCCGCCTCCTTAACATAGGATGAATTGATGTTTGTCGATAGAAGTCATTATATAGAACAATAATGATTCCGACAACACTTGATTGAGAGGAGGAAGTCGACTTCAATGATCCTTAAAAATATAAATTCATTGTCATTATTTAAAGAATTAGCTAACATGAAAATAGTATGAAACGAAAGTGTGGTGAAATCTGGGATGGCCAAATCCATTCAAGACATTCAAAAAGAAGTAGACGACTACATCAGCCAGTTCAAAGAAGGATATTTCAGCCCATTAGCCATGCTTGCACGGGTAACGGAAGAAGTAGGCGAATTGGCAAGAGAAGTGAACCATGTATATGGGGAGAAGCCAAAGAAGTCGACTGAGAAAGAAAAAGCGATAGAAGAGGAACTTGGTGATCTGCTGTTTGTCATTACGTGCTTCGCCAATTCATTACATATTGATTTAGAAACTGCTCATAACCGAGTAATGGATAAGTTTAATACGAGAGATAAAGACCGATGGACGAGAATAGAGGAGGAATAACAATGGAAACAGTGAAAATTATTATTGCAGGAGCACGCGGAAGAATGGGTGCAGAAGCTGTTAAGATGGTTCAGGAGACAGAGAGCTTTCAGCTGGTTGCCGTACTTGACCATAAACACGAGGGGAAATTGTTAAGCGAGATTGAAGGGTTCTCTGGGGCAGATGTGCCAATTTTTACCGACATGAATAAATGCTTTACTGAAATAGAAGCGGACGTACTGATTGATTTAACTACACCGGAAACGGGGTACATACATACAAAGACAGCGCTTGAACATCATATTCGCCCAGTGGTCGGCACAACAGGATTTACAGACTCCCAGCTAGAAGAACTTAAACAGCTGGCAGAAGAAAAAGGGTTAGGATGCATTATTGCGCCAAACTTTGCTATTGGTGCGGTACTCATGATGAAGTTCTCCGAAATGGCCGCTAAATATTTTCAGGACATTGAAATCATTGAACTGCATCATGATAAGAAGCTTGATGCTCCTTCTGGCACAGCTGTGAAAACGGCTCAAATGATGGCAGAAGTGAGAGAAACGAAGACGCAAGGGCATCCGGATGAAAAAGAAACGATCCAAGGAGCAAGAGGAGCCGATTTTGATGGCATGCGTATTCACAGTGTCCGCTTGCCAGGGTTAATTGCTCACCAGCAAGTATTGTTCGGAGAAGATGGCCAGACACTCACGATCCGTCATGATTCCTATAACCGCGCATCTTTCATGTCCGGGGTTAAAATGTGTGTAGAAACTGTGATGAAAACAGATACGCTTATTTACGGTATGGAGCATATTATCGGTTAATAAGGAGGCAGTTATGAACATCGCATTAATTGCGCACGATGAGAAGAAATCAGAATTAATTTCATTTGCAGAAGAACACAAGGAAGCATTTGCAAAGCATACGCTGTTCGCTACAGGTACGACAGGCAAGCGGGTTCATGAGCAGACTGGTCTTCCGATTCATTGCTTTAAATCAGGACCGCTCGGGGGCGACCAGGAGATCGGAGCGGGAATTGCCAGAAAAGAAATAGATTTGGTCTTTTTCTTTCGTGACCCATTAACTGTGCAGCCTCATGAACCAGACGTTTCCGCTCTAGTTCGCCTTTGCGATGTATATACGGTTCCGCTCGCAACGAATATTGGTACAGCTCGTATATTAGTGGACAGTTTGAACGAAGAAGAAATAGGCGAGAAAGCAGGAGAAGCATAAATGAGTAAAACAATTGACGTGCTGGCGTTTGGTGCTCATTCCGATGATGTAGAAATCGGGATGGGCGGCACCATCGCTAAACTAACATCTGAAGGGAAAACAGTTGTCATTTGTGAATTGACAGAAGCGGAACTGTCATCAAATGGAACGGTTGAAAGCCGCAAGAAAGAAGCGGACCGAGCGGCTGACATTCTCGGTGTCAAAGAAAGGCTGAACCTTGGTTTGCCTGATCGCGGTCTTTTTATTACACAAGAAGCGATCCGATCGGTCGCAGAGGTCATTCGGCAATATTCCCCCTCCATCATTTTTGCTCCGTATGAAATAGATCGCCATCCCGACCACGGACAGTGCTCCAAACTTGTTCAAGAGGCATTTTTTTCAGCAGGCATCAGAAAGTATCAAACGGCTGAGTCAGCAGTCGCGCATAAGGCCAGAGCGCTATACTTTTATATGATTAACGGGTTTCATACACCAGACTTTTGTGTAGACATCAGTTCATATATTGAAATGAAAAAACAAAGCTTGCTATCTTACCAAAGCCAATTTATCAAAGATGCGGGCACGGTGGATACGCCATTGACAAGCGGATATATTGAATCTGTCATCGCTCGGGAGCGTTTGATGGGCAAAGAAGTCGGAACGGAATTTGCAGAAGGTTTTTTCGCTTCGAAACCATTATTACTAAAGGAAGATTTAATAGGTGATTAACGTGAAATTAAAAATTGGCATTACTTGTTATCCTACTGTAGGAGGCTCTGGTGTCGTTGCTACAGAACTGGGGAAATTACTAGCGGAAAAAGGGCATGAGATCCACTTCATCACTTCAGGCATTCCCTTTCGTTTGAACCGTATGTACCATAATATCTATTTTCATCAAGTGGATGTGAACCAGTATTCTGTGTTTCAATACCCGCCCTATGATATTGCCCTAGCCAGTAAAATGGCAGAGGTGATTAAAAGAGAGAAACTAGATATTTTGCATGTGCATTATGCCATTCCGCATGCAGTATGTGCCATTCTCGGCAAACAGATGGCTGACTCTGATATCCAAATAGTTACCACGCTTCACGGTACAGATATTACGGTGCTTGGCTATGATGCATCTTTGTCAGGTGCGATTCGATTTGGCATCGAGAAGTCAGATGCTGTGACGGCCGTATCTGACGCTCTGGCCAAGCAGACATTAGAAGTGATCGCGCCAAAGAAAGACATACATACTATTTATAACTTTATCGATGAGCGGGTCTATCGGCAGTCGGAGACGATTGAGCCATTAAGAAATGAGCTTGGGATCCTTTCTCATGAAAAAGTAGTGATGCATGTATCTAATTTCCGCGGAGTCAAGCGTGTACCGGACGTCGTTCATGTATTTGACCGCATTTCTAAAAAAATGCCTGCAAAATTACTGTTAGTGGGAGATGGACCGGAAATGTCGGTCGTTTGCAAACTGGTGACAGAATTAGGTCTCGAGAGCAAGGTATTATTTTTAGGGAAACAAGATAATTTAAACGAGCTTTATTCCATCAGCGATTTAACGCTGCTTTTATCTGAAAAAGAAAGCTTTGGATTAGTGGCATTGGAATCAATGGGCTGCGGGGTGCCGTGCATTGGAACCAATATAGGAGGAATCCCTGAAGTCATTGAGGATCAATATAACGGTTATATTTGCCCGGTAGGCGACATTGATCGAATTAGTGAGCAAGCGATCCATTTGCTGACGGATAAGGAAACCTATGACCGGTTCAGTCAAGCTGCTCTTAAAACGGTTGAGAGCAAATTTCATTCTGAAACGATTGTGAAACAATATGAAGAATTATACTGGTCTTTACTTCAAGAACAGGTGAAACAAAAATGAAAAATGAAGAGTTGTTTATTCAGGCGGCACCGATTTTAAAAGAACTTGAAGAAGCAGGATACGATGCCTATTACGTAGGAGGGGCAGTTAGGGACTATTTACTGGGCCGTCCTATTGGGGATGTAGATATAGCCACTTCTGCACTTCCTGAAGAAGTAAAGGCACTGTTTCCAAAGACGGTGGACGTCGGCATTGAACATGGCACGGTATTAATCATTTACCGGGGAGAAGGGTATGAAGTGACGACCTTTCGAACAGAATCTGATTATAAGGATTTTCGACGCCCTGAAACCGTAGCATTCGTCCGGTCATTACAGGAAGATTTGAAAAGACGGGATTTTACGATCAATGCGATGGCAATGGATCGCAGCCTTTCATTAGTTGATCCATTTCAAGGGCAGAAGGATCTTAGGGACAAGCGGATTCAAACGGTCGGCTCCGCTTGGGAAAGGTTTACTGAAGATGCGCTCCGAATGATGAGAGCAGCGCGGTTTGTCAGCCAGCTGAATTTCGAGCTAGATGAAGCAACAGCAGATGCTCTTATACAGCAGTCGCATTTATTAAAGCATATAGCCGTCGAACGGAAGTTAAATGAGATGGAAAAGCTCTTGGGCGGCCCCGGCAAGAAAAAAGGGCTGCGAACGTTATTGCAAGGCGGACTCTATCCTTTTCTGCCGGGCATAGGTGAAGAGAAACAAATACTTGAACGAATACTTGATCTTCCTATAGATTCTCTTACAGCGGATCAAATGTGGCTGCTTTTGACATGGATTGCAAGTCCTGAAAGACCTGATCTCTTTTTGAAGGAATGGCGGATGCCTGCAAAGAAAGTTAAGTCGTTATCACGAGCCGTACAACTATTGCGGGAAAGACAGTCGGAGAGCTGGACGCGGTACAAGTTGTATCAGGCTGGTCTAGCCACGGCAGTTGATGTGGAGGAAGTGCACGCCGCTCTTCATGAGAATCCTCGATTGTCGGAGAAAGCGTGGCTTGAAGAAGAATATCACAAACTGCCTATTTATGACCGCCAAGCTTTAGCGGTAAGCGGAGAAGATCTGAAGGCGTGGAAAGACACACCGGGAGGACCTTGGATTAAGGGTTATTTAGAGAAAATAGAGCAAGCAGTGATTAACGGCGAATCGGACAATGATCGAGAAAAAATAAAGGAGTGGCTGAAATCATGCAATCTTCTGTAAAGCATAAATTGCTGGAGGCGTTTTCTGAAGCGGATGGTGAATTCGTATCTGGACAGGCTCTCGCAGAAATCGTGGGCTGTTCTAGAACGGCCGTGTGGAAACATATTGAAAGTCTAAGAAGTGAAGGATTTGAACTAGAAGCCGTAAGAAAGAAAGGCTATAGAATTATTGCTGCGCCAGATAAAGTGACAGAAAACGAAATTATGATCGGCCTTCATACAGAGCGCCTTGGGAAACGAATTGTGTTTAAAGACAGTACAGATTCGACTCAAAAGGAAGCTCATCGCTTAGCGCAGGAAGATTTTAAAGAGGGAACCGTGGTCATCGCAGAAGAGCAGACAGCCGGCAGAGGCCGCATGACAAGAACTTGGCATTCTCCGAAATACACGGGTATTTGGATGAGTGTGATCTTAAAGCCGCAGCTCCCTCCTTATAAAGCTCCCCAGTTTACACTGATTACCGCTGTCGCGATAGTTGAAGCCATTATTGAAGTTACCGGCATGACGCCAGAAATTAAGTGGCCCAATGATATATTAATGAATGGGAAGAAAATTACCGGCATCTTAACTGAATTGCAGGCAGATGCGGATCAGATCCATTCTATTATTATTGGAATTGGCATGAATGTGAATCAGCCCGAATTTCCGGAAGAACTGAAGGATATTGCCACATCACTGGCTATTGAAACAGGAAACAAGGTTTCAAGAGCGAGATTGATACAGGAACTGCTGAAAAATATTGAGCGCTATTATGATATATATATTGAAGAAGGCTTTTCTGAGATTAAAAAGCGCTGGGAAACCTATGCCATTTCTATTGGCAAACAGATCACCGCCCGCACCGTTCAGGCGACGATAGAAGGAAAAGCGCTGGGTATTACGGAAGAAGGAGTATTAAAGCTTCTTGATAAAGAAGGCACGATTCACGATATTTATTCGGCGGATATTGAAGTAAACAATTAACGGCCAGATTAGAAATTTTAAATAGTCAAAAAATAGATTGGTTGTTATAATGTAACTGGGCAGTATCCTTTGGAGCTGCACCTGCAATGGTACATGAGTGTGACTAATTAAATCATTTAGTTCTGCCTTGATCCAAACGGACAGGGACAGAGGGTCGAAACAACTGCTAATTAGGGGTCCTTCTGTCTGAAGGACCCTTTTTGTATGTGAAATTGTTTCGTCTCCTCTGCAATAAAAAGGAGGAAGCGGAAAATGAGGCAAACAAAAGACTTTTTAAAGATGAAAGCATCAGGGGAAAAGATTGCTATGATTACTGCGTATGATTATCCATCTGCGAAATTCTCGGAACAAGGCCAAGCGGACATCATTTTAGTTGGAGACTCGTTAGGTATGGTGGTGTTAGGTTATGAATCTACCATTCCTGTAACGGTCGAAGATATGATTCATCATACGAAAGCTGTTAAACGAGGAGCCCCCGATACATTTATTGTCACGGATATGCCTTATATGAGCTATCACATAAATAAAGAAGAAACGATGAAAACAGCCAGAAAGTTAATGCAAGAGGCAGGAGCTCATGCGGTAAAGCTTGAAGGCGGGGGAGAGGTTCTTTCATCCATCGAGGCTTTAACTAAGGCAGGAGTGCCGGTCGTTGCCCATTTAGGCTTAACGCCGCAATCAGTCGGTGTGTTAGGCGGTTATTCTGTTCAAGGGAAAACAGCGGAAGCCGCTAGGACTTTACTTGAAGAGGCGGTTCAAGCAGAAGCGAGTGGCGCATTTATGCTCGTGCTTGAATGTGTCCCTTATCAAATAGCGGAAGCCGTTTCGAAAGCGCTGACAATTCCTGTGATTGGAATAGGTGCCGGAGAAGGAACGGACGGCCAAGTGCTCGTGTATCACGATATTCTGCAATACGGTGTCGACCGGGTAGCGAAATTTGTGAAAACATATGAAGATTTAAACCATATCATCGCGCCGGCAATTTCTTCTTACGTAAAAGAAGTCAAAACACAGGAATTTCCTGAGAGACAGCATTCATTTACGATGAAGGAAGAAGAACTAGACATGCTGTACGGAGGCGTGCGTACATGAGAGTCATTGAAACAATTAGCGAGTTAAAGGATCAGATCCGATTGGAGAAAGCGGATGGACGTTCCATTGGACTGGTGCCTACTATGGGTTTTTTGCACGAAGGCCATTTAACTTTAGCTAAGAAAGCACGGGAAGAAAATGACGTGGTGGTTATGACTATTTTTGTCAATCCCCTACAATTTGGACCGAACGAAGACTTTGATCTGTATCCGCGCGATTTAGAACGGGACAAGGAGCTGGCTCTTCAAGCGGGGGTAGACATTTTATTTACTCCGGCAACAGAAGACATGTACCCCGATCAGCCGGTTGTGTCAATGAAGGTGTTAGAGAGGACAGATGCGCTGTGCGGTCAAAAGCGGGAAGGGCATTTTGACGGTGTCGTCACGGTTGTCACGAAGTTGTTTCATTTATCAGAAGCAGATAAAGCTTATTTTGGTTTGAAAGATGCTCAGCAAGTGGCGGTTCTAGAAGGACTGGTGAAAACGTTTAATTTTCCTGTGGAGTTAATCGGAGTAGACACGGTTCGTGAAGAAGATGGATTGGCTAAAAGTTCACGCAATGTCTATCTCGACGAACAAGAGCGCAAGGCGGCACCAGCGATTTATCAAGCGCTGAAAGCGGGAAAAGAAATGGCTATGCAGGGCGAGATGCAGCCGGATCAAATTACAGCGTATGTCTCTGAGTACTTGTCGAAGCATACAGGAGCTGTGGTGGATTACGCAGAACTGCTTTCCTATCCGGACTTAAAGCCGCTTGAAGAAACAAAAGGGCAAGTCATCTTGGCCGCAGCTGTTAAATTTTCGAAAGCCCGGCTGATCGATAACCTTATTTTCACTCTATAATCATAACAATATTCTTACTAAGGAGAGACTCTCATGTTTCGTACAATGATGAACGGAAAAATCCACCGGGCTACGGTGACAGAAGCGAACCTCAACTATGTGGGGAGCATTACCATTGATGAAAACTTGCTTGATGCGGTCGGTATGCTGCCAAATGAAAAAGTGCAAATTGTCAATAACAATAATGGCGCGCGGCTTGAGACATACATTATACCTGGAGAGCGAGGCAGCGGTGTCGTTTGTTTAAACGGGGCAGCGGCGAGACTTGTCCAGCCTGGGGATACAGTTATTATTATCTCCTATGTCATGGTCGCGGATGAGAAAGTACACAGCCATCAGCCGAAAGTGGCGATTATGGGTGAAAACAATGTGATAAAAGAGCTGATTCATCAAGAGCCGGCCGCTACTATTATGTAAATAGCGAAGAGCTTAAAGTCTTTCTGATTCAGAAAAAGACTTTAAGCTTTTTTATTTTATGGCCAACACTGGGTTAGTTAAAATGCCGCGTTTTTTTTCATCATATGGTACACTTAAAAAGATTTTATTGAAAAAGGTGTGTTAGACCTATGACTTATCCGCGATTTGTCGTTACAGATCTTGAGACGACCGGGCATGCGGCCAAAAAGGGCGACCGTATGATACAAGCTTCGTTCGTTGTAATAGAAAACAAAAAAATTGTTAATCAATATACGACTTTTTTAAACCCTGAACGGTCCATCCCTGTGTTTATTGAAGAGCTGACAGGAATAAGTGAAGACATGGTTCGAGATGCACCATTATTTCACGAAGTGGCTCCTAATATATTGCCTTTATTGGACGGCGCGGTTTTTGTCGCTCACAACGTATCGTTTGATTTGAAATTTCTTCAGGCTGAACTTGAAGAAGCGGGATACCGGCCTTTTAGAGGACCGACAATAGATACGGTCGAATTAGCGAAAATATTAATGCCAACCTCCGACAGCTATAAACTTGGCGAGCTGACACAAATGCTTGGGTTTGCTCATGATCGGCCCCATCAAGCGGATAGTGATGCCTATGTGACGGCGGAACTGCTGATTTACTTAATGGATAAAATGTCAGAACTGCCGATGGCGACACTGGAAAAACTTGAAGAATTATCAAGGCATTTAAAGAGTGATATTCTTTACTTAATCGAATCGGTGATCTCAGAAAAAAAACATAATATCGAAGAGCTCCCTGAGCATATTGAAATTTATAGAGGGATAGGCCTTAGAAAAAAACAGGCCGTGAAACGAGTCATTGAAAAAGGAGTTCCAGAGTATCCAGTCAGCGCACTAGATAAGCAGGCTTTGATCTCGGGACTGCCATCATTTGACTACCGGGAAAGCCAATTTCAAATGATGGATGAAGTGAATCGGTCATTAGAAGATAATGAACATTTTGTCATTGAAGCAGGAACAGGTACAGGCAAGTCGCTTGGCTATTTACTGCCAGCTGTTTTTTACGCTAAGAAACAGCAAAAGCCGGTGATCGTAAGCACTTATACCATTGTTCTTCAGCAGCAGCTATTGCAAAAAGAAATAGGCCAGCTTAAGAAAATGGTTCCTTTTTCGGTATCAGCCGTTATGTTGAAAGGCCGTAACCACTACCTCGATTTGTTTAAGTTTATGCAATCGCTAATGGAAACAGATGATAATTATGATTTTGTATTAGCTAAAATGCAAATCTTGATTTGGCTTTTGGAAACAGAAACAGGAGATGTAGATGAAATCAACCTCTCATCAGGAGGATGGCTGTTTTGGAATCATGTCAAACAGGATGGCGATTACTTAAACAAAGGCAGAAAAGCGTGGATCGATAAGGATTTTTATTTGCATGCCAAGAAACAGGCGAAAGAAGCGGATATCGTGATTACTAATCACTCACTTCTAGTAGCTGGATTAACGTCTTCCTCTTCGATTTTACCTGATTATACGCATGTCATCATTGATGAAGCCCATCATTTTGAAACGGCTGCCAGGAATCGTCTCGGACAGGAAATTGATCAGTTAAGCTTTAAGTTTCTTCTTGGGAGAATCGGAACATTTACTCAAGAACAGCTGTTTTATCATTCAGAACAGCTTCTAAAAAAATACGATGAGCAGGAAAGCGGAAAGCACACGATCACTGACAGGATGATCAACGAGCTGTTAGTTGAAGCCGATGAGTGGTTTCAAGTGATGCAGACATTCTTTGAATTTCATACAAAAAGAAAAGCGGGCAACTGGCACAGGAGAGAATTGCGCATAGGACAAGACCAAAGAGAAATGAAGTACTGGAATGAAGTCGAATATGGAGCCGAACGGGTGTATATGAGACTTACAGAAGTGATAAAGGGACTAAAGACCAGGGTTCAGAATCTTGTGCCTTACAGAGAGCAGATGGCGGCTAAAGAGCAAATGAAAATGGATGAACTGGTGCATTCAGTACAAGAGCTGGAAGGCTGGCGTGATGGATTGGAATTGACTGTATTCCGCCCTGAAGAGGATTCAGTCGTATGGCTTGAAGCGGATATCCGTTCCTTTGCCAATACATTTACATTAAAAGCACAGCCAATTGAACCCGCTGAATTAATTAAAGAAAACTTATTGATGCATAAAACCGTTATTTTCACATCCGCGACTCTGACAGTTAATCGATCTTTTGCATTCTTTACAGAGCAAATCGGACTTGGCTCCATGAAGTATAAAGAGCTGCTTCTCGCATCTCCATTCGATTTTAAGAATAATTGCCGAATGGTGATTCCGTCTGACCTGCCGGAAATCAAAAAAGTAAAAGCCGACGAGTATATCGAATCAGTCGCTAATCAGCTGATTGCTGTAGCGGAAGCAACGAAAGGAAGAATGCTGGTTCTGTTTACCGCCTATGATATGCTGAAGAAAACGCATGATTTAATGAAAGACAGCGGATTGCTTGATGACTATATCTTAATGGCGCAGGGAATCACCAGCGGAAGCCAAGCCCGTTTAACAAGAAATTTCCAAATATTTGATAAAGCCATTTTGTTTGGCACGAACAGCTTTTGGGAAGGGATTGACATTCCGGGCGAGGACTTGTCCTGCCTTGTGATTGTCAGGCTGCCGTTTTCACCGCCGGATGATCCATTTGTGCAGGCGAAAAGCGAAAAGCTGATCAAAGAAGGAAAAAATCCATTTTCAGTCTATGCACTTCCTCAAGCCATTTTACGATTTAAACAAGGGTTCGGCCGTCTAATTAGAAGCAGCCGTGACCGGGGTGTGATATTGGTGTTCGACAGACGAATTCAAACTACAAGCTATGGCCGGGCATTTATCCAGTCCATACCGGGAATAGATGTACAGGAAACACCACTTGATGAAACGGTCGCATTTATTCAGGAGTGGCTGTGAAGATTTTTGGAATGAGCGATTAATTTTTAGCGAATAACATACTCTAACGAAAGTAGGATGGTGATTCGTTATGAGGATGTTATTCGCATTATTTTTTATCATATTTAGCATGAATACACCTGTTCAGGCTGAAAGTATTGACTTGAATTTAGATGAAGGTGAATTTGCTTTAGCCTTTTTTCCTTTAACCAGCGGAGAAGCAGCCTTGCTGCAAACCGCAGATGGGCTGAATTATTTAATTAATTCCGGAGAAGCGGGATCTGCTGATGAAATCGTTTATTATCTCAACTACTTTCAAGTGGACACCTTAGACGGGTTTATTAAAACGGACCGAAGTGAGATGCCGGAGAAGCTGACCCAAATACTTCAGAATCGTTATGAGGTAAAAAAAGTTTTCGGCAAAAGCATTGGTGGCAAAGAAGAGGATGAATGGAGAGCTGGTACAACAATCTCACTCAATCCATTTATAGAGTTAAGTGTGCTTACAAATGGAACAGGCAAGAATGAAGGAATGGACTTTTCCATTCAGCATTTTAATAATCGGTTCTTTTGGATGACATCAAACTCTTTTAAAGCTGAGATTAAATTGTTGAAGCAGCCTTTGAGAAATATTAATATCATTAAAATACCTGATTATGGTCAGAAAAATAGCGTTTCCTATAATTTGCTGACCCATATTGATCCGCAAACAGCAATTATTTTTCAGCATGAGCAAAAAGTGCCTGACAAAAAATTTATGGAAATGCTGCACCGCATGTGGATCGACAGCTATTATTCAGGGCAGCATGGCATCATCGCCATTAAATTTCACAAGCTAGGGTATGAGGTTATTACCATTCCTTCGGATAAATAACATGATTTTGCATTTTTCAATAAATATCAGTTACGAACATTTCAAATCCTGCTATAATAAATAAGGTCAACATGTAGGATACACATTTGAAGGGCAAACACAGGAGGCATTTACATGGAGAGCAAAATTGAAGTGCTATCAACAGTTAAAATTGATTACCAAGCAGATTTGTATAAGATTGTTGATGCGCTGAATCGGACGCTGAAGAGAGAAAACTTAATGTTTGGATTAGCTTTGGATCCTGAATCCCAAGACAAAGCTGTATTTACGATTTACCGTACATAAAAAGAGGTGAACATGAAAAAGTTTATTTTTATTATTTTCATCCCCATATTCATCTTTTTTATTGCCGCCCTTACTTTGTATAACAGTGCGCAAAAGCCATATGTAAAAGCGGAAGAAAAAGCAGCGGCGGCAGCTAGAAACGATGCCGGCATTGTCACTGTTACTGATTTTTATTTATATCATGGCCAAGAGACCTACTATGTCTTAAAAGGGCAAACTGAGAAAAATGTCGAAAAAGTTGTCTGGATTCCAAAAGATAAGAAAAAGAAACAGACGGTAAGAACGTACAAAGAAGGCGTGACAAAAGAACAGGCTTTAAAAAAGTTAATGTCTGAACAAAAACCAGAAGAACTTTTGTCGATCAAGCTGGGCATGGAAAAAAATAAGCCGGTTTGGGAAATTACGTTTGTGAACAGCAGGCAGCAATTAAGCTATTATTATCTGCTGTTTGACAGTGGAAAATGGCTGAAAAAAATAGATAATATTTAAATGAGTGGAGGATTCATCATGGACATTCGATTAGCAGAAAGAGTAAAAGCTCTAACACCTTCAACTACTTTAGCCATTACGGCTAAAGCGAAAGAAATGAAAGCTCAAGGCATAGATGTTATTGGCCTTGGTGCAGGGGAACCGGATTTTAATACACCAGAGCATATTATTCAAGCGGCTTATGAATCTATGCAAAAAGGCCAAACGAAATATACGCCTTCTGGCGGTTTAGTGGAGTTAAAAGATGCGGTGATCAATAAATTTAAAGAGGATCAGGGCATTGAATATAAACGCAGTGAAATCATTGTAACTGTAGGCGCGAAGCACGCTTTATATACACTTTTCCAAGTCATCTTAGACGAAGGGGATGAAGTGATCATTCCTACTCCCTTTTGGGTAAGCTATCCGGAACAAGTCAAGCTGGCAGATGGAAAGCCAGTTTATGTGGAAGGAAAAGAAGACAATCAATTCAAGATCACGCCAGAGCAGCTCGAAGAAGTGATCACTGATCGAACAAAAGCAGTCATTATTAACTCGCCAAGCAACCCGACAGGTATGCTGTATACGAAAGAAGAGCTGCAAGCACTTGGTGAAGTGGCGATCAAAAAAAATATTTGGATTATTTCTGATGAAATTTATGAAAAGCTAGTTTACGGAGATCACAAGCATGTATCCATTGCGGAACTCTCTCCAGAATTAAAAGAGCAAACAATTATCATTAACGGCGTCTCTAAGTCTCATTCCATGACTGGCTGGAGAATTGGCTATGCTGCCGGCAATGAGCAAGTCATTAAGGCCATGACGGACCTTGCCAGCCACTCTACATCTAATCCGACAGCGACTTCTCAATATGGTTCAATTGCAGCCTATGAAGGGACACAGGAGCCTGTAGAAGAGATGAAAAAGGCATTTGAAGAGCGTTTAAATGTGATACACGGCAAATTAAATGCAATTCCTGGATTCTCTTGCTTGAAGCCTCAGGGTGCGTTCTATTTGTTCCCTAACGTGAAAGAAGCAGCAAAAATGACTGGATTTGAAGATGTAGATGGATTTGTCAAAGCTCTGCTTGAAGAAGCGAAGGTAGCTGTTATTCCTGGCAGCGGATTTGGCTCTCCGGACAACATTCGCCTATCTTATGCGACGTCACTTGAATTATTAGAAAAAGCTGTCGAGCGCATGAGTGAATATGTGAAAGCCAATATGAAAACAGCCGAATAATCATTTCTAAGAAAGCCTTTAAAACAGCTGCTGTTTTAAAGGCTTTTGGTTGTTGCTCCAGCAGGAATCCCAATTCCTTGTACATTTAAAATAAAGACAGGTATAATATTAGACGAATAATAAAAGACTTGTGCCACACTTTGGAGGGAATTCTATAATGAAAATTACTATAGCAGAAGCGGGAAACCATGCAGGCAAAGAAGTAACGATCGGTGCTTGGCTTGCGAATAAACGATCCAGCGGGAAAATCGCATTCTTGCAGTTAAGAGATGGGTCTGGCTTTATTCAAGGTGTAGTAGTGAAAAGTGATGTCGGTGAAGAAATCTTTCAGCAAGCTAAATCACTGACACAGGAATCATCATTATATGTGACAGGTGTTGTACAGGAAGACAGCCGTTCTCCATTTGGATATGAATTGTCTGTCACTGGTGTGAAAGTGATAGCAGAAGCGGTTGACTATCCGATTACACCGAAAGAACATGGGACGGAATTTTTAATGGATCATCGCCATTTATGGCTTCGCTCACGCAAACAACATGCGGTGATGAAAATCAGAAATGAAATTATCCGGGCGACGTATGAATTCTTTAATGAAAAAGGATTCTCCAAAGTCGATCCTCCGATCCTGACAGGCAGTGCGCCAGAAGGTACATCAGAATTATTTCATACGAAATACTTTGATGAAGATGCCTATTTATCACAAAGCGGACAGCTCTATATGGAAGCAGCTGCGATGGCACTTGGCAAAGTATTCTCATTTGGCCCGACTTTCCGTGCGGAAAAATCGAAAACACGCCGACATCTCATTGAATTCTGGATGATCGAGCCTGAAATGGCCTTTTATGAGTTTGAGGACAATTTAGAAGTACAAGAACAATACGTTTCTCATGTTGTTCAGTCTGTCTTAAAAAATTGTCAGTTAGAACTTGAGCGCCTCGGTAGAGATACATCAAAGCTTGAGCATATTCAAGCTCCGTTTCCCCGTATTACCTATGATGAAGCGTTGAAATTCTTGCATGAAAAAGGATTCGATGATATTCAGTGGGGCGATGATTTCGGAGCTCCGCATGAAACGGCTATTGCCGAGAGCTATCAGAAGCCTGTCTTTATCACCCATTATCCAACTAGCTTAAAACCATTCTACATGCAGCCGGATCCAGAGCGCGGCGATGTGGTTCTATGTGCAGACTTAATCGCACCAGAAGGCTACGGGGAGATCATCGGCGGCTCTGAACGTATTCATGATTATGAACTGTTGAAACAGCGTCTAGAGGAGCATAACCTAGATCTGGATGCCTACAAATGGTATCTTGAATTACGCCAGTACGGCTCAGTTCCTCATTCAGGATTCGGTCTTGGATTAGAACGGACAGTTGCCTGGATCAGCGGAGTAGAACATGTAAGGGAATCGATTCCATTCCCGCGCTTATTAAACCGCTTATATCCATAATGTTAAGATACCGCGCGAAAGCCGCGGTATTTTTACTTCGTCAAAAAATGAATCTAGCAATCTAGGTTTTCCCAGCAAACTTTATCGTTGCAAATCATCATTTTTTGCAATGCACCATGATATACTATAGGTGAGGTGTAGACGATGGAACACAAAGATTTATTTATACAATGGATGGACGAAGGACTGGTTAGTTTTCCTCAAGTTCTCCTTACTCATTACAGCAGTTTGCAATTAACAGAAGCAGAATTAGTTCTCCTGATGCAAATACATGCATTTAAACAAAAAGGGCTGCACTTCCCGACATTTGATGAATTATCTTCTCAAATGACGGTAACAGCAAGTGAGTGTGCCGTTATGCTAAAGAAACTAATGCAGCAGCAATTCATTCATATTGAACAGGGACAAGCTCCTGGATTTGAAAGTTATTCGTTAAAGCCGTTATGGAAGAAACTGTCATATTATATGCTTCAACAGTCGAGACAATCAAGCTTACAGCAAGCGATGAGTGATGAAAAAGACCTCTACAGCTGCTTTGAACAAGAATTTGGGCGACCATTATCTCCCCTTGAATGCGAAACGCTTGCGATCTGGATTGATCAAGATCACCATGATCCAGTGATTATTAAAGCAGCCTTGAGAGAAGCAGTCATTTCAGGGAAAATGAACTTTCGCTATATTGACCGGATCCTTTTTGAATGGAAAAAACAAGGCATTGAGACGCTTGAACAAGCGAGAGAGTACGGGCAGCGCTTTAGAAAGCATCAGAATTCTCCTGAGCAAGTGCAGCGTTCTAAAAAGGCTGTGCCTTTTTATAATTGGCTTGAACAATAAAAAGGGGGAGAATGCATGCTGAATAAAACGCAAATACGCTATTGCCTGGATACGATCGCTCGAATGTTTCCGGATGCGCATTGTGAATTAAACCACCGCAATCCGTTTGATTTAGTGATTGCGGTAGCCTTATCTGCGCAATGTACAGATGCGCTAGTCAACAAAGTAACGAAAGATTTATTTAATAAGTACCATACACCGGAAGATTATCTTTCTGTTCCTCTTGAAGAACTTCAAGAGGATATTCGTTCGATCGGATTATTTCGCAATAAAGCCAAAAATATTCAAAAGCTTAGCCAGATGCTCGTCGATGAAATGGGCGGGGAAGTGCCAAGAACACAGGATGAATTAGTCAAGCTGCCTGGCGTCGGCAGGAAAACAGCCAATGTTGTGGCCTCTGTCGCGTTTGATGTGCCGGCGATCGCTGTGGACACACACGTGGAAAGAGTAAGCAAACGTTTAGGGATCTGCCGCTGGAAAGACTCCGTCACAGAAGTGGAAGCGACATTGATGAGGAAGATTCCACAGGAAGAATGGTCAATCACTCATCACAGGCTGATATTTTTTGGGCGTTATCACTGCAAGGCGCAGTCTCCTAAATGTGCCGAGTGTCCTCTCCTGGATCTGTGCCGAGAAGGAAAAAAGCGAATGAAAAAGAAGGTTCTTTAATGGAAAAACAAGTGCCTGTTCCTTTAAGTTTACAGCATTCTTTATTTTTTAATCAGGAAACAGCCAAGATTCCTGCTAATAGCAGTCTCATGGAAGAACCATATTTCCTTTATGAGTTACAAGTCATTAAAGGGCAGCCATGGAATGACAGAGAAGAAGGACTGAAGGCACTGGATAAATGGTGGGAGAAAATCAAACCTGAACTGGAAGAGAAATTTCAAGCGAGGGATCCTTTAGCCAAACATCAAATGAAAGCAGCGATTGCCTTATTTTTCATGAGCCTGTTTTGGTTAAATGGTGAACCTGTTCAGCTGAATGATTGGAAAAGCAAGATTTTCACACTTTCCATTAAACCTGTGAATGTCGCAGATCGGCTGGACTTTATCATGCAGCGTCCTTATTCTTATCAAGCTTTTGTTCAAATAGGGGAATTAATGACTGAACAAAAGAAGCAATGGGCTAAATATAATATAGTTAAAAAGAGAAAGCCGGATGGGATTTAACCCCATCCGGCTTTCTCTTTTTATTCTGCTCACTCAGTATTTTGCTGAGGAGCGTCTTGGTTAGGTTTATTAGTGTTTTGTCTAGCTGCGCCATCTTGGGAAGGTGCAGGAGCCGGCGCAGGTGCTGGTTCTTGCTCTGCAGGAGGCGGCTGTGGTGCAGGTTTTTCATTTCCTGGCGGCTTAGTTTCGCCGTTCTCAGGAGGGGTTGAACCATTCCCATTATCATTGCCATTTCCATTCCCTGGCTTTTGCCCATTGCCGTTTCCTGGTTTTTGACCATTTTCTTCTTGATCGCGGTCAGGTGCAGGGGTTTCAGGTTCCGCTGGCTCTTCTTCCTCTTCTTCAGGAGGCGCTGTTTCTCCTCCAGGCACATTGACCGTAGTAGAAGCAGAATCCGTCGTCTCTCCGTCTACTGTAGCAGCAACGGTAATCGTATACGATTGACCAGGCTGTACATTATTAATGACTGTCGCAAAACCGCTGATCGTTTGCGATTGCCCTCCGCCTGTTACAGTGAACGTTGGAGAACCTTCTCCTTTATAAGACCAGGAGACGGAAATGCTTTGTGACGCTTCATCATAGGAAGCGCTCAAGCCTTCAATTTTCCCTTTTTGTTCTTCTTCGTCTTTCTCTTCTTCTTTAAAGTCATCAAACACCTGTTTTGGTTCTTCTCCGCGAACAAATAATTCATAGACTACTTCGCTAGAAGGTGTTCCTTTACCAGCAATTTTCGCAGGATTCGATCCCTTTTTAACTGGCAGCTCAACTACGCTTTTCGGCTTTTTAAAGTTCGGTGTATCGACATCTGATGATACTTCTGTCATTAACTCTTTAAACAGCTTCTTAGAGATCAGCTGACTGTCTTTGGATAAATAATTTTTTCGTTCAGCATATCCCGTCCAGATCGCCGCAGTATAATTCGTCGTGTATCCGACAAACCAAGAGTCAGGAGCACCGCTTTTCGGAATGCCATAATCGTTTCTTTCTTTTTGCGTGTAGTTGGTTGTACCAGTCTTACCAGCTACATGAAGGCCTGGTATGTTTGCTCTCGTTCCTGTACCTTCTTTCACCACATCTTTTAGCATATCTGTCACCATATACGCAGTATAGTCACTCATGGCTGCTTTTGGTTTATTTGGGTTCTTTATTTCCGTTTCGCCATCACGCAAGACGATCTTTTTCACGGTATGCGGCTTATTATATACACCTTCGTTTCCGAATGCGGCAAATGCGCCAGCTAAATCAAGAGGGGAGATGCCTCTCATCCCGCCAATCGAGTTTGATTCGTTTTCGGATTCAGCTTTATCTATATTGATCCCAAGACCTGACAGAAAGTCATTGGCCTTACTGTGTCCAACTTCTTGGAAGGTCTGTAAAGCAGGGATGTTGCGCGAGTAGACAAGCGCTGTTCTCATAGATATTGGACCCATATACGAGCCGCCGGCATTGCGGATCGGCGCTCCGTTTGAGTAAGTGTAAGGGCGGTCATCCAATTGTTGATAGGTAGACCATTTAAGGTACTCAATGGCAGGACCATAATCAATTAATGGTTTAATGGTAGAACCCGGCTGACGCTGTTTCAAATCAACAGCAAAATTATATCCGCGCTCAACTTCCTGGTTGCGGCCGCCGCCTATGGCTCGGATTTCGCCAGTCTTAGTATCTGTTAAGGCGATGCCAGCTTGAAACTCTTCACTAGGGTAATTAATAATTTCATCGGAATTTAACAGTTTATCCATATAGGTTTGTGCTTTGCGGTCAAGTGTTGTATAGATCTTCAGTCCATCGGAATAAGGATTGTATTCACCCATGTCCTCGATTTCCTCAACGACCATATCGATAAATGAGTTAAACTTTTTATTGTCACCCGACTGCGGCTGGTTGGAGGCAAGGCCATCAGTAACAGGCACTTTTTTAGCTTCCTCCATTTCAGACTGGGATATCTTATTATGCTGGTTCATTAAAGATAAGACAACGTTTCGGCGTTTTTCAGCTCGATCCGGATGATTTAATGGATTATAGTTATTAGGGCTTTGCGGCATACCTGCAATTAGTGCTGCTTCCGGCAAAGTCAATTCTTCCAATTCTTTGTCAAAATAATAGTTTGAAGCTTCTTTTATGCCGTGAATTTGTGCAGACATATATACTTTATTGACATACATCTCAAAAATTTCTTCTTTGCTGTACTTTTTATCAAGCTGATAAGCAAGCCAGACTTCTTGGACTTTTCTAGTAAGTGTTTTATCATGGGTTAAAAATGAGTTCTTCACTACTTGCTGGGTGATTGTACTGGCTCCTTGAGAACCGAAACCATCCGTCACGTTTTTCACGACAGCTCCGCCGATACGGATTACATCCACTCCATGGTGCTCAAAGAAGCGGGAATCTTCTGTTGCAATGATGGCGTCTCTGACCAGCTGTGGTATATCTTCATATTTTACATAGTCGCGTTTTTCTGAGCCGATGGAAGTTAAGAACTCGCCATCTTTATCGTAAATTTTAGATGAAATGGGATCTCTAAGCATTGCTTCATCTAATTTAGGAGCATCCTTTACCAGATAGGCAAAGGCTCCAGCCCCGACAGCAACAGACAAGAACATGAGTAAAACCAGGCTAAGGAATACTTTTTTTGCCAGGGACCGGTTTCTTTTTTCTCCCTTAGCTGCCTTTGGTTTCCTTTCCGGTTTCTTTGCTTGCTGTTTTCTTCTTTCGGTACGTGAATTGTATTGATCAGACATGTGTCTAATTTCCTCGCTTTCAAAGGGAATAATTCTTCTTGCTGTTATTCCTCTATACTAATCTTAGCATGAACGTAAATAAATGTTTATTTTCACCTATTTTTCTCCTGTTGTGCCGTCTTTTATCCTTATCCATGTATAAAGGCTTAAAGAAAGTAGTGATCAATGATGGACAGATAAGGAATTCTTGGATGCAGACCTAAGGGAATGTGATAGGCGTGTTTTTCTATTTCTTGTTTTGTTATGGATTTCCGCCCTCCTGATTGCATTCGATCCCAATATGTAAATAGGAGACTAGCAGGCATATAGTACATTTCTTCAGTCATGGAAAATCGGATGATGACAAACGCAATCCCTTGCTGCCGGTCAACTTCTTTCATATGAAGGATTTGGTGTTCATGAAAATTTTTTAAAGGGAAAGCTGTCGTGCTACGTGTTTCTTTCGCTTCAAAATCAATATATCTTCCTTTATATACCCCGTTATAATCGGTTGTGGACGCCTGTTTGAAGTATGCTTCCTTTATAACAGCGGCGCTTCGTTTAGGATAATCTACTTGGACGATCTGCACCGGGGTCGGTTTCTTATGAATAACGGCCAGCCCTCTGTCTAAATAAAACTCATTCGTTGCATTTAAATCTTCCTCCAGCGTCATGCCCCTGTTGCTGTAGCTATGGGATTTAGGGGGAGTTTTTTTACTAGCAGCTTCAGGTGAAGGGAGGAATTTCTTTCCGTTTGGATATCTTATTGCCATAAAAACCACCTCACAAGATACTACATATCATAACAGAAAAAATGGCCGATGGGGTAAGAAAACATTCCATAATCTTCTCCGCTTTTTTCCATCAGCATGCGGCCAATCATCGGGATGAGTGATAGGAAGATTCAACAATGTAACGCTGCAATTTCAACTGTATTAGCTATAACTGATTTCCTTGCATTAAAGAAACTATGCTTACAGAAGGGTGGATATGATTCTATCAGTCTGATAATAGGAGAGATCAGCCATCAGGCGCCGATTGTCGAATCAGGATTTATTTTTGTCTGTCTGGTTCTATCTTTGACGAATCAAACCTAGTTTTGTCAGGCAGGAAGGAGAACATAAAAAACGCTAGAAATGTATAGCAAAAGACTGCTTAATATGTCTGTGAATTTCAATAAATTATATAAAGGGGCGGCGGCTATGACAAGAGATGAATTATTAAAAGAATTAACTGACATTGAAGAGAAGGTAGAACAAATGGAGCATGTGCTGAAAAGAAGAGTAAAATCTACCAAAGAAGCTCGCTATGCAAATTTATGGAGCAAGAAAGAAGCTGTCATTAACCGGCTTAATTTATTAGAGGAGGGAGCCGAATTTTTATTGGCCGCTTCGTCTTCATATAAAATGGTTCAATCTTTTAAAGTCTCTTGCAAACCTGTCTGATTGATGAATTTTACTTGAAGTGTTTGATGAAACCTTATAGAATGTGAAGACCTAACCGCATCCAGAACTGAAAACGAGAGGACTTGACATATGACTAGATTGCAGACACTGACTCTTGAACTGTTAGCTTTAGTGCATGAAGCCAATTCAATATATTATCAAGTAAGAGAGAAAAAAGAAAACGCTGATTTTTATTCGGAAGTCAAACCCTTTGCTGACCGTGTTCATGCCTTATCAAAAGAGTGGGAAACAGAGGCTTTGGACTGGCTGAAGCAAGCCAAGGCAAAGCCGAAATACTTGCATATGCCACAAATAAAAGCAACTGTTGAAAATTTAGAATTAGTTTCAGTACAAGCGTTTTATTATCAAACAAGCTTAACCCGCTTTAAAAACTATATAGAATCCACTTTGTTTGTTTTAAACCAATTGGCGAAAGAAACAGAGTAAAGGCACACATTCTCCTGCTCGTTCATAAAATGAAGAGACAATAAGCGAGGAGGAATGTTGATGCAGTATTGGGAGGATGTATACAGAAGACCAGACCTCTATTATTATCAGCAGCCGGTCCTTCCCCGTACGAGAAACTATGGGCCGCTGCCGATGAACGGCTATCCGCCCATTCCGAATTACCCTTCATATACTAGCGGAATGTACGATCATCCGCTTTACAAAATGGAGCCGGTAAAACAGGAGCCGTTCTATTCCTATTATCCAGCTGCTCCACAAGCCCCTTATCCTTATCCGACGCAGGTGATGGGGAACAAACCATCGATGGTCATGCAGTCATTCAAGAATGACGATGGCTCGTTTAATATTAGTAAAGCCATCGATACCGCTGGGATGATGGTGAATACTGTCAATCAATTTTCGGGCATGTTAAAAGGAATTACAGGATTTTTTAAAGCATAGGGTAGATGCCTTATGTTTTTTTGTGTGGATTTAATCAGCTGTGATATTTTTGCCGGACGAGCGTAAAACTTAGTCATTGATTTTCTCTGTTTGAAGGGACTCAGGTGCTTGATAAATTTGAATATTAACTATTGACTGTATCAAATAGACGGCTAAATTCAATCTATTTCGGTCTTTCATATGGAGCGTTTGTTCGGTAGAATAGACGAGAGGTGAACAGCGATGCTTTCAAATAAACGTACGATTCAACAAGTCATTGAATGGCTTCATCAAGAAGAATCGATTCAACAAAATATCGTTCACTGGCATACGATCGAAGAGAGAGCGGCTGTCACGCTGCCAATGCCTGCTGAACTGCATCCATTGCTTAAAGAAGCGTTAAACAATAGAGGAATCTCTCAATTATATACCCATCAGCTTTCTGCTTTTGAAGCAGCAAGAAGCGGAAAGAGTCTAGTGGCAGTTACACCAACTGCTTCGGGGAAAACACTATGCTATAACCTGCCTGTACTGCAATCTGTGCTAGAAGAGAAAGAGGCAAGGGCATTGTATCTGTTCCCTACGAAAGCTTTAGCACAGGATCAAAAAAGCGAGATCAATGAGCTGATCCAAGAAGCGGGGCTCCCAATTAACAGCTATACGTATGATGGAGATACACCGGCTAATATCAGGCAGAAAGTCCGGAAATCAGGTCAAGTCATTATGACGAATCCTGATATGCTGCACTCGGCCATTTTGCCCCATCATACGAAATGGGTTTCGCTATTTGAGAACTTGAAATATATCGTTTTAGACGAACTTCATATTTATAGAGGTGTATTTGGCAGTCATGTCGCGAATGTTCTTCGCCGGCTTCAGCGAATCTGCCGGTATTACGGCAGTGATCCCGTCTTTATTTGCACATCTGCCACTATCGCCAATCCGCTTGAGCTTGCAGAAGCGATGATTGAGAAGAAAGTGGAATTAATCGATAATAACGGGGCGCCGCAAGGGAAGAAGCACTTTGTCTTTTATAACCCGCCAATTGTGAACAAGCCTTTAAATATCCGGCGCAGTGCGACACTTGAAGTTCGAAAGCTCGCTGGCGCCATGCTGAAAAGTAAAATTCAGACGATCATTTTTGCCAGAAGCCGAGTCCGGGTAGAAATTATTTTAACTTACCTGCAGGAACTCGTAAAAAATGAATTAGGGGCGAAATCGATTCGCGGCTATCGCGGCGGGTATTTGCCTACTCAGCGGCGAGAAATTGAAAGCGGACTTAGGAGCGGCGATATTTATGGAGTAGTCTCCACGAATGCTCTTGAACTTGGAGTGGATATCGGACAGCTTCAGGCATGTGTGATGACTGGCTATCCAGGTACAATTGCCAGTGCGTGGCAGCAAGCCGGCAGAGCGGGCCGCCGTCATGGGGAGTCGCTTGTCATCATGGTTGCGAGTTCTGATCCGCTAGATCAATATATCATTGAACATCCGGACTATTTTTTTAACAAAAACCCAGAAACTGCCCGCATTAATCCCGATAACCTTGTTATATTGGTCGATCACATTAAGTGCGCGGCCTATGAGCTGCCATTTAAACAAGGCGACAAGTTTGGTCAGACGGACATAGAAGATGTGCTAGAGTTCTTAACTGAAGAGCGGGTTCTGCATCAAAATAATGACCAATGGTTTTGGATGAATGATTCGTTCCCCGCTCATAACATCAGCCTGCGTTCTGCCTCACAAGAAAATGTGATTATTATTGATATATCTGATGTGGCGAACCATACAGTCATTGGGGAAATGGACCGCTTCAGCGCGATGACGCTTCTTCATGACGAAGCGATTTATCTGCACCAAGGTGTGCAATTTCAAGTAGAAGAGCTTGATTGGGAAGAAAAGAAAGCTTACGTACGAGAAGTTGATGTGGATTATTTCACCGATGCGAATCTAGCGGTTCAGCTTCAGGTGCTTGAAGAAGATAAACATCGGGAAAATGAAAAGGTAAGCACCTCCTATGGAGACGTTGCTGTCCACGCTATGGCAACCATCTTCAAAAAGATCAAATTTGATACACACGAAAACATAGGATCGGGTCCGATACATTTGCCGGAAGTGGAATTGCACACGAACTCTGCCTGGGTCTCATTAACTGATGAATTGAAAGAATTAACCGAAGAGCGGCTAGAGCATGGGTTAATTGGAGCTGCATACAGTCTGAAAGGGATTATTCCGCTGTTTGTCATGTGTGATCCAAAGGACATTCACGTGGTTCCGCAAGTAAAGGCAAGCCATAACCAGCAGCCGACCATCTTTATTTATGATCATTACCCTGGCGGCATTGGTCTGAGTGAACAAGTATATAAACAAATGGAAGATATTTTAACGCAAGCGGAGGAGTCGATTGCTCAATGTCCGTGTACATCAGGCTGCCCGTCATGTATTGGAACCGATACTTCAAGTGAACATGCCAAAACAGATACGTTAAAGATCCTGCGAATGTTTTTAGTGTAAGGAGTCGATGGAATGAGCTTATCCAACAAGCTGAAAAGAATGAAGACACATATTGTGAGGGATGAGCCGGCTGAAAAGAAAACAAAGCCTCACTTGAAAGATAAAAATGAAAGAGACATTCCGTTCATGAACGATTGGAAAGAGGCAGGAGCTGCGGTCTATGAGTTAGATGATCAATATTGCCTCATTCGGGAAGTGACATATCCGTTAGATACGATCCATGGACTTTATTCGTTTAAACAAGCGAAAGCCGCCGTAAGTGATTGGGAGAAGTGGGGAGGAACACATCCCTTGTCAGCAGATGGAATGAAGGCAAGTGACCTGTTCTTTTTTGATACGGAAACAACCGGGCTTGGAGGCGGAGTCGGCAACACCATTTTTCTGCTTGGATATGCCCGTATAATGGAAGACCGAGTCATTCTCAGGCAGCATTTTCTTCCTTCGCCTGGGAACGAGGCGGCCCTTTACCATAGCTTCCTTAGAAACGTAGATTACACAACGCTTGTAACATATAATGGAAAGTCTTTTGACTGGCCGCAAGTGAAAACACGGCATACACTCGTACGGGATCACGTTCCTAAACTGCCGGCCTTTGGACATTTTGATTTGTTTCATGCATCAAGGAGACTGTGGAAACATACCATGGAATCAGTGAAACTTGCCAATGTCGAAAAAAATATTTTGCATATTAACAGAGTAGAAGATGTCCCAGGCTACTTAGCGCCGATGATCTACTTTGACTATGTGGAAAGAAAAGATCCAGAAGCCATTCTAAAGGTGTTAAAACACAATGAAATAGATATCCTTAGTTTAATTACTCTCTATACACATATTAGTTTGCATATTATGCAAAAAGATGTGACCCAAACAAGCAGAGAGCAAATCGAGATTGCCAAATGGTTTAAATATATAGGAGAAGATGAATCTGCTGTAAAAGCTTTTGAAAAAATTGCTGAAAGTGATGGAGCAGATCAACAAGCAGCAATGGAAGCGAAACTAGCCCTCTCTTATCACTATAAACGAAACAAAAAATGGGAAGAAGCGCTGGGTCTTTGGCAAGAAGTTGCTGAAAACGGCTCTTTGCAATGCCAAAAAGAGGCGAAGATCGAACTGAGTAAATATTACGAACATCATCTGAAAGATTATTCCGAGGCCTTAACGTATGCAGAAGAGGCCTTGTCTTCAGAACTTGAAGCTTTTGTAAAGACAAATCAACCGAACAATAAATTTGCAGTCGATGCAGAAAAGCGGATCCGTCGATTGAAGTCAAAATTAATTAAACAAAAAATAGACAAATAATCAGGAAACTTGCCCCTTAAAAAACAGGTGACAAATGATGCAACTTATTAAAAAAAATGTCATTTTTTTATTGTTAATCAGTTCAAAAGGCTGTAAAATGTTGAATTGTGCAGAATTAACAGAGAATAATAATAATAACGGGGTGGATTAGTTTGTATCGTGCTTTATTTGTTTTATTTTTTGTATTCGTTTGCTTAACTGCTTTTGTCATGACTAATTTAAAAGACAGCTTCTATAGCTTCATGTAAAATAGGTATTTGGATTAGTACATGTTCCCCCTTCCGGCCATACACTATGAATGTGGATAGCAAATATGGAAGGAGGAAACAGCATGTACCCATGCAGGCCACCACGAGTATTACCAGCAGTCGTTCATCCGACAAAATGCTGCCAGACTCACTCATATGAAAAATTTATCGTGCCGCATATACACCCAACACATACAACTAATGTTAATACTAAAATGTTTCAGCATCAGCATTATTTTCCTCAAACACAATCAAATGTTCAGCAAGTACAAAGCCAGCAGCTATTCTGCGGCGGCCGTCCGCCATTTGGGATGCGCTAATCATTTAAGCAAGGGACGCATCCCTTGCTTTTTTCAATTTTTTATTGATAAGGTAGCCATGCAGTCAAGAAGACTTCACTTTTTTACTAACGGTCTCAGAGGTTCTGTGGAATGAAAGGAGAGAAAGGAATGTCAGTTTGGACTGTTACAGGCTATAAACCGTTTGAATTAGGAATATTTAAACCGAACGACCCTGGTGTTTTATACATAAAGAAAGCATTAGAAGGCGAATTAAGGCAGTTGCTGGATGCGGGACTCGAATGGGTAATAATTAATGGGAAACTTGGGGTCGAGTGCTGGGCAGCAGAAGTGACCCTCGATCTTAAAAAAGAGTTTCCAGATCTAAAGCTTGCGGTGATCACGCCTTTTCTTCATCAGGAGGAAAAGTGGAAAGATGAAACGAAGGAGTATTATCACAGAATACTGGCTCGAGCGGATTTTGTAGAATCTGTATCGAAAGAACCGTATCAAGGCCCGTGGCAATTCAGAAACAGTGATCAGTTTTTATTGCAGAAAACAGAAGGTTTGCTGTTGTTTTATGATGAAGAAAAAGAAGGCTCTTCGGGATTTTTTTTGAAGCTTGCTAAAAGCTATCAAGAAAAACATCCTTATGAAATCAGGCAGATTACTTTTGACGATATGAAGATTCTCATAGAAGAAGAGCAAAGGAATAAAGACGAGTGGCACTAGGCCGTGTAATGATTGACAAATGAGCATATTTTTGAAAAAATGATTATAGGATTTGTATTGGACTATATAGAGGTGATGACGGGAATGTTATCGAAAAAAGTGAAGCTTACAGATAAAGACATTTTGGAAAAAGAGTTTAAAACATCTATGAGGGGTTATAATCCGGATGAAGTCGATCAATTTCTTGACGTGATCATTAAAGATTATGAAGCCTTTCATCAAGCAATTGAAGAACTTCAGCAGGAAAACCTCCGACTAAAAAAATTGAGTGAAACGTCTAGCAGCCGGGTACAGCCGGCATCCGCCCCGCAACAGGCGGTTGGATCCACCAATTTTGATATTTTAAAACGCTTATCAAATCTGGAGCGCCATGTATTTGGAGATAAATTGTATAACGAGTAGGCGGATATTTATGCTCAGAGTACTTGCATAAAATGCTTGGTTCAACTATAATAGCTAAGTGTTATTAATAATGTTCGGGTAATTGCTGCAGCTTTTGCTGTAGAGGAAAGTCCATGCTCGCACGGCGCTGAGATGCCCGTAGTGATCGTGCCTAGCGAAAAAATAAGCTAGGGCAGTTCGGCTTTTAGCTGGATTGACGGCAGGGAAAATGCCTAAGTCTTAGGATATGGCATGACTACCTTGAAAGTGCCACAGTGACGGAGCTTTATAAGAAATTATAAAGGTGGAACGAGGTAAACCCCACGAGTGAGAAACCCAAATTTAGGTAGGGGCACCTTCTTAGAGGAAATGAACAATAAGAAGGACGGATGTTTAACATCCGGAGACAGATGATTACCGCCGGAGTACAAGATTTTCCCAAATCGATTGCAGTACGAAGGAACAAAACATGGCTTACAGAACATTATTAAGGGAAATAATTAAACCATGCTCTCCTATTTCAGGGGAGCTTTTATTCTTATATCATCTTTTATATACTAAATCATACATAAAGTGACAAATATAGATTGAAGAATAATGGGGCGGAGAGGGGGAGATCCCTTTTGGAAAATCAAATGCTTACATCGCTTGAAGTGGCGGAAATTGTATATAAATATATGCAGGAAGGCATTATTGTACTCAATGCTTCAAAAAAAATTATCAGTGCAAACCCAAAAGCAGAAATCATTCTAGGCTATGGATCTGCTGATATTTGGGGGCTGTCTTATGATGAAACTTTCTATCAGCCCTCTGATTTGGATGACATTTGCACGCTTCTCGAAAATGGGGATGAGTTTTGGGAAGGCGAAGTAGCTAAAAGAAGACCTAATGGGGAAGTTTATACGGCTTGGCTGCATATTAGAAAAGTAGAGCATCTTGAAAAAGCGTGCCGTTATGTCATTGTGTTCCGTGATATGACAAAGCAGAAAAAAGCACAAAAGGAATTAGTATTGGCAGCTAAGGTCTTTGATAATATTAATGAAGGGGTCATGGTTACCGATATGCAGGGGAAAATTCTGTCGGTGAACCCCGCTTTTCAAGTAGTAACTGGTTATACAGAAGAGGAAGTTCTTGGCAAGACGCCGAATATCCTGCAATCAGGTATTCATAATAAGGAGTTTTATAATAAACTGTGGACTTCTTTAAATAATAAAGGATACTGGCGCGGAGAAATTTGGAATAAGCGAAAAAATGGCGAAGTATTCCCGGAGTGGCTGACCATCAGCTGTGTCAAAAATGATAAAGGCAAAGTCATTAATCATGTCGCTGTATTTACAGATATAACGGATCAAAAATTAGCTGAAAAAGAATTAAAAAAGCTTGCTCACAATGATTCGTTAACGGGCATGGCTAATCGGTATTCGTACATTAAACGAATGGAAACACTTTTAAAGACAGCGAAGAAATATGATCAGCAGCTTGCTGTCTTGTTTATTGATTTAGACCGTTTTAAACAAATAAATGATACTTTTGGCCATGAGGCAGGGGACAGGCTGCTAATTGAAGTATCTGGCAGACTTAAAGAGCTTTTAAAGAATAAAGATATGATCGCCCGTCTCGGCGGAGATGAGTTTGTCATGACTTTATCCAACATTAAACACCCGAGAGAAGCATTTGTTCTTGCGGAGAAAATCATTGATGTACTGTCTAAGCCTGTTTGGATCGAAGGCCATGAAACATATGTATCTTCAAGTATCGGCATCAGCTTTTTCCCGGAAGATGGCATGACAGTGGAACAGCTATTAAAGAATGCCGATAAAGCCATGTATGAAGCGAAAAACCACGGCCGTAACCGCTTTGCTGTGTATCATGATGAAATGATGAACAATGCGTCTGAGAAACTTTCGATGGAGGTAGAGCTTCGGAAAGCCATTGAGCGCAATGAATTATTCGTGGTCTATCAGCCGCAAATTAATTTAAAGAATAATCATATTGAAGGGGTAGAAGCCCTTTTACGCTGGAAAAACGAGGGGCTGGGAATGGTTTCCCCGGCAGATTTTATTCCTCTTGCCGAAGAAACAGGCTTGATTATTTCCATTGGCGAATGGGTGATTGAGCAAGTTTGCAAGGATTTAAAAACATTAGAGATGATGGGCTTTTCTAATTTTAAATTTGCGATTAATATCTCTCCTCTTCAGTTTTTGCAAGATGAATTCGTTGATCACATCATGCATATTCTTGAAAAGGAAAATGTCCCTGCTCGTTCAATCGAATTAGAGCTGACGGAAAGCACGATTATGCCTAACGCCAAAACATCGACTCAGCGATTGGTGGAACTGAAAAATCAAGGGTTCAAAATTTCGGTCGACGATTTTGGAACAGGCTACTCGTCACTTAGTTATTTAAACCGCTTTCCGCTGGATTATTTAAAAATAGACCAGAGCTTTATTAAAAGAATTGAGAAATTTGAAGAAGATTGTTCGATTGTCGAAGCGATCATCACGATGGCTCATCGCCTGCATTTAAAAGTGATAGCAGAAGGTGTGGAAACCGAACGCCAGCTAACTTTTTTACAAAAGGAAAAGTGTGATATCGTACAAGGATATTATTTCTCAAAGCCTGTCGTATTAGAAGAATTGATTGACTTGTTATATATTTGGGAAACACAATGGATAAAATAATGAACAAAAACTGGTGAAATTAAGGGTGAAATTATGTCAACTTATACATTGATCGCAACGGCTGCGATGGGTCTTGAAGCGCTTGTAGCTAACGAAGTGAAAGCCCTCGGATATGAGTGCCGCACAGAAAACGGAAAAGTAATCTTCAAAGGTGATGAAACAGCTATTGCCCGCTGCAATTTATGGCTGAGAACAGCTGATCGGCTAAAAATAGTAGTTGGTGAATTTCAAGCGAAAACCTTCGATGAATTATTTGAAAAAACAAAATCTTTGCCTTGGGAACAGTACTTGTCTGCCAATGCTGAATTTCCTGTACAGGGAAAATCAGTTAAATCCACCCTTTTCAGTGTGTCTGACTGTCAAGCGATTGTAAAAAAGGCAATCGTTGAGCGATTAAGAAAGCAATATAAAATTGAAACGTGGCTTAGTGAAACAGGTCCGCTCTATAAAATTGAAGTGGCGCTTTTAAAAGACAAGGCAACGCTCACGATCGACGCCAGCGGAGCCGGGCTGCACAAGCGCGGCTACCGTGTCGGACAGGGGGGCGCACCTTTAAAAGAAACTCTAGCAGCAGCACTTGTCCAGCTGACGAATTGGCATCCAGACCGGCCGTTTGTCGACCCGTTTTGCGGTTCGGGCACGATTCCTATTGAAGCAGCACTGATTGGCCAGAATATTGCTCCAGGTTTTAATCGAGAGTTTATCTCTGAAGAATGGGAATGGATGCCGAAAAAAGTGTGGGATGATGCACGTTTAGAGGCTGAAGATTTAGCTAAGTATGATCAAGTTCTAGATATTACTGGTTCAGACCTTGATCACCGAATGATTGATATTGCGAACCAAAATGCCTTCGAAGCAGGGCTCGGCGATTTGATCGACTTTAAACAAATGCAAGTCAGGGATTTTACGGCTAAGAAGGAATATGGAGTCATTGTGGCGAACCCTCCTTATGGAGAACGTCTAGGTGATCGTCCACAAGTCGAAGCGATGTATGAAGAAATGGGAAGAGCATTCGCGCCATTTGAGACGTGGTCTATATATATTTTAACCTCCCATGAAGAGTTTGAAGACTGTTACGGCAAGCAGGCAACGAAAAAAAGAAAGTTGTTTAACGGTTTTATTCGGACAGATTATTATCAATTCTGGGGCAAGCGTCCACCGCGCCCTGAAAAAAAATAATGGTTTAGAGAGGCACTCCTATGTTGGAATGTCTCTTTTTTTCAAAAAATATAATAAAGAATCCGTTCTAAGAAGGGGGCAATATAATTGAAGAATAGAGAGGATACGGAGAAGAACTTTTTAGAGTACATTAAAAAAATGCAGGCCTACAAGGAAGCGCTTCATTTAATATTTTGGGATTTACGGACAGGAGCACCGAAAAAAGGGAGCCAGCAGCGGCTAGAAGTGATCGGTGTGCTGTCGGAAGAGCTGTTTCAAATGTCGGTGTCGGAGGAAATGGCCGCCTATATTGCCACACTGTCTGCTAAACATCAACAGCTTGCCCCGCCTATTCAAAAGCTTCTCGAAGAAACGAAAAAAGAATATGAGAGAAGCAAGAAAATCCCGGCAAGAGAATATCGGGAGTATACGATGCTCCAGTCCCAATCTGAATTGATATGGGAAGAAGCGAGAGAAAAAGATGATTTTGAGCTTCTAAGACCCTATTTAGAAAAAATTGTGGATTTCAAGCGAAAGTTTATTAGTTATTGGGGTTATAACGAACATAAATATAATACGCTATTGGATATATACGAGCCTGGAATGACTGTCAGTGTAGCAGATGCTGTGTTTGAAGAATTAAAAGACGCCATCTTACCGCTAGTTGACCAAATTAAGAACAAATCGTTGCCGTTTGATACGGGCTTTTTGCATAAACCATTTCCTAAAGAAAAACAAAGAGAATTAAGCGTAGAGCTCTTAAGGAAATTGGAATATGATTTTGAAGCAGGGAGACTCGATGAGACCGTGCATCCTTTTGCGATAGGGCTGAATCCTGGCGATGTTCGTATAACGACTAGATACGATGAAATGGATTTCCGAACGGCGCTCTTTGGCACGATCCATGAATGCGGGCACGCCATTTATGAGCAGAATATTGCGGAAGAATTAATAGGGACTCCTTTATGTCAAGGAGCTTCAATGGGTATACATGAATCCCAATCGCTCTTTTATGAAAATATAATTGCAAGAAGCCGCGCTTTTTGGAAAGATAATTACGAACGTTTACAAGCTTATAGCAGTGGACAATTCGATGGAATATTGCCAGAGCAATTCTATCAAGCCATTAATGAATCTAAACCTTCTTTCATCCGAATCGAAGCAGATGAATTAACTTATTGTCTTCATATTATTATTCGATATGAAATAGAGAAATCATTAATTGAAGGAGAAATTGAAGTAAAAGATTTACCGGAACTCTGGAATAAGAAATATGAATCGTATCTCGGAATCACTCCTGACTCCTATACAAATGGGGTGCTGCAGGACGTTCATTGGGCGGGGGGAGACTTTGGTTATTTCCCATCTTACGCATTTGGGTATATGTACGCCGCGCAATTTCATCAAGCGATGAGGAAAGAACTTCCTAATTTTGACTTATTAGTAGAAAAGGGCGATTATTCGCCTATTAAACAGTGGCTGACAGAACATATTCATCAATTTGGGAAAATGAAAACACCGCTAGAACTCATTCGTGATGCAACGGGTGAAGAGCTGAAGGCCCAATATTTAATTGACTATTTAACTGAGAAATACAACAATATCTATCAATTGAATAACAATTAGGTAATTAATCAAAAAGAAGCCTTCAAACAACGAAGGCTTCTTTTTACTGAGCTTCTACCAAAGTTTATATCCTTTTGAACCAAGCGGTCCAGACTGGAACATATCCATGAATGGAATGGTGTAAGCGACTAAGATTAAGGCTACAGTGACTGTCAGCCAAATTTTCCAGTTTTCTAAAATCATTGGTGTTTTTTCAGCGTTTGGTTCTACTTCTCCAATAGGGAATTCTTCTTCGCCTTTAGGAGCAAACCATGCCAAGTTAACAAAGATGATTAAAACTAAGATAATACCTGCAAAAAGAATTGTTCCTCCAACCGCCTGTGCGATTTGATAAGGAATCCACTCCATTGCCTGCGGTGCATCGCCATAAGTCGAGAAGGAAGAGCGTCTAGGAGCTCCAAGCAATCCTACCCAGTGCATGGCACCTGACATAATTGCCATACCAAGTGTCCAAGTCATCGCTTGAACGATCGCTAATGTGTTCATCGCAGGAGTTAATACACGTCCTGTTAAATGAGGGATAAGCCAGTAAGCGATCCCGAAGAATGTCAAAACAACAGATGTAGCTAATGTTAAATGGAAGTGTCCTGTTACCCAGATTGTATTATGAACGACTTGGTTCATCTGGTTGGAAGCGTTGATCAAACCGCCAGCTCCGGCAGGGATGAACGCGGCCATGCCAATGAATGGAACAACAAAGCGCGCATCGCCCCAAGGCAGCATTCTAAACCAGCCGAACACGCTTTTAGCTCCTTTAGAACGGCCGTATAATTCAAAGCTTGCAAAAAGACTGAACGCTGTCATTAGTGAAGGGATGACAACCATAAATGTTAAAACAACTTGAAGGAATTTCCAGAACGCGTCAATTCCCGGCTCGACTAGCTGATGGTGGAAGCCAACAGGGATCGAGAATAGCAAGAACAAAATGAATGATAAACGAGCAAGAGAGTCAGAGAAGATTTTTCCTCCAACTACTTTTGGAATAACGACATACCAGCACATATAAGCAGGCAGCAGCCAGAAATAAACTAATGGATGCCCGAAGTACCAGAACAATGTACGGCTGATTAATACGTCTACACGCTCCACTAAACCAAGTGACCAAGGCAGCAGCTGGAATAATACTTCAGCTGCAACTCCGAGAGTCGCCACAAACCATAGCGCAACATTGATCACGGCCATAAAGGTCATCAACGGGCTCGGCTGACCAGGGTTTTGCTTGCGCCATTCCATATATTTTGCCACTTGTGCAAAGCCGACAATCCAGCTGCCGACAACAACGAATGTTAAGCCAAGGTAAAAAATCCAGTGTGCTTGCAATGGTGCATAAAATGTATAAAGGACAGTAGCTTCATTTAATAAAATCATTGCAGCAGCCATTGCTGTTCCAATGAGCATCACCCAAAAACCGATCCACGCAGCTTTGCGCTGACCATTCGAAAGGGTGCCGGACGTGCGGCTAACCGCTGCCAGCTGGAAGCCGAGGATAAAGAATGTAGTTAAAACAAGGCCAAGAAGAACGCCATGTACAGTTAATACTTGATAGTAACCAATGTTTGCTGGTAATTCAAACCGTCCTGAACGGACAAATACTTGAAGCAATCCCGCCAGCCCGCCAAGAGCAAGGGCGGCAAAAGCGACATACATATGGGCCATCGCCAGTCGGCCATCGCGGCGATCTACTTTCACTATAGGTGTATTCATTCTTTTTCCACCACCTTAAACATTGATTTCATTGTGTGATGCCCTGTGCCGCAATACTCATTACAGATAACCAAGTATTCACCAGGTTTAGAAAATGTCGTGACATATTCACTGATGTAACCAGGCTCTAGCATCATGTTGATATTTGTTCCAGCTACTTGAAAGCCATGAACGACGTCTTTAGTTGTAGCAATAATTTTCACTTTAGCTCCTTCAGGAATCTCAACTTCCCCAGGGCCATAATAAAAGGCGGAAGCAACAACGACCAATTCGTAGTCCCACTCTTTTCCTTCTACTTTCTTTAAGCCAGGTTCATTAAATGGCTTAATTTGATCAACTTGCTCATAATTAATAATGGCTTTCGCGCTCGGAGGCTGATGCCCTTGGTGAAAGGCGCTGATGCCCAAGATCACCAGGAAAATTATTAATGAGGCTAAACCGAATGTCAGCCACCATTTTTCATAACGATGAATGTGCATGAATGATTACTCCTTTCAATTAAAAACGACCTAAAAATAAAGCGAATACACCAAACCAAGTAATGACAAGAAATAATCCTAATCCAAAAACTGAATACAAAGTTCCTTTTAGTGATTCCGGATCTTCCTGGTTCACTTTGATTTCTGTTTCCTGGGACTCTTTTGTTTGTAAGTTTGCCAAGGAACTCACTCCTTCCTGTTAGTTACATCTTTAAACCTATCTTAAAGATAGAAACGGAATGTATCTGTGACAAATATCACATATACAAAAGATTTTTGTGAAATAAGTGTGAAGATCTTAATATTTCAATAGTTTGATAAATTCTTCAATTAAATAGAAAAAGTGAACCTAAAAACAAATCACGAATATTTTAAAAAATAAATTTAAAAATGTTCGTATTTATATTGAATTTCTATTTAATATTGTTATAATATGACTATATTAATAATTTTCGCTCATATAAAGGCAGGGATATGGCCTGCAAGTTTCTACCGGGTTACCGTAAATGATCCGACTATGAGTGAGCAGTGGACGAAATGTACTCTTTTTTGTTATTTCGTCAACCCAAAGGGCATTGCTTCACTCAATTTTTGAAGTGTGGAATGATCTTTGGGTTTTTTTGTGCCCAAATGATCGCTTACAGTATAGGAGGGCATAACAATGGAAAGTTTAAAGTCTATGATTCAGACAGAGGGAAAGGTTCTATCTAACGAAGTGTTGAAAGTGGATTCTTTTTTAAATCACCAGATAGATCCGGTTCTTATGAAGGAAATGGGAGAAGAATTTGCCCGCAGGTTCGAGAAAGAGAAGATCACTAAGATTCTAACGATTGAATCGAGCGGAATTGCGCCAAGCTTAATGGCAGCATTAAAACTGGATGTTCCATTAATTTTCGCTAGAAAACGTCAATCACTTACATTAACAGAAAATTTATATACAGCCGATGTCCATTCATTTACTAAAGGTGTGACTAGTAAAATTGCTGTGGCTATGCCATTTATTGATCGAAATGACCGCGTGTTGATTATTGATGACTTCTTGGCAAATGGACAGGCAGCGTTAGGTCTGCTAGATATTTCCAGGCAAGCAGGAGCGGAAGTCGCAGGAATTGGCATTGTGATTGAAAAGGCTTTTCAGCCAGGAGGAAACGATTTGCGGCAGCAAGGGGTGAGAGTGGAATCATTAGCGAGAATTCAATCACTTGAAGATGGCCGTGTTGTCTTTAAAGAGGAGGTGTCCGTATGAAGACATCAAGAATAAAAACTGCCTCTCTGGGTTTGCAGCACGTGCTAGCGATGTATGCCGGAGCTGTAATTGTTCCTTTAATTGTCGGCGGTGCGCTAGGATTGACCCCGGAGCAGCTTACATATTTAGTTTCAATTGATATCTTAATGTGCGGAATTGCCACATTTCTGCAGGTGTACAAAGGCAAAGCATTTGGCATCGGCTTGCCGGTCGTTTTAGGCTGTACGTTTACAGCAGTCGGCCCGATGATCGCAATTGGTGGTTCCTATGGCATTTCAGCCATTTATGGAGCCATAATATCATCAGGACTTTTTGTCTTGCTGGTGTCTTCTTTTTTCAGCAAGCTCGTCCGGTACTTCCCTCCTGTCGTTACGGGATCAGTTGTAACGATTATTGGGATCACGCTTATTCCTGTCGCGATGAATAATATGGCGGGGGGAGTGGGCAGTCCTGACTTTGCTTCTTTGCCTAATATTGGTCTTGCGTTCGCTACATTATTTTTAATCATTGGCTTGTATCGTTTTTTTAAAGGGTTTATTCGCTCCATTGCCGTTTTAATCGGCTTATTGGCTGGAACGGTCTTGGCTTTCTTTATGGGGAAAGTGGATTTTACACCAGTAAAAGATGCGTCTTGGTTTCATATGGCGCAGCCATTTTATTTTGGAACCCCTACGTTTGAGTGGACAGCCATATTAACGATGATCTTAGTTGCGATGGTCAGTTTAGTCGAATCAACTGGCGTATATTTTGCGGTAGCTGATATTTGCAATGAAAAAATTAAGGAAAAAGATTTGGCAAAAGGGTATCGTTCAGAAGGTTTAGCTATTCTATTTGGAGGCCTGTTCAATGCATTTCCATACACCGCATTTTCTCAAAACGTCGGATTAATGCAAATGTCAGGTGTGAAATCTAAAAACGTGATCTACTATACAGCGGCATTCTTAATCATCTTAGGGTTTGTTCCTAAAATTGGTGCTTTTACGACGATCATTCCGCCTGCTGTCCTTGGAGGCGCCATGGTAGCCATGTTTGGCATGGTTGTGGCACAAGGAATCAAAATGCTCAGTCAAGTTGATCTGACTTCTCAGGAGAATTTATTAATTATTGCTTGTGCAGTTGGAATGGGACTTGGGGTAACGGTAGTGCCAGACTTATTTTCAAGCTTGCCAAAAAGCCTGCAAATTCTAACGGGAAATGGAATAGTTGCCGGAAGCATGACAGCTATTGTTTTAAATATTGTATTTAATGAAATCGGACAAAAACAAAAAAGAGTCATTAAGCTTAATGAACAGAGAGTTTCCTAAACGGAACAAGCGCCTGAATTTAATTCAGGCGCTTGTTTTTATAGGGGTGAAAAAAGCTTCGCCATTGAACGAAGCTTTTTTGTTATTCTTGATTTTCAATATTTAAGACAATGAGAAATTCTCCAGCGTTCTCAAACTTGATTGGGAGCTGAATGGCTTTTTTAAATCCGTATAATTTAGAATTCCCTACAATAATTGTAGGCGGGGTAATATCAATGGTTATTCCTTTTTGGAAAAGATTTGAGCCGAGGTTCCCAGCCACCATATTTCCGAGCTCGCCTGAAAAAGATTCGATCATTTCTCCTTCGATAGGCATACCGAACATAACGGAGCCGAGCTTTCCAAAGCCTTCTGCCGATCCTTCAATCATCAGCCTGCCTGGCAAATCACCAGTAATGCCGACGAATACGCCAATAGATTCATGTTGAAAAGGTTCTTGAGTTAAAGAGGGGCTTCCTACCGTTACTGGAACCGGAATGACACTTTTGATAACTTCAATCACAGAATTTAAAGTGCTAGTAATCGTTGCATTTGTGCTCATAATTTTCCTCCATCTGGTGAATAACTATATAATAGCATAAATTTCACAGGTATAAAGTATTAAATGAAGGGGTTTACTGGATTTTTTATGAAAAATTTATGTCCGGAACAGCGGATGATGTTTCGGGTGGATCGGAGAGGTGTCTATGTCTAAAATCTTATCAGTCGGCACAGCTTGTCCTGATTATCAAGTAAAGCAAGAAGACGTGGAGAAGTTTGTCCTTCAACTATTTGAGAAGTCGTATCCTAATATCAAAAGGCTGCTGCCTGTATTTAAAAATGGCGGAATCCAAAAGCGGCATTTGGCCAAGCCGATTGAATGGTACGGTAAGCAGCATACTTTCAGTGAAAAGAATCAGCTGTTTATTGAATCAGCTGTTGAATTATGCATAAAGGCTATTAACGATTGTTTTAAGCCAGCAGAAGCGGCCTATCAAGACATTGATGCCATCTTTATGATCAGTACAACCGGGATTTCTACTCCCAGTTTAGAAGCAAGAATCATGAATCAGCTGCCTTTTCAGCCAACAGTCAGGCGCGTGCCAATTTGGGGGCTTGGGTGTGCTGGCGGAGCAGCAGGGCTTTCAAGAGCACATGATTATTGCAAAGCGTATCCTTCTTCTAATGTATTAGTGATTGCAGCCGAACTGTGCAGCCTGACATTTCAGCCCCAGGACTTATCAAAAAGCAATATGATTGGCACTTCCTTATTTTCGGATGGAGTGGCGTGTGTGCTTGTTTCAGGAGAAGAGAGCGAATTGTCTAAACGGTCAATTGGGTTGAAGCCGTCCATGCTTAAAACTCAATCTGTTTTAATGAAGGATTCATTAGATGTTATGGGCTGGGATGTGAGGGATGAAGGGCTGTATGTCATCTTTTCTAAAGATATTCCAACGATAGTAAAAGAGTGGGTTCACCCGCAAATAGAGCAATTCTTGCAAAGTGAAGGACTGACGATCGAAGATATTCAGCATGCCGTCGCTCATCCAGGAGGAGAAAAAGTGCTTCAAGCCTATGAAAACAGTCTAGGGTTTTTGCCGGAGAAAATCGCTTTGTCTAGAAAAGTGTTATCTCAATATGGAAATATGTCTTCTGCGACAGTTCTATTCGTTTTAAAAGAATATCTTGAAAACGGTATCCAAACGAATGATTTGGGACTTCTGTTTGCACTTGGACCCGGTTTCAGTTCAGAAATGATCTTAATGAGGTGGGAGTAATGTTTCAGCTGTTCTTTATCATATTAGCCTGTCAAAGATTAGGTGAACTTCTCTACGCCCGCAGAAATGAAAGATGGATGAAAGCTAGAGGGGCGGAGGAATTTGGCCAAAGCCATTATCCTTTTATGGTCATGATGCATCTATTGTTCTTTGTCTCTCTCTATGCGGAAGTAACGGTGTGGGGAAAAGAACTGTCACCTTTGTGGCCAGTTTTACTCCTGCTATTTGCAGTGCTGCAAGCCCTGAGAGTATGGATTATATTATCCATGGGGTATTTCTGGAACACGAAGATCATTGTGTTAAAAGGCAGCAACGTCGTGTCAAAGGGACCGTTTCGTTTCTTGAAACACCCTAACTACTTCGTTGTCACACTCGAATTTATCGTCATCCCTCTCTTGTTTCAAGCCTATTTCACACTTATTTTGTTTTCTATTTTCAATCAAGTCATTCTCTATATTCGCAAACGTTCAGAAGAAGAAGCGTTGAAACAGGGAACAAATTATCAACAGATTTTTCAGAAATAATCAAGTTGCTATTGAAAATCATTCTCGGCCGTGTTATTATTTGATTGAAGATGATAGTTATTCTCAATTAATAACATAAGGATGGTGCAATCAATGGTTTGGATGTTCGTTGCAGCAACGGTAGTGGGATATGGCGGCTTGATGAAATACGTTATGGATCATGTTTCAAATCCATCAGCACCCCATAACTAAAACAAAAAATAGACATTTACATATGAATGAACAATATTTAAAGGCCCAATTCAGATGAATTGGGTCTTTTTGTCTCTCGCAGGTGACGGTGTCAATCTTTTACATCAATGTTAGCATGTTCTGTTAAACCGCAAGCTTACACTGCGTTATCTGAAAATATGAACATTTTAATGATAGGAATGTGTGTAGAAATCATATACAATAGAATGATAACAAAAGACACAAAATGTTAACAAAAGACACAAAATGTTAACTTTTTGAATAAGGGGATATGACAGAATGGTACTTGCAGCTGCACAAAAACCAATGACTCAAATCATCGCAAAAACAGTCAGCCTGTATGAATTGTTTTCGAAATACGGAGATGAAGAACGGGCTGAAAAAGCAAAGCTATTTTTAAGAAAGCTCCATGAAGAAGAGTTTATCGTTGCGTTCTGCGGACATTTCTCGGCCGGAAAGTCTACGATGATCAACGAATTAACGGGTGAAAAACTATTGCCTTCAAGCCCGATTCCGACGAGTGCTAATCTTGTAAAGATCCATCAAGCCGAAGAAGATTTCGCAAAGGTTTATTATAAAAATAAGGAACCATTATTATTTACCGCACCTTACCGTTTTGAGAAAGTAAAAGAGTTCTGTAAAAACGGAGAAGAAGTGGAAACGATTGAAATTGGGCATAGCGAGTCAAGCCTGCCGCCGGAAGTAACGGTAATGGATACACCAGGTGTGGATTCTACAGATGATGCCCACCGCATTTCAACTGAATCGGCTCTTCATTTAGCGGATATGGTCTTGTATGTCATGGATTATAACCATGTACAGTCAGAGCTGAATTTCATTTACACGAAAGATCTTTTATCACATGGAGTCAAGCTGTACTTAATTATTAACCAAGTGGATAAGCATCGTGAAGAAGAACTGGCATTCACAGATTTTCAGCAATCAGTCTATGATTCATTTGCTTCATGGAATGTTCATCCTGAACGCTTTTTCTTTACAAGCTTAAAAAACCGAGATTTGCCATATAACGATTTTGATGAAGTGAAAGAATTAATACATACGAGTATGAGAGACAGAGAAGAGCTGTCGATTCATTCCGCCAATACAATGGTCAGCCGCTTAGTGAGCGAGCATCTCCATTGGCTGAAGGAAACGCAGCAAGAGCAAAAAGAAATCAATTTAGAGCTGCTGGGGGAGGCGTGGGATGAGGAAGAGATCATCCAAAATGAAGAGAAGCTGAAAGAGCAGCTCAATAATAAGGACGCATTAGCTGCGTCAAAAGAGTATGAGGCAAACCGCGCGAAGGTTTTAGAAAACGCCTACTTAATGCCTGCTACGACGCGGGATTTGGCTAAATCCTATTTAGAGTCTGTTCAGCCTGATTTTAAAGTAGGCCTCTTTTTCAGCAAAAAGAAAACGGAAGAAGAACAAGCCAGACGTCTAAAGATGCTAATGGATGATTTAAAGGAAAAGACGGAGGCGCAGCTTGAATGGCATCTTCGCCAAGTCTCAGCCAAGTGGCTGAAAACAAGCGGTCTGATTCATGATGGATTGCAGCTAGAAGCAGAAGAGCTGACAGTGCCGTTTGATGAAACGGTCATTACTGAAACGGTAAAGCCAGGCGCGCGGGTGACGGGAGATTATGTCCTTAATTATTGTGATGAGGTAGCGGCTAAACTGAAGAGAATTGCCAGAGAGGAAACAGATGATTGGAAAGATGAAGTAGTTGTTCAAATGCAGCAGCAGTTTGCGGAGGATACGAAGAAGCTTAAAGAAACATGGTCTGTCTGGAATGAAAAACGCGTGGCGATCGAAGAGTTAAGCCAATTGGAAGATACAGAGAAGAAACGTCAATCTGATCTTGACCATTTACTCAATCAGCCAGAACTTGCGATTCCTGACCGCATGGAGGCACTTATCAAAGAATGGAAAGAACAAAATGAAAAAGTGGCGATCTTTGACGGCCAGGAAGACATAGTTGAAAAACCAGTTGTGGAGGAAGAGGTAAAAGCTGCAGCTAAAACAGAGCGTCAAGAATCACCGGCGACTGCTGTGAGTGACACCGTTTCCAAGCTGAAAAAGATGGGGAAAGAACTTGACGGCATCCCAGGCTTCCAGCGGTTTATTGATGGCTTAAAACAAAAAGCGGATCGTTTGGAACAACAAAAATATACAATTGCCTTGTTCGGTGCGTTCAGTGCGGGGAAATCTTCTTTTGCGAACGCCATGCTTGGTGAAAAGGTCTTGCCTGTTTCACCTAATCCGACAACGGCTGCCGTGAACCGGATTCATCCGCCGACAGACGAGTTTCTTCATCGTACGGCTGCGGTTCACTTGAAAACAGAAAACCAGATGCTGAAAGATTTGCAGCATTCACTCGAACTCTTTTCTGTCGAGGCACGTACGCTTTCAGAAGCGAATCAGCTGATTCCGAAACTCCTTCAAACAAATGATGGGGAAGGCCGGGAAAAGATTCATTTATCCTTCTTAAAAGCATTCCATGACGGCTTTATGGAATATAAAGATCAGCTAGGAGAAACGCTGACGGTAGATCTGCCGTCTTTTCAAAGCTTTGTCGCCAACGAAAAGCAAAGCTGTTTCGTTGAATCAATCGACCTTTATTTCGACTGCGAGTTTACAAGACAAGGCGTGACGCTTGTTGATACTCCAGGCGCGGATTCAATCAATGCCCGGCATACTGGTGTCGCATTTGAATACATTAAAAATTCTGATGCCATTTTGTTTGTCACTTACTATAATCATGCGTTTTCCAAAGCAGACCGTGAATTCCTGATTCAGCTCGGCCGTGTAAAAGACGCGTTTGAACTGGATAAAATGTTCTTTATCGTCAATGCCATTGACTTAGCTGAAGACGAGGAAGAATTACAAGACGTACTTACTTATGTGCAAGATCAGCTTGTTCAATACGGCATTCGATTCCCGAGATTATTCGGTGTTTCCAGTCTTCAAGCCATTCAAGAAGCGGAAAGAGGGGAACTCGATCATCCTCATTCTAATATGCTGCCATTCAAACAGTCTTTCCATCAATTTTTAAATGGTGATTTAGCTCAGATGGCCGTGCAGTCAGCAGAGGCAGAGTGGAATCGCGGCTTAGAACAGCTGCGCCAGCTTGTTGCAACAGCTAAAGAAAATCGTGATAACCGAGAGCAAAAGACACAGGAGCTTAACAGTCAAAATAACAGTGTCCAAACGCACTTATCATCCGAAACACCTGCTTTAATGGAAAAACGTCTGTCTCAAGAAGTGAATGAATTAATTTATTATGTAAAACAGCGCGTGTTTTATCGATTCTCTGATTTCTTTAAGGAATCATTTAACCCGGCCGTTTTTTCTGGCAATGGGAATGTGAAGGCTCTCTTAAATCAATCGCTGAAAGAGCTTCTAGATTCGGTTGGCTACGATTTAGCCCAAGAAATGCGAGCAACGAGCTTACGGGCAGAAAATCATACGCACCAGCTGTTAAATGAAAAGTATACAAATTTACAGCTGCATTATCAGTCCATCCAGCCTCAGCTTCTGTTCACGCCGATTGAATGGACATCTAAAGAAACACCTGAGTTTGTGACTGCTTTTCAAGAGGAGTCGCTCACGAGATTCAGCCAGGCATTATCCGTATTTAAAAATGCCAAATCCTTCTTTGAGAAAAATGAAAAGCAAGTGATGCAAGCGCAGCTTGAAGACATTTTATCTGAACTGGCCGATCAATACTTGGAGACTCAAAAAGAGATTTTGTGGAATTGGGTCAATCAAGAGCTGCAGGAAGGCTTGCAGCTGATTAAAGAAACAATTGCCTCAGACAGCTCTGAACAATTTGCAGCATGGCTTGAAGTTTTGGATCGTGCGGAGAATATCGAAGAATGGGAGCAAAAGGTTATTGAGCTCGCCAGATAAACGAAAGCAAGTAGTTGATCAATTTCATTGCTGTGCCACATGCCGCCATTTTGAACCGTCAAAAACAGCCAATGGAATGAGTTACTTCTGCAGCCGGCTGGGGTACGAGACCCAGCCGAGCTACAAATTTAACTGCTGGAGCCCAAAGGATCAAGTCGTTCAACTGATGAAGAAGAAACTTGAAGATCAAGAGTTGAATGACGAAAGGGAGGAATAGATAATGAAGCCCATCGTATCATTAGAGTGGCTGTCTCAGCATTTAGGTGATGAACAGCTGGTCATTGTTGACTGTAGATTTAATTTAGCTAATCCTGAAGTGGGGGAAAAGGAGTATCAGGAAAGTCATATTCCTGGTACATACTACGCTCATTTGGACCGTCATCTTTCGGGTGTAAAGCAAGCTCATGGCGGCCGGCACCCGCTTCCGGCAATGGAGGATTTCAAACAGCTGGTTGAATCGTTTGGGATTGATGAAACGAAAAAAGTCGTCGCTTATGACTCAGGAGAGATGATGTTTGCAGGCCGCTTTTGGTGGCTGCTCTCTTACCTTGGCCACCCGGATGTTCATATTTTAGACGGTGGCTTTAAAGAGTGGGCGAAGAAAGGGTACGAAGTGACGAGCGAGATCCCTAACATGGGTTCAGCTTCATTTACAGTCAATCTAAATAAGGAATGGCTGGCATCTATTGATGAGGTGAAGAGCATCGTTTCAGGTGAAAAAGACGGACAATTAATAGATTCCAGGGCGCCTGAACGGTACAACGGGGAAGTGGAGCCATTAGACCGTGTGCCTGGCCATATTCCAGGCGCCGTCAATCACTTTTTTCTAGAAGGTTTAACAGGGGCATTCTGGAAAGAACCCAATGAGCAGCAAAAAAGATTCGATTCACTCGATAAAAACAAGCCTGTCGTTGTTTATTGCGGATCAGGCGTGTCTGCTACGCCGAATATTATGGCATTAAAGCAAGCCGGCTTCCAGGATGTAAAATTGTATGCTGGCAGTTATAGTGATTGGTCTTCTTATGAAGAGTTGCCGATTGCGAAGAAATAGCCAAAAAGACGGTCCGTTGTGAAAACGGAGCGTCTTTTTTTGAGCAATTGGAAAGAAGGTTCTTAAGAACTAGCAAATTATGATATGATATGCCTTGAGGTGACAAGATGGAAAATAGAGAACATGTATTATTAGTAGACGGAATGGCCCTATTATTTCGGGCGTTTTTTGCGACGTCGATCAGCGGCCAATTTATGATGAACTCCAAAGGCTTGCCGACAAATGGCGTGCAAGGATTTATGAAGCATTTATTATTAGCGGTTGAGAATAAACGGCCGACTCATGTTGCCGTGTGCTGGGATATGGGAAGCCAGACATTCAGAAATGAACTGTATGATTTATATAAATCGAATAGAAACGCACCTCCAATCGAATTAATCCCCCAGTTTGATTTGGCGAAAGAAGTAGCTTCCGCATTTGCACTGCCAAACATTGGTGTAGCAGGCTATGAGGCGGATGATTGCATCGGCACGATTGCCAAAAAGGAACAAAGGCAAAGAAAGGTGACGATTCTAAGCGGTGATAAGGATCTATTACAACTTCTTGATGATCAAATTGAAGTCATGCTGCTTCAAAAAGGGTTCGGCAATTATTTAACCCATTCCACACAAAGCTTCTATGAACAATACCAAATTACGCCGGAACAGTTTATTGATGTGAAAGCATTAATGGGAGATCCAAGTGACGGCTATCCTGGAGTAAAAGGAATTGGTGAAAAAACGGCGTTTAAGCTTGTTCAGCAATTTGAAACAATCGATGGCATATTGGAAAATCTTGCTTCTTTATCTCCCGCGCAGCGCCGGAAAATCGAAGAGAATTTAGATATGCTTCATTTATCGAGAAGACTTGCAGAAGTGAATTGTTCTGTTCCGCTTGATTGGAAGGTTGAAGAGTCGATATGGGAAGGCATCAGCCCACAAGCAGAAGAAGCGGTAGAAGAATTAGAATTGAAAGTGTTAAGAAAATATTTAATAGGGGCTAAAATGGCATTAAACCAGAGTGAAATCGGAAGCCCTTTTTTATAAACAGCTTAGGTGGGGATCGAAGTGGAGAAAGATAAAAGTATTGGGGATTTCTTAATGACACTTGAAGGCAAAGGGTTTAAGTTCACGGATGATATGATTGCCTTTATTTATTTCGGAAAAAAATTTACTGATGCCACTGATGAAATGGTTTCGGCTGCGGTGGAAATCACATTAAAAGTTCAAAAGCACTTCGACAGCAGTTTTTTTCTGTCTATCTTAGAACGTTTGAAAGAGCAAAAGATTTCCGAACGGCACGAGGCGATTTATTATGCAAAAACGCAAGGATTACTGTAAGTAGTAGAGTAAAAGAACGAAAGAGTAAAAGCACCATGCGGATTTGCATGGTGCTTTTACTCTTTTATTTATGCAGGGCAGACTTGGAAAAGAACATCCTTTGGATAGGCAATTCTGCCAGCAGCATACCGAAGAAGATGAATAAACATCCTGCAAATCCGGCCGCATACAATCGTTCATCAATCCACAAGTAAGCTGTGATCGCACCAAACACGGGCTCCATCGCTAGAATAAGCACTACTCGAGTCGGAGAAGTGAATTTTTGGGCATACGTTTGGATAAAGAATGCCAGTGCGGTTGCTAATATGGCCGTAATAAATAATGCAGACCACACTGAAAACTGGCCAAGATTAGCCGCCGTTAGCGCTGTCTGCCAATCTTCCATTACGAATCCTCCAAGCAAACAAAAGATAGCTACAGACAAAATTTGGACGAAAGTCAGCGCCAGAGCAGACGATGATTTAGCGTAAGTATCTGTAAAAATAATATGTAGAGCAAACCCGAATGCGCAGATTAATACAAAAAAGTCACCGATATTAAAGCTTCCCGCACTGCCATTTGTCAGCAAATAAAGACCGGTAGCGGCCATCAATGATCCGAGCATTGCACTTGCTGAGGGCTGTTTTTTGAGCAGAATAAATGCTAGGATCGGGACAAGCACGACGCTCAGTCCGGTGATGAATCCCGTTTTTGAAACGGTGGTGTATAATAATCCAATCGTTTGAAAGGCATAGCCTATAGTCAGGCAGACACCAAGAATCGCGCCATTCCTCCATGTCTCTTTCGTTAACAAGCGAACCTCTTTTCGAAAGGCCAGAATGACTAGTAAAATAACAGCAGCAAGCGAAAACCGCAGCCCGTTAAATAAAAGCGGGGGCAATACGGCAATGGCATTTTGAACAATGACAAACGTCACTCCCCAAATAAAAGCCACAAATAATAAAGATACATCTGCCAACCATTTCATGATTATGTCTCCTCATTCAACTGAATAGCCTGACGAGCCAAAGCATCAGCTTTATTTTCTTTACTAGGCACCCATTTGACGAAGAACAATGGGAATTGTTTAGATAAGGTCAATATTTGCTCGAGCAATGGCTTATAAGACTGTTTATGAATATATTCTTTCTCTATGGCTTGAACGACGGTTTGAGAATCACTTCGGAGTGAAATAGTGTCCGCCTCTAGCTCGCTCAAAATTTCTAAAGCTTTGATGACTGCTATAAATTCAGCTTCATGTGTATCTTTCATTCCAAGAGGAAAGGAATATCGCTTGACTTCTCCATTATTTTTGATGAAAATGCCGGCTCCAGCCCAACCGGGATCCCCTTTGCTTGCTCCATCTGTATACACCTCATACATCATAATTCCTCCTGTCCCATAGCTGTAAATTTTACGGAATAATTCCAATGCTTGCAACAAAAAATATACTACCCCGAGAGGAGCAGTATATCTATTTAGGAAATCGTTTCGCGATATAGCCAAATGGAGTATCCACTAATGCAATCAGCCATTTAAGCAGATAAGTTGTCAGGAAGATCTCAAGCCATACATCAGCTGGAAAAGCGCCGATAAACGCAATGCTTGTAAATACAAGTGTATCAAGAAGCTGGCTGATCATCGTACTGCCGTTGTTGCGAATCCAAAATTGAGATTCTTTTGGAAATTTATTTTTTAAATAAGAAAAGATATATACATCCGCAAACTGGCTGACCAAGTAGGCTGCTAGACTTCCAATAGCAATGCGCGGCATAAGGCCGAATAGCTGTTCCATCGATCCTTGAGCAAAGTCAGACGGATGGGGTTCAAAGACTAGCACCATTTGCATAATGACCGTCATCATCAGCAAAGTAAAAAAGCCCAGCCACACGGCTTTTCTGGCTGCCTCTTTTCCATAACGCTCATTTAATAGGTCTGTGGCCAAAAAGACTGTCGCATACATCGTATTCCCGAGTGTCGCTGTCAATCCAAAGACTTCAATTGTTTTAACGACTTGCAGGTTGGCTAAAATAGTGGCTGTGCCAATCCAAACATATAAGCCAGTCCGGCCAAACATTCGATACATCGCTAAAAATATAGTAAAGTTAATAATAACGAAAAGGACTCCAAACCATTCGTTGAACATGTGTGACCTCCCTGCATGAATAATGCTTGATCTATCATAAGATAAAGTACAACGTTCATTATACAAAATCAAAACAAATGGTCAATAAGAAAGAAGGGCTGAACATGAAAATGAAAATCAAATGGACGTATTCTTTTAAAGGACGGAAGACAGATTTTGAATCGGATTGGATGGAAAAAAGTGAAGTTCTTCCGATCGTGAATGATCTGCAAAAGACAGGAAGAGTAAAAACATTATCGATTATGGATGAATTGCATAATGAATGGACACTTAAAGAGTTTGCGAAACTGGATAAACAGCTTGATGAAGAGCCGTCAGATGTGCAGCTTTTCTTTGATGGGGGATATAATCTTTCCTTAAATGAAGCGGGTATTGGGGTAGTGATTTATTATAAAAAGAATGATAAAAACTACCGAGTTCGGATGAATGAACGATTAATGCAGCTGGAGTCAAATAATGAAGCAGAGTATGCGGCGCTGCACAGAGGAGTCATGATGCTAGAAGAAATAGGTGTGAAACAAGTGCCTGTCACAATCTTTGGCGATTCAAATGTCGTGTTAAAGCAGCTCTCAGGAGAATGGCCTTGTTATGAAGAAGTGCTTAACACGTGGCTTGACCGGATCGAATTGAAGGTTAAGGCGATGGGAATTGCACCTCTTTACAATCCCATTGACAGAAAGGAAAATAAAGAGGCGGATAAGTTAGCCACCCAAGCGCTAGAAGGAACATATGTAAACAGCCACTCGGTCATAGAGTAGAAAAAAAGAGAGGTCCTATTGAAAGGTGTGACATGTTTGGATAGGAAACAATTGTATTTAGAAGTGGAAGACCTGCTTCAAACATACTGTGATCAATGCTTATTAAAAGCAACATTTCGAAAAGAGCATGGAAAAGCATATGCACATAAATTTTGTATTTCCAAGTGTACAGTAGGGGAAAAGCTTAAACGCTGTGGCGATCAGCTTTCCAAATAAAAAAGCCGGCCAATTGGCCGGCTTGCTATGCTTTTAGTTAATATTAAAGTTTGTTAACGTTAGCAGCTTGAGGTCCGCGGTTTCCTTCTACGATTTCGAAAGAAACTTCTTGGCCTTCTTCTAGAGATTTGTAACCGTCACCTTCGATAGCTGTGAAGTGTACGAATACATCTTCTCCGCCTTCAACTTCGATGAAACCGAAACCTTTTTCGTTGTTAAACCATTTTACTTTACCGTTTTGCATATTAATGAATCCTCCTAAATCTTCGAAGCACATTTGTCAAATGTACTCAAATCAAAATATTTACCACCAAATACTTCTTTTTCAGAAACTTTAGTGATATTGCCATTATACAACATTGCAAAAACTGGGTCAAGAATTCGAAAAGGGAAGTGTCTTCGCAAGTAAAAGAAAATAATCCTGTCCGCTCTTAGCCAATGTGTTACAACATTTAGATTATTTAAGAGCGATAGATACTAAACCTTGTACAATGCGCTCATTTTTAGTAAACTTTTAATGATGAGTGAATTTCGGGAGGAAGTTTATGCCTACACCTAGCATGGAAGATTACATAGAACAAATTTTTTTATTAATAGAACGCAAAGGCTATGCACGTGTATCTGATATTGCTGAAGCATTGTCGGTTCATCCGTCATCAGTAACAAAAATGGTGCAAAAGCTTGATCGTGACGATTATTTAGTATATGAACGCTATCGCGGGCTGGTTTTAACTCCTGAAGGAAAAAAAGTAGGCAAACGATTAGTGGAACGGCATGATTTATTAGAGCAATTTCTGCGGATGATCGGTGTGAAAGAAGAGCATATCTATGACGATGTTGAAGGAATTGAACATCACCTTAGCTGGGATTCTATCGATCGGATAGCGGATTTGATTGAATATTTTAATGAGAATCCGGCGCGAGTTGAGCAATTGCGTGCCATTGATAAGAATAATAAAGAATAAATTCGTCAGGAAACTGGCGTCTTTTATTTTTATACATCTTGAACATTAGCGGTAGGAGCTTAATCGCCAGTTGTCCGGAACAAACGGAAGCTGGCGTTTTTATTGCTCCCCTTACATCTTCTCACGTAAAATAGAAGAGAAAAGGGGGAGAAAAGATGAAACAGACGGAATGGAATGAAACAACAAAGGTAAAATGGGATGAGAAAGCTGCTGATTGGCATGCGAAGAGCATTAATATGTGGGAAGAGGGAAGCAGGAAAGACATCTGTTCTTTTGTTGAAAAACATGTAGAGGCCTCTTCATATGTAGCTGACTTAGGCTGCGGAGACGGATATGGCGCCTATAAATTAGCTGAACGCGGATTTCGAGTGACTGGAGTCGATCTATCAGAAAAGATGGTTGAATTGGCTTCAAAGAATCAGCATGAATGCCTTGCTTTTCGCCAAGGCGATCTGCAGGATTTGCCGTTTCAAGCCGGTGAATTAGATGCCATTATGGCGATCAATTCTTTAGAATGGACAGAGAAGCCCAGTGACGTTTTAGAAGAGATAAAGCGAGTATTAAAGCCTTCAGGAAAAGCATGCGTAGCTATACTAGGACCGACTGCAGGGCCTCGGGCGAACAGCTATGGCCGTTTATCAGGCGAACCGGTGATTATGAACACGATGATGCCTTGGGAGTTTAAACAATTGGCGAATCAGAGCGGATTTGAAACAATTGACGAACTGTATGTATATAAATCAGGGGTGAGTGATGATTTGACCGCATCACTACCGAAAGAACTGAAGCAAGCTTTAACTTTTATTACCGTATTCATGCTCTGTAAAAAATAATTAAAGATAATAGCATTAGAGACATATATGGCATAAGGGTGGAGCCCCTTTTCATAGAGGTTTCATCCGATGCCTAGATTCTAAAAAATGAGGTGGTATGGTGTTTGATCCAACCGCGTACGAAAATCTGAAATTTATTTTGCAGGCGGAGGTATATGATAAGGATTTAGCGGGGGAAGTCGTGATACTGAATCGAACGGATAAGATGGACCTTGCCAGTTTATCACGCGAGACCACTATCACGTTCGCCCTCACAAAAGAGTCTGAATGCCAAGTAACAGTGAGACTGTATGCCACACTCAAACAGATGGCCGGTGAATTACTAAATACCTCTTCTTCTATGCCAGGAGCCTATTTAGAAGTGGTATACAGGGGGTTGGAGCCTGATTTTTCAGACGCGCAAATGTCTTGTTTAGATGTCTTATGGGGTGCAGACCGGCTGGTTGAAAGAAGACGGATCGAGTCCGATCTATCAGGTGTGGCCAACGAATGGCGGATGGATTTTAACCGTGAGATTACGGAGGAAATGATCGAAGAGATGGAAGAGTTTATTGATTTTATTTATCACACGTTAGAGAGTCTGGCCCATGCATGATGCAATTAAAATAGCAGAGAAGTATATAAAAGATCTCTTCGAATCTACAGAAGGCAGCCATGATTGGCAGCACATAGACCGGGTAAGGAAATTAGCCATTTACATAGCAGAAGAAGAAAAGGCGGAAGACCGCATCGTTATTGAATTAGCAGCTTTACTGCATGAACTGCCGGATGACAAGCTTTGTGATATTCTAGAGCATGGAGACAGACAAGCGAATCAGCTGCTTCAAACCTTGCCTATTACAGCAAAGCAGCTAGATAAAATAGACGAGATTATTCATACGATCTCGTTCCGCGGCGGAAACGGGCAGCCGGTGAATTCTATTGAAGCAAGGATCGTACAAGATGCCGACCGGCTGGATGCAATGGGCGCGATCGGCATTGCTCGAGCATTCGCGTATGGAGGAAAGAAGAGGCGTCCGCTCTATGATTCTTCCTTGCAGGCAAGAGAAGAAATGACGGAAGAGGAATACCGAAACGGACAGTCGTCGACTATTCATCATTTTTATGAAAAACTTCTTAAACTCGAGGGGCTGATGAATACGCAGACAGGCAAGAAATTGGCTAGAGAAAAGCATCAGTTTATGGAGCAGTTTTTACAGCAATTTATGCGGGAGTGGAATCAATAGATGAGAATGTTAACTGTAAATGAAATGACGAAATCCTATGGAGAAAAAACATTATTTAATGGGATTACTTTTACTCTTGCAGAAAAAGAACGAGCAGGTTTAATAGGCGTTAATGGTACGGGAAAATCCAGTTTATTGAAGATTGTGGCCGGAAAAGATTTGCCGGACAGCGGGGAACTGGTGGCTCCAAGTGATTATTCCATTGCCTATTTAGAGCAAGAACCACAACTGGATCATGACTTGACGGTGATGGACCAAATCTTTCAAAGTGAAGCACCCGTGATTCAGTTATTAAAATCATATGAACATACGTTAAAGCGTTTGGAAAAAGATCCAGAGAATGAAGCCATTGCTGAAACGTTATTTGCGCTGCAGAAACAAATGGATGCGCTGGATGCATGGGAAGCCAATACGAATGCCGAAGCGATCCTGACAAAGCTTGGCATTCAAGATTTCAATAAAAAAATCGGTGAACTCTCAGGCGGACAAAAAAAACGAGTCGCACTTGCGCAAGTGTTAATTGAGACACCTGATTTACTGATTTTAGACGAGCCAACCAACCATTTAGACTTTGACACGATTCAGTGGCTAGAAGAATATTTGGCTAAATACCCAGGTGCCTTGCTGCTGGTGACTCATGATCGTTATTTCCTTGATAAAGTGACGAACCGGATGTTTGAACTTGACGGGGGACAATTATATGCCTATAAAGGCAATTATCAGGATTATATCGCGTTGAAAGCGGAGCGTGAAGAACAGCAATCAGCAGCTGAAGATAAGCGCCGAAATCTGTACCGGAAAGAATTGGCCTGGATGAGAAGAGGGGCGAAAGCAAGAACGACGAAACAAAAAGCAAGAATTGACCGGTTTGACCAGCTTGAAGGCCAGCTGGGACAAGGCCCGAAAAAAGAGCAGGTGGACCTGTCCATTAAAGGCGCCCGTCTTGGAAAGCAAGTTTTTGAATTAAAGAATACAAGTAAATCCTTTCAAGATAAAGTCATCCTAAAAGATTTTGATTTATTGTTAAAGCCCGGTGACCGTTTAGGGATCATCGGCAAAAACGGAAGCGGCAAATCCACCTTCATGAATTTATTGTCTGGCAGAATGCCGTTTGACTCAGGCGAAATGATTACCGGGCAAACGGTTAAAATTGCTTATTACACGCAAGAGCGAAGCGATATGGACGAAAATATGCGCATGATTGCGTATATTAGAGAAACAGCCGAAGTCGTGACGACCAAAGAAGGGGAGACGATTTCCGCCCCGCAAATGCTCGAACGATTTTTATTTCCCATGCATTCGCACGGCACACCGATCCGCAAGCTCTCAGGCGGAGAGAAACGCCGATTATATTTACTGAAGCTATTAATGACTCAGCCCAATGTGCTGCTGCTTGATGAACCGACCAATGACTTAGATACAGAAACATTAACGGTGCTAGAAGAATACCTGGAAGAGTTTCCGGGTGTGGTCATTACGGTATCGCATGACCGTTATTTCCTGGATAAAACAGCGAGTGAACTGCTAATATTTAGGGGAGACGGTGTGATCGAAACGTATTACGGGTCGTATTCGGAGTATATGGAGCAAGAGCAGGCAAAAGAGAAAGCTGCAACCCAAGCGGTTAAAGAAGTGAAGCCTGTTGAAAAGAAAGAAAAAACAAAAAAGAAAAAGCTCAGTTACAACGAACAGCGTGAGTGGGAAAGCATAGATGAGAAAATAGAGAAAACAGAACAGCGGATTGAAGAAGCGGAAGCTGAACTTGAGAAAGCCGGAAGTGATTTCGAACAAGCGCAGCAGTTGACGGAAGAATTAGAGCGGCTGAATGAAGAGCTTGAAGCCTTAATAGAACGCTGGAGTTATCTATCAGAAATTGCCGATTGAGAAAAAAGTAAGCGGGTATGTTAAAATGGCGACAGATAGTTAGAGGAAAGGGGCGATTGCATGCAAATATTGAAAATTGAACCGACACCAAGCCCAAATACGATGAAGGTCATTTTAAATGAAGAGCTGCCGGCGGGGAAAAGCACGAACTATAAACCGGGGCAGACAGAAGGCGCACCAGAACAAATTCAATCGATTCTGCAGATTGATGGAGTGAAGGGCGTGTACCATGTAGCCGACTTTTTAGCTGTGGAACGCACGGGTAAAATTGACTGGCAGCTCATCCTTCCGAAAGTCCGCGAAGTGTTTGGAGAAGGGGAAGCGGAAGGTTCAGGAGCCGATGCTGCTCAAGAAGCCTTCGGAGAAGTGCAGGCTTCGATTCAAATGTTTAAAGGGATTCCTTTGCAGTTGAAGCTGACCGCTTTTGATGAAGAAAAACGGTACGCCTTGCCAGATTACTTTATGAAAGCCTTCGAACGCGCGCAGCAAAAAGAGGACAATTATGTTCTGCAAAGGAAATGGCATGATTTTGGCATACGTTACGGTGAAATGGAGGAGATCGGCAAAGAGACAATTGAAGAATTGATCGCTGCCTATCCGAAAGAACGTGTCGATGCATTAGCAGAAGGCGCTGAAACGGGTACTCCAGTGAAAGATGCTAAATGGAGAGGCATTAAGCTGACGAAGAAAATGTGGGAGTCAGAGCCGGATTGGCGCAGACGCTATCAGCTGCTCGAACAAATGGAAAATCCGGCGCTTGATGATCTGGAGGTCTTGAAGCTTGCACTTGAAGACAGCAAACCAGCGATCCGCAGATTGGCCGTCGTCTATATTGGGATGATTGAGGATCGAACCGTCTTGCCTCTATTATATCAGGCAATGAAAGATCCGACGGTTACGGTTCGCAGAACAGCAGGAGACTGCTTATCAGATCTTGGATTTGAAGAAGCAGCGGCCGTCATGTGTGAAGCGCTAAAGGATAAAAGCAAGATTGTCCGCTGGCGCGCTGCCATGTTCTTATATGAAACCGCTGATGAATCTGCTTTGCCTGCGCTTACTGCCGCAGAAGATGATCCGGAATTTGAAGTGAAATTGCAAGTGAAAATGGCAATTGAACGAATAAAAGGCGGAGAAGAAGCGAAAGGCTCTGTGTGGAAGCAAATGACACAAGCAAGAGAAACCAACCAATTGGAGGAATAAAAAATGACAAACGCTTATGAAGAGTACATGCGCCAAATGGTGGTTCCGATGCGAGCGGAATTAACCAATGCCGGCTTTAAAGAATTGCTGACAAAAGAAGAAGTAACTGAATTTATGGAACAGACTGAGGGAACTACGCTAGTAGTCATCAATTCCGTCTGCGGCTGTGCGGCGGGACTTGCTAGACCGGCAGCTGTTCAAGCAAGCATGCATGAATCAGCTCCCGATCATTTAGTGACGGTATTTGCTGGACAGGATAAAGAAGCGACAGCCGAAATGCGCAGTTACTTTGAAGGATATGAGCCTTCTTCTCCATCAATGGCCGTGTTAAAAGGCCAAGAAGTGGTTCATTTTATTCCGAGAGAACAAATTGAAGGACAAGATATGGGCGCCATTATTGCGAATTTAACGAATGCATTTGATCAGCTTGGCAAATAAAAAAAGTGATGTCTTTCGGGACATCCTTTTTTATGGGAGAAATTATGATTATTACAACTTCTGCAAGAACGAATGAAACCGTTATAACTAAAGCGATTACAGCGTCATCAGAGCTGGGGCTGCCTTATGTCAAAAGAAATAAACGTTCGATTGTCGCTTTGCAAGAGCAATACAATAGTGATTGTATAGTTGTAGCAAAAGAGAGAATGGAAGTTCATCTGAGCGGAATAGAGGAGCCCTTCTTTTTTCATCCCAATTCTGCTTCGTTCCGGCTCAAGCGGATGATCAGAGGAGAACGAGATCCTTTAATTGAAGCGGCAGGGCTGACTGCTGGGATGTCCTTTCTGGATTGCACACTTGGACTAGCTTCAGATAGTATTGCAGCGAGCTGCATTGTGGGTGAAAACGGTAAAGTAACCGGTGTAGAAGGCAATCCTGTTCTGGCTTATATCGTGTCGGATGGCTTAAAGCAATGGCCGGCTCCTTTTAAGGAACTGAAAGAATCCATGCATCGAATCCAGGTGGTTAATCGCCGGTTTGAAGATATGCTTGCATCCCTTCCTGACGACTCTTATGACGTGGTTTATTTTGACCCAATGTTTGAAGAGGCGATTTCTTCAAAAGGAATAGATAAGCTGCGGGGGCTGGCCTTGTATGAACCGCTTAGAGCACAAACGGTGACAGAAGCACAGAGAGTAGCGAAGAAACGGGTGATTTTAAAGGATCATTTTCGGTCTTCCCGATTTGAAACGCTGGGTTTTCATCAGCTTCAGCGCCCGTCTTCCGCTTTTCACTTTGGTGTTATTGATTGTCAGTAAGTCTATTTTTTTACATCAGTCAGCGTGTGAGATTGAGATCATAGCGATCAAATTCTGTTTGGAGGGAAAGAGTTGAGTAGAAACGAGCAGCAGTACTTGGATTTATGCCGCCATATTTTAGACCAGGGGGCAAAAAAAGAAGACCGGACCGGCACAGGAACAGTTTCAATATTTGGCCATCAAATGAGATTTGATTTAAATGAAGGGTTCCCCCTTTTGACGACGAAAAGAATTCCCTTTAAATTAATTGTCAGTGAACTTTTATGGTTTATTAAAGGCGATACCAACATTCGCTATTTACTAGAAAATAATAATAATATTTGGAATGAATGGGCGTTTAAAAGCTGGGTAGAAAGCGCTGATTACACAGGTCCAGATATGACAGATTTCGGTCTGCGTTCTTTGAAGGATGAAGAATTTAAACGGCAGTACGATGAGCAAATGGAGATCTTTAAGAAAAATGTGCTTGAAGATCAAGCGTTTGCCGCTCAATACGGGGAACTTGGCAATGTCTACGGAAGCCAGTGGAGAGCATGGACAACTTCAGCCGGCGATACGATTGACCAGTTAAAAGATGTGATTGAGACGATCAAAACGAATCCAGATTCAAGGAGGCTGCTCGTATCGGCCTGGAATCCTGAAGATGTTCCGTCAATGGCTCTGCCGCCATGTCACACGATGTTCCAGTTTTATGTATCAGAAGGCAAGTTATCATGTCAGCTGTATCAGCGTTCTGGCGACGTGTTTTTAGGCGTGCCGTTTAATATTGCCAGCTATGCGCTCCTGACTCATTTAATTGCTCATGAATGCGGGCTGAAGGTTGGAGAATTTATTCATACCCTTGGAGATGCACATATTTATACGAATCACTTCGAGCAAGTGAATAAGCAGCTGGCTCGGGAACCCAAGGCATTGCCTGAATTAAAGATTAATGAAGAAAAAACATCTGTATTTGAGTTTGAACTGGAAGATATCTCACTCGTTGGCTATGACCCGCACACTGGCATTAAAGCACCAGTGGCGGTATAGAAAGGGGCATGCAGAGAATGATCTCATTTATATGGGCGATGGATAAGAACGGACTTATAGGAAAAGACAATCAGCTGCCGTGGAAGCTGCCGGAGGATTTAAAGTTTTTTAAAGAAACAACGATGGGATCTCCCATTGTTATGGGAAGAAAAACGTTTGAATCAATCGGAAGACCGCTTCCGGGACGGGAAAATATTATTTTAACACGCGATTACAGCTATGAAGCACAAGGCTGCACAGTGGTTCACTCTTTAGATGAGCTTTGGAAAAAAGCGGCGGATTCAGATGAATTTTTTATTACGGGCGGTTCAGAAATCTTTAAAAAGACGCTTCCTTTTGCTGAGCGGCTATATGTGACAGTCATAGACGAAGCATTTGTAGGCGACACCTATTTTCCGCCATTGGACTGGAATCAATGGACCCTGATTTCAGAAAAGAAGGGCCTGAAAAACGAAAAGAATCCGTATGATTACTATTTTCGGATCTATGAGAAGAAATAGCCGATGAAAGCTGTTTCTTCATCACTCTTGGAATCTTTCTGAGACACTCATCCAGTAGACGCGCAATTTTCAGGAGGCTATGAATGATTAGATTAATTTATTTCTTTGGATTTATAATAGTGACGTTAATCGGCACGATTCCAGCTTTAAGGAAAAATAAAAAAGTAAAACAAGCGAAGGATTCCGATGGGGAGAAGTTCGACCATGCTCTTCCGAAACGGTGGGCAAGGTCAGTCGTTGGGCAAACAGGATCTTCTGTGCATATAGAAGGGCAGCATCATATCCCGGACGGCCCTGTTCTTCTTGTTGCAAACCACGAAGGCGATTTTGATGTTCCTGCACTGCTTGGACATATCGATAAGCCATTTGGATTTATTTCAAAAGTGGAAATGAAGAAGTTTCCGTTAGTCAGAGACTGGATGAACTATTTAGATTGTTTGTATATCAACAGGCAAGATCGTCGTGATGCGGTGAAGCTATTAAGAGACGGTGCAAGTTTATTAAAAAGCGGTCGTTCCCTGTTAATATTTCCGGAAGGCACGAGGAGTCAAGGGGGAGAGATGAAGCCGTTTAAATCGGGCGGCTTTAGAATGGCGAAAGAGGCGCGCGTGCCAATTGTTCCGATTGCTATTAAGGGAAGCTCAGACATTTTTGAAAAGCATAACCGGCGAAAGCTTTCTCCGAGTCAAATATATATATATGTATTGCCTCCAGTAGAGCCGGAAATGTTTGACTCACTGGATTTAAAAGAAGCTGCAGAATTAGTGCGCAATCAAATAGATACGGTTTTAAAAGAAAAAAATAAGTGAAAAAAAGGACTCTGCCGCCCGTAGCAGAGTTCTTTTTACTTGGAAGAGACATTGTCATATGAGGATATGCCTGTTAAAGAACAAAAATTATCAATATTTTTCAGAAAATACTTGCTTTTCTGATATTATTTACGCATAATAAGGACATATTTTATCAGATGAAAGTACTAAAGCAAGTAGAGAAAACAAGCAGGGGGAGATTATGGATGAAGGTAAAAATGAAAAGCATGTTCGCCTACGGTATGGCAACAGCACTATTACTGAGTGCCTGCGGAACAGAAGAGAAAGAGAAATCTGAGGCTGCAGGATCAAAAGAAGACACGTTTCAAATTGGCGTGACTCAAATTGTTGAGCATCCTTCATTGGACAATGCCTATAAAGGTTTTCAAAAGGCTTTAGAAGATGAAGGCATTAAAGCGGAATATGATGTACAGGTAGCTCAAGGGGATCAAAATAATAATCAAACGATCGCTAATAACTTTGCGGGCGATAAAGTGGATCTCATCTTCGCTAATTCTACGCCAAGTGCAACTGGGGCTTTAAATGCGACGAAGGAGATTCCAATTATCTTCACTTCAGTAACAGATCCGGCTGCAGCTGGCTTAGTGAAGGATCCAAAGAAACCAGGAGGCAATATTACCGGAACCACGGACCTTCATCCAGAAGCGATTTCAAATACGATTGAGTTTATGGCGAAAGAATTTGAAGGCAAAAACGTGGGTGTCATTTATAATGCCGGGGAACAAAACTCTGTGGCTCAAGTGGAATCCGTAGAAAAAGTAATGAAAGAAAACGGTTTGAAACTGGTTCCAGTGACTGTGTCTACTTCTTCTGAAGTGAAGCAAGCGGCTGAATCGTTAGCTGGAAAAGCGGACATGATTTACATTGTTACTGATAACACAGTCGTATCTGCGCTTGAATCTGTAATCCAAGTCGCCAATGATAAAGACCTTCCGCTGTTTGTCGGAGAATTGGATTCCGTTAAACGCGGCGGCTTCGCAGCATACGGGTTTGAATACTATGATATCGGCTATGAAGCAGGGCAAATGGCAGCACAAGTGTTAAAAGGGGAGAAAAAACCAGCAGATCTGCCGGTTCAGCCTCCTGCTAACTTAAAGTTAATGATTAACGAAAAAGCGGCAAAAGAAATGGATATCGAAATAAAAGACAGCTGGAAAGATCAAGCTGAATTTGCAAAATAACATAGATAGGAGCGCTTGAACTTTAGCGCTCCTTCTAGCAATTAGGAGGAACATCATCATGTTTACAGCCATATTTGGATCCGTTGAAGTTGGAGTCATTTATGCCATTATGGCACTAGGCGTATATTTATCCTTTCGAATTCTCGACTTTCCTGATTTAACTGTCGACGGAAGCTTTGTTACTGGCGGGGCCGTAGCGGCTATTATGATTACTTCAGGAGTGAATCCTTTCACTTCAACTGTTGCAGCGCTTCTAGCCGGCTTTTTAGCAGGATGTGTGACCGGTATTCTTCATACCAAGGGAAAGATCAACCCTTTGCTTTCTGGCATTTTAATGATGATTGCCTTGTACTCAATCAATTTAAGAATTATGGATAAACCCAATGTACCGCTTTTGGCCGAAGAAACAGTCATGACAAAAATATCTGCTTTCTGGCAAAGCTTAGGGATCGACTCCGGTATTTCTTCTCTTTTCACTTCAATGGGGTTAGAAGCCTATATTCCTTCTACTTGGGGAATTATGGTGACGATGCTAGTGCTTGCTCTATTGATCAAAGTGACAGTCGATTTGTTTTTAAAAACGGAGATTGGGCTCAGCTTGCGTGCAGTAGGAGATAATGACGGAATGATCCGCAGTTTTTCTGCTAACACAGACTGGCTAAAAGTGCTTGGTCTTGGAATATCAAATGGCTTAGTGGCGTTCTCTGGCGCTTTAATTGCTCAGTATAACGGCTTTAGTGATGTCGGCATGGGGATCGGCATGATTATCATTGGCCTCGCTTCGGTCATCATCGGAGAAGCAGTCGTAGGCAGTTCTTCTATTGTCAGAGCGACATTAGCGGTGTTAATTGGTGCGGTGCTATATCGAATTATTGTATCGCTCGCGCTGCGCGTCGAATTTTTAGAAACGGGGGATATGAAGTTAATTACAGCCGTCATTGTCATATTTGCCTTAGTCGTTCCTAAAATGGTCGAGAAACAAAAAGCAGCTATGAGAAAAAAGAAAAGATTACAAGAAAAAGTGTTAGTGAATCGGGGTGAAAGCGTTGCTGCAGTTAAATCAGATCTATAAAGTTTTTTATGAAGGAACACCGGATGAAAAAGTAGCGATCAATCAATTAAACTTACAGCTTAATCCTGGTGACTTTGTAACCGTCATAGGCAGTAACGGAGCAGGGAAATCAACCCTGATGAATATTATTTCTGGAAAAATAGAGCCGGATATTGGAACAGTGATGATCGACGGATCGAATATGACTGGAATGCCTGAACATAAGCGGGCCAGAAAAATTGGCCGTGTCTTTCAGGATCCAATGGCAGGAACAGCTCCGACAATGACAATTGAAGAAAACCTTGTATTAGCCTATAACCGCACGAAGCCTAGAACGTTGAATTTCGGTGTCACGAAAAAAAGAAGAGAGCTTTTTCAAACGAAACTGGAAATGCTTCATTTAGGGTTAGAGAACCGTCTGCAGGCAAAAGTTGGCTTGCTTTCTGGAGGGGAACGCCAAGCGCTTTCTCTATTAATGGCAACTTTCACTGAACCGAAAATTTTGCTTTTGGATGAACATACGGCAGCGCTAGATCCTGCCCGTGCGGAACTGATTACGAATCTAACAAAAGAAATTGTTTCTGCCTTTGGACTGACGACTTTGATGGTCACTCACAATATGCAGCAAGCCATTGATCTTGGCAACCGTCTGATTATGATGGATAAAGGGAAAATCATTTTTGAAGCCTCTGAAGCAGAGAAACCTCAGCTGACGGTGGAAAAATTATTATCAGAATTCCAGCGTATTCGCGGTGAATCGCTCGTCAGCGACCGCTCATTGTTGGCTTAAACGAACGGAGATTACTCTTCGTTCTTTTTTTGGATAAAAATAGTTCAACTTACGTTAAAATAGTGTGAGAAGCCATTGAATGGGGGATAATATAGTAAAATATTATTTAAATCTGTGGTAATTAACGATATAATATCAACAGATTGATTGTACAGTTAGGATGTGGAATAATGTCAAAAATTAAAATTGTGACAGATTCAGCCGTTGACTTAAAAGCAGAAGTGCTAGAAAAGTATGAAATTGTCCGAGTTCCTTTAACCATTTACATAGATGGAGAATCATACCTTGATGCAGTGGAGATTTCTCCTGATGAATTTCTTGAACGGATGAAAAATGCGAAAGAACTGCCGAAAAGTTCACAGCCCCCGGTTGGCCGTTTTTTAGAGACATACAATGAGTTAGGCAAGGATGGCAGCCAAGTCATTTCAATCCACATGACAGGCAAAATGAGCGGGACGGTTCGGTCAGCGGAACAAGCGGCTCAAATGAGTGATGCGGATGTAACTGTCATAGATTCTTGCTACATTTCAAAAGCGCTATCTTTTCAAGTAGTGGAAGCAGCAAAAATGGCGCAAGAGGGCAAATCGGTGGAAGAGATCGTCAGCCGCTTAGAAGAAATCAGAGAACAAAGCAAGCTATATATAGTTGTGGATACTCTTGAAAATCTAGTCAAAGGCGGCCGTATTGGCAAAGCGAAAGGGTTTATCGGGGCGCTGTTAAACATTAAACCTATTCTTAATCTAGATACAGCTGAGCTAGTGCCTGTGACTAAGGTTCGCAGCCATTCTCAGGTTGTGAAATTTCTTTCTAACCAAATTGCTGAAGAGCTCAAAGATAAAGAAATTATAAAAATGGCCATGGTGCATGCGGGCGGACCTGAATTAGCTGCTAAATTAAGAGACAAAGTAATAGAAATGACTGGTTTTGATCAAATTGAAATCGAAACAACGACACCTATTATTTCAACCCACACAGGGATCGGCGCTGTCAGTATCATGTATTGGGCGAAATAAAAATTATGAACAAACAGAAGACCTAGATTACTCTGTAGAGATATCTAGGTCTTTTTGTTCATAAAAATATTGGAATTATTTTCTCTTGTTGGATGTAAATATGGTACACTTTGTAGCAACAGAACAAAACTTTCGCAATTGATTAAAACGCCTATTTGACGATCTATACCTACAATTAAAACTTTTAATGGACTAACGGTAAAGTGTTAATTGATTATAAACAGGAAAGGAATTATCATGGCCGTTATTTTATTTAGCAAGAATGAAAGTCTATTAGATAAAATAGAGGAAATGGCATGTAATGTGAATGTAAGAGCAATATATAAGGCTAGAGAGTTCAGCGAATTAGAGTTCATTCTATCACGTTCATTAACTGGCTTAAATAAGGATGAATCAAATAAGAAAAGTGAATATGAAATTGACTTTATTGTGATAGACCTTGAAGACCATGTGGATAAAGTTATGGAATTTCGCAACGACATAAAAAGGCATCCTTATTTTCACGAAGTTCCCATGATTTTCTTGAATACTCGTAATGATTCTCTTAATAACTTTGTTCTTGGAGCGGATCATTTAGTAAACGGTTCGTTACATAGAGATGAAATAATAAATAAAATGAAAATGGCAAGAAGACAGAGTCGGTTAACGAGAAAATTAAGAGAAGATACCAATGTCTTAAATTATTTAAAATATTCCACTCATGCAACTATGCTAGTCATCATTTTAGACAGTCGGGGAAGAATTATCTACGCGAACGACCGTTTTTGCCAAATCTCGGGTTATTCTTTTGAGGAGTTATCTGATAAAGATTTTCAAGTTACCAATAAAGGGGTTTATTCCGAAAGTTACTATATGCGCGTATACCAAACCTTGAAGAATGGAGAAATATGGAACAGCCAATGGAAGCATATTGGAAAAAAAGGTCATGTGTTTTGGACTGATACGAATATCCTTCCTCTTGCGGATGAGTATGGAAGAGAAGTATATGTCTCTTTTAGCCTTGATATTACGACACAAAAAGAACGTGAGATGCAACTGGACAGCCAGTTGGAACTAGCGCAAAAAATTCAGGAAACACTGATGCCAGTGTCTTTCGTGAACGAACAAATATCATTCCGGCACTTCTATAAAGCATCAAAGAAACTATCAGGAGATTTATGCGCATGGTATCAGGCGGGGAGTAATCGCTACAACGTGATCTTAATCGATGTGATGGGCCACGGAGTGCCATCAAGTTTAATTACAATGGGGATTAGAAGTTTACTGCCAGGCTTAATGACGAGGGTAAGCAATCCGATAAAAATCATGGATCGTCTAGAGAGATTTGTGAATGAAATGAGAAACTCGGACACATTGACTCCGTTTTATTTCACCGGAATTTGTATGACGATTGATTTTGAAACAAAACAAATACATTATGTAAATGCTGGGCATCCACAAGCGTTGTTATCCGTTGATGAGGAGATTTATGAATTGTCATCTGATTATTTTCCAGCAGGTTTAGTCCAACAAGATTATAAACTAAAATCGTTCTCGTTTAACGCTCCGGGAAAAGTAGTTATGTATACAGACGGATTATTTGAAAATGCAGGTATCACCATAGCCGAAGGAATTTTAAAGCTAAAAGAAAGCATGTCTAATAGAGCCATTTCAATTATCAGTGAACTGAAAGAAGAGTGGGCGCAAAGTGAAGATCATCTATTAGATGACATTTGCATAGTTGAGATCGATTTGTTTGATCAATAAGGAGGAGTAAGTCCATGAAAAAATGTCCATTCCATTCATTAGTAAAAAACGAATCAGGAGCTTTTACTTTTTTTAAAAAAGATCAAAAAAATGAAATCGAAAAAGAGGAGGCTGTATCATCCTTTCAATCGTCAGCGCAAATAAAAAAATCTTTCCAAGAGCTGATGTCAAGCGACGAGCGGCTAAAGGTTGTTTTTATCGGGTTGGACGAGCAAACCCTTCACATTCTTAAAGAAGCTAAGCCTTTATTTGAGAAAAATGCCTCTAGAGTAGTAGATCGGTTTTATCAGCAGCTGGAAACTGTTCCTCATCTTATGCAAATTATAAAAAGCAATTCTACATTGGACCGCTTAAAAAATACATTAGAAGCTTATTTATTGGATATGGTTTCTGGAGAAGTAGGCCAGGAGTATGTTATAAGAAGAAAAATTATTGGAAACGTTCACAACCGAATCAATCTTTTTCCGGAATGGTACATCGGGGCTTACACCCTTATTCAAGAGGAAGTGTTAAAAATGCTTTCTGAAGAACTGTCCTCTACTGATGAAGTATTGCGAATATATGGAGCCTTTCATAAGCTATGCTCTTTTGACATGCAAATTGCCATCAATACCTATATTGAATCTTTTACGTCTTCCATGATGAAGTTAAATGAAATTGAAGAACTGCAGCAAAAACTGAATGAATCTTCTCATGTACTAGCCTCAAGCACAGAACAAACAACGGCTATTATTACTCAGAAAGAACATGATGTAGAGAGAATGCTCGAACATTTTGTTGATATCCAAAATGATACTTCCAATCTGGTAGATAAAGTGGGTTCAGGAAAAACGGAATTAATATCAGCTTTAAACAAAGTAGACCATGTGGCTGAATTAGTGACCTCTACTATTAAACTGACAGAAGAACTGACGGCTTCTTCTAAAGTGATTGGAGAAGTGGTCAGTACAATTAGGGGGCTCTCTAATCAGACGAACATCTTGTCTCTTAATGCGACCATTGAAGCAGCCAGAGCAGGTGAGCACGGAAAAGGGTTCGCTGTTGTAGCTTCTGAAGTTCGCAAATTGGCCAATGGAACGGAAAAAGCCTTAGATTCCATCCAAACCCAGATCAGTTCGGTTCAGCAAACCATTATTCAGTTTGATCACGCATTCGAAACCATTGTTTCTGAGACAGGCATGCTGACGGAAACAAACCAGAGAGTATTAACGATCTTTGATGATTCAGTGGAAAATGTGAAATCAAATGGAGAAAAAATCAGCGAATTTAGAGCAGTTGTCAATAACTTTGAAGAAACATTTAAAGAAATAACGAATTCATCGCGGCAAATGTCAGAACTTGCTGAACAGCTAACGTACATTAACGGAGAATTATCCGATAAGTTTAATAAGAACGAATAAGAGGAGCCTAATTATGGATGACCGTTCAGGACTACGCTTAAAATATGGAGATAAAACTTACACGTCGCTCGAACAGATGACAAAATCACTTTTACATGAAGCGAATGAGATCATCATTAAAATTGATATGGGTCAATTAAAGAATGAAGCAGCAGAAAGAAATCATGCCAAATTTCGACTTATGCATTTACAAAGAAATTTCGTCACTTGCGTACCGGAAAATGACAAAGCGATGTATAACTCCTTATGGAGCCAGCTGTATCGTTTAGAACATGAAGATCATTATGTTAACCCGTTTTTAAAGTCGATTTTCTTTAAAATGCAAGAGATAAAAAAATGAAACGATTAGCTGAATTTTCTTTGGTTTGTGAAGGCGCCATCTCAAATAATGTTGATGGTTTGCTTCAATCTTTAGAAACAGAAGTTCCTCCACAATCGTTTTGTTTCTTTGCGACAAAATTGGTGCTGTGGGAAATGCTGTCCAATATATATAAGTACTCAGGAGATCCTGAGAAAATGGTATCGGTGGAATTAGCAACAGCAGAAGCCGATGTGCAAATAACAATTGAGGATTTCGGAGCTGGGTTTAATTGGGGAGCATATATGGATTGTGAACCATCATGTGAAGATGCAGGATATAGAGGGCTCTTTTTGGTCAAACAATATTCAAAAGAGTTGAAATTTGATTCAGCAGGAAAAAAAACATACATTGTAATAGAAAGAAGATAATGGAAGGCGGGAGAAACCTATGATTTCTCAAATCCAGACAGATCAAGCAATAGTGATTACATTTCATACAGATTTAAACTTTGAAACATGCCGGTCTCTTGAAAAAACGATCAAAGATTTATCCAAGGCTATTGAATCCGCTCAAAGAGTCGTTTTGAATTTAAGCGAAGTGGAGTTTATAGACAGTACAGGAATCAGTCTTTTAATTAAATGGTTATATCCATATAAAGATAAGAACTTATCCGCAGAAGGTGTATCTGAGAATATTGTCACTCTGTTTGAAATATGTAAAATGGATCAATTTTTAAAAATAGCTTAAAGAGTACTCTCCAGTCTAAGAACTGGAGTTTTTTTATTAAGGGAAAATCATCAATAAATAAGGTACTAATACTGAAGATAAATATCTGTTCATTTCTTAGAGCTGTGTCCGGCTGTAAGGAAAAATAATTCTTCCTATTGTCATCATAAAAATGAAGACGTATTTCTTTTTCCGTCCTATGAATATGCTATAATGTGATGAGAAAAAAACAGCGGGGTGAAAGACTTGAAGAAGATTTTGGTCATTCTCTGCGCTTTTCTGTTCATACTTAGCGGATGTACGATGAGCTTGGAGGATTTTACAAACGAAGATCAAGCGCCGAAAAAAATGGTTCCAAAAGATTTGCGAGTCGTTTCCATTGGCGATTCATTAACGCAAGGTGTGGGAGACAGTACCGACAAAGGCGGATATGTTCCTTATTTAGAGAAACATTTGGAGACTTTGCCAGAAGTGAAAGATGCTTCGTTCACTAATTACGGAGTAAAAGGCAACCGCACAGATCAGCTCCTTGAGCGTCTTCAGCAAAAAGAAGTCATTCACACTATTAAACGAGCGGATATGGTTGTTATTACAATCGGCGGCAATGATGTGATGAAGGTATTTAAAGAGAATATTACGAAACTCAATGTAAAAGAATTTACGAAGCAGCGGAAATCATATGAAGAACGTTTGCACCATACCATTCAAACGGTCAGACAGCATAATAAAAATGCGGGTATCGTGTTAATTGGTCTATATAATCCTTTTCTTAAGGTGTTTGAGGACGTTCAGGAAGTGGAAAGTATTATGAAAGATTGGAATGCAGCCAGTGAATTAACCTTACAAGAATATGAAAGAACTAGGTTTGTAATGATAGAGGATATCTTCTTAAATACTCGCGAGGATCTTTTTTATATTGATCAGTTCCATCCCAATGACCGTGGATATGAATTAATGGCTGACCGTATTTTTGAATCCATCAACGGTAAACCATTAGAAGACTTAACGAATCAAAAAATTATTTTTGCAAGGGAGGGTACAGAATGAAAAGGTTTTGGAAACTAAGTTTTTTCATTTTATTAGCAGTAAATGCAGCGATTATATTATTTCTTGTTATCGGACTTCTTTCTCCTATTGAGGATGATCCTGTTCCTAAAGCGACTCCTGTAGAGGATGCGGTTGAATTCCATGTACAGTCCAATAAAGAAGATTTAAACCGCGTCATTAAAACATACATTGAAAAAGAAAAGGCCGGGAGCCCCGTAGACTACAATGTGTATTTGCGTGATAAAGTGGAACTTTACGGTGAAGTGCCCGTCTTTTCTGAACGATTGGAGTATAAGCTGACATTCATTCCTAAAGCACTGAAAAACGGCAATGTTGTTTTAGAGCAGGATGACATGACCATCGGCAAGATTAAACTTCCGGTATCCTACGTATTAAAAGCAGCAAGAGATTCTTATAACTTCCCTGAGTGGGTGAAAATCATGCCGAATGACAAAATGATTTATGTTTCATTAGATAAAATGGAACTGAAAAGCGATTTAAAAGTCAAAGCGGACCGTATGGATCTAGAAAAAGATGACATCCAATTTACTTTAATGGTGCCGATGAATGAATAAAAAGGAGAGGGGATTCCCTCTCTTTTTTCGTGCCAAAATGCATTATCTTTTCCCTTTTTAAAAAAACAAGTTAAAATAAGTGCAAAGGGGTATATTGTCTAAAGAGGTGATTTTATGAATGAGAAAGCAACTTTTGCCGGGGGCTGCTTTTGGTGCATGGTCAAACCGTTTGATCAGCAGCCTGGAATTAAGGAAGTGATTTCAGGATATACCGGAGGAACCACTGAAAATCCAACTTACCAAGAGGTATGCAGCGAGACTACCGGTCATTATGAGGCTGTGGAAATCACTTTTGATCCGGAAATATTCCCATATGAAAAGTTGCTGAAACTATACTGGATGCAAGTGGATCCGACAGATGCAGGAGGCCAGTTCTTTGACAGAGGACAGTCCTACCAGCCTGCGATATTCTACCATAATGAAGATCAAAAGAAGCAAGCAGAGAAATCAAAACAAGAACTCGAGACAAGCGGAAGATTTTCGAAGCCGATTGTCGTGAAAATTTTGCCGGCGGCTGTTTTTTATCCCGCTGAAGAGTATCATCAGGATTATTACAAGAAAAACCCAGCCCATTACCAAGGATATCACCAAGGTTCAGGCAGGGCTGCGCATATTCAAAATCACTGGGGGGATCTCTTGAATGGCAAATAATCAGGAACTTCAAAAAAAACTTAATCCGATGCAATATGAAGTAACACAAAATAATGGAACAGAGCCTCCTTTTCAAAATGAGTATTGGAATCAATTCGGAGACGGCATCTATGTAGATGTGGTGTCAGGAAAGCCGCTTTTCAGTTCACTTGATAAGTATGATGCCGGATGCGGCTGGCCAAGCTTTACTAAACCAATTGAAGATCGAGAAGTCGTAGAGAAAGAAGATAAAAGCCATGGCATGGTGCGCACAGAAGTCCGAAGCCAAACGGCTGATTCCCATCTAGGACATGTGTTTGATGATGGACCAGGACCTTCAGGGTTAAGGTATTGCATAAATTCAGCTGCATTAACGTTTATTCCGAAAGAAAAACTCGAAGAAAAAGGGTACGGAGACTATTTGTCACTATTTAAAGATCAATAATTGATGGAAGGTGATTGTTTATGTTTAAAAAATTATTCGGAAAAAAAGAAGAAGTATCTAAAGTGGTTGAGCTGTCTAGCCCGTTAACTGGAAAGGTCATCGCGCTAGAAGAGGTTCCAGATCCAGTGTTTTCTCAAAAAATGATGGGAGATGGACTGGCTATTGAACCAACGGAAGGAAAAGTGGTTTCGCCGGTAGATGGGGAAATTATGCAGCTTTTCCCTACGAAACACGCGGTTGGCATTAAAGCTGAAAATGGAGCAGAAATTTTGATTCATATTGGTCTTGAAACGGTGAATATGAAGGGTGAAGGCTTTGAAGCTCATATTGCTCAAGGTGATCAAGTGAAAAAAGGAGATACATTAGTCACGTTCGACCTGGCACTGGTTGGAGAAAAAGCCAGCTCTACTGTAACGCCAATCATTATTACGAACGGTGATGATATGGAAAGCGTGAATAAAAGCGGTTCTGGTGCAGTAACAGCTGCACAAGACGTGGTATTAACTGTGACAGCGAAATAATATACATTCAGACTGCCGGTCAAATGATCGGCAGTCTTTTTTCTGTCTTTTTATTGAGTGTGTACGATCTTTGTGGCTTAAAATTCGTTGCAAACGCTGTAAAAACGAACAATAAAAATATTTAATATAAAAATGTTCGTATATTTTGTTGACCCTTTTGGAAAGATCTGATATATTTTTACTATAAGAGGAATGGAAAGAGGGGAAGCCTTGTGAACAATCAGTATGATGTCATCGTAGTAGGTGCAGGTCCGGCAGGGATATTTGCCAGCTATGAATTAACTTTGAAATTACCTAATGCTAAAATTTTATTAATAGATAAAGGGCATGATATTTATAAACGCCATTGTCCCATTCTGCAAAAGAAAATAGAGAAATGTCCTCCCGCAGCAGGCCGCAAAGAGTTTGCTGGCTGTTTGCCTGCTTGTTCTATTACCAATGGATTTGGCGGTGCAGGAGCTTATTCGGACGGCAAATTTAATATTACGAGTGAATTCGGCGGATGGATGACAGACTACTTATCAAATTCAGAGGTTATTGACCTGATAAAATATGTGGATGAGATCAACTTAAAGCACGGAGCGACAGAAAGCATTACAGATCCGCTCACACCTGAAGTGAGAGATATCGAGCGCCGAGGCTATGCAGCAGGCCTTAAATTGCTGAGAGCGCAAGTCCGCCATTTAGGCACAGAGCAAAACCTGCAAATATTAAAAAGTATTTATGAATACCTAAAAGAAAAAATCGACATGGTTTATAAAAAAGAAGTAGAAGATTTACTCACTGTCAAAGCTGAGGGTGTACATACTGTTCAAGGAATCGTATTAAAGGACGGCACGGAAATTAAAGCCGATAAAGTAGTGATTGCGCCAGGGCGGGACGGTTCCATCTGGCTAAGTAAAATCCTTAAAAAACGCCGCCTGAAAATGATGAATAATCAAGTAGATATCGGTGTGCGAGTCGAAACATCGAATATCGTCATGGAAGAGATCAACAAGCATTTATACGAAGGAAAGTTTGTTTTTAACACATCTGTCGGAACGAAAGTCCGCACGTTTTGCAGCAATCCGGCAGGCCATGTCGTAGTAGAGAATCACTCAGGGGTTATGCTTGCGAACGGACACGCCTATAAGGATCCTAAATTAGGCAGCGAAAATACGAACTTTGCTTTGTTGGTGTCACACACATTTTCCGATCCATTCGATCAGCCGAATGAATATGCGATTGAAGTGTCAACTCTCGCTAATCGTTTATCGACTGGCGGCATCATCGTGCAAAAATACGGAGATATTCTAAAAGGCCGCCGTTCAACTGACAAACGAATCAAAGAAGGGTTTTTAGAGCCGACGATGAAGGAAGCTGTACCCGGGGATTTAGGACTCGTTCTTCCATATAATACAATGAAAAGCCTGATTGAAATGACGGAAGCACTGGATCACGTCACTCCGGGAATTGCATCAGAGCATACGTTGTTTTACGGAGTGGAAGCGAAATTTTATTCTGCTCGTCCAAAGATCAATGACCGTTTTGAGACAGAAATTTCCGGCTTATATGTCGGCGGTGACGGGGCAGGTATTACTCGAGGATTAGCGCAAGCAGGTGCATGTGGAGTTTGGATTGCCCGTGACATCGTAGAAAAAGCAAAAAAGGCTCCAATTAAAACAGAGCCGGTATTAGTATAACAGGAGAAGGTATGCGTATGTGTGCCTTCTTCTTTTGATTTTTTTGCATAAAAATGAATAGGTCGATCATAAACGAAAGTTTTTTCTTTACTAGTGATCTTCCTTCCATTATATTGAGTAGAAAAATGGGAGGGACAGTATGCGTAAATCTTTTTATCATTATTTAATGAAATATCGCGAGGAGCCGCCGAGAGACGATTTGGCTGCGTTTGCTAATCATGCCTTTTCTGATCACAGTTTTCCTAAGTCATCAGAAGATTATAATGAGCTTTGCCAGTACCTTGAGTTAAATGGATTATACTTGCCAAGCATGACGGTATTTGATGACGCTTGGGATAAGTATATAGAAGAAATTTCTTAAATGATCATACCCTGAATAAAGCTGATTCCATTATAATATAAAGGGAGAGGGCAAGAATTATTTTCTTTTCCGTACAAAAAAATGAAACCTGCTTCGTAACTAATGCGTAATTAAGTCATCAGCTAAAATAAGATAAACAGGGGGAATGGGAAATGTCTTTTTTTAATAAGGTGCTAGCAAGCTTTGGGGTTGGCGGTGCGAAAGTAGATACGAAGCTTGAGAAATCAAGCTATGTGGCGGGAGAGCGCATGGCCGGGGAAGTTCGAATTGATGGCGGAAATATTGAACAGCACATTGATTCCATTTATTTAACCATTTATACCACTTATGTGAGAGAGTCCGACGATAAGAAGTATACAGACTTTGCGGCTGTTAAAAAGACGAAATTAAATGACCCGTTTACGATCGGTGCGAACGAATCGAAAGTCATTCCGTTTACGATTGACTTGCCTTATGAGACGCCGATCACTTTTGGCAATACACGAGTGTGGGTTCAGACAGGGCTTGATATTAAAAACGCGGTGGATCCTGAGGATAAAGACTATATTGAAGTGCGTCCAACCCACCTGATGACGAAGGTGCTAGATGGCGTTGAAGGTCTTGGTTTCAGACTGCGCCAAGTAGAGTGCGAGCAAGCTTCCCTAAAAATTAAAAGCCGCTATCCGTTTATTCAGGAGTTTGAGTTCGTGCCGACAAGCGGTTTATTTCGCGGCCGCCTTGACGAATTAGAACTGGTCTTTCTTTCACAAACAGACGACCAGGCAGAATTGCTATTCGAAGTGGATCGAAAGGCTCGTGGATTCGGCGGGTTTTTAGCGGAAGCTTTGGAAATGGATGAAAGCCTTGTCCGGACAACGATTACAGTCCGTGATTTGCCGATGATAGATGAGAAGCTGAAACAGATTATTGCGAAATACGCTTAATCATTCCCAGAGAAAGAAGCGAGGCTGCCGCCAGATAAGCCAATCGATTGCACCGCTTGTCTAAAAAGCATACAATGGTTGGTATAAAACGATTTATCTGGAGGTAAAAACATGAGTGTTCACATTGGTGCGAAAGAAAATGAAATTGCGGAAACGGTCCTTTTGCCTGGAGACCCGCTGCGAGCGAAGTATATTGCGGAAACCTTTTTAGACAACCCGGTTTGTTACAATGAAGTACGCAATATGTTCGGCTATACAGGGACGTATAAAGGAAAAAGAATTTCCGTTCAAGGCACTGGCATGGGTGTGCCGTCCATTTCTATTTATGTCAATGAGCTAATGCAAAGCTATAACGTGCAAAACTTAATTCGCGTCGGCACATGCGGTGCGATTCAAAAAGATGTCAAAGTAAGAGACGTCATTTTAGCGATGAGTGCATCTACAGATTCTCAAATGAATCGCTTTACTTTTAAAGGTGTCGATTATGCCCCGACAGCGAACTGGGACCTGCTAAAGAAAGCCTATGATGCTGGGATGGCTAAGGGATTAGACCTTAAAGTGGGCAACGTCTTTACTGCAGATATGTTCTATAACGACAATGCCGATCATGAGCTATGGGCGAAGTATGGCATGCTTGCGATTGAAATGGAAGCAGCTGCTCTTTATACATTAGCTGCTAAATACGATCGCAAAGCGTTAGCGGTATTGACTGTCAGCGATCATATTCTGACAGGGGAAGAAACGACGTCTGAAGAACGCCAAACGACATTTAACGAAATGATTGAAGTGGCACTAGAGGCAGCCATTCAAGAATAAATGAATAATCAGGCAGAAGAGTCAGGCTTTCGCTACTGAGCGGAGAGTCTGGCTTTTTCTTTGCTTTTTCGCTGACAAGAATTAGGTACAAGTGATAAGATAAATGGGATTATAGAAAGAGAAAAGGTGAAGGTATGAAAAGAAGTGCGTTAATGCTTTCGGCAGTTTTGCTTTTAAGCGGCTGTCAGTTCCCGGAGGATATCAAGAAACAATTTTCCGGTGCGAAACAAACAGAACCTAAACAAGAAGAATCGGCACCGACTAAAGAAAACGCGCAGGCTGAAGGACCGCAGCTTGAAGCCGCATACTTTAATCAAACGAAAGAAGTGAATGGCCAGCCAGTCATCACGAATCCGGAAAATGTGATGGCTTTAGTGAATAAGCAATACGCCTTGGCTAGTCAATATGCGCCGGCAGATCTAGTCCGGCCGAACGTGACGTTTTCATTCGGCGATGAGGATATTGAAAAGAGCTATATGAGAAAAGAAGCGGCACAAGCGTTGGAAAAACTTTTCGCTGCAGCTAAGCAAGAGGATGTTCATTTATTTGCCGTCTCTGGCTACCGTTCCTATTCACGGCAGCAAGAGGTGATGAATAATCAGGCGGCAAAAGTTGGAGCGGAAAAAGCGCTTGAATCAGTAGCTCCTCCAGGCCAAAGTGAACACCAGACGGGTCTTGCCATGGACATTTCAGCAGAAAGCGTCGGGTATGACCTCACTCAGTCATTTGAAACAACAAAAGAAGGACAATGGCTGGCTGACAATGCGCATAAATTCGGATTCATCTTGAGATATCCGAAAGGAAAAGAAGAAATTACCCTATATATGTATGAGCCATGGCATTTTCGTTATGTTGGACCGGATGCAGCAGAAGAGATCAAGAAAAATGAGTGGACGCTAGAGGAATATTTTAAGAACGTGAAGAAGATTTAAGCAGCCCTTACGTTCAACTGACATTAAAAATATGTAGCAGAATAAATGAAATGAACTCCCTTGCCTTGTGCAACGGGAGTTTTCTCTTTTTAATTGTCGGAAAAACTGTTAGAATGTAAGAGTTGAATTTATGTATATTTAAGCATGGAAAGCGGTGAGCAACATGGAAAAAGAAAACGAAGGGCAATCGGAGGAAAAACAAACGTCTCCTTATATTCGAATAAAGAAATTTCAGTTTGTGATGCTGATGTTTGTACTCGTATTTGCAACAGCTGCGATTACAACATTTGCTCTTGCTTTCGGTGACGAAAAAGCAGTAGAAGTCGGAGTGAATTCGCGCCCGGAATTCAATAAACTGCACGAAGCCTATGACAAATTACAAAAAAATTACTACAAAGATATTGACCAAGACCAATTAGTAAATGGCGCCATTAACGGCATGCTCGATTCATTAGATGATCCTTACAGTGATTATATGGATGAAAAAGAAGCGAAGAAATTCCATGAAAATGTGTCGTCTTCCTTTCAAGGAATTGGAGCTGAGATCCAGGAAAAAGGGGGAAACATTACAATCGTTTCTCCAATAAAAGGATCACCGGCAGAGAAGGCGGGAATTCGTCCTCATGATCAGATTCTTGCGGTAGACGGCAAGAGCTTGCAAGGGATGAGCTCTTCAGAAGCAGTCATGCTGATTCGAGGGGAAAAAGGAACAAAGGTTACATTAAAAATTGAGCGCGAAGGCTCAGCTGAACCGATTGAAGTCACGATTACACGTGACGAAATTCCAATCGAAACGGTCTATGCGGAAATGGGAGAGAATAAAGTCGCTCATATCCAAATCACCAGCTTCTCTGACCGTACTTCGGAAGAACTGAAAAAATCGATTGAAGAGATGAAAGCACAAGGAATGAAATCAATGGTACTGGATCTGCGCCAAAATCCAGGCGGCCTTTTAGACCAAGCCATTGAAATCACGAATCAGTTTGTGCCTGAAGGGAAGGTTCTATTTCAAGTAGAAGACCATTCCGGTAAACGTGAAGAATATGTTTCTGACAACAAACCTAAATTTGATTTGCCGGTTGCGGTATTAATTGATAAAGGCAGCGCGAGCGCATCAGAAATTTTCGCAGCAGCGATGAAAGAATCGGCTGGAGTGCCGCTCATTGGTGAAAAGACATTTGGCAAAGGGACTGTGCAATCGGCAGAGGACTTTAAAGACGGGTCAAACATGAAGTTCACAACGGCTAAATGGCTGACACCGAACGGCAACTGGATTCATAAAAAAGGTGTAGAACCGGATACTGAAGTGAAACTTCCTGACTACTCAAACCTGTCTTATATGAACCCTGACAAAGAGTTAAAAACAGATGATTTATCTGAAGATGTGAAAAATGCGGAGAAAATGCTTGAAGCCATAGGCATAAATCCAGGCAAAGTGGATGGATTCTATGATGAGAAAACCGAACAAGCAGTGAAACAGCTTCAAGAGCAGGCGCAGCTTGATCAGACGGGTGTATTATCAGGAGAAACAACGGTTGAATTGATGACAAAGCTTCGAGAAAAAATTGAGCAAAATGATACGCAGCTGCAAAAAGCAGAAGAGATCTTGCTTCAAGAGCAGCAGCCAGCCAAAGAAACTGCATCATAAAAAGAAAAAGCATGGAGGATAAAAACTCCATGCTTTTTCTTTTGCTTATATAGGGGAGTTAAGTATGTATAACTTCAAAGATGTAAATAGAGAAGTAACAATGATTAATCAGAATTTATGATTTGCAGGATTTTTCCTTGCTGCTTCATAATATAAATGAGTGCTTGTTACGCATCTTGAAAAGTCGTGCATCTTTCATGCTGATTAACAAGAGTGGCTGCTAATGCAGGAGTCATCCCCACAAAAAATGTGGACACTCCCATTAATTTAAGCGCGCCGTGGAGCTGAAAAAGATGGAAGTTGGTCGTTTCATCAATAGCGGTCAGAGCAGACACATTTAAAAGAATATAATCCGCTTTTTCTTTCACTACTAAGGAGAGAATGGTTTCCATCACTTGCTTGGCCCGATCATCGGTTAAAGGTCCAGCGATGGGTATGGCAATAATCCCATCCCAAATTTTCAGGTGAGGTGTAGATAATACTTCAATCATTTCTTGCTTCAGTTCTTCTTCGATGGCTTGTTCTGTTACATCCACTAACATGACTAAATGTCCTAGAACATGTCCGTCTGAATCTTTGATCGGATTGATAATGGTTTCTCCAGTATATTGACCCTTAATGGTAATCCTTGTGCGGTGTCCTTCGGAATAATTATTCATAATCTCTCTAGATTTATCTGGGGAGTGGTGAAAAAAGTCCATGGATTGACCAATCGCTTTTTCAGGATGATCTACTCCATATAATTTTAATAGCGGAGATAGAACGTGGACCGCCGTAGCGTTCATCCAGACAATTCGGTAGTCGTTATCAGAAATTATAATGGTTTCCTGAATGCTTTCTAGAATACTTTCGCCTTCTAGCGATGCAGGAAGAGTGCCTAATCCCATATCTTCCCCCTCCTTCAATAATAATCATTATTATATCAAAGGAATTTCTATTTGTATTCACGAAGAATTTCCTTTAAAATCGCAATAGCTATACATAATATTTCCTAGAGAGAGGAAGAAATGAAATGACGAAAAAGAATATCTACGTGCTTTCCGGCTTTTTAGGAAGTGGAAAAACAACGCTTTTGAAACAATTGATCCAATCACTGAAAGACCAAATCAGGCGTCCGGCCATCATCATGAATGAGCTCGGAAGCGTGTCGATTGATTCAGAAGCTGTCGATAAAGACACACCGCTGCAAGAATTATTAGATGGCTGTATTTGTTGCACTGTTCAAGACCAGCTTGATGCAAAGCTGCAGGAACTGTTAATGACAGAAACCTTTGATGATTTAATTATAGAAACCACAGGTGCGGCTCATCCGGTCGAAGCCATAGATGCCATCATGTCTCCATTATTTTCAGACCGCTTCGAATGGAAAGGCATTATTACGACTATCGATAGTTTTGTCTGGAAAAATCGCGAGAGTCTGACTCCACAGGTCATGCAATTATTGTATGAACAGATAAAACATGCGGATTTGCTGCTGATCAATAAAGTCGATTTAATAACTGAAATGGACCAAGGGATGATCTCATTTGAAATTCAGCAGATTAACTCTCATGCTCCGCTGTTTTTAACGCAACAGTCTCACGTCCCATTATCAGCATTACAAAACATGTCTATGAGTGAAAAAGGCGAAAGACAAGCTGTTCATGCCAAGGATCATCTGCACTTAACGGTAGTAAATCATGTATTCGATCAGAAAGTTGCGCTCGAAGACTTTGAAAATTGGATCAGAAGCCACACAGATCGAATCTACCGGATGAAGGGGTATGTTCCGTTTTCTCATGCAGCCAATCCGATGATGTTCCAGTATTCTTACGGAATGCCTATTTATATGCCGGAAGATATGAAAATGCCTAAAAACCTTGTTATTATTGGCCATGGGCTAGACAAGTCACAAATTAGATCAGAACTAAAAAGCCTTGAAATGAAGTAGCGAAGTCTTGCAAAAAAGGAGGAGTACAAGTGAGTGACTCTCAGCTAGTAGACGCATACCAGCGTTTATGGAAAAATCGAACACAGGGTGAAATAAAGGAAGAAGAAGCAGCAATCACTCTAAAAACACTGATTCAAAGAGAGCTTTTAGATGAATATACTCATCCGCGAGCGCGCCGGTCAAAAGAGGAGAAGTTCTATTTTGCCAGCAAAAGAATACTGGAGTCTAACCTAGATAGCAGTATACAGATTCAGCTATTAAATGGTTTCTTAGCAGAAATGGAACGTATAAAAAATGAATAGATTTCACTTGCGTAACATACCCCCTAACGTATATAATGGTAAGCGAAAGGGGATTCGTTCATGTTATTAGCATTCTTTATGAGTTTATTACTAATGGTAAGCATAGTGATTTATTATAGATATTGGCCTGTATCCGTTCAAAAAATAAAGGTAGATGAAGCATCAGGCTTTCCGGTTATCGATGTTAGAGATTATCAAGATATATCCCATCTGCCTGTTGAAGAAGCCATTCAAATTCCATGCAGCTATATTCCTCGTTATGCTCCTGCAATTGAAACGAAAGAAGTATTTATTGCGGCTGGAAATAACATCGAATGCAACTTTGCGGTGAGAAGATTAAAGCGTCTTGGCATTCAGGTAAAAGGGTGCATTTGTTTAAATTCAAGCTGCTAAACTTGTAATATGATTGTCATATTTGTCAAAAACGCATAAGATCAGACAAAAAATTGAACGAAATATAATAATAAATGGCTGCCAATTTTTAGAGGCAGCCATTTTTTTTGGTGCCGAAGGAAATAAATGTGATGATTCACGCGAAGATCAAGTGGATGAAATCAAGATTTCTCAAGAATTTTTCATTGATGAACGTTTGAATAGTCTTGCTATCTTCCAAACTGGAATTCTAGGCGGTAATTTCCTCCCATATTACAAAAAAATCATGATACGATTTGTATGTAAACAAAACAGCACAGGGAGGAAAACATACATGAACAAAAAAGTAATTGTTACTTTAGCAGCATCATTATCATTATTTTCCGCACCACTTGCAAGCAAAACAGAAGCGGCTGCACATGCACAGCCAACTAAACAAGTAAACTGCGAAACTCAAACATTAGGAGTTTCTCAAGATATGCTACAACAATTAAATCTAGGTCAAATCAATGTTCAAGAACTGCTTAAACAGTTCAACATTCAGCAGCCTCCGGCAGAAGCTCCTAAACAAGAGCAGCCTGCTCCAGCACCAGCACAACCTGAAGTAAAAGAAACACCTGAAAAAGCAGAAGCAGCACCAGCACCTGCTGAACAACCAGCTCCACAGCCGCAAGCACCAGCTCAGCCAGAAGCTGAAGCAAAACCAGCAGCAGAAGCACAAGCTCCATCTTCACTGCATGCGTTTGAACAGCAAGTAGCAGAGTTAACGAACAAAGAACGTGAGAAAAATGGATTAAAACCATTAGAAATTGATACAGAGCTTAGTAAAGTAGCAAGAACGAAGTCAGAAGATATGCTTGCGAAAAATTACTTTTCACACACAAGCCCGACTTATGGATCTCCATTCGACATGATGAAGCAATTCGGAGTAGATTACAGTGCGGCTGGTGAAAATATCGCTAAAGGCCAAACGACTCCTGAAGAAGTTGTAAATGCCTGGATGAACAGTGAAGGACACCGTGCCAATATTCTAAATGGTGAGTTCACTCACATTGGTGTAGGCTATGTAGAAGATGGCCACCACTGGACACAAATGTTTATTAAAAAATAAGAGATAGAGAATCACCGCGGGGAACTGCGGTGATTTTTTTTGATTTCATTTACTTCCTGTAAAATCCTTTCATGCATGTCTATCCCAGCTGAAAGTTGCATAAAGTCTTAAGGATGATTAGTATAAGTTTATATAGGACTTTTCTTTGTTGGAGAGGATGCAATGACTAAAAAAACAGCACTTATTACTGGGGCTTCACGAGGAATCGGCAGACGTACAGCAATGGCGATGGCAGAAAGCGGATACAACGTAGTCATCAACTATCGTTCGAGCGAGAAAGAAGCGATACAGCTGGCTGCAGAACTTTCTTCTACTTACTCCATTCATGCCGCTGCCGTCCAAGGAGATATTTCTAATAGACAGGATTGTGAACAGCTGATTAAGAAAACAGCAGAAGACTTCGGCGGGGTTGATATTTTAATACATAATGCCGGTCCTTACGTAAAAGAGCGAAAAAGACTGGATGAATACGGATGGGATGAATGGGAGTACATGATGAATGGGAATCTGAACAGCGTCTTCTATTTAACGAAGCTAACTCTGCCGTATATGCGTTCTAGAAAATGGGGAAGAATTATCACACTTGGTTTTGACCGTGTGGAAACGGCGCCAGGGTGGGTCTACCGTTCTGCATTTGCTGCCGCTAAAAGCGGGATTGCCTCATTAACTAAAACGATCTCTCAAGAGGAAGCAGTACATGGGATTACGGCAAATATGGTCTGCCCGGGGGATATTATCGGGGAGTGGAAAGAAAAGTCGATTGCCGAAGCCTGTTTGGAGAAGGATGAGCATGTGCCAGTGGGAAGACCGGGAGCAGGAGAGGATCTCTCACGGGTAATCGCGTTTTTAACGTCTGAATCGTCGAGCTTTATTACAGGTAGCGTGATCCCTGTAACTGGCGGACAGGATGTACTAGGTAAAGTATTTAGAGTTAAGCCAGACAATTAATTGTCTGGCTATTTTAACTGATGCTTTACAAGCGCAGGCTGCAGGAGTAGAATAGGATCATTCTAGAATACTCATTCATAATGCTTAATCCGCTCGGAGCGGGGGAACCAACGCAGGAAACTGCAGGGGTGAAGTCAAACGACCAGGCTACCTTCCTAGCCTGAACCCGACAGCTAACCTCGTAAGCATGAAGGAAGGCTTCTGTAACCATGGGCAGAGGCCGATGGTTATTTAGCATACCCATTTTTTATAGAAAAGAAGGAATGAATGATGCTTAAAATCAGAATGTCTCCCTCTTTGCTGCTCTCAGTAGTCTATGGGACATTTATTATATTGGGAGCTATTTTATTAAAGCTGCCGATCTCTAACAATGAACCGATTCGCTGGATTGATTCATTGTTTACTTCTGCATCTGCCATGACGGTCACAGGGCTTGGGGTGGTGGATACAGGCACTCATTTTACTAGATTCGGGCAAATCGTTATTATGGTTTTGATTCAAGTCGGGGGACTGGGTATTATGTCTTTCGCTATGCTCCTTTTTGTGATGCTTCGCAAAAAAATTGGGTTGAAGCAAAGGCTAATCATGAAGCAGGCATTGAATCAGGTGCATGTTGGCGGAGTGATCCGTTTAGTTAAATATTTATTTTTATTTTCCATACTGATTGAAGTCGTTGCGATGGTGCTGCTTGCAATAGAATGGATTCCTAAATATGGTGTGTCAGATGGCTTGTTCTACAGCTTTTTTCACTCTGTTTCTGCTTTTAATAATGCGGGGTTTGCTTTATGGTCCGATGGCTTAAGCCAATTTGTAGGAAGTCCAGTCATCAATCTCACCATCATGTCGTTAATTATCTTAGGCGGAATTGGTTTTACGGTCATAGTGGAAGTGTGGCAAAAGCGGAAATGGCGTGCATTTTCGCTTCATACAAAGGTAATGATTCAAGCAACGATCTTCATTAATGTGATCGCGGCCATATTGTTCTTCGGTTTTGAACAAATGAACCCTAAAACCATTGGAATGCTCTCAGGTATAGATCAGACTTGGGCTTCCTTATTTCAAGCAGTAACAACGAGAACCGCAGGATTTAATTCTATTGATATCAGCGGGTTAGAAAACTCAACCGCCTTTTTATTTATGATTCTAATGTTTATCGGAGGCGGAAGCGGGTCAACAGCCGGAGGGATCAAACTTACCACGTTTGTCGTTATGCTTGTAGCTATGCTGACTTATATAAGAGGAAGAAAGAATATTCATCTGCATCAGCGGACGATACATCAGGAAAATGTGCTTAGGGTATTGGCAATTACAATGATTAGTACATTTACAGTTGCAGCAGGCATTTTAGTTTTAAATGTGACTGAACCACTTCCTTTTTTACCCGTCATGTTTGAAGTGGTGTCAGCATTTGGCACAGTCGGATTATCGATGGGAATTACCGCTAAGCTATCAATCATTGGTAAGCTGATCATTATCGTGATGATGATCATTGGCAAACTCGGGCCGCTCTCTCTCGTTTATATGCTGGCAAGACAGGAAGATTGTAAATATCGCTATCCGAATGAAGATATACTGACTGGATAACAGAAAAAAGGTGAGTCCGTTAGCTGAAGCTGATGGAACTCACCTTTTTTATTTAATAAGAAACTTCTTTTTGTTTTTGAATTCTTAACAGGCGCCAAGATAGTGTGATTGCCCCAGCTGTTAAGCCCGAAATCAGTCCGATCCAGTAACCAAAGGCTTCAAACTCTGTATAATTAGCTAAATAATAGCCAAGCGGCAATCCAATAACCCAATAACTGATCATGGTCATAACGAATGTAATATTGACATCTTTATACCCTCGTAAAGCACCTTGTACAGGAGCTTGAATGGCATCCGACAGCTGAAATATGGCAGCGAACAGAAGAAAATGAGTAGTCAGTTCAATAACCTCAGCGTTTTTCGTATATAAACCTGCGACATGTTCCCGAAATAGAAACAAAAGAATGGTACAGACCACTGAAATACTTGCAGCCGTTGCCACTCCAAGCCAGCTGTATGCTTTGGCATCCTTCAATCGTTTAGCACCCACTTCAAATCCAACCAATATCGTCAGGCTCATAGAAATACTCAACGGAATCATGTAAATAAGTGAAGCGAAACTAATGGCAATTTGATGGGCCGCAATCACATGTGTGCTGTAATTGCTCATAAACAATGTAACAGCTGAGAAGATACTTGTTTCAAAGAAGATAGACAATCCAATCGGCACCCCAATTTGAAAAATATTTTTCCATTCAATGAGTGAAACCGCCGGGAACTTCTTAAAAATACGGTATTCATTAAAGGGCTGATGCCGGTGAATGATCCATGCGCCTAAGAAAGCAATGAGCCAATAAGTGATGGCTGAAGCATAGCCTGATCCCACACCCCCAAGGGCAGGAAATCCCCATTTGCCAAATATGAGCACATAATTGAATAATACATTCAGCGGAAGAGCGATTAACGTAATGATCATCGATGTCCGTGTCATACCAAGTGCATCAATGAAGCAGCGAAACACCATTGAAACGAAGAGTGGGATAATCCCGAAAGAAAGAGCGATTACATATTCTCTTGCAATGCGTCTTACATTTTCTTCAAGCGTCATGCGGTCTAAGATTAGATCAAGCGTGAAATACCCAATGATAAATACGGTGAGAGATAAAGCGATAGCCGCGTATACCCCTTGCAAGACGGAATGGGGAACTTCTTTTTTTCTTTCGGCACCGATCAGCTGAGCCACAATCGGCGTGATAGATAATAAGATTCCTCCGAGACCCGTAAAGACGGGAACCCACAATGAGGCGCCGATGGCCACTCCGGCTAAATCGTCAGCAGAAAAATGCCCGGACATCATCGTATCGAATAAATTCATGGAAAACATGCCAATTTGAGTGACAAGAATAGGAAGCAATATATAGATAAATTGTTTCATCTTTTCACTTAGCAGAAAAGTTTGTCTCATGCTGAGCCTCCTTTTTCGCATTTTTGCAGAATGAAAGAATTATAACATATTTTTGAAGCTGAAAGAGGGTCAGAAGAGTTAAGAAAACACTTAAATTGTTCATCCTGTAAAGAAGACTTTATAATTTGTACCATCAGGAGGTGAAAAGATGGCTGAAAAACACATATGGAGATTTTTTCTTGTTTGGTATGTGTGCGGCGTCATTCTCGTGGCGTTCGATCTTCTGCCGCCATGGCTGGAGTGGGCAAATGCTGTCTTTTTATACGCTGCGGGCAGCTTGGCTATCATGTACTTTGTTCGTTTATTCGGCAAGAGGCTGGGAAGTATCCTTTCAATCTTTATTATCATTGGCACAATGTTTGCTGAATCTCTCGGTGTAAAGTATGGTTTAATATTTGGCCATTATTATTATGAAAAAGACTTTGGTCTACAGCTTTTTGGGGTGCCTTTTACGATTGGATTCGCGTGGATCATGGTGATCGCGACTGGTCTTGCCATCACACTTTCTGCCCCCGCATCTCTCGGCAGGAGAATCATCTATTATCCTTTCATTGCATCCCTCCTGGCGGTTTCAATGGATTTAATTATCGATCCAGTCGCCTTTGTACTGAAGCAGTATTGGATATGGGAGGGTGGAGGCTTGTATTACGATATTCCATTTAAAAATTTTGCTGGCTGGTTTATGACCGCATTTGTCATTCATACGCTCATATTACTGCTTATTCGAATCAGGCCGATTAAGAAAGAAATGGCACTTGATAAGAAAATGAAACAGCTATACTTTCTTGTCATCTTTATGTTTATCGTCACAGCCTGGGCCGGACAGTTGTATCTGGCAGTGATGATTACGCTGAGCTTTTTGATTGGCACCCTGTTATTAAAATGGAGGCTTATGTCATGAAGTCGAGAAAAAATGCTTTCTTCATCCGCTTCTTCCGTCCGTACGTAAAATTCTTGCTGAAAAAACATTTTTACCGGGTGCATATCAATGATCAGGCATGGAGCAGCACAAAAGGTAGCAAACTTTTTCTACCCAATCATTCAAACTGGTGGGATGGACTGGTCATCTTTTATTTAAATGAAGCCGTCACGAAGCAAGACAGCTATAGCATGATGAGCGAGGATGGACTTAAGCAATTTCCCTTTTTCGGCAAGATCGGTGCTTTTCCCGTATCAGATTCACCTAAAAAGCTGCTTGCCTCATTGAAATATGCGATCGAGTTAATAAAAGAAGAAAAGAGTATTTGGATTTTTCCTCAAGGGAAGGAAGAACATTTAGAGAAACGCCCGTTTCATTTTATGAATGGTCCAGCCTATTTAATAGATAAGCAGCCGGGTATAGAGGTTTATCCCATCGCTTTTTATTATACCTTTATGCATGATCAAAAACCGGAGCTGTTTATTAAAATCGGAACAGCGGTTAACGGAGAGAAATTGGCGCACAAAGAGAAGAACCAAATAACGGAAGAATTAGCCGATCGTCTGGAAAGATTAGTGGATGAAGTGAGAGAACATGCCATGGAGGGAGAGCGATCTCATTATCGAATCCTCGTCAATGGCAGAAAGACGATCAGTGAGTGGCTACAGTGGTGGAAACAGTTGGGAGGGATCAAATGACAGTTTACATAATAATATTATGTACTTTTCTGTTGGGGACCATTTTAAATATACTATCTATGCCTCGATTAAAAGATCAAAATCAAGAAGCAGACGGAAGAGTGTCCATACTGATTCCAATGAGGAACGAAGAACGCAATGTTAAAGATTGCATAGAGTCAATTCAGGCACTGACTTACCCTCACTGGGAATGCATCATTATAGACGATCAGTCAAATGATCAAACACCCGCGCTTTTAAAAAAATATACAGAATCGGATTCAAGATTTACAGTGATCCAAGGTCGGCCGCTTCCGAAAGACTGGGTGGGAAAAGTTCATGCTTGTGATCAGCTAAGCGAGGCAGCGAATGGAGACTATCTTCTATTTCTTGATGCCGATGTAAGAATCAAGCCCAACACCATTCAACAGGCATTATTCGTCATGAAAAGGCATCAGTCCGGTTTAGTGACAGGGTTTGCCCATTTTCCAGTTCACACGTGGCTAGCGAAACTACTTGTCCCCCTGCAAACCTTTATTGTCTTCTTTCACTTGCCCGTGTTAGTCGCTAACTATACTCTATTTCCAGCGTCTACAGCCGCTCACGGAGGATTTATGTTTTTTGAATGCAAGGCTTATAGACACATGGGTGGGCATCAGAAGGTGAAGGACTCCTTAGTGGAGGATATCCATATTGCCCGTGAAATGAAAAAGAGCGGGAAAAGGGTCACTCTTACTAATATTTCGCCGTCTGTTGCGTGCTATATGTATGAAACGAATGAGGAAGTATGGAAAGGGTTTTTAAAAAATATATATGCGGGGCTAGGCAGATCTCCGCTTATGGCAGCAGCTGCAGCTGTTTTTTATTTCAGCTTTTACGTCCTGCCATTTATTCTGGCGATAGCAGGTTTGGCGCTGCATGACTGGCTGTATCTAGCCCCGTTGGTCATCACTTATCTACAAGTGTTTGCTGTGGATGCTGCGAGCAACCAATCGAAATGGCACTTTATTTATATGCCATTTTCAGCTGCAGCTTTAATAATCCTCATGTTTGCATCTATGAAACAAAGCCATACAGGTAAGGGCTATGAGTGGAAGGGCAGGAAATATGTATGAAGGAAGCGATTGTAATTGGTGCCGGGCTTGGAGGGCTCGCTGCCGGGATTAAGCTTGCGGCGAATGGAGTAAAAGTGAAAATATTTGATGAAAACAGCCATGCAGGCGGGAAAATGATGAAGGTAGAAGAAGCGGGATATACGTTTGATTTCGGACCTAATACGATGACTATGCCGCATGTGTTTAACCGTGTATTGTCGTCTGCCGGTTTCGCTCCAGAGAAGTACTTCGAATTTGAAAAGCTGACTGATCACACGAAGAATTATTTTCATGATGGATCAGTTTTGTGGCAATCAGCTAATGCAGAGGTTATGACGAAACAGCTGGAGAAGGTCGATCCTTTCGCAGCGGACCACTATCATTCTTATTTAAATGAAGTGAAAAGGCTCTATCATTTGGCGGAAGATCAATTTTTCTATCGAAACTTTACTTCATGGAAAGACTATCTTTCTCCCGGTCTTGCGAAAGCATTAGTCAAAGTCAGGCCGTTTGAGCAGATGGATCATTTTCACCGCCGCTTTTTCAGTCACCCTCATGTTTTACAAACATTTAATCGCTATGCGACGTATATCGGTTCATCTCCATATAAGTGTCCAGCTACCTTTGCGTTAATTGGCCATTTAGAAATGAATGAAGGCGTGTATTATGTAAAAGGCGGCAATACGAAGATAGCCGCAGGATTTGCTCGTGCTTTTAAGGAACTTGGGGGTGAGCTGCACTTAAATCAAAGAGTGAAAAAAATAATCGTGAAAGATAAAAAAGCCGTTGGGGTTGAATTATTATCTGGAGAAAAAGCTGCAGCGGATTTTATAGTGGTGAATGGAGACTTTATTACGGCTACACGGCAGCTGATCGTCGAAGAAGATCGGCCGGCTTACCCGAATAAAAAGCTAGATAACTATGAGCCCTCCATTTCGGCTTATGTCATAATGGCAGGATTAAAAGAAAGAAACCCTAATCTTGTGCATCATCAAGTCTACTTTACTGAGAATTATCAGGAAGAGTTTGAGCAGTTATTCAAGAAGAAGCAAATGCCCAAAGATCCAACTATCTACATTAGCCATAGCGCCTCAACGGATCCTGATGTGACAAAGGGAAGCAATGCTTTTATATTAGTCAATGCCCCGGCAAGGCCAATGTCACAGGAGGAAGCAAAAGCGTATAAAGAAGTGGTCTATAAGAAACTGGCAAACTTCGGACTCGACCTTTCGTCAAAGATCGTCGCGGAAAAAATCGTTACGCCAACAGATATTACGAGCCGATTTTCCGCATATAAAGGTGCTCTGTACGGGATCTCCTCTCATAGCATGAGAAATTCGTTTTTACGACCGATGAATGCTCACCCAGATATCCAAAATATCCACTATGTTGGCGGCACCACACATCCCGGAGGCGGCAGTCCAATGGTCACGATCAGCGGAATGATGACACCTATTCCGAGGTAGGAGGAACAGCTAAACCATAGAAAAACAGCTGCACTAATTCTTCAGTTAACTGTTCTGTCTCAGCTAAACTTAGTTGACCGTACTGCAGCTTTTCTCCTGCTTCTTTGAAAGCCCCAAGATAAAATAATATCGAGGAAATCGACACATGAGGGTTGATTTCCTTTTTTTCTTGCGCTTTTTGGATCATTTTCGTAAAGAAAGGCAGGACTTCATTGATATACAATTGATCTGTATGCTGTTTTAACTCCTCATCTTCTAAAAGCAGAGATTGAAAAACAGAGGGGGGAATTTCTTGAAAAGAAGATTTCTTTTGAAACACCATGAATTCAATTTTTTCTTTTAATGGCCATTCTCCTTCAAACACCGCTTTTGTTTGTTTGACTTGATCATTGAGGTAATCTTTCATCACTTCTCTTATTAAGTTGTCTTTATTGGCAAAATAGTTATATATAGAGACCTGCGACACGCCAGCTTCTTTCGCTATGTCACTGACTTTTATCGACTTGGCTTCACTTGTTTGCAAGAGGGAAAAAGCTGCTGTTTTTATTAGTTTTTTCTTTGCTTCCGTTCTTTTCTGGAACCCATCCATTTTCCTCACCTCTCCCAATTTCCTTCTTCTATTATGTCATTTTTTGAAATAAAGGCAAATATAAAGTTCAAAATTATGTTGCGGTTTTTAGAGGGATGTCATACAATAAAAATGAAATATTGTTTAACTTAAATTTCAAAACTTTACCGTGGAGGTGATCGGCATGATTGAATTAAATGGTTTAACTAAACAATTTCCAAATGGAAAAGGGATTTTTGATGTGTCATTTACGATCAGCGAGGGTGAAGTATTCGGTTTTCTCGGACCGAATGGGGCGGGGAAATCCACAACAATTCGAATGTTAATGGGGTTTATGAAGCCGGATCAAGGCACTGCGACAATTAATGGTCTAGATTGCTGGACAAATGCGGCTGATATTCAGAAGTCAGTAGGTTATTTGCCGGGGGAGATTGCATTTATAGAAGGAATGAACGGACGAGAATTTTTACATCTCATGGCAGAAATGAGGGGATTGAAGGACCGTTCTTATGAAAAAGAATTAATCGAACGGCTTCAGTTTGATGTCACTGTGCCCATTCGCAAAATGTCAAAAGGAATGAAGCAGAAAGTGGCTATAACTGCTGCGTTTATGCACCGTCCATCCGTCATTATTCTGGATGAACCGACGTCAGGACTTGATCCATTAATGCAGCAGGTGTTTATTGACCTTGTACTCGAAGAAAAAAAGCGAGGTGCGACATTCTTGTTTTCTTCCCATAGCTTTCAGGAGATTGAGAGAACATGCGACAGAGCGGCGATCATTAAGGATGGCTATATCGTGTCATCTAAACAAGTGTCCGAATGGCAGTCCTATCAGCAGAAAATAGTGGAAGTGACAGTAGAAGATCAGCTTCAAACAGAGCATCTTGTCTCTGCCTTCAATGGAGAAGCTATTGGACCGAATCGCGTAAGAGTCACCGTTAAAGGAAATTTTGATCAGCTGATTCAGGAACTTTCCCAATGCCGCGTGAAAAGCTTGGATGTTCATGCTCAAAAATTAGAGGACGTCTTTATGAATTTCTACGACAGAAAAGGGGATGAACGATGAATCTGCCATTATATAAAAAGATGCTGAAGATTCATGCGAAAGGCATGTGGAGCTATGGGACAGGGGCAGCTGTTTATTTGCTGTTAATTATCAGTGTGTTCCCGTCTATTGCAGGTTCAGAAGAGATGGATCAGATTATTAAACAAATGCCTAAAGGCTGGGTGGATGCTTTCAGTTTAGAAAATGGCATGGGAACACTTACAGATTTTATCGCAGGAAAGTTCTATGGTTTGATCTTTATTATCATTCTTTCCATATACTCGATCATGACGGCGTCACAGTTGATGGCGCGCCTTATTGAACAAGGTTCTATAGCCTATTTGATTTCTGCGTCTGTTTCTAGAAAGCAGATTGCCTTTACACAAATCGCTGTATTACTGACAGGTTTGATATTAATTGTCGGACTTACACTTGGTGCAGGCGTTGGTGGAGCATTTTGGTTTCTAGACAGTGCCGATTTTCAAATCATTGATTTTGTCAAATTAAACTTGATTGCTTTTTTGCTTTTTTATGTAATTAGCAGTTACTCATTTTATTTTTCAGCGAGTGCCCATGATGAGAAAAAGGCCTTAAGTTTATCGGCAGGATTGACATTATTATTCTATGTATTAGATTTAGCTGCTAAGCTAAGTGATTCACTAGACTGGCTGCAGTATTTCACCTTATTCACTGTATTTAACACCTCTGAATTACTGACGGAAGATTACCCGTTTTGGGGTACGGTCATAGGGCTTGCAGCCTGTGGAACGGTTCTTTATATTCTGGCTGTACAGAAGTTTACTAGGCGGGATTTAAGCATTTAAAAAGAAAATTGGAAAACCCTTCAGCGGACGCTGAAGGGTCATTAGGTTTGTGTTGAACCGAATATGGCTATGGTGGAGTTAAGCTGACTTTCGTATCAATCACAAGGATGGGTGATGGCCGTTGGAACCATCATGGGCTGTAAGCACATAATTGAGAGAGGAATGAATTTAGAGTGTAAGTCTACGCTTCCATCGCTTGCTCTTCTGAAGTTTCTTGAAGAGTACGCATATGGTGAAGAGTAAATAGATCTTTAGGGATTTCGAATAAATCATACACATCTTCGTCTTTATTCAGTTCAGCATAAATGGCTGGACGTGTCTCGTTGGCAAGAATAGCATACGGCAATTTTTCGGCCGCTTTTCTTGAACGGATATTGACTTTACGTATTCTCATGAATACTGCTTCAATGCCTAGTTCAAAAAACAGCTCTTGAAAGAAAGCTTCTTTCGCTGGTGCGTTATATCCTTTGCCGTGATAATCTTTGCCAATCCACGTGCCGAGGAATCCAGCATTCTGGTCGATGTCATACAGGTTAATCGTACCGATTGGGCTGCCCCATTCATCGGTAATGGTACGGGAGATTAACTCTCCTCTTTCTTCGGCCTCGATCGTTTGCTTCGTAACGAACACAAACTCTTCATAGGAATGGGCTTTTTGACGCACAAAAGGGAAGACATCCGGATGCGTCATCATGTCGAATAATACATGGCTGTCATGTACATCGCGCTTCTTTAACATAATACTCCCTCCAAATGAGGGCAGTTCGGTCCCATAGTGTCCGAAATCCACCCTCGAAATTTTTCATCAATTGAATATGAATAAAAAATTTCGGGGTGGGAATCGAACCCACTAGAACCAGCTAAAGAAGCTGGTGGCGCACCATTTGCCTTCCCTATACCTTTTTGTCATTCTGATATTATAATACAAAATTTTTATCCATTTGAGAATAGGGAAAATGTAAATTTTTTAGCCAAAAAGCAAAAAATTTTTCGGCTGTTTTTTACAAAGGCAAAAGAATTTATTTCGGCTGTTATTTTGTTACAATAATAAGAAAAGAATAGGCAATGAACAAAGGAAAGATACAAGAAATCCTTATATCTATATGAAAGAAATCAGGAGATGGTGCGAGATGGCAAGAGAAACAGGACTGGTGCTTGAAGGCGGAGGAATGAGGGGGATTTACACAGCAGGCGTGCTGGATTTCTTTTTAGAAAAGAAATTGGAGTTTCCGTATGTTATTGGTGTTTCTGCAGGTGCTTGCAATGCGGCTTCCTATTTATCGAAGCAATGGGGAAGAAATAAACAAGTGAATATTGGCTTTGTCAAAGACCGAAAATATATGTCTTACCGCAATCTAATTCTAAAAGGAGAATTTTTTGGAATGGATTATTTATTTGATATCATTCCTAACCAGATTGTTCCTTTTGACTATGATGCATTTAAACAAAACGAAGCTGAATTTGTTGTCGGAACGACCGATTGCCATACAGGTGAACCGGTGTATTTCAGCAGGAAAGACTATCAGGAGAATCTATTGACGCCGATTCGGGCTTCGAGTTCGCTGCCGTTTATGGCACCGATCGTTACATATAAGGAACGCCATTTGCTTGATGGGGGAATGAGTGATCCCATTCCGGTCAAAAAAGCAGAACGAGATGGATACGAAAAAAATGTCATCATTTTAACCAGGAATCACGGGTATCGTAAAACATCCTCCCGTTTTCATTTTCTGGCAAGAAAAAAGTATGCCCGCTACCCCGGCATCTTAAAAGTGCTGGAAAACCAGTGGAAGGTGTATAACGAGACGATGGACTATGTAGAAAAACTGGAAGAGGAAAATCGGGCATTTGTCATTCGGCCGACTGAACAGTTAAAAGTCAGCCGGATTGAGCGAAATCAAAAAAGGCTTAGCACCCTCTACGAACAGGGGTATCAAGATGCGAAGCAATCTTATTCAGCCATTGGGGATTGGCTTACTAATGTATAAATGAGAATGAGGATGAAGACAGCTTCTATGATTGATCTGTTTCAGAAAGGGTATAAGCCATAGGAGAGAACTACTAATGAGGAGGGACACATATGAACACACAGTATGAAGATTGCTTAAAAGCTTGTCTTGAGTGTTTGGAAGCCTGTAATCATTGTTATCACGCCTGCCTAACAGAAGAGAATCCTGCCCACATGGCTAAATGCATCGAGCTTGACCGGGAGTGTGCAGAAATATGTGCGTATGCCGCTCAGGCCATGCAGCGCGATAGCCAGTTTGTCAAACAGATTTGCCAGCTTTGTGCTGAAATATGTGACACATGCGCTTCTGAATGCAAACAGCATGATCATGATCATTGCCAAAGATGTGCAGAAGCGTGCTTTAGATGTGCCGAGGAATGCCGAAAGATGGCAGCTTAATAAGAATGAAAGAGAGACTGGCCATAAAATTGTGCCAGTCTCTCTTTATGATATGGATTGATTTTCAGCAGGCTTTACTTTTTTTAACTGGCTGATCAGGTAAAAGACAAACCCAGCCATAGAAAACGCCAAGCCATACATTAATAGCTGATTATCTACTCCGCTCTTCAAAAGGATCGTATAGATCACAGTGCCGATCAGCATAAGGAGATTATTGCAAAAATTTTGCACAGCAATTGTTTTGCCTGAACCTACCCGTATATGTCCAACTTGCTGAACGGCTGTGTTCATTGGTACAACATACGCTCCTGCTGAAAAGCCGATCACAAACAGCAAAAGTACGGACAGCCATAGGTTAGAAGTGAGTGGCAGGATCAACATACATACAACCATCACTAATCCAAACCGGTAAGCTAAATAATAGGCAGACGCCCGTATCATATAGGGAGTCAGAAGCGAGCCGATAATAATTCCTAAGCCAACGGATGCAAAGATCATCGATTGCTGATCCGTTTCTGTAATGTTAAGAGCGGCAGGAATCCAAGCGATAACTGCGATGCGCAAGACAGCCGAACTCATCCAGAATGAGGCGGTGCCGATAAGTGAAAAAGCTGTTTTAGGGATCTGGAACAATATTTTTATATCAGCGAAGAAATCCCGTACGGCATGCGTATAGGCTAATTCTTTATTGACCGCCGTTTTTGGAACGAATAAAGCTGCCACTATGGACAACAGGTAGAGAACAAGCACAGAGCCGAGAGCGATCGTTAATGATTGAGACGCTGCGATACCTCCAATAACAGTTCCGGCGAGAATCGATACAATCGTATAGGCTTCTATATAAGCATTGGCTTTATGAAGCTGTTCATCATCAGCCGATAACTCGGGTAACAAGCCGTATTTGGCAGGAGAATAAATGACTGCGCCGATCCCGACAATAAAATAACTGATGACTTCTCCTACCCCCAATATAAAACATATAATTCCCGCTAATTTAATCAGGTTGCCAATCAGCAGAACTTGATTCTTATGGTTCTTATCCGCAAATGGCCCAACAAACGCAGCTAATAAAACATAAGCAAGCAGAAAGGCCATTTGGACAATGCCAAGATTGTCTTCGCTTCCTTTTTGTTTCAAGATCTCCACAATGATAAAAAGAATCATATTGTCTGCTAAGGCGGACAGAAATTGCGTGGTATATAATGCTCGTAAAGATCGAGTGTTTTTCATATGAAGGCATCCTCGCTTATGGATATTTTATCGATGATTAAGTATATGTATGTTAAGTGAAAATAATCTATTGCCGATCTCTGTATTCTTCGACTGCATTAGGTCGGAATCCTTTATTTCTCTATTTTTTTCGTGTGTTTTGTCGGAATGTTATGATAATTAGGTTATTTTTACTTTTATAGGGTAATTGTGAAAGGAAGGTAAGCTTTAGACATATTTCTTACAAACCATCATAAATATGAATGAAAGTGAGAATACAGGAGGAAAGGATATGTCGAATGATTGCATTTTGCTTAAAGAAGTGAAGACTAGTGCGGAGCTTAATAAGCTGCTAGAAGAGAATTTCATTTTTGTTAGCTTGGATAAGAACTGCCAAGTGTCAGTGGAGACGCATTTGTGGAAGGATTATGCCTTTTATAAATATGAGGATCTGTCCAAATATGGCATCTGTCCGATTAGTCATCTCTCTTCATTGGTGAAAATAAAAGAAGTGTGATAGAGGTTCCTCTTAAAATAGGTTAGAGGTTAAAAAGTCAAAGCAATAAAAAAAGGTGTCCACAAAAGTAAAAGCTTTTGGGACACCCTTTTCTCTTATTTAGTGACGGTGCTGGATCAGGTCAATTGAGCCTAATACGATGTGGGCTAAACCAAAGCCGAAAACCGTATTAGCGACCATTTTATTCGAATTACGGTCTTGTTTCATAGCATAACCTGCGGCTGTTACGGCAGTACCTAATGCTGTTGGAATCAAACCTTCACGAATATCCATGTCATTTCCCTCCGTAAGATGAAGAATTGGGTGAGGTTTTCGCCACCAACCATAATTTGTCCGTCCTGATATAGAATATACATGAGGGAATGAAGAATGCTTGCGTCAATAGATCGCTGACATTCCATTTGTGCTGATCTACCTTATAAATAGGGTCTGCATTCACCTTGCACAGGCCAATTATTTCTTAGCAGAGTTATTATTTTTTAGAAAATTAATGAATCGTGTTCCGCTTTTCATCTCGCTTTTGCAAAATGGGCAAGTTGGGTCATTTTGTGAGAAGTCTTTTCTCATCCATCCGTTACAGTCGTCCGACACGCACTCCCACGTTTCGATATCTTCACTTTCTAAAGGTTCTTCACGTTTTTTATTATAATAAGACATCCGATCACTTCCTCATTTTATATTTAATACCTCTACATTATCTCATACTATGTACTATACCCATAAGATTATATTTTTATAAGGCGGATTTAATGCCTGAATGAGTGATTTAATAGCTGGTATTTATTAATAAGTTTATCTAATTCTTCGCTGTATTTCAATGTTTCTTGATTATCTAATCCTTTTGTTAATCCTGTTGTAATCATGAGGTCGCGTATCACGTTGATTTGTGCAGTTAGTTTGTGGAAATTGTCAGAAGTTCTCATCTTTTTTCATTTCTCCTAATAAAATTTTTTTATGTAAAAATTACAACAAAAAGTATTATGCAAAATTTTATTGAAAATTGGAAGGCGTTCGACAAAACTTCTATTAATGTTACATAATCTCTTAACAGCTGCAAACGAATTGGAGCAGATATTGGATTTTAATGGGATTTTTCATAAATAATGTGCGAAACTTAAGTTTCGCACATTGCCTGTCTTAATTAGTGTCTGTAATAATGGAAAAGATGCTTAAAGCCTGCAAAAATGAGCACTAGAGCGAAGATGATTACTGCAATGACACCAATCGTTAATACAACAATTGCTAGTGGAGCCAAGAATGTCGGTGCTAAGTATCCAGCTACAAAAATTAATGCGAAGCCAGCCGCAATACAAGCTAAGAATAAAAAGATTTTGTGGTAGTGATGGTTGTGAGTCATGATGTTCCCTCCTTTCCTTATCAATATATGTACAAGAGATGAAAGAGAAAGAGGCGTTTACCTTAACTGGTAAAAAAATAATATAAAAACCTAGAGTAGAGAAGCGCATTGCTTCGAACAAAATAGTAATTGAAGATGAATCCTAGGCGGAGCGAAGAGAATGACAAATATATTCAAGCATTTATATGAAGTGGGGGGTATGGATTCAAGCAATCGGCACAGTGATTGCAACAGTAGGGAGCACGGAGATAGTGTTAGTCAAATTTAAGTAAAAAACCTCCCTAAGAATAGAGAGGTTTTTAAAGATTTATTGTGAATCAGAACCCTCGCCAATTGGTATTTCAATCAGCTGATTCGATCCAGTCGCTTTCGGCATTTTGCCGTCCCATTTTTCGATCCATTTGTTTTGAATGACTTCTTTAGATATCGACTTCTTGATGATTTCGTTATAATCAGAAATTCCTTTCGCTTCGATTTGTTTTTTCTCAGCTTCCGCTTTGGCAATCTTTAATTCGATTTGTTTTCGTTCCAATTCTTGAGCGGCTTCTACTCTTTTGTCAATGGCTGCCTGAGTTGATTTATCAGGCTTTGGTACACCAAGCGTCAAGTTATCTACGGTAAATCCGAGGCTGTTAATGTCTTCCGCGAATAATTTTTGCACATTTACTGCCGCTTCTGATGACTTTTCCCCATATGTATCAATAACTGAGTATTTCGCAATCGCTTTTCGGCCGGCATCCCACAGCCGGGTTCTTAAATAAGAAGCTTCAATTTCCGATACTTCGACAGGACCGAATTTATTAAATACGTCCACCACTTTGTCGGGCTGAATATTATAATTATAGGCAAAATCAATCGTCACATTTTTCCCGTCAGAAGTAGCCACTTCAATATCACTGTAATTGACGGTCTGCATACGGACAGGGTATTTCGTTACCTTGTCAAACAAACCGACTAAATGCCAGCCTTGTCCAAGTGTTTCTTTCTGTACGCCTCCATTAGGGCTGTACACTACCCCTACATAACCATTGGGGATTTTTTCAATAAAAAGGGAAAGCACCAAGACTCCGATACCTAAGGCGGCAGCGACAATAACGGCCCCCAGCACTTTACGGTTCTTGCCTGATAGCTGTTTATTTTTTTCCTCCATTTTCATCCTCCTCGAACTTACTTTTGATTTTCTCAGCTGTTTCTCCTACTTTTTTGAAGGAAGGAGCTAACATCAGCCAAATTCCGATGCAGATCAAGATCACGATAATAATAGAACCGATCATGACTTTCACATTTTCACCTCCTGCTACTATTCTTACATTCTTTAACGTAAAAATCACCCATCATATGCTAAATATGAGAATAATAGATAAAAAATCCAGCTATTATTGCTAACTTATGAATAGGCGAGGATAATTATCACTTGCAAAAAGGGATGATTACGATTTAGTATAAGTAAAAACAAAATAAATCGTAATAATTATGATTTATGAGCATCGGAGGTAATTATTCGTGAAAGACTGGCTGATTATTGGCGGGGGAGTGCAAGGCTGCACGGTCGCTTCATTTTTATTGAAAAGCGGAAAAACGACAGTAGATCAATTGAGCATCATTGATCCCCATGAGAAACCATTATCTAATTGGAAAAGGATGACAGGTTTGATTGAGATGCCTTATCTTCGCTCTCCGTTCGTCCATCATATAGATGCTGCACCATTCAGTCTTCATGCTTATGGCAAGAAACACTATGAGCTGAATCATTTCTATGGAAACTATAAGCGTCCATCGCTTGAGTTATTCAATGATCACTGCGATCAATCCTTGCAGGCCATAAAGCTCGAGAAATGCTGGGTTCAAGGAAGGGTGAAGGGATTGAAAAAAGAAGGACATTGGGTATTGGAAACAGAAGACGGGGAGCGGCTAACAGCACAAAATGTGGTCATTGCGATCGGCGTCACGGAACAGCCGCATTGGCCAGATTGGGCAAAAGAAGTAAAGAAAGCAATCCCGTCTCGCATTTATCATATCTTTGATCAGGAAGTGAAAAGGACAGACGATTTTTCACCGCCTTTTCTTATCGTAGGCGGGGGAATATCTGCTGCCCATTTGGCAGTTAAGCTCAGCAAACAATTTCCGGGACAAGTTACAATGGTAACCCGTCATCCTTTCCGGCTCCATGCTTTTGACAGCGACCCGGGCTGGCTTGGTCAAAAATATTTACGATCCTTTGATCAATTAGCCTGTTTTAAAGAAAGAAGAGACAAAATTAAAAATGCAAGGAACAGGGGATCGCTGCCTAATGATGTCTACCGTAATATCTGCTCTCTTCAAAAGCAGGGAAAATTAAAGATCGTATTTGATGAAATCAATGAATCATCTATACAAACAGATGCCCAAACACTCACATTGGAATTATCTAAATCAGGAGAGAGATTAAGCCCGCAAACGATTCTGTTGGCGAGCGGATTTGAACCATCCATGCCGGGAAAGGAATGGCTTAAACCTCTTGTACAAAATGAAAACCTCACATGCGCGGAATGCGGATATCCCATCGTGTCGAAAGATTTAGAATGGTGTCCTCACCTTTTTGTAGCGGGTGCTTTGGCAGAATTAGTTGTGGGACCGGCAGCGCGGAACATTTCCGGCGCAAGGATGGCAGCGGAGAGGATTGTTTCGAGTATATAGCTTGTTTTTTGGGCGAAAAAAAACAATCTTAAAAAGCATCCTCATTCCATTTGAAAATCAGCATCCCGTTAGGTTTAAGTACTTATATGCATTCTTTAAAACCTTGGTTAATGTCATGTGGCCACAACTCATCTAACTTTCCATATTTTTTAGCCAGCTATGAATCTTCTCCGGTGGCGGATATGCAAAAACAAACCTTTGTTACAGCTGATGGCCAGATAGTAACAGCATTCACTTCTCATTTTGCTACTTGCCCGAGTGTCAGTAACTTTAGAAAGTAAAAAAGCAAGAATTCCTCCCGACCATTTAATAAACTTGGTACCTTTATTTTTACAGATCGGGAAGGGTTTTTGTAAGATTAACAGAGATAAAAGTTACCACTAGTACAATGTTGCTAGAATTGGATATAATGGAATTATATAACAAGGCTATTGTCATCTGTGATGGCAAGGTGAAAGTGGCGGATCTGCCGCAGCATGGGGAGACGCGAATCGTCACGCACCAGGTGAAAGTTAAGAGGTCAAGTGGGATGGGGGAAAAAGCTTTGAGTGAGAAACAATGGTATAAGAAAAAAGAGAACTGGTGGATCGCTATTGGCGGATTGATTGCTGTAATTGCATTAAGTATACCTTTTATAATTATGAAAGTCAGCAACAGTAAATTTGCATTGAAAGAATTTCAAAATTTAGGTACAGTAGGTGATTTTTTTGGAGGAACTACAGTAGGATTGTTGTCGCTTGCAAGCATTACTCTAGTTACAGCAGCAATTATTATGCAAAAAGAAGAGTTAAGATTGCAACGAAGAGAGTTAAAGTTAACACGGAACGAATTTGAAACGGGGAATAATACAGCAAAAGTCCAACAGATAGATAACGCTTTTTTTAACATGCTGTCTCTACATCATCAAATCGTTAACAATATTAAACTAGCTGAGGGCGGTGACCCACTTACTGGTCGCGAGGCAATTACGGAATTAAAAAAAATCTATGAAAATAAGTTTGCCTTTAGGCAATTTAAACTTGAATATCCTGAAGAAGGCTTTAGATCCTATGCACATTCTTCTATTTTAAAAGGGTTTACTGAGAAAATTTTCAAAAACGCTAATACTATAACCCAAGAGAGTTTAGATGAAGTATACGGAGATTTTCATGCTGCATACGGCAATAACATAGGACATTATATGAGAAATAACTACCGAATAGTTAAGTTTATAGTTAATAATGTAGCAAATGACGAAGAAGAACAAAAAAAAATAGAAGAAGAAACTGGCAGGAAACCTATAATTGGTGACAAAAAATATTATTTTGGAATGTTAAGAGCCCAATGGTCTAATGCTGAATTTGAGTTAATACTTATTAATTCACTTTATAGTGAAAATCATAAATTTAAGAATTTAATAATAAAGCATGATGTATTAGATATTGAGGAGACACAAAAAAAGGATATGTCTCAAGAAGTATTTATTCTAAAGGAGAGTATGGACAAGTTTAAAGCATACAAAAAGTTAATAGAAATTAATAAATAGTTCTACCAGCCATCGGGAGGACACAAAACTTTAGAGTAGCTTTACAGTTGCTTTAAAGCTTGGTGTCCTTTTTTATTTGCTAAAAAGAGGTGTTATAAGTGAAATCGATGTGCCGCGGTCAGAAAAGCCTCGCAAGAAACGAAAAAGAAAACAAACCGTTAGAAAGTCGAGGACGCTCACTTAACGAGAGTTAGCGGATTTAATGGGCATTAACATGTGAATGCTAAAACGAGGTCGTGGAGGAGCTTATAAATAAAAAAATGAAAGAGAGCTGAAACATGCAGGATTTAATCTTTGAATATAAATGAGCTTTAGGAAGTAAGGAAAATGTACAAGGCATATCTACAAAATGATGAAGCCAAAGATCCTAAACTATCTGCTCAGCAGCTTGATGCCAAAAAATTGATCAGTGGTATGATTTCGGTTTAGAATTTACCATCGAGTGGTTAGAAGTCGGCCGTCTTTTCTTGAGTAAATAGAGGATATGATCGGCGGGATTTGAGATTATCATTTTTAAGGACTCACGAATCATGGATGCTTTTGCAAGTAATCTGAAGAAGGATAATGAATCGCCAGTGTCCGCAGTGGATATTGAGTGAATTAAAGACGCACTATCAAATCTGACAAAACGAGAAAAAGAAATTTTCCTTTTGAAAAAGGTACAACTGTACACATACGATGAAATTGCTGAATTATTGAATGTGAAAAAATCTGCGGTCCAGACAAACATGAACGTGCAGGACTTATAATGTCAAAGCGATTGAATAAGAGCCTTTGCTGCTTAGCTTAAAAAGGTTCTTTTTTGTCCTCCCTTTGCCACCTATATATGAGAATAATATTTTTAAAGAGAAGGAACAATCATGAATTGGAGATAAAACTGCCATATATTAATCGAGATCATCAAAATGGTTGAAATTAGCTATTAGGACAGGTAGGTGCTTATAGAAAAAAGTCGGAGCTAGCCAAAATTTGACGTTTCTTGTAAGAAAATAAAAATTGCAAAAAAAGATAACTAATTGTAAACAATAACAAATAATGTTTAAATAGGAGTAAGATTGACTAAATGGAAATTAATCATCACATCATTCATACTAGAGGAGGAAATTTAATGGCAGTTAATGATAATGTAGAAATTATTTCAACTAGTAACGAGGAATTAAATGGTAAGCAAGGTATGATTACAGGTATTATTTCAGGCGAATTAGGAACTGAGGTAAAAGTCCTTCTTGAAAATGGAATGGAAACTTGGATTGGTTCTGATGAAGTATTTACTTGTTAATATTGAAGGGGAATAATTGTCAGAAAAGTTGAATATATGGTAAAATAAACCTATCTCAAATAAATGGAGGTAGGTTTTTTATGAAAATGGAGTTCAGAGTGTATCAATTAACCTATTCTAATGACTTAACAGAAGGGGCTAATGAATTGTTTCGTTATTTAAGAAGTATGTCCATAGTCCCTGGTGAGCATGGGTTTGAATATTGTATAACTAATGAAATTGATTTGGACGAGAATATCATTACGTTTTGTTTTAGTGAAGAACATCAGTCGGATACTATTACTATAGATGATGAGAAAAATTCTTTCATTGCCGATGTTGCTCCTTTTATAAATACAATGGTAGCGATTGACCTTCAAGAAAAAAGAATGATAGTTCAAAATAGGGATTATCCTGCAAATAATCTTAACAAGCACCAAACTATGACACGGATGAGAGTAATGCTAAATGAAGCTTTTGAAAATGTTTACAATTCTGTATTCAACACATTAGACATCGAAAGAGAAATTAATGATGAAGAGCTGGAACACGCCTTTTATAATAACCGGGTTAGTTTTTTGCGTATGCAAATAAGTAACGCAAATCGAAATTTATTGCAACATGTTGAAATTTTTGAGGATAGACTTTTAAATGAAAAATGGGTTGAGGGCTGGAATACTGATCAAAGCGTTACATACGAGGTAATCTTAAAAGCTCCTGGGCAAGGTGGAGAGGGTGACTTAAGGCTATCTCCTATTGCAATAAGTCTGTTGAATGTTTTAGGAGCAAGGATTGAACAAATAAATATATGGGATGAGGAAGGTAACAACGAGGTTCTTTCTAGAAGTTCATTTAGTAGATTTATAATCAGAGGAATAAACCATAGAACACAAGTGATTACCTGCATAGATACCATTTCACAAGAAGTATATAACAGAAGGCAAGAGCTTAGAAGCTTTAGAGCAACGGTTGAATTATAAAGAGTAAACTAGCATAGCATCCTCCAGGGAGGAGGTTCTGTAGAGGGAAATATATGTGTTGGTCGAAATGGTAAGCAAAAAGGAGAAATTATGGATACTGGTTTTGTTACTGAATTATTTAATAATATGGGTTTAAAAATAATAGCTTTTATTATACCTTGTGCTTTAGCTTTTTTAATGAGTTTTTTGTTGCTAAGATTTTTAAAAGTTCCCTATGAAATAAGCAACTTTTTGTCAGGAATTATCTTTTTGGTTACCATGTATTATTCTTTTCAATATACATTTTCGCCAAATTCATGAAGAAACTTTAATACACTTTGCATCCATTTATATGGGTGCTTTTTTCTTGGTATAAATTTTTGTAATACGCTTGCACCTATATATGAAAAGGCTAAATCTTATGCTATTCTTGCGTTGGCGGTTTTATAATTAAATTGTCGAAAAGTAATTGAAGGATTAAGTCTTTTCTCCTAGAAATATGTAGGGAAGGGGATGATATGAATGTCTGAGAAACTAACGTATGAACACTTTGTAAGAGGAGCTTTTCAATTTGCACTTGAACGAGAAATAGATAGGTGGGGAGATCCTGCTACATTGGCTAACACTGACTATTTTGAAGATCATCTGCTACCCAGAGTAAAAGCTGCAGTGTCCTACTCCATGGAAATTTACAATGGGCATATTCGTGAAGAAAGCATATCAGAGTCTGACTATGATCTTATGGATCAAATTCTTGCATCTGTTGTTAATGCGCCAGATACGCGTGCTATTAGTAAATTGATTCAACAGTACAAAACTTCTATCCGAAGTAAATACATTACTGAGTAAGCACCCATAGCGGTGCTTTTTCTTTCCTCCAAGACAAATTCTAACGTTACAAGCCAAGGAGTGAAAGAGCGGTTTAAATAATCACTTCATCTAATAATTTTCTCTGTTTCGCTTGTAACGTTAAAACGAACCATTACAAACGAAACAAAACATGAGGTGTAACGTTACATGGCAATGCAAACAAAAATAGAAAAACTCTGCTGGCAAGTAATCGTCCTGGACGGTATTCGTTCTGAGCCTCCGAAATCGACCAGACAGATTGCTGAAGAATGTTGTGACTGGGCTGGAGAAAAGATTTCTCATATTCCAAAATGAAGAACAGCAGAAGTAAAAAGAAGTTATTGTTCAGGATAGACGCCGGGTACTAAAAACGGTTAATCAAGAATTGGATATTATTCAGCTCCAGTACAAAATGACTGAAAGGCTACTTAAACTTTTTGATCTGATAGATGATCTGTCGGATCACGTTCAGAATCGGCTAGATAAAGTAGTCGATAAAATCGTAGAAGGTGGACCAAACCGGGAATATTTAGAAATATGGCGAGATGACTTCGAAAGAGAATTAAAGCGTAAAGTATATGAAGTGAACACATTAAATAAAGAACCGCGGTAAAACAGTAAATTCCTTGCAAATCTTCGAGAGAGGGCTTTTGAATTCAGGTTAGTTCAAGAGTACCTCTCTTTATTTATGGACATTTTTAGCGAGGCATCACGGGAGGACATATACGGTTGCTATCCGGCAAATAGCGGCTAATCCTCGAATGAAAAAAATAGTGGAACAACAAGAACTTATAAGGGGTAACGGCTGAGGTGTTAGCTAAAATTCACACGCATGACGAAAAAGATTCTTTAATTATTTATAGACTGTTAATAGTTTTGTCATTTGTATTCTAAAACATTGTTGACCAAATTCACCAAAAATGTTCATTTCCAGATCAAATCCAATCATAATCAGAACATTTAAAACCTTGACATAAATGCACTATAACATAGATAATAAGATCATAATCGAATAGAGTATCCTTCGGGGCAGGGTGAAATTCCCTACCGGCGGTGATGAGTGATTTGCTCTTAGTCCGTGACCCGCAAGTATTCGCTTGCGGTGGATTCGGTGAAATTCCGAAGCCGACAGTGAAAGTCTGGATGGGAGAAGGATGGAACGTTTTTAAACATTTACTTTAAAACGTTTATTTAGTTTTGCTATTAACGCCCCGTATTGTATAAATACGGGGCTTTTATTGTTTCATTGGCTGTGAAACAGGAGTTTTCATTGACGAAAAAAGAATAAAGGAGTACGGCAAGCATGATGAATGAACATTATATGAAATTAGCCCTTACCCTTGCTGAAGGAGTCAAAGGCCAGACTTCACCGAACCCGCCCGTTGGCGCTGTAGTAGTGAAGGAAGGAAGAGTCGTAGGCATGGGTGCGCATTTAAAAGCTGGAGAGGGTCACGCAGAGGTGCATGCCCTAAATGATGCGGGTGATGAAGCCATTGGCGCGGATGTGTATGTCACTTTGGAGCCTTGTTCTCATTATGGAAAAACACCGCCCTGTGCGGATCTGCTCATCGCCTGCAAAGTGAAAAGAGTGTACATAGCTGCAGTGGATCCTAACCCACAAGTAAGCGGCCGGGGGATCAGAAAGCTGCAAGAAGCAGGCATTGAAGTCTTCACAGGCATCTGTGAGAAAGAAGCCAGATCATTATTAGAACCATTTTTTCATTTTATTCAAACAAACACCCCATTCGTCACAATGAAAACAGCCATAACAGCCGATGGCAAAACAGCAGCCTATACAGGACATAGCCGATGGATTACAAGCGAACAAGCAAGAGAAGATGTTCATTTGATAAGACACCAGCACGACGCCATATTAGTAGGTGTCAATACCGTTCTGCAGGACAACCCCCTTCTCACCACCCGATTGCCCCAGGGAGGAAAACACCCCATTCGAATTATTTTAGATACTCAATTACGCATACCGTTAGAAGCAAATGTCATCATTAATAAAGAAGCAGAAACCATCGTTGTTTGCGGATATGATGCAAGTAATGTCAAGGAACAAGAGTTAAGCAATATTGGGATTCAGGTCATCCGGCTTCAACAAAGCTTTATCTCCGTTAAAAATGTATTGATGGAATTAGGAAAGCAAGGCATTATGACGCTGCTAGTTGAAGGCGGAAGCGAAGTAAATGCTTCCTTCTTTCAAGAACGATCATTCCAGCAGTTATTAATCTATATGGCTCCCAAATTAATAGGCGGAAAGCTTGCTCCGACCGCTTTTGGCGGAGAAGGGCTGCCTCTGATGAATGAAGCGATTCCCCTGCAATTTGAAGCTGTTGAACTGTTAGGGCCTGACTTGAAAATTACGGCTTCACTTAAAAAGGAGGGGTGACGATTGTTTACAGGAATCATTGAAGAAATAGGCATAGTAGAACAGGTGAAAGCGGGAGCCCGTTCTCTTGAACTTTCCATTGCTGCAGAGAAAGTGTTAGAAGACGTTCATCTCGGCGACAGTATCGCCGTCAATGGAGTTTGTTTAACGGTAACAAGCTTTACCAACACAAGATTTACCGCTGATGTCATGCCCGAAACGTTTAAATCGACGTCTTTATCCATCTTGACAAGAGGATCCAAAGTCAATCTTGAACGTGCTATGGGTGCGAATGGACGCTTCGGAGGACATTTCGTATCTGGGCATGTAGACGGAGTCGGTGTCATCGCTGGTAAAAAAACAGATGAAAATGCTTTATATATGGATATAACGTATCCGGAACCATTCGGCCGTTATTTACTAAAAAAAGGATCCATTTGTCTAGACGGCACGTCATTAACGATTTTTCATGTCGATGAAAAGCAATTAACGATCTCGTTAATTCCGCACACGCAGGAAGAAACGATTCTAGCGAATAAAGCGATCGGTGAGCCGGTAAATATCGAATGCGATATGCTGGCAAAATATGTTGAGCGAATGTTAGAAAATCGACAAGAGCAACCTAAATCAAACGTGACGATGGACTTGTTAACGAAACATGGGTTTGCCTAAATTTGAACGGGGGAGGAAGAAATATGTTTGCATCAATTGAATCAGCTATAGAAGACTTAAAAAAAGGAAAAGTCATTATCGTTGTCGATGATGAAGACCGGGAAAATGAAGGAGACTTTGTAGGGTTAGCTGAATTTGCCGACGCTGAAATGATCAACTTCATGGCGAAAGAGGGCCGCGGCTTAATCTGTGTGCCAATTGAAGAAGAGAAAGCAAAGCAGCTGGACTTAAAAATGATGGTTGAAAACAACACAGACAGTCATGGGACGGCTTTCACTGTCAGTGTGGACCATATTTCAACTCATACGGGAATTAGCGCCTTTGAGCGGGCGAATACTATACAAGAGATGATGAATCCTGAGTCAAAACCGCAGGATTTCAAACAGCCGGGACATATTTTTCCCCTGATTGCTAAAAGTGGCGGAGTGTTAAAACGGGCAGGTCATACAGAAGCAGCAGTCGACTTAGCGCGGTTATCAGGAGCCAAGCATGCGGGTGTGATCTGTGAAATCTTAAAAGAAGATGGAACGATGGCGCGGCTTCCGGACTTGCTTGAGATGGCGGAACAGCTGGATCTGAAATTAATCACGATTGAAGATTTAATCGCCTATCGACGCAATCATGAAGAGATGGTGAAGCGTGAAGTGGAAACCGTTCTTCCGACAGAGTATGGTATGTTCCAAGCGGTTGGGTTTACTGAAGTTGTTACCGGTAAAGACCATGTCGCACTGGTTAAAGGAGAAATCAGTGAAGACGATCCCGTCCTTGTCAGAGTCCACTCGGAATGTTTAACGGGTGATGTATTTGGCTCCTGCCGCTGTGACTGCGGACCTCAGCTTGAAGCAGCCCTTCGCCAAATTGAAAACGAAGGCAAAGGCATTCTTCTTTACATGAGGCAAGAAGGACGCGGAATTGGGCTGATCAACAAACTGAAAGCTTATAAGCTGCAAGAAGAAGGCTATGATACAGTTGAAGCCAATGAAAAGCTGGGCTTTGCAGATGATCTTCGTGATTATGGAATTGGTGCGCAGATCTTAAGAAACCTTGGCGTGAAGAACATGAGGCTTTTAACTAATAACCCTCGTAAGATTGCCGGACTTAAAGGATACGGTTTAGAGGTGGTAGAACGCGTGCCAATCGAAATGCCGCCAAAAAACGAAAACCGTCATTACTTGGAGACGAAGATCTCTAAACTTGGCCACTTATTAAAAATGTAATGTTAAAACACTATAAAAATGAAGCAGATAAGGGAGAGAATAAGAATGAGCAAAACGTTTGAAGGAAATTTAATTGGTACTGGTTTAAAAGTCGGGATCGTTGTGGCCCGTTTTAATGAATTTATTACAGGGAAATTGTTAAGCGGAGCAGAAGACGCACTCGTTCGTCACGGAGTAAGCAAAGAAGATATCGCGACTGCATGGGTACCGGGCGCATTTGAGATTCCATTGATTGCAAAGAAAATGGCTGAAAGCGGCAAATATGATGCAGTGATTACGCTAGGTACGGTGATTCGCGGTTCAACGGCTCACTTTGAATATGTAAGCAACGAGGCAACGAAAGGCGTGTCAAAAGCGGCGATGGATTCTGGCGTACCTGTGATTTTCGGCGTATTAACGACTGATACGATTGAACAGGCGATCGAGCGTGCCGGAACAAAAGCTGGCAATAAAGGCTGGGAAGCGGCTGCGACAGCTATTGAAATGGCTAACTTAGTGAAAAACCTAGAGATTTAATGTAATCATTACAAAGGAGTGACGTTCAATCGTCACTCCTTTCTTTTCGTTAATGGCATTGAAAACTAAACCATGTACGCTCAAATTTCCTGTCGGCAAGATCCTGTTTTGAAATACAATAATACAGCATACCCATGTCACCCCACATGACATCCAAGTTCTCCTCATCAGAATCTACTTGCAGCAATAAAACCATGTCATCTTCATCGGCATCTACATAATCACTCACTTCTTCAAACACTTCGCCTTGAACAGACGTTGGCATGCCAAGCGTTTGGTGAGCCGATTCTTCTTCCTGGTATATCTCATCCATTAATTCGATGAGCTTTTCCTCATCTTCTTCAGGTTCCATAAAGAAGTAGTCAAGCTTTTCTCTCACCTCAAACTTCATTTCACATTGCGGATAAGGGTTCGAGTGTTTTGATACAGGAGACAGTTCTGATAGATCCCCATCAAAAAACAACACGCGCCAGCCTTCCTTTTGGTCAGGCTCTCCATAAATCACGTCCTCATCTTCTTCCCAGTTATCGTAATAAAAGAAATAAAGGAATCCGGCTGCAGGAAGTGGATTGTTAGGGTAATTTAATTCCGCCATTTCTGTTAAATTTAGCTGGGCGATAAAATTTAACGGCACATTTTTGTAGGTAGGATAGGTTAAACTGTCCGGTAGATCAGGTGTGCCGCCAAACTTCGAGCGGCCCGTTGCTAAATCTTCAGTCGGTACAGGCTGAATAGAGATACAAGTAAATAATTCTGCCAATATTTCTTGTCTTTTATGCTCAAGCTGATGCTTTTTAATTAATTTTTCAACAAAATCTCTCATAAAATTCCTCCTGTTTAGCCAAAATATAAATAAATTATATCATGTTTGTTTGGATAAATTTACAATCTGAACAGGGAAAGAGGATGAAAAATGCTAAAGAAAACAGCAAAAATCCTTATTGTATGTACGCTTTTTTTAATCATATTTAATAAAGTGGAAGCAGATCAAATGTCGATGCCGACAAAAGATTCTCTTTATCTGCTTCAAGATGCAAAAGGAAAGAGCGGCAACAGCAAAGGAGCAGCCATGGTTTCCGATATTCATCTGAACAAGAAAGATTGGCGTACAAGCATCAGTGTACATGCGATCCATTTGCCCGACCCAGAAATTTACGGCATGTTTAATGGGTATGAAGCGGTCGCTTACGTTCCAGATGAAATACTCAGCAGTTTTCCTTTGCAAAAGATCCATCTTAAAAAAGATCAGATTTGGGCGGGGAAAAATGAAGATCATTCAGCGGATATTAGGCCGTCAAAAATTGAAATTAGACCATATCATTCGAGCACAGGAGAATATGGGCCAGCTGTTTTAACTAGAATCCACCGTAAGTAATACACTTTGTGCAAAATTCAAAATAAAATTTTTAACCCGTGGTTAAGAACTGGAAATAATTTGTGCAGAAAATGAAGAAAGACGTCTGACCTTTATATTGAGAACGATAGCAGCATTTGGTACAATACTCTTTGTGGCTGATCTGCGAAAGCAGAATAAGCGGGTAGGGAGAGGGCGCTGTACGAGAGGTACATGTATTATGAAAATGAACGGAGGATTTTTTCAAGTAAGAGAGCACGGAACAAGTGTGAAAAGAGAAATGATGGCTGGAGTCGTAGGGTTTTTTACAATTATTTATATTGTGGCCGTTAATTCACTGATTTTGTCTGAGGCAGGTGTTCCCTTTGAGGGTGCGGTGCTCGCCACCATTTTGACATCTTTTGTTGGATGTTTGATCATGGCATTGTGGGCAAACGCCCCAATCTTGCTTGTTCCGGGAATGGGAATTAATGCGATGTTTACGTATACGTTTGTGCAATCAATGGGTCTTACCTGGCAGGAAGCCCTGGGTGTCGTATTCGTATCAGGTATTCTATTTTTCATCATATCGGTTACAAGATTAGCGGGATTGCTCAATGCGGCAATACCGAACACATTAAAGGAAGCTATATCTGTTGGATTAGGGTTCTTCCTGATGTTAATTGGTCTGGAAAAGGGCGGAATAGTCGTAAAGGGAACCAATTCTTTAATTGCGCTAGGCAATTTAAGTGACCCGCATGTGCTAGTGACCCTTTTAACGCTGATCGTTGCGATTATCATTTTTTTAAAAGGCTGGCCGGGCGGATTTTTATCCACGATCTTATTTGGAACTGCGGCAGCTGCCGTTTTTGGATTGTTGCCAAAAGCAGAAGGTGAACCCTTTTCTGTTGCGTCCTATAGCGGAGTATTTGGCGCCTTTTCATTAGAGAAATGGGTGGAGCTTCCTTTTCTAATCGCGGTTTTTTCGTTAACGATGGTATTGGTATTTGAGAATATTGGACTTGTGCATGGGCATACCGACTTCGCTGGCCGTCCTGATAAATTTAAACGGTCACTGCAGGCGAATGCCGCTTCCGCTTTTCTATCGGGAATCTTTGGCACCAGTCCGACGGTGTCTACTGTAGAAAGCACGGCATCGATTGCCGCAGGCGGACGAACCGGTTTGACTTCATTGACTGCCGGGACTCTGTTCCTCGTGTCTGTGTTTTTTATCCCATATATGAAGTGGATCCCGGATATGGCGATTGCCCCGGTGCTAATCATCATCGGTGGATTGATGGTTCAGAATATCCGTCATTTAGACTTGTCTGATTTGACAGAAGCATTCCCGGCGATCTTTATTATTGTGATGATTCCTTTTACTTATAGTATTGCGGACGGAATTGCGATGGGATTTATTTTATACCCGATCCTGAAGGTGTTTAAAGGAAAGGCACGAGAGGTCTCGACGGCTTTATATGTCATTTCTGCTTTGTTTTTCATAAACTTTGTCTTGCATTATATATAGATCGACTAAAACCGGCCTCGTGCCGGTTTTTTCTTTTGTTTAAAGCTTGATCATAGTTTTTCATAGCGGAGTATTCTAAGCAATAACCAAATATAAAGATTATGATGTGATTTATGAGAATAATTGGATTATAATAGAAGTAATAGGAGGATCTGGATGAACAAAAGAACAAAAGTTATTTTACTGTTTAGTATTATTTTGATTGCTAGTCCCATAGGGTTTGTATATGTATTAAACAACGGAAATCCCTATACGAAATATATAGCAAATAAGTATATTCCAGAACATTTAGAGGAAATAGGGTATGAAAAAGGACAGCTCAAAGTATCTGATTACGGAGAGCCGAAATACTTAATCAATAAAGATTTTTATCATGGGCATTACATGGTAGTTTTTATAGACGAACCTGATACAAGGTATTTTTACGGTGTAACTAAAAAAGGGAAGCAAGTGAAACAATTTTGTGAAAAGGACGTATTGTCAGCAAATGGTGTGAGCGATATGGTCGTTTCTAAGACTAAGCATAGTGAGAAAAAATGTGTGAATTTTCTTGATAACAGAGACTAATTATGAAGGTAAGAAATTGCAATTCAGGAGTTCAGAACATATAAACAATAACGCTAGTTTAGGAGATATTCTATGAAGAAAAAAGCAATGATTATGGCAGCTCTGGCAGCAGCATTTATTATATTGCATATAACACCAAGCCTGGCGTTAAGAACACAAGTATTTATCATGGGTTACCCAAAAGCGGCTATCTACTCAGGAATTATTGAAGATACCTATCATAACGAAGTGGATCAAGAAAAATTTGCTGAATTAAATGCCAAAGCGTATACCTTAACAAGACCTCCAATCGAAGAAGCTACACAAGGTGAGTTAAGAAACTATCTTGTAAAGAAAGTTGGATTTTTATATTTTGCAGAATACTATGGTGAACTTTAATTATCGGAAGAGTGGATGAAACTTCACCAGAGGAAAGTCAGCCTGCAGCTGGTGTGATAAATGTTAGGGGTGCGGCTTGTCATTCATCATAAATGAGAGAACAGTAGGAGGACTAACGTGAGAATTTTTGATGCGCACTTTCATATTATTGACTATAACTTTCCTGTTACAGTGAATCAAGAGTATGTGCCTCCCGATTATAAAGTAGAAGATTATCAACACGAAACGGCTGACCTGCATGTGGCAGGCGGTGCGATCGTATCCGGGTCATTCCAAGGGTTTGACCAAGAGTATTTATTGCATGCACTTCAACAAATGGGCCCAGCTTTTTGCGGAGTCACGCAATTGCCTTTTACAGCAACAGATGAAGAAATACTCCATTTAAATAAAAACGGGATAAAAGCATTGCGGTTTAATATTATAAGAGGCGGGTCAGAAGATTTATCAAAGCTCGACTATTTTGCCAAAAGGGTATATAACCTAGTGGGATGGCATAGTGAGTTATATATGGATGCTCAAGATTTGCCGGAAATCGCGCCTATTATTAAGGATCTGCCTGCCGTTTCTATTGATCATTTAGGGCTGTCTGAAACAGGGTTGCCGCATTTGCTTAAGCTTGTGGACAAGGGCGTTCGAGTAAAAGCTACAGGGTTTGGCCGGGTTCAGCTAAATGTAGCATCTGCATTAAAAAGTATTTATGACGTGAATCCAAACGCCTTAATGTTTGGAACCGATTTGCCTTCTACGAGAGCAAGAAGACGGTTCAATGAGGAAGACATCCATCTGATTTATTCTCTATTTGATGAACAATCAGCTGAAAAGATCATGTATTCAAATGCGGTAAATTGGTATAGAAAATGATAGCTTATAAGTGGACTGGAGGAAGGCGATGAATAAGTGGATCAGTTTTTTACTGACGATCGCGGTTTTAGGAATGCTCAACTTTATCATTCATGCTGTTTTCGGTGTTTTATTTATTGATTACGCTTTTGTCACCGGACTGATCGGTGCAGCAGGCATTTATTTTTTCAACAGTTCAGGGGGATATACAAGCAGGAATCTTGAAATGAAAGTGCAGTCGCAGACTGGAATAAAATTAAAACAGGAAGAAAATCAAAAATTTAGTCCAACGAGCGCTTTTTATGCCGCCATTTTATATACGGTGTTAGCTGGAATAGCCACTTTTTATTACTATAAAGAGTATTTTATGTAGACAAATAGGTCAACTTTATTAGAAGGAAACAATCGTATTTTCTATAAGGATGCCGGCATCTGTTTTTTTCTCTCAATTTTATGTTCACAGAAGAAATTTAGATCATTTTCACCTCGATCTTCCATACTGCTGTCTCTTGCATATGAAGACAATGAAACTCATGATTCATGGATCATGAGTTTCGGTCGATTGCCGCCCAGTTCAGCATTTGATTTTCAAGAAATGCTGCAGGGCTGGCAGCAGAATCATTTTTTAGGGTATGCACACTTGTTGGCAAGAAATTATAGGTTACTCAGGTTGGTTGTTAACGTTTGGGTCCGGTACAAAATCTGATATAAAGTCTTTATATTTGACCTCAGTAACCATTCCAGCAGATGCATGATGTAAGTCATGACAGTGGAACATCCAATTGCCGGGATTGTCGGCTTTGAAAGAAACGACATATTCTTCTCCGGGCTTGATATTTAAGGTATCTTTCATAATTGTAGAGCCTTCAACAGGGTTGCCATTTTTGCTTAAGACCTGAAAGAAATGACCATGCAAGTGCATAGGATGATCGTCTGATTTAGAGGTGTTTTTCAGAGTCACCTTTACTAAATCGCCCTTTTTTACATCTAATGGCTCCGTTTCCGGATATACTTTATCGTTAATTGTATAAACCATTCCCTCTTTCCCCATGGACGTGCCTAAATCCATTGTATATTCAACATCATATTGATTCTTTACCGAAGAAGACTGATTTTTACCATATTTCGTAATATCTAATACAGGCAGCTGTTCCGTTTCTCTTGTTTGATCCTTCTTGTCATCTGTTCCTTCGTACACAATTTCTGCTTTCATCCCTTTAGCAGCATTGCTTTCATCATGTGATTCTATTAACCAAGTACCAGGACTGTCGGCCGTGAATTCTAAATCATAGCGTTCTCCAGGGGCAATTTCTACTAAAGAATCCTCCAGTTCATCTGGGTTTTCAATTGGCTGGCCATCTGAAGAAGTCACCTTGAATTTATGGCCATGTAAATGAATTTTATGAGACATATATCCGGCGTTTACCAAACGCAGTTTAACTGTTTCTCCTTTTTTTACGGTAAGAGGAGAAACCGATTCACCACTTTTGCCGTTGATTGTATATAAATCGTACATGCTCATATCATGGCTTTCCATGTTCATGCCAGAAGAATGCATATCCTTCATGTCTCCCTCTGACTCTCCCATATCCATGCCGGAATGATCCATTCCTTCCATGTTTTCATTCCCCATTTCCATGTTGGCCATTTCGGGGTTGCTAATCCATTCATCTAAAACAAGAGTATAATCTCTGTCTGCTTTTTCTTGATTTTCTTCTACGATCAATGTTCCATACAATCCTTTATCAATTTGATTTACGCTTTCTTGATGTGAATGATACCAGTAAGTACCAGGAACGGCAGCGGTGAACTCATACGTAAAAGTTTTACCGGGCTGAACTGCATTCATAGTTACACCGGGAATACCATCTTGGTTATTCGGAACCGGAAGTCCATGCCAGTGTATGGTAACAGGTTCAGAAAGTTCATTCTTTAAATTTATTTTTAATTGCTCTCCTTGTTTTACTCTTATTTGCGAGCCTGGAACAGAACCATCATAAGTCCAGACAGGCAGGGAGGTATCTTTATTAAATGTATGGATTGCCTCTTTTGCTGTAATGGTAAATTCATTTCCAGTTTTCATTTCGGTTTCTTTCGTTGTTGTACCTTTACTGTCAGTGTCCTTCGTATGCTGTGCCTTCTCAGATTCATTCATTTTGGACATGTCATGGTCTTCCATGCTCTCAGAATTAGAGCAGGCAACGCCAATGATTGCAAATAATGCCATCATAAGACTTAACCAATAATTTTTCATATTTGTTCCTCCAATTTTTAATGATGTATCATCAGTATAGATAGTAAATTTGAAGATTCTTTGCAGAAATGGTTACCGTTTTAAGGATTTTTTAAGTTCAATTAATAAAATCTGCCTTTTACTATGGCGCGTAGAAGGGATGACTACAATTATAAAAATGTTCTAATTACTTTCATTACACTGTTCAGCTTGCTCACCTGAAGCTGCTCTTTCGCCACAGCGTTTGTCCTGGTCATTTATCTGTTTCATCTGCTAAAGGCAAAAAGAAGGATAAAATAATTTTTTTGTTGAGAGAATTTTTTGTCATCAGTTTTTTAAGTCATTGCATAACCTTTATTAATAGCAATAAAAGAGAAGGTGAAACATGGCTAATAAAAATAGAAATATCTCTAATCTCTCCTTATTAATAACCATTCTATTATTTGTAATAATCACTTTCATTCTCGCTGCAAGCTTCTTTTCAAAAGAAAGACAAGCCGTTCATTCTTATTTGCAAAAAAATATTGGAACAGTATCTTCACAAATACTTGTTACGATGTTAGGTGCTGAAATGCCCTCGTTTTCCTCAGACAGTTTAAAAAAGGAACAAACTTCTATGATCTCTCTTGGATTCGAGTTAGCTACTAATGTAAATATAGGGGATGTCCGCAGCTTAGTGGGAAATGAGATGCCGGGATTTAATATTTTTAAAGATGAAATTATTATTTCAGGGAAAGGAACAAACTTTACTACCCTTCCAACCGAGTCTTCGCCTCCGCTAGAAGATATATTAAATAAGGTCGAAATAGCCAAAGATCAATTAACAAAAACCGAAGACCCAAACACTGACGGAAAGCCAAATATTCCTCAGCGAAAAAACTTTTATATTTATCATACTCATAGCTGGGAATCATATCTTCCGTTGTTAGGGCTTGAAGGAAATCCAAATGTGAATAAAGCAGTTGATTCTAAAACTAATATCACGATAGTGGGAGAAATGTTGGGGAAAGAAATGGAAAAATTAGGGCTGGGAGTAACGGTAGACAAAACAAACATGGGAGAAGAATTGAAAAAGAAAGGGTGGAAAACACCCAAATCCTATAAAGTCTCCCGTGCCCTAGTTCAAACAGCTATTTCCAAAAATCAAGAATTAGATTATTTCATTGATCTTCATAGAGATTCTTTACGTAAGAAGAACACTACCGTAAAGATTCATAATAACCAATACGCTAAAGTCGTGTTTGTTGTTGGAAAAAATAATCCGAACTACGAAGAAAATCTTGAAATAGCAAAATCTCTTCATGAAATTCTGCAGAAAAAATACCCTCATATAAGCAGAGGGGTCATTGGAAAAAGCGGGAAGGGTGTAGATGGCGTATACAACCAAGATCTATCGAAAAGATCCATTCTTGTTGAAATGGGAGGGGTCGATAACAACATAGACGAATTACATAACACGGCTAAAGCTTTTGCGGATGTCATCAATCAATATTACCGTGAAGCAGAAAAAGTGAGCAGTGAAAATTGAATTGCTTTTTGATTATGAAGATTAAGTATAGTAGAAAAAACTTAACCCTTTTAGCCGCAGGGCAAACCATCACTGTATGCTAGTGGTAAAATAAGATTTCATCCATAGATTTAGAAAAGGAAGTAAAAATGCTGTCTTATATAAATTCGAAAGTATCTTTGTCCATCCCAGTATTTGGTTTTGTTAAACAGGAGAACGGGCTGTATTTTGTAGGATATAAAAGCTTCCCGAGGAGTAGTTAGAAGAAGATTCAATTGCAACATTTAACCGAAATCAAGTGAAAAATCTGGTGCAAGCACTTTCTATATTTATTAAACAACTGCATTCCATTCCTATTGATTTTTGCGGAAAGTATGGATGTGCCTGCAATAAATCTTAAATCTAAGGCCCTACATATATTCCATGATGCAAAACAGAAATCATGGAGGACTGTGGTAAAGGAATTACAAGGGATTTGCTACAATCTCTAGGGTGTTCTAGGGTAGAAGAGCGCTTAAAGAAAATATCTTATTTCGTCACCTTTGACCAAATCAGATACACAGTAGAGGGTGTAATCAGAAAGGGCCAATCTTGGATTCAAGAAGGTTTGGAGGAACTGAACGGAGACATAAGAAACAGTATGCAAGACTAACCCAATGGAATAAAGCATTACGCAATTTAATTCAGTACCAGCCAAAGCCATTCCCAATTCAGGGGATGGCTTTTCAACTTACCATAAATACTTTCTTTCGCATAAAGTAAATGACAGTGGAATGCAATAATAGATTACAGGCCTCTATCATTCTATTTTTTCCGTCAATCAAATTCTTTAAATGCTTTCCGATGATGTCTCTCTTCTCTGCACTCTTCATCAAGATAAATTCTGCTTTCATGAGCCAGAGTTTGACCAGTATATTTTCCGCTATAAGGCGGGGCGGCCTGATCTAATTCAGCAAATACGAGCTGGCATATCCGTCTGCCCGCACTTAGTTCAATGGGGACGTGATTCGCATTATAAAGTTCAAGAGTAATGTTTCCTTCAAACCCCGGGTCGACCCAGCCGGCATTTTGAATAAAAAGACCTAACCTGCCTATGGAGCTTCTTCCTTCCACAAACGCTGTGAGATCATTAGGGAGCTTTACCCATTCCATCGTTGTCCCCAGCACAAAACCATGAGGAGGAATAATCATTTTCTTTGTAAACACTTCATTATAGTTCGCCTTGCTATCCAAGGATAAGCAGGGGACAGATGTTTCATCAAGGCTTAAGAAATGATTGTCTAAACGCAAATCAACAGAAGCGGGCTGGAATTGAGGCTGTGTAATAGGTGTGATTTGCAGCTCATGATCCATAAGCCTGCTTTGAATAGATTGGTAAGAAAGAATCATAAATAAAAACCTCCAAGAATATTAAAAAAAATAGTAAGTGGCATGAAACTTGTAAAACGTAACCGTTACGATTTATAATGGGTATTCATAATCTATCATTTCTATGAATTTTAAACAAGTACCAATTATGTTTTGATAGAAATACGTTTAAGCATTTTTTGCCCAAGGGGAGGACAAATATGGCGACATGGAATTTAAGTAAAACAACGAACCATCTATTCATCTGCAACGGAAGCAGCTGTAATAATGTGGGAGCTGAGGAGTTAACACAAGCCATCCGCAAAGAAATCTCGGAGAGAAATGCAGATGATGTTATTCATACGACTCGAACACGCTGTAATGGTAGGTGCCATGATAAGTGCGTGGTGATCGATTACCCAAAAGGAACATGGTATAAGGATTTGAAGCCTGTGGAAGCAGCTCTTTTTATCGATTCAGTGTTAAATGGGCAAGATTATGCGGAGAAACTGAGCCATACATTTAACGAGCATGGGTTTACACGAGCAGCCGGAGTGATTGCCGGTGTAGAAAAAGAAAAAGAAGCAGTTCTTAAGGTTTCTAAGTAAGAAGGGTGTGTACTTTGCTAATTGCACACAATCATCAATAAAATTTCTAGAAAGGGGAGCTATAGCTTGTTAGATCATCTCTATCGTACAGTCATAATGGATCACTATAAGCATAAGAGAAATTACGAAAGGCTGACTGGTGACCATATTAAGAAAGCTCACTATAAAAATCCTACGTGCGGTGATGCAATGACACTTTTTTTAGATATAGAACAAGAGGTAGTAAAGAAAGCAGCCTTTATTGGGGAAGGCTGCAGTATCAGTATGGCTTCAGCCTCGATGATGTCAGAACTAATAAAGAACAAGTCAATTAAAGAAATCAGCACAATGAGAAAAGCATTCGAAGAGTTAATCCGAACAGGAGAGACTGATCAAGAAGAACTGCTGGGTGATAGCCTGTCCCTTCAAGGTGTACATGCGCTAAAAGCGCGGCACAACTGTGCATTAATGACGTGGCAAGCTTTGCATAAGATTTTAAATGCGGAAGAAAATTATCAAAATTAATTAAAACTAGGAGAGAACATCATGGATAAACATTCAAACAAACATCTGCAAATTGGGCGTTTTCACTGTATAGCCTTGTCTGACGGAGTATTTTCAGTTTCCAAGGATTTCTTTTTTGCTAACACCCCAAAAGACTTAATTGAACATATTCCCGATCCATTTCAGGCACCTCTTAACTTTTTGTTCATCGACACAGGTGAAAAAAAGGTGTTAGTAGACACGGGACTTGGACAGGAAAACACGCCAGTAAGCGGGTTATTGCTTAATCGGCTTCAGGAGGAAGGAATTTCTCCGCAGGAGGTTGATGCGGTCATCATTACCCACGGGCATCTGGATCATATTGGAGGAGTGTCGCATGAAGGAGATCCAGTCTTTCCGAATGCGAATTATTATATTAGAGACGAAGAATGGAGCTTTTGGGAGAATCAGAAAGAGTCGAGAGAATTTGAAAAACTAAAGCCAATTGAAAATCAAACAATAAAAGTTTTCTCGGATTTTGAAATTTACCCAGGGATACTGGTTAACCATACACCTGGTCATACGGAAGGTCATCTTACTGTCTCTATCCAGTCAGAAGGAGACAGCTTGATAGTTGCATCCGATATATTAAGCGACCCTTGTGTCTTGAACTATTCGCCTTCTCACATTGCAGCCGAAGTATCGCCGGCAAAGGGACTGCAAACACGCACAGCATTTTTAGAAAAAGCCTCTGAACAAGCAGCTCTGCTTTTTGTTTGTCATTATCCCTTTCCTGGGTTGGGTTATATAGAAAAAAATCAATTAGAAAACGGCTGGGAGTGGGTTCCATACATTGAGAAAGGGAAGTGATTGTTATGCCAGTAAGATATGCCCGTTTTTCACAAAAAAGCGGCCGTAAATACACTCCTAGACAGTTCGGCAGCAAATTAGACGGATCTGTTTTATTGAGAAAAAGATGGAAATCGAAAAACACCGATGAATATTCGTCTTAGTGTGTTTTTACTTACAAACAAAAGATTCTATACTAAAATTAAATCGTAATAATTACGCTTTATAAGGAGAGGTATTACATGAAAGAAATTCCTGTGACAGTGCTGAGCGGCTATTTAGGTGCGGGCAAAACAACCATTTTAAACCATGTTTTAAATAACAGAGACGGCTTAAAAGTGGCTGTGATTGTCAACGATATGAGCGAAGTTAATATCGACGCAGAAACGATTAAGCAGGGTGGAGGATTAAAGAGAACAGAAGAGAAGCTTGTGGAGATGTCGAACGGCTGTATTTGCTGCACCCTGCGAGAGGATTTGTTAATAGAAGTTGAGAAGCTGGCCAGGGCAGGCGATATTGATTACATTGTGATTGAATCGACGGGTATTAGCGAGCCGGTTCCAGTTGCTCAAACCTTCTCTTATATAGATGAGGAGCTGGGAATTGACCTGACCCGGTTCTGTTCGCTGGATACAATGGTGACAGTCGTTGATGCGAATCGCTTTTGGCACGATTTTCGTTCAGGGGACAGCCTTTTGGACCGGAAAGAAGCGCTTGGAGAAGAAGACAATCGGGAAATTGCGGATTTATTACTGGATCAAATCGAATTTTGCGATGTTTTAATCGTAAATAAATGTGATCTAGTATCTGATGAGGCTTTGCTTCGCCTTGAGCAGATTCTTCGAAAGCTTCAGCCAGAGGCGCGAATTATCCGAACCACCAAGGGACAGGTTCCAGCCAATGCCATTTTAAATACCGGTCTTTTTGACTTTGAAAAAGCTAGTGAATCAGCTGGCTGGATCAAAGAATTGACTGCTGGACACAAAGAGCATCAGCCAGAAACGCTGGAATATGGCATTGCTTCTTTTGTTTACAAACGAAGGCTGCCCTTTCATAGCGAGCGTTTTTACCAGCTAATGCATTCGTTAGCTAAAAGTATAGTCAGAGTGAAAGGGATTGCTTGGTGCGCATCAAGAAATGAGTTTGCACTTTCTGTTTCACAAGCAGGCCCCTCTATACAAATTGAACCGGTTGCTTATTGGGTGGCTACGAGGCCGCAAAAAGAACAAATGGCCATCCTGAACGCTAACCCTCACATTCAAGAAGATTGGGACCCTGAGTTTGGAGACCGTATGACGCAGCTGGTGTTTATCGGAATCGATATGAATGAAAAAGAAGTAACAAAGCTATTGGATGATTGCTTACTAACTAATGAAGAGTTTGATTCAAATTGGGATGTGCTTGGAGATCCTTTTACATGGGAGATCCCCGCAGGAAGCTGACTTGAAACCTACTCACTCTAGGCGCTTGTATTTTATTTAGCTTTCACTTCATCGGATAGAATTAGATTTTTTTAATACTCTACAGCTAGGATCAACATAGAAAGAGGTGCACAAATGGATAAATCTGTTGAAATCTATATACTAGCCGGATTTTTAGGCAGCGGGAAATCAACATTGTTAAAAAGCTTATTAATGAAAGAAAGAGAAGAAGGCCGAACAGTAGCCGTGTTAATGAATGAACTAGGAGAATACTCGGTTGATACTGGAATCATAGGAACAGATGTGACATTAACAGAACTGTTAAATGGCTGTATTTGCTGTACGATGAAGGACGAAGTAGAGATTCAGCTCCTCACATTATATAAACAGGAGCAGCCAGATGTTATTTATATTGAAGCAACAGGAGTGGCCCATCCTATTGAAATACTCGATGCTTGCCTATCACCAGTTATCGCTCCATTTGTTCAAGTTAAATCTATTATAAGTGTCGTTGATTCGAAGAGATGGTTAGATCGTACCCGGTTAAACAGACAACTTCAAAAATTGCTGGAAGAGCAAATCATACATGGGGATCAAATTTTGCTGAACAAATCTGATTGTGTTTCCACAGAAGAATTGGCAGAGATCCAAAAGGAAGTTAAGGGGCTAAATCCTAGAGCACGTATTTATACTGCATTATTTGCAGAAGTGCCACTATCCATATTAGTTGTAAACAGAGATGAACAAGACATTCAAAGCAGGGAAGAATTACATGTAAAAAAACATTTACATATACAGACAATGACCTATTCATTTCATGACCCAATTGAAAGAGGGTCGTTTGAGAGCTGGCTTAGAGCGGTTCCTTCGAACATTTTCAGAGTAAAAGGATTTATCCGGTTCCACGACGACGACCAGACTTATTTAATTCAGCACTCTTACGGGGTCCCTTATTTATTGCCGCAGCCCATTAAGTTTCCTGCTAATTTAGTGATCATCGGAACTGAATTAAACAAGGATCAAGTCAAAGAAGAATTGATGACAATTGAAGGAGTAATTAATTAATAAATTAATATTTTTCATTTCCTAGCGTGTAGAAGCTTCTGCACGCTAGGAAATGTTGGTAACAGTTTTAAACACTGCAAGTTAAATAAAAGTTATTATTTCAATAGGTATAGCTAAAAGTTATTATTCATTTGACGAATCAAATGATCTATATCTCCAGAAGGTGTCAGGTCTGCCCATTTAGGATGCGACTTCTTTAATTTACTCGCAAATTCCAATAGCATCGGTTTTTCAATATGTGCCTGTTGCAGCAATGAATCGTTTGCAAATAAAGCTTCCCTTTCCCCAGCATACAAAAGCTGCCCTTTATGTAAAACGAGATAATAATCGGCCCAGTCATAGATTAAGTGAGTGTGGTGGGTAGCATACAGAAATGTTCGGTTATTGCCATCTAGCTTTGTTAGATATTGTTTGAGCTGTTTGGAGAAATAATAATCTAAATTACTTGTGGGTTCATCCAGAATAAAAACACTAGGCTCCATAACATATACACCGGCAATAGATACGCGTTTTTTTTGCCCGCCGCTTAAACATTGAATAGGCTTATTCGCAAGTGGGGAGAGCTCTGTTAACTGCATGGCTTCATCAACCATCTTATGAACCTTTTCAATGTGCCAGCCCAAATTTACCGGTCCGTATAAAACATCCTGCTTAACAGTGGGAGCAAACAGCTGATAGTCCGCATCTTGAAAAATGATTCCAACTTGTTCTCTTAAACGCCGAAGCTCTTTTTTAGTGAAAGAAAATGGATGACCTAAAAAAGAAATCGTGCCGGAAGTTGGTTTAATAAGGCCTGCTATCAGTTTAAATAACGTCGATTTTCCAGAGCCATTTTCTCCTAAAATAGCGATTTTTTTATTTTGTGGTATGTCGAATGACAGGTTTTGTAAAGCAGCCGTCCCATCTTCGTACAGGTAGCTTACATTATCAAATGTAAAATAGGGTTGTTCGCTCATTTCATCAGCTCCTGAAGAAAAATATTTGTCGCTGCGATCACATAGAAGGCAAGTCCAATTGAGAGGAATAAATGCCTTTCTTTAGGTTCATCTAAAAAAGAAGCAGGAAGCACGAAGCAGTCAATACTTCTTGCTTTCATGGCCTCTGTTAAATGAGTGTTGCGTATGAATATCTGCTTCACAATACCTGTCATAAGAAGGGCTAGTGAGTGAAAGCTTGACTGATAGCTTTGATAGCCGAAGCGAGCCATTTGAGCTGTACGGATTTGCTCGGCGTATTCTAAAAATAAAAAGATAAATCGGTAAATTAATATAAACAATTCAACTACAATGGTCGGTACCCGACATCGAATCAAAAGAGCTGTTACATGCATAACAGGTGTGGTAAGGATGAAAAAATAAAAGCAGGTCATGCTGCTGAAAGCTACAACGAATAATTCTATGGCCTTATTCAAATCAGCCTTTACTATAAATATCTGAAAAAAAGGAGTCGAATAATGCCAAATCGGCGAAATGGCAATAGGCTCTGATGAAAAAGAAAGAATTATAGGTACAGTACCTGCTAGACTGAAACCAAATGGGATCAGCAATAATGTAAGATACTGCTTTAAAGGTATTTTAGCTGCCGTTAAGATAAATGTACTCATAAAAAGAAAGGTAAAAAAACCAATCGTTATATCTCTTGTGACTATTACGCAAAACAGCGGGATGAAAGCAAATAATAGTTTTTGATTAACGTGATAACAGCTAAGCGCATTATGGTAAGCTAATTGGTCTATTCTTATCATTTAAGTATTAGTTCTGTCCTTTTTATTACTGCCTCTCATATAGCCAATAAAGTAGCCGATAATAAGAGCCCCAATGACTCCCTGCAAGACGAAAAACAGGCTCTCGATCTCACCGCTTGGCGGCTCCCAGATCGATGTAAACCATGGTTCGTAGTCCGCAACAATTTGAGTAATCATTTCTTCTGCTTCCCCATCCGCACCACCGAATTCGGCATCTTTTAAAAATACAATAGGAACAAGTGTCAAAACGATAACGGCTAAAAATAACAGTAGATTTTTCATCAGCATGAATCAGCTCTCCTTTGACTTTAATACACGCAGCTGCAGAAGTTCTTGTACGTTATATTTTCTCAAGAAATTCATGACAATGACTGTCAGTAAACCTTCAGAAATCGCTAGCGGAATTTGAGTGAGGGCAAAAATACCGCTGAATTTTGTAAATGAAGCGAAAAATCCGCCAACCTCTGATGGAAAAGCAAGAGCCAATTGAATAGATGTCATGACGTAGGTGCCTAAATCTCCAAGCATAGCTGCAAGAAAGACAGCAATGCTGAATGAGAAGCTGAGCTTCATGCAGCTTTTATATACACCGTAAGCGATAAGCGGACCGACAATAGCCATGGAGAAAATATTTGCTCCTAAAGTGGTTAAGCCTCCATGTGCCAATAAAAGCGACTGAAATAGTAAAACGATAGATCCCAGGATGCTCATAGCAAATGGTCCAAACAATACCGACCCTAATCCGGCGCCTGTTGGATGAGAGCAGCTGCCAGTAACAGATGGAATTTTTAAGGCTGAAAGCACGAATGAAAAAGCTCCTGCTAGTGCGAGCAGCATTTTGCTTTCTGGATTGTCCTTGACCGTCCGTTTGATCGAGCGCAGCCCAACTATTAAAAATGGCAGGCAAAGTGCAAACCAGAATATGGCCCATGCAATTGGAAGGTAGCCCTCCATGATATGCATGGCGTAAGCTTTTTTCGGTACAAATAATAGCACAAGTCCGAAATAAGCCAGTTTTGTCCAAAGATTTTTCATGACCATTCTCCTTTTTGATGAAATAGACAAAAAAAGTGCATAAAAAAAACACTTTTTTGGAGAAAAGTGCACAGAAAAAAGCAAATTAAATTGCTTCTTTCGCACCTATCCTCGTAGGGTAAAGAGTTTGCATTTTTGGCAGGTCTCCTGGCTTATCATCAACGCTCCTTGCCCCCCTTCCCATCATTTGACAGTGGGTTTATCATGCGAGTCGCTCCGAATTACAGTTGCGGGACAGCGACGGTTTTGCACCGTACTTCCCTTTTAAGCTGAATTTGGTCAGCACCAAAAATGTTTGAATTTTGTCATGGCTTATTCTAGCAGTACATAAAAAATAAGTCTAGATATAATTCAGAAAATTAGTGAATGTTTCAGAATTATTGTAATGAAATTTATAGTCTCGTAGTTTAGATTCTGAAGAAAATTCTTTTTATTATGATTTTTATATGGTATGGTATTTTTAATTTCATACAAACTTGTTTAAGTGCTCACATTGTGAGTTGAAAGGGAAACTAGTGAAAATCTAGTGCAGCCCCCGCTACTGTAAATGCTGATGAAACTATAAATCCACTGAGCAATCGGGAAGGTATAGGAGTAAAGAGAAGCAAAGCCAGGAAACCTGCTTATTCAAGAGAAACTAGCTTTTCGGAGGGAGAAGCATAGGCGGAATCATGATGATTATTTCTGGTTTTCTGTGCAATTTTAGAATTCAGAATTTTATTAGCCTATCTCCCTTCTGGCGGGAGATAGGCTTTTTTGTTTAGGAGGAATGTTATGAAGAAAGGAAAAATTTTCGTTGTTGGATTCGGCCCGGGAGATCGGGAGCACATTACAAAGCGGGCGATAGATGCTATGCAAGACAGCGATTATATTATCGGCTATAAGACATACGTTGATCTGATTAGACATTTAGTCACAGCAAAGTCGATCGTGAGTACAGGAATGACCGAAGAAGTTTCGCGTGCGCAAGAGGCCGTTCGGCAAGCGGAATCCGGAAATATAGTTTCGGTGATTTCTAGCGGTGATGCAGGCGTATATGGCATGGCAGGCCTTGTGTATGAGGTGCTGATTGAGAAAGGATGGACAGAAGCAGAAGGCATTGGAGTGGAAATTGTCCCCGGTGTTTCTGCGATTAACTCTTGTGCCAGCTTACTCGGTGCCCCCGTTATGCATGATGCTTGTACGATTAGCTTAAGTGATCATTTAACACCTTGGCAGGTCATTGAGAAGCGAATTGAGGCAGCCGCCATGGCAGACTTTGTGATTGCATTTTACAACCCGAAAAGCGGTCGCAGAACGAGGCAAATTGTAGAAGCGCAACGTATTTTATTAAAATACCGTTCGCCACACACACCCGTTGGACTGGTGAAAAGCGCGTACCGTGATACTCAAAACATTATATTAACGACATTAAAAGACATGCTGGATCATGAGATCGGGATGTTGACCACGGTGGTAGTAGGGAATGCAAGCTCATTCTTCTATGACAATAAGATCATCACACCGCGTGGCTACCAGCGGAAATATACATTGGGCGAAGAGAAACAGCCGTTAAGACCACATGAACGACTGCGAAAAGAAGCTGAACCATGGGCGCTTGACCAAGAATTAGCGGCAAGGGAGGCAGGTCAAGATCAAGAGCCGGTAAAAAATAAGAAGTCTTCCCTTGAACTGGCACAAAAAGCTGTGGCTTTGCTGGATAAAGTGGACACTTCACTCATTGTAAATCAGCCAATAGAAGAAATTTTTGAATTTGCCGTCTCTCCAGGTATTGCGAATAAACAATTAACACCGGAACAAATGCGCTGCCTGGCAGATGTAATTGGTAAAAAAGGGACATTAGAATACACACCTGATCATCGTTTTATGATCAAAATGCCGACAGCAACCCCGGCAAAAATAGTCGCAGAACTGGAGAAGGCTGGATTGCTTGTTATGCCTGTTGGGGACGTGCTTAACCTAAAGGCATGCGATTTTTGCTACGGGGAAAAGGCAGAGTCGATTCCATATGCAGATGAAATTGCATCCACTCTCTCTGGTATGAAGCTGCCGAAAGAATTACATATCGGTTTCAACGGATGCGGCATGGCATGCTATCGCGCAGTGTTTGATGACATTGGTATTGTGTATCGCAAAAAGAAATTTGATTTATTTATTGGGGCAAAGCCGGTTGGGCGAACAGCACACGCGGGTCAGCCTGTTGCAGAAGGCATTGAGCCGGACAAGCTCATCCCCTTACTCACGTCATTAGTTGAAGAGTATAAAGAAAATGCTCACCCAAACGAACGTCTGTTTAAATATTTTAAACGAATGAAGAAGCTGGGTCACTTTAACTATCAGGATGTCAGCTGCAAAATCGAAATTGAGCCAGCGCCTTGCGGGGATTAAGGAGGACGCAATGATTTTATTTTTGGCAGGTACAAGTGATGCAAGGGAGCTTGCGGTTCAGATTCATAAGAATGGATACCAGTTAGTAGCGACGGTTGTTACAGAATCTGCGGCAGAGAATTTAAGATCTGCAAATATTCCTGTACGGGTCGGCCGGTTAAATTTCAGACAAATGAGGCAGCTGGTTGAAGATGATGAAATAAAGCTCATCATCGATGCCAGTCATCCGTTCGCAGAAGAAGCCTCTAAAACAGCGATGGAAGCTGCCGATTTAGAAGACATTCCTTACATTCGCTACGAACGGCCGGATGAAATATTTTCGCACGCGCTTATTACTGAAGTGGACACATATGAAGACGCAGCACTCTTGGCAAAGAAACATCGAGGGGTTGTCATGCTGACGACAGGCAGTAAAACACTATCTACATTTACCAGGCACCTGCAAGCAGAAGGCATCCGCTTCATTTGCCGTATGCTGCCGAACAAAGAAAATATGGAAAAATGTGAGACTCTTCATATTCCGCAAAAGGACATCATCGCCATTCAAGGGCCTTTTTCAACCGATTTAAACAAAGCATTATATGAGCAATACGGCGTGACATTAATGATTACCAAGGAAAGTGGAAAGGTCGGAGCAATGGATGAAAAGATAGAAGCAGCTATTTCACTAGGCATTCCTGTGCTGCTTATCAAGCGGCCGCGCATTACATACATCAATGAATGTACATCATTCGAACAAGTAAATGAATTAATAGGAGGATACTTAAATGGCCAATACCAATTTTAATACAGCATTTACCCCCTTAACGGTGGACCCAGACAAAATTTATGACTACAGTTTCTCCATCATTAAAGAGGAAATGGGGGATCATCCTTTCACAGATGAGCAATGGCTGGTTGTTCGTCGCATCATTCATGCCTCAGCTGATTTTGAACTAGGGAGAAGTGTGATGTTTACACCTGATGCCATCGAGGCAGGGATTCAATCCATCTTAGCCGGCCGACACGTCATCGCCGATGTTCAAATGATTGAAAGTGGATCAGGTCGCAAGCGATTCCAAAGACATGGTGGGGATCTGCATTGTTACATTGCGGATGAAGATGTAGCAAAAGAGGCAAAAGCTCAAGGGACTACTCGAGCGATTATTTCTATACAGAAGGCCACCAAACTTCATCAAGGAGGCATTTATGCAATTGGGAATGCACCTACTGCCTTGCTAGAACTCATCCGCTTAATAAAAGAAGGGGTAGCCAAACCGGACTTAATTATCGGAATGCCAGTAGGTTTCGTCTCCGCAGCAGAATCGAAAGAAGAGCTTGCGTTGCTTGAAGGCATCCCATTTATTACGAATACAGGACGAAAAGGAGGGAGCACAGTGACGGTTGCAGCATTGAATGCAATCTCCATTATGGCAGATGAGCACGCAAAACAAACGAAGTAAAAAAGACCCTTCACAAATGCGTCATGGATACACCACAGGAGCGTGTGCTGCAGCAATGACAAAGGCTGCTTTTATTGGCCTTGCCACCGGCACAGTGCCTAAAGAAGTAACCATTTATTTACCAGTTGGTCAATATGCCACCTTTCAGGTTCATTCCTTTGAGGTGAATGAACAAACAGTGATGTGCGAAACCATTAAAGACGCCGGTGATGACCCTGATGCTACACATCAGGCTCGGATTCAAAGCACCGTTAAATGGCAAGAGAGTCCAGGAATTGTCATTGATGGCGGTGTCGGCATTGGCCGTGCGACAAAACCAGGCTTGCCTGTAGCCGTTGGGGAAGCGGCAATCAATCCAGTCCCTCGAAAAATGATTCACGCTGTTCTTGAGGAAGGGCTCATGACGTACGGCATAATATCAGGTGTGAAAGCTGTGGTGTCTGCACCTGACGGAGAAGAATTGGCGAAGAAAACATTAAATGGCCGGCTTGGCATATTAGGCGGCATATCCATACTTGGCACGAGGGGGACGGTTGTGCCTTTCTCCAGCTCTGCTTATATGGCGAGCATCGTTCAGGCGATTAGTGTGGCAAAAGAGACCGGCTGCGATCATCTAGTCATTACTACAGGAGGCCGCAGTGAAAGGTTTGCAATGAAGCAATATCCACACTTGCCGGAAGAAGCATTTATTGAAATGGGGGACTTTGTTGGCTTTACGCTAAAGCATATTGCCAAGAAGGAAATTCCGAACGTTTCATTAGTAGGCATGATGGGCAAGTTTTCAAAAGTAGCGCAAGGCGTCATGATGGTTCACTCGAAAAGTGCTCCGGTCAGTTTTGAGTTTCTAGCTGCAATAGCAAAAAAAGTCGGTGTTAAGCCTTTAATGCTAGAAGAAATTTTACAGGCAAATACAGCTTCTCAGGTCGGTGAGCTATTGGCAGGAAACGATGATTTTTTTGAGGCGTTATGCAGAAATTGCTGTTACTTCTCGTTATATCACGTGAAGTACCCGCTCAACGTATCAACGACGATTTATGCGATGAATGGAAATTGTTTAGGAAAGGCAGAGAATATCAATGTATTGGACGAAAGTGATTGGTATCGGGGATAACGGTGCGCAAGGTTTACAGAGAGAAACAATCAAATGGATTGAAGCCTGTGACCTGCTTGTCGGTGGAGAGAGGCACCTGGCCTTTTTCTCGCAGGTTCATGCTGAAAAAAGAGTCATAAAAGGTGGGTTGCAGCCGCTTATCGATGAATTAAAAAAGGCTGAAAAAAATATGGTGATACTTGTGTCAGGGGATCCATTGTTTTATGGCCTTGGTTCCTACTTGGCGAAAAAGATGCCCATCGATATCATTCCATATGTCAGTTCTGTTCAGCTTGCTTTTTCAAGAATGAAGGAAAGCTGGCAGGATGCAAAACTAGTAAGTGTTCATGGTCGGTCTATGAAAGGATTGGCACAAAGGATTGACGGCTGCCCAAAAGTCGCTTTATTAACGGATGAAATAAATTCGCCAAGTGCGATTGCAAGTTATTTAAAGAAATTCGGAATGACTGAATACAAGGCGTTTGTTGCTGAAAATTTAGAAGGGGAAAACGAGCGCTGCCGTTTTTTTACATTAGATGAGTTAGAACAAACCAGCGTTTCTCCCCTGAATGTCTTGGTTTTAACACAGCATACCAGGCATGAAAAAAGCGCGATCGGCCTGGATGATGACCTGTTTATCCAGCGCAAACCGGACAAAGGGTTAATTACAAAAAAGGAAATCCGGACATTGTGCTTACAGGCATTGCAGCTAAAGCATAACAGCATTATGTGGGATATTGGCACATGCACAGGATCTGTGGCGATTGAAGCTGCAAAAATCGCATCAGAAGGACAAATATTCGCCATTGAAAAAAATGAGGCGGATTTAGTGAACTGTATCCAAAATCAAGCCATTCATCGGGCAGATTTTACAGCGGTACTAGGAAAAGCCCCTGAACGATTAGAAGAATTTCCAGATCCGGATGCCATTTTTATTGGCGGAACCGGAGGCAATATGGAACACCTGCTGCAAGTTTGTGTAAGCAGATTAAAGCCAGGCGGCCGCGTAGTGATGAATATAGCAACCATCGAAAACCTGGCAGAAGCGATGGAGCATTTCAAGAGCCTTGCTTGTGAAGTGGAAATAGCGCAGGCCATGATTTCACGCAGCAAGCCGATTCTGAATTTAACCAGATTGGAGCCTTTAAATCCGGTTTTTATTTTAACAGCTAAAAAGGGGAGAATGACATGAGTGGAACATTGTATGGAGTAGGCGTGGGTCCTGGAGATCCGGAATTAATTACGGTCAAAGCGTTTCGAACGCTTCAGGAAAGTCCGGTGATTGCGTATCCGAAAAAGGTTCGCGGCAGTGCGTCGTATGCCTATAAAATTGTGGATGCCTATATTAATCCAGCAGAAAAAGAAATGCTCGGACTCGTCTTTCCGATGACAAAGGATAAAGAAGAATTAGAAGTGGAATGGGTCAAGTCAGCTATTCAAATTTATGCCTATTTACAGCAGGGAAAAGATGTAGCGTTTGTTACCGAGGGCGATCCTATGTTATTTAGCACATTTATCCACTTGATGAAAATCATGAATGAGCGGTACCCCGAAATGTCCGTTCAAACCATTCCAGGCATTTCTTCTTTTAATGGTTCAGCCAATCGATTACAGGTTCCCCTAGCTGATGGAGATGAACAAGTGGCCATGGTTCCTGCGACAGAAGATATGGAAGACATGCGTAAGGTGATCGAATCACATGACGCGGTCGTCTTTATCAAAATCGCCAAAGTATTAGATCAGCTGCTTGATCTATTAGAGGAAATGAATTTGCTTTACGGAGTGAAGGTAGTTACGAAGGTCACATCCGATGAAGAAGTGATTTGGGATGTGAATGAGCTGCGGGGAGCAGAATTAAATTACTTATCTTGTATGGTGGTGAGAAAATGAGAAAAGTTTGGATTATTGGTGCTGGACCAGGCGATCCCGATTTAATTACGGTGAAGGGCTTAAAGTACTTACAAATGGCAGATGTCGTCATGTATACAGATTCTCTCGTACATGAAGATTTAGTTGCCAAGGCAAAGCCTGAAGCTGAAGTGATTCGAACAGCTGGAATGCATTTAGAGGAAATGGTTGACTGCATAATCGACCGGCTAAATCAAGGAAAAATGGTTATACGTTTACATACGGGCGATCCTGCGATGTATGGAGCAACAATGGAGCAAGTTGCCTTGCTAAAAAAGCATAATATTACATATGAAGTGGTACCCGGTGTAAGTTCTGTATTCGCTTCAGCGGCAGCTGTCGGAGCAGAGCTGACGATTCCCGATTTAACACAAACATTAATTTTAACGCGCGCTGAGGGACGGACACCTGTACCAGAGCAGGAGCAGCTGCAAAAACTGGCGAGTCATCACTGCACGATTGCGATGTTTTTAAGTGCGACATTAACGAAGAAGATTGTAAAAGAACTGCTCCATGCAGGCTGGGAAGAAGAAACCCCCGTTGCGGTAGTACAGCGAGCATCCTGGCCAGATCAAAAAATCGTTCGAACAACAGTGGGCAAGCTTGATGAAGCTATGCGGATAAACGGAATACGCAAACATGCCATGATTTTGGCAGGCTGGGCGTTAGATCCTAACGTGCATGAGAAAGACTTCCGTTCCAAATTGTACGATAAGACATTTACCCATGGTTTTAGAAAAGGTGTGAAGTCGGTTGATTAATTTACAGGAAGGTGTCATTCCTAAAATAGAGGTGAAAAAGCCTTATGCATTAGTTGCCATTACTAAGCACGGTGTGTCACATGCCAGACAATACAAAAATCAGTTTCCCAATGTGGATGTATATTATATGAAGAAATTCGCTCGAGGGGATGAAGACGAACAGCAGATTCAGTTATTTGATGGTACAGTCCGTCTATTGCTACCCGCACTTTTTAAAGAATATAAAGCGGTGATTTGCATCATTTCACTCGGTGCTGTTGTGCGCATGATTGCCCCGCTTCTTGTAGACAAAAAGAAAGATCCTGCCGTATTGGTGATCGATGATAAAGGACAATATGTGATTCCTGTCTTATCAGGGCATATAGGGGGCGCGAATGATTTAGCCCGTGAATTTGCTGCAGTTATTGGTGCCCTGCCCGTCATTACCACTGCTTCAGATGTACAAAAAACGATCCCGGTCGATTTATTCGGCGCCCGATTTGGCTGGACTTGGGATTCGGCGGATAAGCTGACACCAGTAAGCGCTGCTGTTGTAAATGAAGAGCCTGTTGCTATTATTCAAGAAACGGGCGAGCGCAATTGGTGGATGCATGATTCGGTTATGCCGCAGAACTTAACCATGTATCCGTCTATTCAAGCAGCTATTGATGCAAGACCTAATGCTAGTTTAATCATAACGGATCGGCTGTTGGAAGCGAAAGAGCAGGTGCTGCTTTCAAATGGCGTTGTGTACCGGCCTAAATCGTTAGTGCTTGGCATTGGCTGTAATCGGGGAACCTCAAGTGCTGAAATAGAAGCGGTGATCGAGGACACGTTAGCAGAAATGGGGTTAAGTAAAAAAAGTGTAAAGGCGATTGCCACCATTGACTTGAAAAAGGATGAAGAAGGACTGCTTGACGTGTTGGCGAAAAACAGCTGGTCTTTTAAAGTATACACACCAGCGGAACTGAATGAAATGCCGATCATTCATCCATCAGATACAGTCTATAAATACACAGGAGCCTACGGGGTAAGTGAACCTGCTGCTATGAGGTGTGCGAACAATCAGGCCTTATTGCTTGAAAAGAAAAAAAGCGGGAATGTAACGATTTCCATTGCCCGCATCAATTTTAAGGGGGAAAATGCATGCACCGAGTTGTCATCGCTGGAACAGGGAGTGGTGTTGGAAAAACAACGGTTACGATAGGACTGATGCGAGCACTAATGAAACGGGGGTTAGCTGTACAAGGATTTAAATGCGGACCTGATTATATTGATCCCACGTATCATAGCTCTGTGACGAATCGCCCATCTCGCAATATTGATACCTGGATGATGGAGCCGGATATTGTGCGCACCATCGTAGCACGAGCAAGCAGGGATGCAGACATTAGCGTCATTGAAGGAGCTATGGGGCTATATGACGGGAAATCTCCGCTGGGGAATATCGGGTCTGCCGCCGATATTAGTGTAGTAACCGAAAGCCCGGTCATTTTAGTGATTAATGCAGCCAGCATGGCAAGAAGCGCGGCTGCTGTTGTCAAAGGGTTTCAATTGCTTGATGAAAACGTCCATATTGCCGGGGTCATTGCCAACCAAGTCGGGAGTAAGAGCCATTTTGAGATCGTCAAGACAGCTGTGGAACAAGAGTGTTCGATTCCGGTCATTGGTTACTTGGAAAAAGGGGCTGTACCATCGTTACCAAGCAGACACTTAGGATTGGTTCCCGCAATAGAGCGCGGCGATTTAGATCCATACTTTGATGAATTAGCACAAGTGATGGAACAATCAATTGATATGGAGAAGCTTTTAACGATTTCCAAGACCTCTCCTTTATCAGCCACATCCAATATTTTTGACAAAACAACTGAGGCGACAGTCCATATTGCAGTTGCTAGAGATGCCGCATTTAATTTTTATTACGAGGAAAATTTGGGGCTTCTGCGCGCAAATGGTGCCAATCTGTGCTTCTTTTCTCCTCTGGCAAATGAGGAAGTGCCACACGAAGCCCAAGGTCTTTATCTCGGAGGCGGTTTTCCAGAGGAATTTGCGGAGCAGCTGAGCCGGAGTGAGAAAGCAAAGCGATCGATTCAGCAAGCGGCTGAGTCACTTCCGACATTAGCGGAGTGCGGAGGCTTTATGTATTGTACAGAAGCGATCATCGACCGCAGCGGAAAAGAATACCCTATGCTTGGCGTCATTCCAGGGAAAGTGAGGATGCAGGAAAAGCTGGCCGCATTAGGCTATAGAGAAATTACGGGTATGCCCAACAACTTTTTACTATCTGATCAGGAGCTTGTGAAAGGTCATGAATTCCATTATTCAGTATATGAAGGAAACAACAATCAGCCTGCTTATACAAGTAAGGGGCGCTTTAAGACTCAAGAGGAAGGGTATTTGAAAAATCGATTAACGGCGGGCTACGCACATATGCATTTTGCTTCAAATCCACAGCTTGTACGAAACTGGATCAAAGCTTGCAGGGAGGTAACCTATGAATCTATTTCCGATCCATGTGAATGTTGATTATAAAAAAGTGGTGATCGTCGGCGGCGGAGAAGTGGCTAGACAAAAGGCAGAGGCACTGTTGCCGACAAAGGCAACTATCGTCGTTGTGAGTCCGGCTGTAAATGTGAAGCTTGAGCAGTATATAAATGAAGGACTTATCACATGGCAGCAAAAACATTTTGAACCTTCAGATTTAGATAATGCCTCATTTATTTTTGCTGTAACGAATCACGAGGAGGTTAATAACGCTGTAGAAGAGGCCGCCCAGCATTGGCAGATGCTAAGCCGGGCAGATGCAAAAGGCCGAGTCGACTTTATGAATCCCGCAGTCGTTCGCAGAGGGGAGTTCTTATTAACCGTCTCTACGTCAGGAGCTAGTCCGGGGTTAACTCGAAAAGTTAAGGAAGAATTATCAGAACAATATGACCCAGTATACGCGGCGTATGTTCATATTTTACGAGAAGGCCGCGAGAAGATATTGCAGACACTGCAAGGTGAACAGAAGAAGCAAGCATTGTCGAGATTGCTAGATCCGGCGCTGCTTGCTTGGGTCCGAACGGGAAATGAGCAATCGATCGCTGAGTTTTTCGACACACTTTGTAAAGGGGAATGGTCATGAGTGGATTCGTTTACATTGTCGGTGCGGGGCCAGGAGATCCTCGGCTCATTACCGTTTACGGAAAAGAATGCATCGAAAAAGCAGATTATGTTTTATACGACCGTTTGATTAATAAAGAATTGCTGCGTTATGCGAAGCCGACAGCCGAGCTGGTTTATTGCGGAAAAGCACCGGGAGCCCATGGCTTTATACAAGATAAAATTCATGAAACGCTTGTAGAACAAGCCAAAAAAGGAAAAACTGTTGTCCGCTTAAAAGGCGGCGATCCATTTGTTTTTGGGAGAGGTGCGGAGGAAGCAGCGGTGTTAAAACAAGAGAGCATTCATTATGAAGTCGTCCCAGGTATTACCGCAGGCATTGCAGCCCCCGCTTATGCAGGCATCCCGGTCACACATCGAGATCATGCGGCGAGCTTCGCTATTGTTACAGGGCATGGGCGGGAAGAAAAAGGTCAAGATTTCTTGCGGTGGGAGGCGCTTGTGCAGATAGATACAGTTGCTTTTTATATGGGAATCGGGAATGCCGGGTATATTTCAGCTAGTTTAATAGCGCACGGGAAAGCGGCGCATACACCAGCCGCTGTCATTGAGCAAGGAACGACAGAAAAGCAGCGAACAATTGTGGGCACGCTTGAGTCGCTGGCTGATGATATTAAACGAGATAGCATTCAAAATCCCGCCATGATTATTGTTGGGGATGTGGTGAATGTGCGTAAAGAAATTAAATGGTATGAACAGCAAAGAGGTGGTCAATATGTTAAATCAGTTTAAAGAACGACGAACCATTAGAGAATTTCAGCCGGTTGAAGTAGAGCGGCAGAAAATTGAGCAGCTGCTAGAAGCGGCCATACATGCGCCTAACGACCGAATGAGAGAACCATGGCATTTTTATGTCCTGCAAGAGGATGCACTCGGGCAATACCGTGCGCTTGCTCGAGAGTTTTTAGAGCAGCGATTTCCAACAAAGCCTAATTTGGTGGAGGGGTCAATGAAGTCAATTGAAGCGACCCCATTAATTATTGTTGTCACATCAAAGATTGCTGCTGATGATGAGGGGGCGACTTATGATAACTTATTCGCTGTCAGCAGTGCTATTATGTCCATGTGGCTGATGGGTGAAAGCTTAGATTTAGGGATGGTATGGCGTACGCGCGGTGTAGGCTTTGTGCATGAAGGACCATTGCATGAATTTATCGGAGCAAATGAAGATGAGCGATTAGTTGGCACACTATGTATCGGATATCCAGTTAAACGAGATCTGCCTGAAAAGAAAAGAACGTCCTATATAGATAAAACAACATGGGTATAGGGGGAGTTAAATGGATCGTCAAGGCATGGTGTTAGTGTATACAGGAGATGGAAAAGGCAAGACTACTGCTTCTTTAGGGCTGGCATTGCGGGCAATCGGGCGTGGGATGAATGTTAAGATTCTTCAATTTATTAAATCGCCAAGCCGAACCTATGGGGAGCACCTAGCCCTTCAAAAGCTCGGTGTAGATATAAAACAGCTTGGCGCAGGATTTACGTGGACAAAAACGCCAGAAGAACACCGGCTGGCGCTTGCACAAGCATGGAATCATGCGAAACAAGCCTTGCAGGATGAAAGCATTGACGTGCTTATTCTGGATGAGCTTAACAATGCGCTCGCCATTCAGCGTTTCCCGGTTGATGATGTGTTGCCGCTTGACGAAGTCCTTTCTGAGATTCAATCTCGCCCTGCTGGGATGCATATTGTCGTCACCGGCCGGTCTGCACATCCTGAAATGGAAGAAATAGCTGATTTAGTCTCAAACGTCCAAATGATCAAACATTATTACAGCGATCAGGATGTATCTGCACTGAAAGGTCTGGAGTTTTAAGGTTGAATCAAAGTTACTGAAAGGTGTTGAATGTTCTGTTGATAGAAAAAGAAATACGGTTATACAGGCACGGGGAGACACAATGGAATGCGGCAGGGCGTTTGCAAGGCTGGATGGATTCACCTCTGACTGAACAAGGAATCGCGCAATTAGAGCCTATAATGGACAGGGAGTATGTGGTGGTAAGCAGTGACTTAGGGAGGGCGGTGGAATCAGCGGAAAGAATATTCCCCCAAAATAAAATTTTACAGGATGAAAGATTACGAGAAATTTATTTAGGTGATTGGCAAGGAGGAGAAATCTCCAATTTGTTACACAATCCCGATTATCTTCAATATATAACAAAACCGCAATACTTTTGTCCAACAACTCAAGAGACCTTTGAGCAAGTCACGACTCGGATGCTGTCAGCTATTGATACGTATAAAGCCCACCCATCACAAAAAATCGCTTTCGTTTCTCATGGAGTAGCCATTGCTTGTCTGGTGAATCGGCTGAAAAATAAGCCGCTCAGCCTGATATGGGAAGAATTCATACAGGGCGGCGATTGCGTCCTGCTTCAATTAGAAGACGAACAATGGAAGATCGGAACGAACCTGAATAACAATATTGCTTTAGGCTAGTCAATTAATTGCTGTAACTGCATCATTTGGTCATATCATTGGCTGTTTGTATGAGTTGCTTTTAAAAAAATAGCTAAAGAATTTCTGTTGAAAAATAGGTAATAAATTCGAACAAAGGGGAGAGCAAGATGACTACGTGGAATTTATCAGGCATGCAGCGCCATTTACTTATTTGTAATGGTTCAACTTGTATGGGAGCTGGCGGAGAAGAAATTACCCAATCGATCCGGCAGGAAATCAAGAGACAGCAATTAGATCCATTGATTCATACATCAAGAACACGATGCAATGGCCGGTGTAAGGATAAATGTGTTGTCATTGATTACCCAAAAGGAAATTGGTACAGTGTCCCGAATACTGAAATCGCTAAGCAAATAGTGAATGAGGCAGTAAAACCGGAACACTACATATATAAAGTGGAGGAAGCGCAATTGCAGCAGATAAATACAGAACGATTTAGAGGGGTATCTAAAAATACAGACAAACGAAAAAGCAATCAAGTGAAAAAAAAGGCGATTCTGTTTGTGGGACATGGAAGTAAATTTGAACAAGGCAATGAGGAAGTGCGTCAATTTATCCAGCAATTAAAGCGCCGTATTAAGGATTCATTATTAGTAGAAACCTGCTTTTTAGAGTTTGCCAGGCCAAACATTGAAGAAGGCATTGAGATTTGTGTAGAAAAAGGGGCTGATGAGGTTTATGTCATTCCCATTATTTTACTTCATGCAGGCCACTCGAAATTACATATTCCGGCAGAAATAGAACATGCGAAAGAGCATTTTCCTGATGTGACCTTCACTTACGGTCAGACGATAGGGATTCACGAGGCGATTATCGATATTTTATTGCATCGTTTATCAGAGGTTGGTTTTGATCTGACAGCCAAGCATGAAGAAATAGCCATTCTATGTATCGCTCGCGGCGGCAGTGACCCTGGGGCTAATAGTGACTTTTATAAGATTACGCGTTTGCTTTGGGAAAAGCTCGATGTGAAGATTGTAGAGAGTGCTTTTATGGGAGTGACTAAGCCTAGTGTGCCAGAAGGAATCGAGCGCTGTTTAAAACTAGGTGCAAAAAAAGTGATTGTGTTGCCGTACTTTTTATTTTCAGGCATATTAATGAACCGTATGCAAAAAATGACCGCCGATTTTTCTGACAAGCATTCGGACGTATCCTTCGAATTAGCCAAATACTTTGGCTACCATTCGAAATTACAGGATGTACTATTAGAGCGTATGCAGCAGGCTTTAGATGGCACTTCAACAGGCTTGCAAGATTTAGAAAACTTCAGGAAGTATGCGCAGGAACATGGTTACGAGCATCACCATCATCATTAAATGAAAGAAAAGAGCATCTTTTTAATCGGTTGATGGGATTATTGTTAAAACAATGTGAAAGAAATTTTGCCAACCATATAGCCAAATTTCTGTTCAATAAGGGATTTGGTTATATGGTTAGTTATATTTATTTAATGGATGTTTAAGCACGTCCTCAGTGTTTGAAAAGAGCTTTGTACCTATAATTGAAGGTGAAGATTATTAGCCTGAGAACTTATAAACACTAACCTAACAGGAAATGCCTTTAAATGATACCTTAAATCAATTGGGTATCCCTGGTCTAGGGATGATTAACTGTCCATGAAGTTGTATTACAATGTCAAAATGCTATTCGCACCTTCAATTGGATTTTATTGACAGTTTATTAATTTTAAGATAGATAAAAATAATAAATGGAATCTTAACTACTTTGTGAATAGGAGAAGAGTTATGGACTGGAATAATTTTTGGAATGGAGGAAATTCATTAAATCCCTTTGAAATTTTTTTGAGAGCAACCATTCTTTATTTTTTAATATTGTCTATTACAAGGTTAATGGGTCCTCGTCAAGTTGGAATTGTTTCAGCTTTTAATTTTATTACCCATGCAGGGATGGCTCATGTGGCTACTGCTCGTATGGTTAACCCTGAATCTTCACTTACAGCTGCTCTTGTTATTATCATGGTAGCTTATTCTTTAAGCCTGCTTCTTTCCTGGATTGATTATAAATTTCCTTCTATGGTAGGAACAAGCCCTATCCCTTTAGTGAAAAATGGACAACCCATTTGGTCAAAATTAAAAAAGGCTCATATTACAATTGATGATTTGTTAGCTCAACTTCGGCTTAAAAAAGTACATAACTTATCAGAAGTTGCAGAAGCGATATTAGAGCCGATGGGAGAATTAAGTATTATAAAGAAACCAGAATCTTCTCCTGTAACAAGAAGTCTATTGAATCTTCCACAAACACCGATGGGGATATCAACGATTCTTATCTATGACGGAAAAGTTAAGATGGAAGAACTGAACGCATTTGGGCTGCGGGAAAATTGGCTAGAAGCTGAAATTGCCAAAAAAGGATATTCGATTCCTCAAGTGATGTTGGCAACGTTAGAATCAACAGGAAATATCCATGTGAGTGTGAAAGTAAAATGAATCAATTACTGGACTTTTTTAAACTAACAGAAAAACTAAGCACTGCGGGGTTCGCTGTTCGAGCATTCGTATCTATTATATTAATTTATATTATGAGCCGATTTCTCATGAAAAGGGCTGCTGGACAATTTACCGCATTTGATTTTACATTTCTATGGATGCTAGGGGCATTAGCTGTTGCTCCTGTACTTGATGGAAAAATTTTGTTTACAACAACAGTCCTCGCAACTGCAACTCTTTATTTTTGGCACTTTGCTCTTTCTTGGTTATCCGTTCGAAATCATGTTTTTGCAGCACTTCTTATTGGAAAACCAACCGTTTTGATTGAAAAAGGAAAAATGAATGAAGTAAATATGCGACGTTCATTTTTTAGTACCGATATACTGCTTTCAGAAATGAGATTATCGGATGCCCCTAATTTAACTGAAGTGGATCAAGCCATTTTGGAGACCAGCGGACATTTAAGTGTGATAAAAAAATCGGGACACATTCCACCTACTCCAGTTGATTTTCAAATACCTATACTTTCTGGTGGTCTGCCGACCGTTCTCGTCAATAACGGGAAAATTATTTATGACAACTTGAAATCGTTAAATTATAAGGAGGAATGGTTAAAAGAGCAACTTAATAAATATGGGATTATTAATACAGAAGATGTATATTTAGCAACGATCAGTTCAAACGGAGATTTTTATTATTCTGTAAAAAAAGCAGCTCATAAATTGGAGGGGGAAAAATATGCTATCCGAACTAGAAATGATGAATAATGCCTTTAAAGATTTGTTTTTCCACGAAGATCTGTTAGCAAAGAAATATGCTGAATTACAAAAAGAGGTCACTGATCCGCAAATGCAGAAAATGTTTCAGGGATTGGAAATGGCAGCCCGAACACGTTATAAAGTTCTTTCACAAAAAATGAGTGGGTTTGGAATTGTATAAATAGGAGTGATGAAAGCATGAATAAACTAGACAAGCTTCATGATATAGTTGAAACAGAAATGGCATACCAAATGTTATATAATAAATATATGCTTCAGATTACAAATCCTGAAGTTAGACAGCTGTTTACCCAACTTAGGGATGAACATATGCAACATGTTACACAGCTCCAACAACAAGTTCAGCAGCTAAAGAAAAATCCCAATAATTTAAATTGAATATTAAGATTTTAGATACTCCATTTATTCAAAGTATATTTAGATAAAACTAAGAAAACCCATTAGTAAAAGGGATATCTATATCTTATTGAATGTTTAATAAATGCGTACTGGGACCTAAATGCAAGAACAACCATTGAAGGGAATCGAATCTGTAGGCAACCGTATTTTTGAAGAGATCACCAAAGTTTCTTCTGGAATATTGACAAAGGCAGAAGTGCTTAAAGAAGAGCCTAAGCCAAGTTTAAAAAAATTCATGCGTTCGTCTATACCTTTTTTCTGAGTCTGACTATAAAAAGAATAGACCAGAAACACTTAGATTTGATATGCTAAACTAATCAATAGCAGAGAAGGGAAGTAGGAGAGTGGAGATTCAATTAACGAAATGCCATGGATCTGGCAATGATTTTTTATTAATCGATGAAATGACGCATGGCTATACATTTACTGAGGAAGAACGTCGGGACTTGTCGCTGCTTTTGTGCGACCGGGATTCGGAATTTGGAGCGGATGGGATTTTATTTGTCGGCAGCAGTGACAAAGCAGACGCTAAAATGCGTGTGTTTAATTCTGATGGGTCGGAGGCATCGATGTGCGGAAACGGTCTGCGCTGTGTAGGACGCTATGTCTGTGAATTGCTAAATAAAGATGAAATCATTGTGGAAACGATGAAAGCAGATTTAAAAGTCAATCAAGAACAAGAGATTTACGAAGGTTTACCTACATATAAAGTGGAGATTTCTCCTGTGTTATTCGATGTGGACAGCTTGCCGATGAATATCGATCAAGAAACACTTCAAAATGAAATCGTACCGTCGATCTCAGATACCCTTTCATTTACAGCCCTTGCTGTGCCCAATCCGCATTTAATCAGTATCGTGACTCCGGATCAGCTGGCGTTACAGGAAGAGATGGCCAAGAAGTTGAATGGGCCGAATGAGATTTGTCCAGATGGAGTGAATGTCAGCTTTGTCTGCCCGATTAAAGAAGGAGAAATTTACGTTCGCACGTTTGAGCGCGGCGTTGGCTTTACGAACGCTTGCGGTACAGCGATGTCTGCTTCCACCTTAACGACTTGTCTTCTAGGGTTAAATCAAATGGAAGCTGTGATAGACGTCTATAATCCGGGAGGTAAAGTTCGCTGTGCGGCTCATAAAAAAGCAGATGGCAGCTACTTTATCGACTTAATCGGGAATGCGACCTATCTGTATCATGCAAAGCTAGATGTTGAGCTTTCAAATTCAAATGTTAAGATTCTCTCAAAAGCTGATTTAGAAGAACAAGCGAATTACGAAAAGCTTGAAGTTCATGCAAAAGAGTACCTTGATTCAACTTTATTCGCTTAAAAAATGAAGTACGCCAGGCGTCTCCTTAAAAGAGAAGCCTGGTTCTTTTTTTGGGTTAGAATCCGTTATAAAACACATGTAGTATAAATACTTGTTTCAGGGCACGTAATGAGTGGAAAATAAGGATAAAAAACGGGAGTGAAAGGATTGAATCAGGAAGAAAATAAACGAACATGGTTGTATTATTCCGTTTTGATTGCATTGTTAATTTTTTTCACCTGGGGATTTGCAGAAGTTGTAGACGCGCTGAAAGAAAATGAAGTCCAGAATTTCGATCATTTGATCATTAAGGAAGTTCAATCGTGGATCAATGAAGGACGTACGTCACGAATGGTGTTTATCACAAATTTAGCGTCGGTGCGGTTTCTTGCCGCAGGAACCATTATAATTACGGCATTTCTTCTGTTTAAGAAGCGATGGCATTACGCCATGTTTTTCCTGCTGACTGTATCACTTGGAGCTGGTCTGTTTAATAAGTGGTTAAAAGCCATGTTTCAGCGGCAGCGGCCAGAGATCTTACCGCTGATTGAACAAGGCGGCTACAGCTTTCCAAGCGGACATTCCATGGGGTCATTTATCTTTTACGGAGCGATCGCTTTTTTACTTTATGAACTGCTTGATAAAGGGTGGAGCAGATTGATTGGGGCGGCTTTTGCTGTTGCTCTAATATTTTTGATTGGTCTGACACGGATCTATTTAGGGGTTCATTATCCGAGCGATGTCATCGGCGGCTACACAGCAGGTGCGGCCTGGCTGACATTTTCGATGGCGGCTTTTCATTATTTTGAATACCGAGTGAATAAAAGGCGGCGTCGGAAATTACAGCTTTAAACTGTAAGATTGTCCGGAGACACTGTATGATTCATGGACAATATGAACAGGAAATTGCTATAAAAGCGGGGGTTAAGACTGGCATTGTATTTGCATATAGTTACATATACCGAAATTAGGGGGAATGAACATGTATGCAACTGTAGCCTCGATTTTTGAACAAACAGCCAATAAGTTTGCAAGTAAAGAAGCGCTAGTCGACATTCGTTCTGGGAAAAGGTGGACATACAGAGAGTGGCAAGAAGATGTCAATCGCCTGGCGAATGCTTTCTTAAGTGCAGGAGTAGAAAAAGGCGATCGTATCTCCACGTTTTTATTTAATACGCCAGAGCTTGCTACCGCTTACTTTGCGGCCGCGAAAATCGGTGCCGTCATTAACCCGATTAATTTTCGATTAAAGTCACAAGAAGTGGCTTATATCATTGCAGATGCCAAGCCGAAGATTCTCCTTTTTGAAGAAGCTTTAGAACCTCAAATTGCAGCTGTTGAGAAAGATTATCCCGGTACGTCTTTTTGGTCCATTGATCAAAAGCTACCGTATGGTGAAAATTATTATGAAAAAATGGCTCAATCTAAAGCGGAGACTCCTTCTGCGACCGTTGATGAAAATGATATTTATGCCATTATGTATACGAGCGGAACAACGGGCCGGCCAAAGGGTGTGCTGCATCGACACCGGGATATGGCAGAACAAAGCATGCTGTGTACGGCTGTCATGAAACTGCATCCTTCTGACCGTGGTTTAGTGACTGCCCCTATGTTTCACTGTGCTGAGCTGCATTGCTGTTTCTTGCCAAGAGTTCAAATTGGTGCTGTGAATATCATTGTTCACCAGTTTGATCCGAAAGCCGTTTTACAAACCATTCAGAAGGAAAAAATCACGACACTTTTTGCTGCACCGACGATGTGGAATATGCTGCTGCAGGAAGATCTGTCAGCTGAAGCGGTTCAAAGCTTACGACTTGGCCTATACGGAGCCGCGCCAATGGCTCCTGTGCTTGTGAAAATGGTGAAGGAGCGATTAGGAATTGACCTTATACAAGCTTATGGCCAGACAGAAATGGGGCCGGCCGTCACATTCTTAAGAGAAGATGAGCAGCTGACGAAAGCCGGATCAGCAGGTCGTGCTTGTCTGAACCATGAAATCAGAATTGTTAAGCCGAATGAAAACGGACCGTCAGAACCTGATGATGTGCTGCCTCCGAATCAAGTGGGAGAAATCATAGTTCGCGGACCGAGCATGATGGCAGGATATTATAATTTAGAAGAAGCAACAGCAAAAGCACTCTATAAAGGCTGGTATCACTCGAGTGATCTAGGATACATGGATGAAGAGGGCTATGTTTACATCGCGGACCGTGTGGATGATATGATTATCAGCGGAGGAGAAAATGTGTATCCGCGAGAAGTAGAAGATGTACTATATGAGCATGAAGGTGTGCTTGATGTTGCCGTTTTAGGTGAACCTCATGAAAAGTGGGGAGAACAAGTAACGGCGATCATTGTCAAAAAAGATGCCGCTTTGACGGAAGAAATGCTGGATGCTTTTTGCAAAAACAGCGATAAGCTGGCCGATTATAAACGGCCAAGATCTTATATTTTCACAGATGCGCTGCCGAGAAACGCGAGTGGAAAAATACAAAAGTTCATTCTTCGTCAGCAGCTGGATCAGAGAGTGAGTCATTAACATATAAAAGAGGTAGTGAAGTGTTCATAAGCTATGCTTATGAACGCTTTTTTATTGTTCGGGTTTTTGATGAGTAAAACTTAAAGTTACTTAAGTCGTAGTTTGAAAGATAGTTAAATGAAAATATTAAGTCCATTCTGCTGAAAATAGGTAGAAAAATTAAAAAGCAACTAAAAAAACACCTTCTTTTTCCATATTGCTCTATATTTAGTGTTTATCTATCATTGATACAGGGGAATGGAAAGGTAGATTTATTACTTTTTATCCAGTTTCATTTTAAGAATTAAGGATAAGAATTGAATCAATTATAAGAGGAGAGAAGAACTATGTTAAAAAAGATGAGTTTAGCAGGAACGCTTATGGCGTTATCAATCGGTTTAGCCGGCTGTGGAGGAGACGAAGAAACCTCAGCTTCCGGGACAGCGAAAAGCAAGGTGATGGAAGCGACTATTCAAGATGCCTCATACATACTAGCAAATCAAAACAATGGAGTGTCAGAAGGGGAAGAACCAGGGTTGTTAGCTGTAAACTTTAAGATTAAAAATACTTCAGACTCTTCCATTACTCTGTCAGGACGAAACGATGTTAAGCTTTATGATGGCGAAAACCAATTAAGTCCCAATACAGAAGCGGCTTATTCTGTTGATATTCCTCCAGCAGCTTCAGGCGGAGAGATTGGCGCAGGAAAGGTGAAAGAGATGACGGTTTTCTTCGATGTGGAAAAAGGCAAAGAATACGAAGTAGCACTTAAGCCGTTTGTGAATGGAGAGCCGGAAAGTGAAGAAGTAACTATGAAGCTAAATACACAAAAATACGAAGACAGCTTAAAAACGTTGAACGATCCAGCGAAGGCGCTCGCAGGATATGTAGATACTATTTATTTAGGCAAAGAAAATACAGACTATGAAAAATTAGTGACTGCAGATAAAGCAGCACTTCAGGAAGAAGCTCGAAATAAATTTAAAGAAAACCTGACAAGAGGAATGGATAAGCAGCTGACGGATGAAGAAGTAAATAAATATTATGAAACGTTTAAAAACACGCTCGCTCAAAAAGCCAAAATAGAACCTGTCGTGTTATCCAATGCGAATGGAAAAGCAGAAGTAAGTTTACAATACTCGGCTGTTTCCATGTCTAAGTTTTATGATCAAATGTACAATTACCAAAAAGAGTATTATCAAAATGCCGGCTATGACCGTGAAAAAGCTGAAGAATATGCTCTATCCAAGTTCGATGCCATCGTTAATTCACTTGAAGTGAAGCAAGGAGCAAGTGACATAAAAATTAAAATGCTTGAAAAAGATGGCAGATGGACTGTGGATCCGTCACACCATTCAAGCAAGTATTTAGTGGACGCATTTGGTGCGGGATCCATTTATTAAGGGGAGTGGCCAATGAATAATCAACGATGGATCATTGTTTTGGGAGCGGTTGTATCCATTGCCGCAATCGCCGTCTTCTTGGTCATGCAGCAAGCAAGCTCTCCTGAAAAAACAGTTGAAAAGTTTTATCATGCAATAGAAAAGAAAGATCATGAAGAATTAAAAACGCTGCTTGTAGCAGATGAAGAAAAAGCCAAAATGAATAAAGTGTCCTTGCAAGCGTTAATCAATTACTTAAATCAAAACAATGCAAGTTTTGAAGCAATCAAAGACGGTTTCGAAGATCAGATTTCTAATGAGGATTACTCTACCTCCACCCAGCAAATCAGTTTAATAGAAGATGAGAAGAAGTGGGGAGTCTTTTCACAATATAAATTGAAAGCAAAAACCGTCGCAATCAAAGTAAAGGATGAGCAGGAAAACGATAACATAAACAAACTATCTGCAGGTGGCATGACGATTCCGGTTCAGAATAAAGAAGAAGGTGTGTATGGACCGGTGCTGCCTGGTGTTTATGAATTAGAAACTACTGTGAGTAATCAGCTCGGTGTTTTTAAAGAAAAAGCCAAAAAAGATTTATGGGGAAATACGGAAATCAGTCTATTTATAGACGATGTGAAACTTGTGAAGGAAGACAAGAAGGTTCAACAAGAAATTCTTGAAGCGATAGCTGTCTTTAACAGTGACTTTGCTGTTTTTCAAACCTCGAGCTTTAACATGGAGAAGTTCACTAACGTGACGGATACCATTAAAGAGATCAATTCATTTGCGAAAGCTGATTTTGAACGCGCAAAAGACTACATTGATGAAGTGCAGTCTCAATATTTAGGGTCTGTTGTCAATACTGACGGATTAACGGTTCATTATTTTAACGAACAGTGGAAAGCAGATGCACAGGCGCTTGTATCTTACAGCAACAAACTGAAGCTGAGAGAACAAACGGCATATGAGGATTTTTCAGATGAAACGATTTGGAATTATTCATTGATCTATGATAATGACAAAAAGAAATGGTTAATTGCGAATGTAGTTGATACACGAAAAGGTAAAGCAGATACACAATTTTGGAACAGTAAAAAAGAAATGAAGGTCAGCAATCCAGAGGTGCATAAATGGATGCGTACCGGGCAGAAAGACCAGGCAATATTCTAAAGAAAGACCCGCTTATTAGAGAAGCGGGTCTTTCCTTATGCATTCTGTTCAGCTTTCTCTAACAGATTAGTTGTTAACGAGGTGAGGCCTGTTGTTGTTTGGCTGATTTCCTGAATGGATTCCACAATTAGATCCAAGTCTTTTTTGTTGCGCGCAAACATGTCAAGATAGTTATCCATTTCTGCCTTTACAGTAAACAATCCGCCTTTCACTTGTTCGAGTTTACTTTTGGATTGATCGTTGGAATCATTTAATGCTTCCATCTGGCTGACGAGATGATTGATATTTGTATTGTTCTTATTGATTAATGTGTTAATGCTGCTGCTCATCAGTTTAGCATTTTCCGCAAGCTTTCTCACTTCACTGGCGACGACAGAAAACCCTTTGCCATGCTCTCCGGCGCGGGCTGCTTCAATAGAAGCATTCAAAGCCAGCAGATTTGTTTGATCGGCAATATCTTCAATTCCTTGGGTGATTTTAATAATTTCTTCTGATGTTTCTTTTAGTTCTTTAATGCCTGAAATCGAAGTGCTGACTTTATCGGTGGAATCAATAAATTGTTTCTCCATTTCTTGCATTTGTGCTTCGTTTTGTATAGTTAAGCCGACTAGATTTTTGCTAGATTTCTCGGTGTTGGCTGTTTCCTGCAGAATTTGAGAGGCGCGTAAACTTGTATCAGAAATAGCGGCTTCTGTTTGCTCCACTGAAGCGGCGACCTCTTGACTGGCTGAAATAATTTCCTGCTGGAGTATGCTTTTCGCTTCATTTGCCTTATTTAATTCAGTTAATCTTACATCCATATATTGGTTAATAACGAGTTGAGCATCAAGATTCATGACATGAGTAACGGCTAAAATTGCCTCGGATAGCTCCTCTGGATCCTGTTGATAATACTCCACGATTTTTGGGATAATTAGTGTGTTAAAAGCTGCATATGAGGCGACGAACCATGTAACAGGTACAAAATGCCGGTTGTGTGTCTGCCCCATTCTCGCTCTCATCTGTAAAAATGCATCATCAATTTTCCCAGTCAAGAGGCTGCCAAAATAATCTGCAAACACTTTTTTCAGTCTCTCGCGGCTTGAAGCGTGTTTAGCAATTTGAGCCATTTCAGGATTTTTAAGCAAATGGTCTAATACTTTTTCTAATACTTCATTTAATATTTCATCTATAACTGGGGACATTTCTTGCAGCTTTTGAAGGTGCTGTTCCGTCAATCCCATATAAAATAGCCGGGAGTTCAACGTGTGATCACTCGTAGTGGCAATGACTGATTGGTTTGGAAAAGCAAGCGAAGCTTCATATTCTTGAAATTCTGTTTTATTTTTTAAGAAAGGAAACATGAGACATCCTCCATCGTATATGTAATAAGTTCTATTACATTATGCCGATGATTGGCATTTTTTTGCAACTATTAATCGGTTAGAAGCCAATAAAATGGTTGAAATAAAGGGCGATTCGTTTATCAATATAGGAATTTTGGTAAAGGGTAGTAAGAGAATGCTTTAGGGAAAGAAGTGATGGTATGGAGCAAATGGTCGACGGTTGGTACAGGACTGAAATTCTTTATTTTATGGTCATTTCTTCAGTGATCATTTTAACTAAGTGGCTAGTCATGTTTAAAGTGAAAAAAAGTCAAGGGACAGAAGAGAAAAAAGCTGTTTGGGTTTGGCTTCAATCTGTTCTGAATTGGTTTTCTTTTTATGGAATTATTCTTTTGTTTTTATATTATTTTTCTAATGAGAGCTGGCTGTTTTACTCGCTCTACTCAACAGATGAAGTAGAAGTTACCTTATTTCTTCTGCTCGTTTTAATCGTTGTCATTTCATTTGCGCATCGAATAGCGAGGCTGTTTAACCGCATTGTCATGCCGAATATTTACGAATTTTACGGAATGGATCGAGGATCGGGTGCGACTATTAGTCAGATCATCTATTATATCGTTATGACGGGCGCGCTTGGTTTTAGCTTTGCGGCAGTGGGTCTAGATCTGGCAACTGCTGCAGCCGTTTTCAGTGTGCTGGGAATCGGAATCGGATTCGGATTGCGAAATGTGGCAGGTAACTTTATTTCGGGTATTATCATTTTGTTTGAACGTCCGATTAAAGTGGGAGATACTGTTGAAATCAATGGTAAGTTTGGCAGGGTTGAAAAGATTCGTCTTCGTTCAACTCTTGTTCAGACGGCAAAAGAAGGGGCGCTTATTGTTCCTAATCAGTACTTTCTCGAACAGGTGGTGCCTAACCGGTCAGGAGCTGAAATATTGGCTGAGGTAAGAATACAAGTGGCTTACGGGGAGGATACAGTCAAAGTAGAACGGTTATTGCATGAAGCAGCGGAAAAAATAATTAAAGAGAAAGACATTCAGCTGATGGGGAAGCAGGATGTGCGCTTTGTGGAATTTCGTCATCAAGCGATGATCTTTCTGGTAGAGGTGCCTGTTCAAAATATTGAGATAAAGCAGCGAACAGAGAGTTATTTGCGTCATGCGATTGCTGAAATATTTTATAGTAATGAGGTGATTCTTTCATCTGAACAGAGCGGCTCGCCTCAATCGTAAAAGGAGCAGGGAGAAGAACTCACCTGCCCCTTTTTGGGTTCACTTTTAAGACGACGGTTTTAAAAATTCATGCTGTCCACAAGTCAGGAGATCTCTCCATATACGATTGATCGTGGATGTTTCCATAATCGCTTCCATTCCTAAATGGCGGAGTAATTGATTGGCTGAATCAATCACTGCTTGAACGGTATGAAGGCATGTGCCAGTCATTTTTGCTAAGTCGTCCTCAGAAAGTGCAGAGCCTGAGGTGTGTTTTTCCCACATTTGCTTGACCATTAAATAAAATTGGCCTTCGAGCAAATGATGGTTTTCCATTGCTTTCTTGAGAGGGTCGGATATGAGCGTAACTGTAGGATTCTTCGCTCTTTTCTCCTTGTAAATGGTCTCAGCTTCTTCTAAAAAATGCTCGCCGATTCCAAGACAAACAGCCGTAAATGATGCTTCCGAGAATTGTTGGAATGGAAAGGAATGAACTTCATACCCGAAAGCGTTCTCTCGCTTGAAAATGGAGAACGTTCGCTCTGTTGGCACAAAAATATCTTTGACCATTACTGTATGACTTCCCGTCCCTTTTAAACCGAACGCTTGCCAATCCTCTTTAATTTCAACTTCTTCGGGAAGAAAAATCATCGCCAGCATGTCATCCGTTTTCCCTTTAATTAGGCAGTTGGCTGTGACCATCGTTGCATGATTGGCTCCGCTGCAATATTTCCATTCTCCACTGACCAAAAAGCCGCCCGCAATCGGTTCCGCGACTCCTGAAGGCGAACCGCTGCCTGCAATCACAGCTTCAGAAGGTGAAAAAAGTTCATCGGCGGTTTGGGAATGAAAATAAGGAACAAACATACCTCCGCCAGAACCAATCGTCACGAGCCATCCAAAGCTTCCATCCATAGAGGAGGCCTTTTGACATTCATAGAGACCATCTGGCAAACTCATTTCTAGTCCATTCAAAGACTTAGGCACAAATAATTTAAAAAGCTTTGTTTTATAAATATAATCGAGTATTTCGTCCGGCAAAGATCCAGATACTTCTATCCATGCAGAAGCTTCTCTGATAAATGCCGTGACATCTTGATCACGCAAAATGGTCACCAGCTTTCGTTTTCTTTCATCATAGCACGGAGTAATAGTATTCTGCAGATAAAAGATATGAAAATACTTGACGCGGCTATTGAATTTCATTTACGATGTTAAACGTAATAATTACGCTTTATATACAAGTTGATTTTTAATCACCTAAACACACACTTTAAATCGTAATCGTTTTGTTTTAATGAAAGGGAGCGGAGAAAATGAAAAAAGTACCGGTAACCGTGTTGAGCGGATTTTTAGGAGCAGGAAAAACGACATTATTGAATCACATACTCGACAATCGCGAAGGAAAAAAACTGGCTGTCATTGTGAATGATATGAGTGAAGTAAATATTGATGCAGAGCTAGTGAAGCAGGGCGGATTTTCACGAACAGAAGAAAAATTTGTTGAGCTGCAAAACGGCTGTATTTGCTGCACACTGCGCGAGGATTTAATGATTGAAGTGGAACGGTTGGTTAAGAATGGCGGCATCGACGGAATTGTGATTGAATCAACAGGAATCAGTGAACCCATTCCCGTTGCACAAACCTTCACTTACATTGATGAGGAGATGGGAATTGATTTATCCGCTAATTGTCAGCTAGATACCATGGTGACAGTAGTAGATGCTTATCGCTTTTGGAATGACTTTTCATCAGGTGAAACGTTGCTCGACAGAAAGCAAGCGGCAGGTGAGGATGATCATCGAGAAATTGTCGACCTATTAATCGATCAGATCGAATTTGCCAATGTTCTTATCCTGAATAAACTCGATTTAGTTGATGACGAGACAAGAACTGTGCTTCTCGGGCTGCTCAAAAAATTAAATCCTGAAGCAAAGGTGATTGAGACTTCTCATAGCCAAGTGAATTTGAACGAAGTCTTTCACACTGGTTTATTTGATTTTGATCTGGCGAGCCAAGCAGCAGGCTGGCTGAAAGAATTAAACGAAGAGCACGTGCCTGAAACAGACGAATATGATATCACTTCATTTGTGTTCAGAAAAAATATCCCTTTTCATCCAGAAAGACTTTATCAATTTTTAAGTGAACTGCCAGTGGAGATCGTCCGATCAAAAGGGTTTATTTGGCTGGCCAGCCGTCCGACAGAGTCTATTCTTTTATCGCAGGCGGGACCGTCGATTGTACTCGAATATGCAGGGAGCTGGATCGCAGATTTACCGGAAGAAGAGCAGAAACAAATGTTTCAAGAAGAACCTGAAATCCTAGACACTTGGCACCCAGAAACGGGCGACCGTAAACAGGAGCTAGTGGTGATTGGTGTGGAAATGAACCATGCGGAAATGATTGCGGGACTTGAAGCGTGCTTGCTAACGGAAGCTGAACAGCACCTAGATCCTCGTGATTTTAAAGATCCGCTGCCCGTCTTAACAGGTGAAACGGTTCAGCAATAAGAACATTCTCTTATGGAATGTGATCCCCCTTCTGATAAAATAGAAATACATTGAATCAGAAGGGGATTAATATGTGCTTAATTAACTTTCAGTATCAGCAGCACTCAACATACAAATTAGTGCTGGCGGCAAACCGGGATGAATTTTTTGAGCGTCCAACTGAGAAGGCTCACTTTTGGGATGACCATCCAAACGTGCTTGCTGGGCGGGATCTTAGACAAATGGGCACTTGGCTTGGAATCACGAAAGATGGCCGAATCGCAGCTTTGACTAATTACCGCGATCCGTCTGAAGAAACAGACGGGAAAGAATCGCGCGGCGAAATTGTACGTTCCTTCTTAACGAGTCTTGATTCTCCGAAAACATTTTTAGAAAAGCTAAGCAGCGAGAAAGATAAATATGCAGGATTTAATCTGTTAGTCGGAAATGCAGATGATCTATGGTATTACAGCAATAAAAGTGATCAGATAGAAGCGGTTTTATCCGGGACACATAGTTTAAGCAATGCTTTTTTGACAACGTCTTGGCCTAAAACGGACAGAGGAAAAACTCTGCTAGAACAATGTCTGAATGACGAAGAGGCAGGTATAGACTGTTTGTTTTCTCTTTTGCAAAATGATGAACAGGCACCGATTGAGAGTTTACCCAAAACAGGCGTCTCTTTAGAATGGGAAAAAATCTTGTCGCCGATCTTTATTAACAGTGAACATTATGGAACGAGGGCATCAACCGTCTTAATCATTGATCGGGAAAATAATGTAAAGTTTATAGAAAGAAGCTACTTAAACGGAAAATGTATAAACGAAGAAAGCTTCCGCTTTACGATTCAGCCTTGATGGTTGAATGGTGAAGGGAAGCTTTTTTGTTAAGCGATTTTACTGTAAGTGTTTGCGGACAAAAGGCGGGCCGAAACTAAACGTTTGCGGGCTAAAATACCAATCCAGGCAGCAATAAATGCCTTAATCAAACCGCCAATAATAAATGGTGCAAATCCGCCGGCAAAAGCTTGAGTCCAGGTTAAATCAGCGAAAACCTTCAGCCAGGCTGTTCCAAAGCCAAGGTTAATGAACATGCCGATCACATTTGCCGCAAATGCTTGTGCTACGGTAAAAGATGTTTTCTCTAAATAAAGACCGATAACAAAAGCTGAAAGAATGAAGCTGATGATATAACCGCCAGTAGGTCCAAAGATCACTCCCATGCCGCCGCTCATTCCAGAAAAGACAGGGACACCTACAGCACCAATCATCATATAGACAAATGCGGATAAGGCCCCGTATCTAGAACCTAAAATCGTTGCCGCAAGTCCAACAGCTAATGTTTGTCCTGTTATTGGCACTAAAGGTAAAGGGATGGTGACTTGAGCTAATATTCCGATAATTGCAGCGAAAATAGCAGCCGTCAGCATCATTTTCAGTCGTTCTCGCTGTTGATTCATGTCGATTCCCCCAAAGAAATTATGTCTAAAATGTTAACTTTATTTTAAACACAGTTGTCATTATAGTCAATAAAATTATTCGATCAGAAATTACAGTTAGTGCAAAATTCAAAATATAAACTAATACCGAGAAGCAAGTAACATAGGGGAAATGTATAACTGTTATTTTATTGAGGGCTGAATCGTGCGAGAAAAGTAGCGTTATTTGAGAATAGGCAAAAATTAAACGAAGGGGAGGAAGTACTAGCTGCTCAAAATAAACGGCTGGCCCACCTGATCGCTGAGCCAGCCGCTGCATTTCAATATTCAGCTTTTACGCTTCTTCTAAATCTGCAATACTTACTTCTGTTCTTTCTTCTAACGGACCGCGAAGGTGAACCACAGCCATTTGTTCGTTTTCCTTCAATTCATCAATCCAAACGGATGTGCCATTGAATTTGACGTCAATATCCGCAGATGAAGATAAGATTTGTTTAGCACGTATAATATCCATCTGTTTACCTCCTGTTATTGTAAACGGTGAAGAAAAACATCATCTCGTTTTTGCATTTTGATCCTTGTTTCGTTTCACACCTTTGCTGTTGTCACCGGCTGTAATTTCAGAAGCAAATTCAGTCGTGCCACGTGCTGGTGAGCTTTGATTTTTGCTGCCTTTGTTAAACTTTTTCGTCATTTTTCATTCTCCCTTCCATATAGTCAGTTATAGTGTTTGAAGGAAAATGAAAGTTATGCACTTCATTTGAAAATGATAAGGGTTATGACATAAAAGTGAGGGGCTTTGAATAATAAAAAGCAGGGTGATTCAAGTCAAAATCAAAAAGCCCTTCCTGCAAATTGGCAGAAAGAGCAACGCTATATTCAAGATGCATTTCTGAGGAGGTAAGCTAGTAATTATCTTCCCCATTTTATTGAAAATAAACAGATGTTTTTGACTTTTGTGTGAAATTATTGATGATGCAATGAAATAAAGCAGAGGTTATATCAGTTTATTCTGTGTTTGAATAATACCTAAATGCAGACCTTCATGGAATAAAGTAAAGTTAAGTAGTTCTTCCACAGAGCTAAAAGTAAGTCCTCTAATAGTAATCTCTTTTTGAGGCTGTGCCTGTAATCGGTCAGAAAAATGCCGTTGAATATTTTCTGTCTGTTCGTTTAACAGTTGAATGACCTCTTGTTTAGAAGGGGATTGACCCGGCCAATCTGAAGGCCGTGTGCCGGCAGCGAAATAAGAATTATATTCTTTTACTTTTGTGTCATAGCTTGAATCAGCCATCTTCATAAAGGATTCGAGCACAAAGTAAATATGTCCAGCATTCCATTTGATTGTGTTTGAAAACCCGGGAGGCTGCACATCCCATTTGCTTTCATCAATTTTCTCAAGTGTTTTGATCGTTGCACCTCTAACAAACTTCAATTGATCCCAAACCATTCCTACCACCCTTTCGATATGACTACCCTATTATCTACTTTAATCTCTTTATTGTGATAAATCAAAAAATTACACCTAAACGATATCAAAAAGTTTCATTAGTCTGTAAGCAACGAATATAAGTGGCGGTCACTGAGGCTAATAACACCAGACCAAACCCATTTTTTGGACCTGACCAACCGATACTCATCCTCGAACCACAGTTCCCATACTTTAATAATCCACCAAGTAGGTTTTTGGAATCAAATAGAATAAAGTTCTTAGGAATTATACCCGTATAATGTAGGGAATGTAACATTCAATTTTATATTATTTTTAAGTGACTGAACTAATAAAAATAGTTATAATAAAATTAAATAGAGACTATTTTCCTATTTTAAATTAGTTATATAAGATATTGAAAGTAACTGTCACATAGGTAATTATGCTCTTGATGAAGATTGCATTAATTAATGGTGAGCATATCTATGTAAGATTAACAGATGAAAGTCTTAAGAGTATAAATGTGCTTACTATTATCATTAAAATGATAAGTTTATAGCAATTTTGACAGATAAGTTTTGTAAGTATGAATGAAGATTACGAATAAGATTATTTGTGAAAGATGATGGTACTTAAATCAGAGTGGATTGATAATTTTGAATGTTACTTATTTACAGATAAATTTTATTATTTAAAAATTCAGATAAATATTTATTAGAATAGGAAAACGATATGTTTATTGTTAGAGCAAGGAACCTGTTCCTGTGACTCACGGGAATCATTTTTCCAATATCCTAAGGAGAAAATTATATGCCTATAGAAATGAAGATGATAAGTCCGGGAGAAGATGGCGATTTTCTTTTTCAGTTATACGCCAGTTCAAGGCAAAATGAAGTGTTGTTATGGGGTTGGAGTGAGGAAATGACAGGGCAATTTTTGAAAATGCAATATATGGCACAGTTGCGATCTTATGTGATGCAATATGGTGATGTAGATACTAAATTGATCTACTGTGATGGTGATAGGGTAGGGCGATTGCTATTGTCCAGTGACGAAAATAAGTTGCGCATTTTAGATATTACGATTCATCCAGAGTATCAAAATAAGGGAATAGGAACGTTTATTTTAAAGGAAATGATGGAAACGGCATGTGTTAATCAACAGAGTGTAAGATTGTCAGTGTTAAATGGAAATCCTGCACAACGTTTATATGAGCGGTTGGGGTTTGTGGTTGTGGAGGATGGAGATATATATTGCAAGATGGAGTGGAAGGATAGTCAATTTGAGGAGGTGACGCGGAGGTAGCTAACGGGAAAAGCAGTCGGATATTCATTGTTTCATAGTGAAAATATCAGTCAGTCAGAAGGAAGGAGCGCATAAATTGGAATCGTATATAGGGGAAATTCGCATGTTTGCAGGAAACTATGCACCAGAGAAGTGGGCATTATGTCAAGGTCAATTGATTTCAATTACAGAGAATGAAGCATTATTTTCTTTAATTGGCACTACTTATGGCGGAGATGGTAGAACGACATTTGCGTTACCGGATTATAGAGGAAGGGTTGTTGTTCATCAAGGGCAGAATCCGATTACTGGCACGATGTATCCGCTAGGGCAAAAAGCTGGAACTGAAACAGTCACTTTGACAACAGCACAATTGCCTGAACATACACATGTTGTTCACGCATCATCACAAGCTGGTACAGAACCAACTCCTGAGAATAATGTATGGGGAAGTGGAGTACAACAATATTCTACACAAGCACCAAATGCAACGATGAACCCACAAACAGTGTCTAATGTTGGAGGAAATCAATCGCATGATAATATGATGCCATATTTAACAATGAATTATATCATTTCATTGTATGGCATATATCCACAAAGATCATAGTGAAGGGGTGAACAAATATGGCAGAACCGTTCTTAGGAGAGATAAGATTATTTAGCTATTCATTTGCGCCAAAGGGTTGGGCTTTGTGTAATGGTCAAGTACTACCAATCAACGGCAATCAAGCGTTGTTTTCGCTTCTTGGAAAAGTATACGGTGGTGATGGTGTGACTAATTTTGCTTTACCTGACTTACGAGGAAGAGTACCTAATCATACTGGGTACGGTATAGCTCTAGGTGAGAAAGCTGGGGAGGAAACACACACATTAACGATAAACGAAATGCCTATGCATACACATCAAGTATTTGCCAGTACTAAAGATGCAAATCTGAAACAAGCTTCAGGAAATGTGTGGGGTGTAGCTGTTCCAAGCAGATTAAACTACTCTGAACAATCAAATACTACGATGCGCCCTGAAGCTTTAGCAGCTGCGGGCAATTCACAGCCACATTCAAATATGCAACCTTATCAAGTGGCGAATTATTGTATTGCAATAGTGGGAAATTACCCACAAAGAAATTAGAATGAAAGGAATGTAGACATGGATGCGTTCATAGGTGAAATTAGACCAATTGCAGGTAACTTTGCGCCAAGGGGTTGGGCATTATGTAATGGGCAGTTATTAACAATTGCACAAAATACAACGTTATTTTCCATTATAGGTATCATGTATGGCGGAGACGGCATAACAAATTTCGCGTTGCCAAATTTGCAAGGGAGAGCTGTCATGCAACAAGGTTCTGGGCAAGGGTTGACTCCTAGAACGATTGGTCAAGGCGGAGGAACAACTACAGTGACCTTAATAGAGAGTGAGATTCCTAGTCATAGTCATGTGCCAAGTTGTAATAATGCTACTCCGGAAAGTGACCCTACTAATGGGGTATGGGCGGATGTGGAGAACAGAAGAGGATATCCAAATATTTACTCACAAGAATTGGATGTCAATATGGCCCCTAATCTCATTGAACCGACTGGAGGTACTCAATCTCATAACAATATGCAGCCGTATCTTGGTTTGAATTTTATTATTTGCGTAAGCGATGGGGAATATCCTGTTAGATCTTAGTGTTTTGTGTTAATAGAAAAATAAAATAAAGGGGTGGGGTAATTGCTGAGCCGCTCTTTGCATTTTAGTTCGAGTAGAGAAAAAGCGTCTGTTATAGCGAAGTTGAACTTTTCAGTTCGGGTTGTTTTATCTTTTATGCTTATTTTTATTCCGTTTGTACAAATAAATCCTATTCAGTCCTATGCAGGGTCTAATGGTACCAATAACGGAACGTATGATTTTAGTGGTTCGCTTGATGCGGATAACAGTGCTGGTTCGGGTTTTGCTAATTTTTCGGATAAGTTTGTGATTAGTAATGGTTTTGAAGTATATGGAACTCAACTATTTTCAAAGAAAAATGGTGATGTTAATACTGCTAATAGAGGTATTGAAGAGACGCTAATTATCAAGGCTGAGGGTGGGAGTACTTGTAAAACTTTCACTTTTAAAGATTTGGGTATTAGTCCTTTTGCTGAGCCAAGTAAGCATGTTGAAAAATTTGATGTGGTATTAAAAGACATTAGTGAAAATCAAATTGGAGAGAAGATATCTTTTTCAAACACGGACTTAGAAGTAGGGAATATTACGCAATTAAGTTCTGTAGCGAATAGTGGTACACAATTTTCTATAGACAATGTTGCGTCTATCACTATTAATTACCAAATGGATAATCTTACTCCTCCAGCCGATTTAAATTTTGATAACATAACAATTTCTAATGTAAGTGTGGATTCAACCGCACCGACATTAACTAGTGGAACAATCACCCCTTCCTCCATCACAACCACAGGTGTCACATTAGGATGGGATAAGGCAACGGACAATATTACAACTGCTGGGAACTTAGAATACCGTGTCTACCAATCTACAAACAACAACATCGACACGGTAAGCAATATCGAAGAAAACGGTACACCTTTAGGATCAGGATTTACAAAAGATATCAATACGTTCAATGTAACGGGCCTCACGCCATATACGACTTATTATTTCAATGTCATCGTGAAAGATGCGGCTGGAAATAAGACGTCGTATACAAGTAAAGATGTGACGACACTTGCACCAAATGCACTACCCACTGGTTCTGTAACGATTAACGCTGGAGATAGTTTGACGAATTCAGCTACAGTTAATCTTACATTAACAGGGACAGATGTGGATACAGGTGACACGTTAGAAATGGCTTTTTCAAATGATAATAGTACATGGAGTGATTGGGAAGAATTTAGTACATCAAAAACAAATTGGGCATTATCATCTGGTGATGGTGCGAAAACTGTGTCTTTCAAGTTAAGGGATAATAAAGGTGGAGAATCCACTGTTTATTCTGACTCAATTACACTTGACACAACCGCACCAACCGTTTTAACTGTTACAATGTTATCAAATAACACAGCGACTTCAAAAGCGAAAGTTGGCGACACTGTCACATTAAACATCACAACAAATGAAGATATCCAAACACCGACTATCACGATAGCAAATCAATCAGCAACTGTTGGCACCGATGGCGATAGTGACGATAAGACGTGGACAGCAAGCTATACGATGCAGAGTACTGATACGGAAGGTGCGATACCTTTCACACTAGATATTACAGATGTAGCAGGCAATACAGCTACACAAGTAAGTTCTGTGACAAGTGGTTCAGCTGTTACTTTTGACAGAACCGCAGCTAATGATATTAATTTATCAAGTTCGTCAGTGACAGAAAAGAAACCATCTGGTACAACGGTTGGGACTCTGTCAGCAACAGATCCGAATGATGCTAGTGAAACGTTCACTTATTCTTTAAAAGCGATTGGAGATCATGCTTCTTTTACGATTGATGGTAGTACGTTGAAAACAGCATCATCCTTTGATTATGCAGACAACAATAGTTACGATATTACTGTTGTTGCAATAGATGATACAGGCAATCCATTTGAGAAAGATTTCACCATTACTGTTACACTAAATCAACCACCTACTGGTACGATTACAATAAATAATGGTAACGAGGTTACAAAGTCAACAAATGTAAGCTTAACACTGACAGCCTCCGATCCAGAAAACGAAACAGTGGAAATGCAATTCTCCTCTGATAATAACGTTTGGAGTACTTGGGAAACATTTAACATAGAAAAAACTTATACAATACCATCTGGTGATGGAACGAAAACTGTTTATGTGCAGTTGAAAGATGAGGCTGGAAATTTATCAAACTCAGTTTCGGATACAATAGAGCTCGATTCAACACCACCGGAAGTATCAGGGGTGACTGACGGGTCTTCATATCATACAGACCGCACAATTACCTTTAATGAAGGAACAGCAACTTTAAATGGAAGTGCATTTTCAAGTGGCGATACAGTCAGTGCTGAGCAAGAGCACACGTTAGTGGTTACGGACGCTGCTGGAAATAGTACAACAGTTAATTTTACCATTGACAAAACAGCCCCGACTACAACAGCTGTGTCAATTAGATCCAATCATACAAATCCGACAAAAGCAAAAATCGGAAGTGTAATTACATTAGACATCACAACAGACGAGGACATCCAAACACCAACTATAACGATTGCCGGTCAAGCAGCAACCGTAACAAATGCAGGGGATAGTAATGAAAAGACATGGCGAGCAACCTATGTGATGCAGAATAGTGATACGGACGGAAATGTTAGCTTTATAGTTGATATACAAGATTTAGCTGGAAATAGTGGAACACAAGTGACGGGAGTAACCGATAATAGTGCTGTCGAATTTGATGGAACAATACCAACCGCTACAACAGTTATGATGAGCTCAAATAATACGAGCGCTGGTGTCGCCAAGGTTGGGGATGTCATCACACTAGACATTGTAACGAATGAAGATATTACGAACCCAACTATTACAGTTGCAGGAAATTCAGCATCAGTTAGTGACAAAAATGATAGCGATGCAACAACATGGAGCGCAACTTATACAATGCAATCAAGTGATTTAGAAGGGTCAATTGCTTTTAGCATTGATTTTGCCGACCAAGTTGGAAATGCGGCAACACAGGTGACCGCTTTAACAACAGGGACTGCGATTATTTTTGATAGAACGGCACCGATTATTCAAAGTACGACTCCAGCTGATGATTCAACTAATACTGATTTTTCAAGTGACTTATCCATCACATTTAATGAAAACATAAAAATTGGAACAGGAAATATCGTGATTAAGAAACAAACGGATGACAGTACTGTTTCGACCATAGATGTGACGGGAGATAATGTAACAAAACCGTCAGATGACACAATTTCGATAAACACTGGAAAAAGTCTTACGAGTGAGACCGACTATTATGTCCAAATTGACAATACTGCAATCAAAGATGTGGCAGGAAATCCATTTGCAGGTATTGTCGATAAGACGACATGGAATTTTAAAACAAGAGCATTATCGACGGATGCTTCCTTGACTTCTTTACAATTAAATAATGGAACACTCATACCTGAATTTGATAGTACTACAACAAGCTATCAATCTTCTGTCGCATATGGAACTTCTAGTATGATCATCACGCCAGCAACAACAGATACGAATGCAAAGATAAAAGTAAACAATTTATCAGTAGTAACCGGACAACAAAGCCAACCAATCAATTTAAACGTTGGCTCAAACACGATTACTGTTGTCGTAACAGCTGAAGATGGAACAACAAAAACATACGAAATTGAGGTAACAAGAGCACCTCAACCTCCTAGTTCAGGAGGTGGCGGCGGTTCATCATCACCCAACCCTTCTAATCCACCAAAGGTAGAAGAAATCACTGTAGACGTTGAAACAGGTGAAAAGGATGACGGCACGATCGTATCTAAAACTCCTGTAAAACGAACGACTGAATCTGATGGTACTGTGAAAGATGAAGTAACATTTACAGAAGAAAAAGTAAAAGAAACAATTACTAAACTAAAAGAACAAAAACAAGAGACAGCAAGAATCGTTATTCCAGACAAAGAAGACAAAGTATCGGAAGTAAATGTTAATGTACCAAAAGATGCCGTAAAACAACTGGCTTCAGGAGAAACGAATCTTGAAATTCAAACAAATGATGTAAGTATTAAGATTCCAAAAGCATCTATGAAAGATTTCAAAGAAGATTTATACTTTCAAGTCGTTCCAGTAAAAGAAAAAGATAAGAAAAAAAGAATTGAGGAACGAGCTAAGAAAGAAGAACTTGTTCAACAAATTACTAAGGGAGAATCTGTAAGTGTTTTAGGCCGGCCAATGGAAATTCATACAAATATGCAAAGTCGTCCTGTCACATTAACATTACCTTTAACAGACCTACCAAAAAATGAAGAAGAAAGACAACAAATATTAAAAAACGTAGTTGTCTTCATTGAACACAGTGATGGTACGAAAGAAATCAAGAAAGCTACCATTATCACCAAAGATAAAACAGTGAATGTAGAATTTGAGGTGAAAAAGTTTAGTACGTTTACGTTGATGTATATGGATGGATGGGAAGAATATCTTCAGGAGCTTGAACAAAATGAAAGTGTTCATGACTCTTATATTAATGGATACCTTGACCACACATTCAGACCTAACGCACCAGTAACAAGAACGCAGATGGCAACAATGTTGGCGAGAAATTTAGGTGTAGAAACTGATTTTGGCTCGATGGAACAATATAAAGATGTATTTGATACACATTGGGCATTCAACGAAATCATGACAGCTAAAAAGTATGGCATCATGGTTGGTTCTGATGGTTCATTCAGACCGAATGAAAAAATTTCGCGTGCACAAATGGCTACAATTGCTTATAGATGGATAAAAAGTGAATGTGAAGCTAACCCTTCATATAGAATATATTGTGAAAACCTTGACGATAAATCAGGAGTAAACTACTCAGATGTATCCGATAAACATTGGGCATCACATGCTATTCGAGCGATCCAAAAGACTACTATCATGGAAGGATACGAAGGTGGTAGATTTAATCCAGAAGATAAGCTAACAAGAGCACAAGCTGTAAAAGTATTAAATCGTCTATTCAATCGTGGTCCACTGTATGGTGAATTAGAACCGTCTTTTACTGATGTACCAAAAGACCACTGGGCATTCAGAGAAATTGAAGAAGCAGCTAGAAAGCATAGTTTCATCATTGAAGCTGATGGCAAGGAATATATAGTTACACGATAATTATTCAAAAGGAAAGTCTGGAATTTTTAGGCTTTCCTTTTGACTATTAAAAAGCACCTTCAAAGAACAAAGGCTGTATCTTTTTCAGGCTTCATTTGTAAGCGGTCAGAAAGTGCCTTTGATGTTCATAATAATTGGAGAATCTCTTGTTTAGAAGGGGGTTCTACCGGCCATTCTGAAGGCCGCGTGCCGGCAGCGAATAAGGGTTATAGTCTTTAGCCTTAGTATTATAGCTTGCGTCGGCCATGTTCATAAAGTATTCAAGCACAAAGTAAATTTGTCTTGCATTCCATTTGATCGTATTAGTAAACCCTGCTTTCATCGATTTTCTCTAGTACTTTAATTGATCACCTCGGACAAGCTTGAGCTGGTCCAAAGCCATTCCACCCTGCCTTCGATTTTCTGCCATATAAGCAATTTAATTTCTTTTAAGCAAGAAATCAAAGATTTGTACTTTCTACTTTCAAAAAACGAATATAAGTGGCGGTTAATGTGATCATTAATAGGAGCTCAAATCCATTAACAGCTGCTGTGCTAGGAATGGGGAATTCAATAAAGCTGCCAATCATCATCATGGTAATACCGACCATCATCCAAATCCAGCGCCGCTTTTTCCAAACGAAAAGAGAAACGAGCAAAATGACAAAAGAAACAACTAGAACCATGACAGGCGGTCCTTCACTAGAGTTCTCATATCGAAGAGCGCCGTATTCCATTTGCGGTTCCAGATTTACATTCAAAGTGACCGTCCATAATTCATAGATGATCAGCGTAATCGTCAACCCCCAGAAGATCAGTGTCAGCCAAACACGCTGAATTCCGATGGTCTCCAGCATATAAAGGCAGAAAATGACTAAAAGTGGAGTGAAGAAAGCGTGCATCCAATAACGACTCATATTCAATGACTCAAGCAGGCCGCTTTTTCCAATCGAAGCTCCGAGGCCGATAATCGCATTGTCTAATACCAATCCTGTTAGGACAAGTAAAAGGAAACTGCCCTTATTCCATTCGTGTCTATATGCAGCGTACAGAGCGGTAATGAGTAATAGGATATAGCTGAATGAAAAAAGTAAATAAATGATTGAATCCATGAATCTTCTCCTTAAAAAAGCAGACAGAACAGTGTGTTACTTCTGTTCTGTCTGCTTATAAATTATTTATCCGTAAACGTATCCTTTAGATCACCCAGCTTTTGCTGCGCTTTCCCTTCATATTTCTCTGCTTTTCCTTCTGACTTGGTGCTGTGGTCATCTGTCAGAGCACCCCAAGCTTCTTTCGCTTTTCCTTTTAACTCTTTGCCTTTACCTTCCATACGATCGTCATTAGCGTGGTTTGTCATCTCTTCATTCATCCTTTCTTGAGTTGTAGGTTTCAGTTAATTGCTTTCATATATTGAGTAATTCCCGATAATATCTCAAGTAAACATCACGGATCATTTCACGTGATTCATTACGAATAAGAGAAATTTATATCTGACTGGAAAATATATCAATTACCAAGTAGCAGTGCTATCCTATTCATAGTCAAAAAAGATACATAGTAAGAACAGGAGTGATGAGGTGGAAATTACTTTGATCAGACATGGAAAGTCAATACATAAGGAAGGAAATCGGATGAATAGCAAACAATTTCAAAAATGGGTGATGGCATATGACCAGAAAGGAATTGAATCTGCTGATTGTTTTCCTGAACAAACAAAGGAGGCAGTAAAGAAGGCAGAAGCAGTTGTTACTAGTCATTTAAAGAGGTCAATTGATTCTGCTTCTTCCATCAGTCACCAGGCGAAAGTGGTGACCGATCAACTATATAGGGAAGTGGATCTCCCTGAATTAAATCTGCCAAGCATCATTAAATTAAAGCCCTCCGCGTGGTTAGTTCTCTCCAGAATCATTTGGTTAGCAGGGTTTTCCCATCAAGCGGAGTCTTATAAGGAAGCAAAGATTAGAGCGAGGCAAGCAGCAAAACAATTATCTGCTCTCACCCAACACCATCGGCAGATCGTTCTTTTCGGTCACGGTTTTTTTAATCGAATGATCGCCAGTGAACTCCAATCGATCGGATGGAGAGGGCGAAGAAGACCTAGAGCCAAACATTGGCATGCGGCCACTTATAAAAGGATAGATAGTTAACCTCTACCGGCTTTCTGTAGAGGTTTTTAATGGTGGCTGGCACTTGAAAAAGCAATTATTCTCGCATTTCAAAATATTTAATTCCTCATATACACCGATTAAACGTGATTATTTAGGATGAGATGGGGTTAGAAGGGGCTGAAAACCTATTGATAACGTTTTCATTCACTAAATGGCTCATATACGCATGACTTTCCCATATCCCCTTGAATCTCATTCTGAGCATGTTACGATAGAAAGCGTTGAAAAAAGCGAACGGCATACGAACAGTCAATTGAATATGAATCTCTGAGGAGGATGACATGTTAAACGAAAAAACAATCGTATTTTTAGGCGCAGGGTCAATGGCGGAATCAATGATTTCTGGAATGATACAAGCGGGGAAAGTACCTGCTAATCAAATCATTGTGACAAACAGAAGCAATCGGGAACGTCTTCAAGAATTAAAAAAGAACTACGGTGTAAGAATCACATCACTTGAAGACATTCCATATCAAGAAGCGGATCTATTTATTTTAGCGATGAAGCCAAAAGGCGCATCAGACGCATTATCTTCTATTAAAGATCAATTAAATAAAGAGCAAGTCGTCATTTCAGTATTAGCTGGCATTTCAACCGGATTTATGGAAGAACGATTAAATGCAGGACAACAAGTGATCCGTGTGATGCCAAATACTTCAAGTATGATTCAAGAATCAGCTACAGCGATGTCTCCAGGCAAGCATACGAAGATGGATCATGTGCTAGATGTAAAAGAGCTGCTTGAATGCATGGGGAAAGTATACGTGATCGAAGAAGAGCAAATGGACGTATTTACGGGTCTTGCAGGAAGCGGTCCAGCTTATTTCTATTATTTAATGGAACATATGGAGTCGGTAGGCAAGAAGAACGGAATGGATGAGGAAGTCGTTCGAGAAATTGTTGCCCAAACGATCTATGGCGCAGCTAAAATGATTATGGAAAATGATGAAACACCTGCGGAATTAAGAGAAAACGTCACTTCTCCTAATGGCACAACAGCAGCCGGATTAGATGCTTTAGCTCAATATAATGGAGGAAAAGCTATCGCTCAAGCTGTCAATCATGCCTTAAACCGCTCAAAGGAAATCAGCGAAGAACTTGAAGGCGTATTAGTTCCTTCCTAACAAAAAAATAAGCAAGCGTAAAAATAAAATAGTAATAAAAAATGTTGGAGGGATAGGATGTTAAACGAAACAGATAAACAGGTAAAAAGAGTTGTCATTAAGATTGGAAGCAGTTCTTTAACAAGCATGCACGGTGAGATCAGCAGAAGAAAATTGGAAAAATTAGCTGAGCAAATTGTCGCGTTAAAGGACGCAGGCTATGAAACAGCAGTCGTATCATCTGGAGCAGTAGCTGCGGGGTATAGAAAACTTGGATGCATGGAGCGTCCTCAGTCTTTACCAGAAAAACAAGCAGCAGCTTCCATTGGTCAAGGGTTGCTAATGGAATCTTATTCAGAACTCTTTTTATCTCACGGCTATGTAGCCTCACAAATATTGATCACAAGAAGCGACTTCTCTAATGAAAATCGCTACCATAATATGAAAAATGCATTGAACGTACTTTTAGACAGAGGAATTATCCCGATCATCAATGAAAATGATACTGTGACAGTTGACCGCTTGAAATTCGGAGATAATGACACGCTTTCTGCAAAAGTGGCGGCACTCGTGGATGCGGATCAATTGATCATTCTATCTGATATCGATGGTTTATATGATGCGAACCCTAACGAGAAGCCAGATGCGAAGCTGCTTGAAAAAGTTCATTCGATTACACCTGAAATAGAAGCAGCTGCCGGCGGTTCAGGCAGTGCAGTAGGAACAGGCGGAATGAAATCGAAAATCTCTGCAGTGAAAATCGCTTTGGCTTCAGGGTTGAAAGCATTTTTAGGAAGAGCTGAAACACCGGGCATCTTGCTCGGAGCGGTGAATGGCACAGCAAAAGGCACGTATTTTGAATCGGAGCCAGATGCGGTGAATTTAGATGATAATAAACAATGGATTGCCTTCCATTCAGGTCCCGAAGGCCAAATCATTATTAATGATGAAGCGAAGAAATCGATCGTAGAAGGCAACAAGAGTCTTTTCCCGGCAGATATCATCGAAGTAAACGGACAGTTCAATGATGGAGCCGTTGTTCGCATTGTGGATGAAACAGGCATGGAAATTGGACTCGGAAGAATTAATTATTCAACGGAACAATTAGAAGCGGATGAATTCCAGTTTCAAGATCAAAAAAACGGGCAGGCAGCTGTGCGCCAGGAAGCGTTTGTTTGCGCGCTTGATTTCGCCGTACCAGTCACTGTGTAACCTTGCATAGATTGTCAAACTAAAAATGGAGGGATTAGATGACGAATACAACGATGAATGGATCAGTAAAAACTCAAGCTGCAGCCGCAAAGAAAGCAGCGAAAACATTGAGCCTATTGTCAACAGAAGAGAAAAATGAAGCGTTGATTATGATGGCGGATCAATTAGAACAAGAAGCTAGTTATATTCTTGCAGCGAATGAAAAGGATTTAGAAAATGGGCGTGAAAAAGGCTATGAAGAAGCATTTATGGACCGCTTATTATTAACTAAGGAACGCGTTCACGAATTTGCTGAAGGACTTCGTGAAGTAGCTAAGCGAAAAGATCCTGTGGGTGATGTTTTATCGAGCTGGACGCTTGATAACGGCATGAATGTGGAAGAGGTCCGAGTACCTCTTGGCGTCATTGGAATGATTTATGAAGCACGTCCAAATGTGACAGTGGACGCGGCTGGTCTTGCGCTGAAATCTGGGAATGCAGTAATTCTAAAAGGCGGTTCGTCTGCCATCTTCTCTAATAAAGCCATTGTGGAAATCATGCACCAAGCGCTTGAAAAGTCGAAAATTCCGCAAGAAGCAGTTCAGTTTATTGCGAGCACCGACAGAAATGCGACACAGGAATTATTTACGTTGAAAGAATACATTGACGTGCTGATACCAAGAGGCGGAGCGTCACTGATCAATACGGTCGTTGAAAATGCGACGGTGCCAGTATTAGAAACTGGCGTTGGGAACTGCCATATTTATGTGGATAAAGAGGCAGATGTGGAAAAAGCATTGCCGATCATTATTAATGCGAAAACGGATCGTCCTGCGGTATGTAATGCGGCAGAAACATTAATCGTCCATGAAGACTGGCTGGCGGCTAATAAAGATCGTTTAGCAGAAACATTAAAGGAAAACGGTGTGACAGTCCATGGAGATGCAGAGGCAGCTAACTATTTGCCAGATGTCATTCCAGCTAACGAAGAGGACTGGGCGAATGAATATTTAAGTTTGGATATCGCTGTTAAAACAGTAAAAAGCTTAGATGAAGCCATTGATCACATTGAAGTTTATGGCACCAAGCATTCAGAAGCTATTGTGACCGAAAATAATAAAACAGCAGCGAAATTTATGAAGCTTGCTGATGCAGCAGCTCTCTACCATAATGCTTCTACTCGTTTCACAGACGGCAGTGCACTCGGATTTGGAGCGGAAATTGGCATTTCAACTCAAAAGCTTCATGCTCGCGGGCCAATGGGGCTTGAAGCATTAACTACGGTGAAATATCTGATGAGCGGAAATGGGCAAATACGATAATTAAATAATAATTATTTGAATCCGGCACATATTTAAATGTGCCGGATTCATTTTTTATGTAAAAAGCTTCACCTAAGACTTTTATTCCATTGAATTTCATTATATAATTTAATATTATCAGAATAATCATAAAAATATAAAATGTCTTACTGAGCAAAAAATTTATGTAAAGTAACTTCTAGATTTTTCAAACGCTAATTAAAAATATACTACATAAAGAATAGCCGACATGATATAGATATAAAAAAGATAAAGCAGGTGAGTGAATTGGCTAAAACGATTTCTGATATTGCCCAAATGGCAGGTGTAACAAAAAGCACGGTCTCTCGTTTTTTAAATGGCGGACCAATTGCTGAAGCAACGAGAAAAAAATTAGAAAAAATTATTGATGAAACGGGCTATATCCCAAATTCATTCGCGCAAAGTTTAAAAGCCAAACAAACAAGTTTTGTCGGAGTGATCGTCCCCCGGCTGGATTCTATAGCTGCATCAAAAACGCTGATCGGCATTGATGAAAAACTTAAGACACTAGATTATCAGATGATCATTTCCCACACGAGCAAGGATATAAACCGGGAAGTTGAAAGCATTTACAGCTTGGCTAACCAAAAAATAGCAGGATTGATTCTCCTGGCAAGCAAAATCACGCCCGCTCATATGGAAGCGTTTGCAAAAGTCAATATTCCTGTTTTACTGGTTGGGCTTGAGCATGAAAAGCTCTATTCACTGATCTACAACGACTACAATAGCGGGTATGATATCGGCAATTGTATCGTGCAAAAAGGTCATAAAAGAATCGCCTATTTAGGAGCGAGAGAAAAGGACTTAATCATTGGCAGACAAAGGGTAGACGGTGTATTAAAAGCTGTTAATGAGCATGGAGGATGTACGTTTAAGCAGTTTGAAACAACTTTTAAAATTCAAGATGCACAAAAAAAGGCAGAAGCCATCATAGATGAATTCAATCCAACGATCATTGTTTGTGCTACGGATAAAATAGCATTAGGGGTTCTAAAGGCCGCACATATGAAAGGTCTGAAAATTCCAGATGATTTATCTATCACAGGATTTGGCGGGCATGACATTACTGAAAGTATTCATCCAGGGCTCACGACGATTCAATTTCATTACAAAGCAGCAGGGGAAAAGGCAGCAGAAAAAATTGTCAGCCTGATCCAGCGAAAACCGGTTCCGTTCTGTACCGTTTCTAACTATAAGCTAGTGGAACGTGAAAGTGTGAAAGATTTAACGAAAGTCAACCAGCAGGATAAAGATATTGCTTCAGTGTAATAGCATGTTTCTTATTAAACCACTTTAGAAGAATTTGACGTATATCTCATCAATGGACTCAAGTCGTGGAATCCAGCAGCTCATGTATGCAAAGCGAAAATTGTGAGAACCTATATGATGCGGCATAAAAATGTAGCCATACATGGTTTAATAAGGGGGATATAATATGTCAATTGAATGGTTCGACAGAGTAGCAGATGAAATTTTGGAACCTCTGCAGTCAATATGTGAAGAATTTGATCAAATTGGACATATGGAGGTGCTGCGGGCTGCCAAACATCCCCGTTTAGAATTCTTTGTGGAAACGGATGAGGGAAACAGAGAATATTTTTGTGTCATTCACTTTGACCCGCATAACGAAGAGTTTTATGTTAAAACAATGGAGTTAGACTTTGAACTGACATCTAAAACGATATTAGATGATATTGAAGAAATTGTAGAAGAAGTGCACGAAAGCTTTCATGTGTTTATGGAAGAGGAAGAATATGAGGAAGAGTATGCAGAGAGATATGATGATGAAATGGAAGAAGAGGTGGAGGTTGAATGGACCACGCCGGAAGTGACTGCTTTTTCTAAATTTGATGAAGTAGAGGTCACTTATCAGTTCGGCATCATTGAAGAGACCAGAGATGGAGTTCTGCGCCGTGTCAGCCGTGTAAAAACCGATGAGGATGAATGGCTCACAGATGAGACGAATTTTATTTTCAGTAAAGAAGAAGCAAATACGATTGTTGCCATGATCGCAAGCCATGCAGATGATTTGAGTGAAATGAACGAATATGAATAGATAGAGCCGGGAAGATTTTTCCCGGTTTTTTTGCGAAAAAAATGTTAGGGACCTATAATTTGATCATTGTTCTTTGTGAGATCCCAAGCTGTAATAATGCCAATCGGAAGTTCGCTCTCTCTGCCGTTAGGAGTAATGAGCACAGCCTCAAGCTTTTGTTTTCTTGCTTGGTGATCTTCAAACAGAAATTCAATATCATAAATGTTAGCCTGCTGAGATAAGAAAACGATTGTACAGACTGTGTTTTCTGTCACTAGATCTTTGACTTGCAGGGCCGAGAGATCCAATTTACCCTGCTGGTGATGTATGGCCATCCACTGTAAGATGGTTTTTGCTGTTAAGAGTCCTCTGCATCGGCCTTTCTCATAGATCGGATAGCCGGAATAGCCGTGCTGTTCCACATACTTTAATACTGTTGTAAGCAGAGTGTTCATTTCAACGGTATAAACGGGAGCAGAGGCGATGCTCAAAGCTTTGCCAGGGTCGGTTAATAGCCGGTCAATGCTTTCAATTCTCTCCACAATTTCATGATGAGGCTCAGCGATGTAGAACTGCGCATCTTTTTTATGATGAACGATGGCATTTCTTAGTTTAGCATATTGTTTGAGATCTTCTAGACAAGCTTTAACGCTGGCGTGGGTCCTGGCTGCATCATGCAATATTTCCATAAACGCATCATTTCCGTTCGTGCGGCTGATCTGTTTCAAGGTTTGATGGATGCGGTTAAAAGCGGTTTCAAACCGTTCAGAGCGCTCTCTAGAAAGATGGGGGTCTACTGGCATATTATACTTCCTCTCCGTGTAAGTGATGGTATGAATAGTATGACCTGCAATGTTTGAAAATATATGAGCCGACTTAAACCATCAACTTGTCATTGTTTTAATTTCATGTATAAAGGGTACTTTCGTTATTATCACTGTTGTTATTAAAGAAGGGAGATCATTTTTATGATCAAAAAGAAAATTGTCGTAACAGGACCAGGAACAGAACAGAATGACAACCTGACTGATGCTCAGGAAGTATTGTATAACGAAGATTATAAACAAGCGGATCAAGCTTCTGAAAACGAGAAAAAAGAAGATAAGCAATAAATATCAAACAGCGGCTAAACAAAAGAGCCGCTGTTTTTTTCATGTTTCCCTTGGGAATTGCCTCTCATTTTACTTATTATGGTACTCTTGTTAGAGGGCAGCTAAAGGATGAGTTTAGCGAAATGACAAAAAGTACTGGAGGGATGATTTTGAATCGCGATCTTTTAAGGCGAATGGACAAAACCAGAGAAAAAAATGATTTTTCTGGCAGTATACTCGTTATGGAAAATAGCGATATTTTAACAGAGACAAACTACGGTTATGCTAACCGTTCTGAACACATTCATAATGATTCTCACACAAGATATGGGATAGCTTCTGGGTGTAAGCTTTTTACCTCTATCGCTATTTGCCAGCTTGTAGAGGCTGGAAAACTTTCTTTTGAAACAAAATTGGTCGATTGCCTCGATGTTCAGTTCCCTTATTTTGATCAAGATATTACCATTCATCATCTTTTAACCCATACAGCAGGAATACCTGATTATTTTGATGAGGAAGTGATGGATGACTTCGAGGAGTTATGGATGAAGAATCCGATGTATCATATAAGATCTTTAAAAGATTTTTTACCGCTTTTTCAGAACCAAACCATGAAACTAAAAGCTGGAGAACAATTTCAATACAATAATGCTGGATATATTTTACTTGGCTTAATTATTGAGCAAGCGGCCCAGCTTGAATTTTCAAAGTATGTGGAAGAACACATTTTTAAAAAAGCAAATATGGTTCATTCGGGGTATTTTGAATTTGACTGTCTTCCAAAGAATACGGCACTCGGTTATATTGACCTTCCAAATGGAAAGTGGAAAACAAATATTTATTCATTGCCAGCAAAAGGGGGTTCTGACGGGGGAGCTTACGTAACCGTGAACGATACGGCCAACTTATGGGATGCGCTCTTACACCATCAACTGCTTAATGAAGAACACACTAGAATGTTACTTACTCCGCATGTTCGAACTAATGGAGAAAATAGTTTCTACGGGTATGGAGTATGGGTAGAGAAAAAGGGTGAAGAAATCGTAAAGTTCCATGTGGTGGGCTATGACCCGGGAGTTAGTTTCCATTCTGCTTTTTATCCGAAAGCTTTCATAAAAACAGTGATATGTTCAAACAGATCTCATGGTGCATTTGATATGATGAAAGAAATAGAAGAAGAAGTTTTAAGCTGAGTTATTTGGATTATGTGAAATGTATTCCTGTGAAGTGCCGAAAAAATCATTTTCAATTTCTTATTGTAATAAAATAAAGTCTATGTTATTCTTATCAAGCGATGAGCTAATTTGCGTAAGTCGCAAAACATACTTTATAGTTAAACGTTTGGATGTGGCCAAACGGTTTTGCGCCGCAAACGCATCAAGACGCCTGTATTTATACAGGCGTCTTTTCATATATCTTATTTAGCTGCGATTCGCAATAACGACGAGTTTACCTTCGTCTAACTCTTTTTCATGTGTTTCTGCTTCCTGCGGAGTTAAGCCAACAGCCTGCATTTTCTCGCGCAATTCATCTCCGCGGGAATGAAACATATTCGTGATTCCATCAAGTAACCCTTGCTCTTTCATTCCAACTTCCTTCGTGTCCAGTGCATCATTTACATCTGCCGTCCGTTCTTTCTCATGAGCAAAAATGTGAATTTGATCAGGTGAATAGCCTTCTGCTTTCAGACGATCTACCTCTTGCTTTGCTTGTACGGCATTCTCAACAGTTTTCTTCGTAATCATAATGAACCCTCCTAAAAATTAAGTAGTACTGTAATAAATGTTCTCCTTCTTTCTATACCATTATGCAAAAGTTTTAAACAAAGTATTTTTTCATCGACAGCAGCTCATAGTTCCCAAATCCATTTTCATACATAGGCTATAAAGAATAATGGATAAAGGAGACATGTATATGTACGAAGATGATTATATGTATGATTACGACAGGCAGTTCCTGTTTTTTCAAGGGCCTTCTAATATGGGAAGCTTTTTCCCTCCATTTGGTCCTGGTCCCGGAAACCAGCCTGGACCAGGAGGATTTCCACCACCTCCACCGCCATTTCCGCCAGGCGGGGGAGGCGGTGGAGGACAGTCAGGGCCACCAGCAGGTCCACCGCCTTCATTCACTCCACAGCAAGGAGCTCAGGCATTTGCAGTAGACCCAGGAGCCATTAGAGGCTGCTTGTACCGTTACACATATATTTGGATGAGAGGCAATCAGCAGTTTTGGTTTTATCCAGTGTATGTAGGCCGCCGCTCCGTTGCCGGTTACCGCTGGACTGGTTTTAACTGGGTCTATTTCGGGGTAGACTTAAGAAGAATACAGTCATTCCAATGTTTTTAATGTAAAGGAGGGGAGTCCCTCCTTTATTACTAAAATTTATACATATGTTAGTTAAACATTATTAAAAAAAGAGGTGAAGAGTTGTATAAAGGGATAGCCATTTTATGCCTTTTACTCGTTGCTGGTTGTTCTTCGGAAACGACAGATCCGTCTTATAAGAAAAAAGGAAATTTAAAGGATGAGACAAGTTTAGCTCCGCAAACCATCGCCACAGATCTACAAACTCCATGGGATATCGAAAAAACTGAGCATAGTTTTTATGTAAGTGAACGCCGGGGGAAAATCATTCAAATTAATAATCATGGTAAGGACTATCAAATGGACGTGAATCTTCAGAAGGAAGTATATGAATATGGAGAAGGCGGACTGCTGGGATTTCAGCTTGATGATGAGTTTGAAAAAAATTCTTTTGCTTATATTTTCCATACGTATGAAGAAGAGGGAAATGTGTTAAATCGCATCGTACAAATTAAGAAAAGCGGAAATCGATGGGTGGAGGAAAAAGAACTGCTCGCCCATATACCTGGTGGGAGAATACATAATGGTGGAAGGTTAGCCATTGGTTCAGATCAATTGCTATATGCCACTACTGGAGATACCGGAAATGAAACGAGTGCACAAGACCTTAGATCTCTTTCAGGAAAGATTTTAAGAATGCACGTCGACGGTTCTATTCCGGAAAATAACCCGTTTAAAGATTCTTTCATCTATTCATATGGTCACCGAAATCCGCAAGGCTTAACCTGGGACGAGGAGGGAAATTTGTATTCAGCTGAACACGGTTCGTCAGCACACGACGAAATTAATGTTATAAATGCCGGCAGTAACTATGGATGGCCTATTATTCAAGGTGATGAGAGAAAAGAAGGAATGGAAGCGCCCCTGTTTCATTCAGGAAATGATACCTGGGCTCCTTCCGGCATCGTTTTCCATGATGGGAAACTGATCGTTGCTGCGCTTCGTGGAGAGAGAATGCTGTCCTTTAATCTCCTGAATCAATCTTCTCGGGTGATAGTTGAGAATTCGGGAAGAATCAGAGACCTCTCAGTAGATGGAGAGTCGGTATATTTCATAACAAATAATACGGACGGCAGAGGGCAAATCAGGAAGGGTGACGATAAATTGATTAAAATACCTTTGAAGTAAAATATTATATTTATGAAGTAATAAGGGGATATTCAAGGGGCATAGAAAAGGAAAACAAGAAAAAACCCAGAAAAATGATGCACAGCTAGCTGCTTTTTAAAAAGTGGCTAGTTTTCTCTTTTCAAGACATATGATTAGAATAGTATATAAATGAGACTTAATATAAGGCAGGTGTAAAAAACGTGCATTTAGATAAAAAACACGACCCAAAGAAGAATGCCGAGATGCTTTTAGCTTATATCCCTAACGTAACCATTCATGATCTGGTGCGAGAAACGATGGATCAGTGGAAAGAGCATCAAAAGAATGCTCAGGTCGCTGTAACTAAACGAAAGGTATCTTTTACCATTCGTACGACCATTAAACAAATTGGAATCCGTCTCATCAGCCGGCTTTTTAATACGAAAAGGCCTATTCCTGTACACATGAGTGAAACAGTCGTGGATTCTTCAGGACAAGCGGCTCCTGAGTGGAAAGAAGCGTTAGATCATGAGTTTGAAAAGTTAACATCAACGATTAAAGAAGTGAACGTGTTAGATTACGGAGCGGTAGGAGACGGTAAAACAGATAGTACAGATTCATTTAAAAAAGCGATTGGCAAGGGAAAAGTAAAAGTGAAAGTTCCTGCAGGTGTATATGTTGTAAAGGGAATGAAGCTTCCATCATGGACGTATTTAATAGGGGAAGGCAAAGGTGTCACAATCATTAGACTTCATGATCTGTCGCCAAAAAGAAGCTGGCTGATCACAAACGCTAATCATGTAAAAGGAGATCATCATATTGCGGTAGAAGGCATGAGTTTAGACTGGAATCTTGAAAGGCTGCCTAAAGATGAAAAGTCGAGTTCAGGCAACAACCGGTCAAGCTGCCTAATGTATGCGAATGTCACCTATGGGTGGGTGAGAGAGGTGGAAGCGATCAATCCCGGCCTTCATTGCTTTGATGTCTCGTCCACGGTCTATACGTATACAGGAGATGGAACCCGGGCAAAAGGCGGCAGCAATTATATTTGGCTGGACCGGTTAAATGGATACGGATTCGGTGATGACGGGATTACGACTCACCACAGTGATCATATTTTTATCTCTAATTCTCATATGTGTGATCCGAGCGGGCGTGCTCATGCCGAAGGGTTTTCCAACTCGAATGGAATTGAAGTAGATGATGGATCAAGAAACGTTTGGCTCTCGAATAACTCGACGGCACGCTGTTTTGGCGGTGTGGAAATTAAGGCCCATGCGACATCTTCGGCGGCTAGAAATGTTCATATTTTTGGCCATCTATCCGTCAATGATCATCGCTCCTTTAACTTCCGCCATATTGGCCATCATAAAGCGGATGACCCTGAATCCACAACAGCTTTTAACATTACAGCAGCTAACCTCGTCTCGATTCACCCGGTCTACACCGATCTATATAAGAACTCAAAGCCGCGTTCTCTTGTCGTATCCGCTTACCGTAATGTTGTAATTAATTATTTCACAGCGATCGGCGACCCAGACTATGATTACCGGAAAAACCCGGTCATTGCGGTGCAGTATAAAGCGCGAAATGTGACATTGAATCATTTTACAGTAAAAGGGTTTACCTCAGCCGGAGAGGATATTAAAGTGTTCGGAGGCAGTCAAAAAGCCGAGCAAGTGGCCATTAAGAATGTGCAAATCGATCATTCCGCCAAAAAAGGCATTTTCGTCGGGGAACATATTAATGACATTTCGATAGAACACGTTGTCGCGATTGGAAAACAAGCGGAATGTGCTTGCTTCATTCAAAGTCCCCATGCGAAAGTAGCTAATATTCATACCGAGGGCTATAAAACTTCAGTGATTGATCAGTCAAAGCAGCTGGTATGAAGCTGAATGTGTTTTTAGGAGTAAAAGGGAGAGTAGATTATAATAATATTATGTAACCTAAAAATACAATCCGCAAACTTACGCGTCCAGGAGCCTTCAATTTATGACTGGCTTCTGCTTCATCGACTCGAGTGCTAAACGGAAAATTTCCGGTTATATACAGTGTGAAGATCGTTTTATATAAGAAATAAGGGTAAATTTTCCGCTTATCTGAAAGTAAAACCGCCCATCAAGACGTTTTTCAAGTCAATAAGCGGAATTTCTCCGTCTATTAAGCCTATATTCTAGGCATTTTTTGAAATAAGCGAAATTTTTCCGCTTATTTATCAAACCGAGCGCTTAACCTGAAAATGACCTCAAAGGCCAAAGCTTTTGAGGTCATCCATTTAATTAAACTCGTTTTTTCTTTCTAGCTACAACAATAAGTCCTATGATCAGTGCGGCAGCTCCAGCTAACAGAAGGCCGATATTGACAAGGTTTGGCACCTTGACAGCTAGCTTCACATCGTTTATTTCATTTGGGATGAACTCCCAAACGAGTGTTTTCCCATCATCTTCAGTCAGGGTTGCGTTATGATCTTCTTTATCAGGCTTAATAGGGAGGGTTAATTTAAAGCTTAAATCCATTTGATCCAAAAAGCTTTGCTGCATTTCCTGGTCAAACATTTCATTTTCTTCCGTTTCTTCGGTCATATTTGTAAAGTCAAATTGTCCATTGACACGGTAGGTCGTAAATAAAAGACCTTTCTTTACATTAAGATCAAAGTCATTATTGTCATTTTTGCTTTTGTCCTCGCCGCCATAAATCATATCTTTCGCTGTCAGTTCATTAACATCGTCAAATTGTTTCTTAGCGACAAACCCGACCATTTGATCTTTTTTATAGTTGGTAATTTCATATCCTTCTTTAGAAGCTTCGACCTTTGCTTCTTTCATGGAGGATCCGCTCATCGCCGCCAGCTGCTGCTGCATGGCGACTAGAAAACTTAATTCCCCAGACCCATCCATATTGATCTTCAGCCCATAATTCATTTTCACGCATCCTGCCAGAGCCAGAGAGGAAGCGATCAGCATCACTGCCAAAAATAATTTCTTCATTGAATTCTCCTTCTATGTAAAATAAGTCAATTCATTATAGCAGAATATTTTAAGTGGAATTGTATAATGTTCTGTTTTCACGCGAAAAAAATCCCCCGGCTCAATAAAGTAGAGGCGGGGGATCACCATAAAAGGATTATTTAATGTTTTGTCCGTAAAAAATTTCATCCATTTCGGTCTTTAATTTTTCCGTAATTTCTTCGATTTCTTCACTAACGAGCTGATCCTTTGTATAGCCAAACAAGTAGTTGTTTAAATCAAATTCTCTTAGCTTGCACTTCGTATGAAAGATATTTTGCTGATACACATTCACGTCAATTAAATCGTATTTGCTCTTAACTTCTTCAGGAATGTAATTCTGAATGGAATTAATATCATGATCGATAAATAGCTTTTTTCCATCTACATTTCTGGTAAAGCCCCGCACGCGATAATCGAGTGTCATAATATCCGTATCAAATGAGTGAATTAAATAATTCAGTGCTTTCAGCGGCGAAATTTCTCCGCAGGTCGAGACGTCAATATCGGCTCTGAATGTACTGATCCCTTCGTGTGGGTGAAATTCAGGATACGTATGGACAGTAATGTGGCTTTTATCCAAGTGCATGACAACTGAATCGGGCAGTGGGCCAGGCGATTCATCTAAAGATTCAGCCGGCACTTCTACAACAGGTCCTTCGGAGACAAGAATGGTCACACTTGCTCCCTGCGGCACGTAATCTTGCTTCGCTATGTTTAATACATGAGCCCCAATCATTTCGGTGACCGTTTTTAATATGTGAGTTAAGCGGTCGGCATTGTATTGTTCGTCGATATACTCGATATAAGCTTCTCGCTCTTCTTTTGTCTTCGTATAGCAAATATCATACATATTAAAGCTCAATGATTTAGTTAAGTTATTAAAGCCGTGGAGTTCAATTCGCTGTTCTGGATTGATCTTCAAGATGTAATTCCCCCTTACCTAGCATGAAGAACGCATGCTATTAGTTTCCCTACTTATGTTCATATGATTAACTCTCATAATCATGATAACATAAAGCAATATTTTCATCTTACCCAATTAATAATGGGCTAAAACAGAAACAAGGAGTTTCAGAACGATCGGTGCAGGAGGAATGTCTGAGTCGCAGGAGTTAGAAGCGAGGAAAAGACAAAGGCAGGAGATATGTAATAATTAAATAGAAAACGTACTGACAGGTTGCTGTCAGTACGTTCGTAACATGATCACTTTATCAGTTGTCGCCGTCTAACAGGCGGCCGATTCCGTCAAGAATGCTTCCTTCTCCCGTTGAACCGCCCCCGCTCGATGGTGCATTGGCAAAGATCCGATCCGCCAAACGGCTAAATGGAAGGGATTGAATCCAAACAGTGCCAGGGCCTTGAACCGTCGCATAAAAAAGACCTTCTCCGCCAAGCAAAGCTGTTTTCACTTTGCCTACATATTCAATATTATAGTCCGCTTCTTTCGATAAGGCGACTAAACAGCCGGTATCGATCCGCAGTTTTTCACCCGGCTTCAATTCTCTTTTCATGATTGTGCCCCCTGCGTGAAGGAATGCCAGCCCATCACCCTCAAGCTTCTGCATAATAAATCCTTCACCGCCAAAAAATCCGGCGCCCAGGCGTTTTTGAAAGTCAATCCCGATCGAAACACCCTTCGCTGCACATAAAAATGCATCTTTTTGACAAATCACTTTTCCATTTAACTCACTTAAGTCGACAGGAATGATTTTTCCTGGAAAGGGAGCGGCAAACGTGACATGGCGTTTAGCCGTGGATTGGTTTGTAAATACTGTCATAAACAATCCTTCGCCAGTAATTAGCCGTTTGCCAGCTCCGACAAGCTTGCCGAATAGGCCGCCTTTTTGACCGCCGCCGTCACCAAACACGGTTTCCATATCGATTCCATCTTCCATCATCATCATGCCGCCAGCTTCTGCCACGACGCTTTCCTTTGGATCTAATTCAATCTCCACACATTGCATATCATCCCCGTGCAGTTTGTAATCAATTTCATGTGAATTCACATTTATACCCCCGTAGTAATATATTTGTTGCCAGTACGGGAATATTATACCATTTTCGCACTATTTAATCTTTTTCCATTCTCAATTAAATGAAATAAAGAAAATAGCCGTGAAAAAGGTAGGGTTTATCACGGCTAGTAAGTTTAAGAGTGAAAATTAATCATAATAAGATGCTTTAGCTTGTGAGTATGACATTTAAAATCTGAGTACATCTTTCTTCAGGGGAAGGGACATGGTTCTAATCCTTCTTTTATTTAATGGCATCTTCTGCTAGCTTCGTATTCACTAATTTATTGTAATTCGCATCTTTAGGCAGTTCTCCAGCTTCTTTCATGATTTCTTTGAGATTATTCCATTCTTCTTCATCTAGCAGAGGGTTGGTGGCAAAGCTATGCTGGCTTTTATAACGGTCGACAACGGTCGCAATTAATTCTTCAGGCGTATCGTCAAAGTAAGGAGCAATGATTTTCGCTGTTTCTTCAGCGCTGTTCATTTCCACAAATAGCTGAGCTTTATAAATAGCTTTCGTGAATCGTTCTAACACGTCATTGTTGTTTTTAATATAGCTTTCTTTCGTCATAAATGTTGTGTAAGGAAGCTTTCCTGACTCATTGCCGAAAGAAGCGATAATGTGGCCTATTCCTTGCTGCTCGAACAGGCTGGCTTGCGGTTCAAATAGCTGAACATAGTCACCTGTGCCTGAAGCAAAGGCGCTCGCGATGTTCGCATAATCGATATTTTGGATAAGAGTCAGATCCTTGTGCGGGTCAATGCCATGCTTTTTCAACCCAAATTCTCCTGCCATTTGCGGCATACCGCCTTTGCGCTGACCTAAGAACGTGCTGCCTTTCAGCTGATCCCAAGAAAAGAATTCCGGCTTTTCTCTAGCGACAAGGAAGGTTCCGTCCGTTTGCGTAAGCTGCGCGAAATTAATGACAGGATCATTGGAACCTTGAGCATCTACATAAATACTCGTTTCACTTCCGACAAGGGCAATATCTGTACTGTCTGATAACAGCGCCGTCATGGTTTTATCTCCGCCCCATGTCGTTTTTAGATCCACATCAAGTCCTTGTTCTTTAAAAAACCCTTTTTCCATCGCAACATATTGGGGAGCATAAAAGATTGATCTCGTGACCTCAGCGACACGGACGGTTTTCATTTTTTCTTCTTTTTTCTCGGTTTCTTCTGATGAGCACCCGCTGAGTATAGCGGCTCCCAATACGAGCGACAGCAATAAGTATCCACTTCGTTTGAATGTTTTCAAGCCATAGCCTCCTCACAAATATAAAAGAATTGAAGACCTTTTCATATTATTAGTGAAACTTGAAAATTGTGCATGTACCCATTCATTTGCGGTAAGCTGCCGAGACTGACACAAATTCACCTTTCATGATTGCACACAATATATTAGAGATAGAAAACTATACTGAACATGAAATTGTTGAACGCGTACAAACTGGAGGGATTCATATGGCATTTTTACAGCTGGAATCTGTCAGCCAAACCTATTTCTCTAAGCATTCGGCTGCTGTTACGCTACAAGATGTCTCTTTAACGGTTAATGAAGGGGAGTTCATCTCGTTTTTAGGACCGAGCGGCTGTGGAAAGACGACGGTATTATCGATCATTGCCGGACTGTTTCCGCCAACGGAAGGAACCGTTACATTATATAATCAGCCCATATATGGTCCGCACCCTAAAGTGGGGTATATGCTACAGCAGGATTACCTCTTTCCCTGGAAGACGATTCAGGATAATATCTTTCTCGGCCTTAAACTCCGAGGCATGTTAAATGAAGAACGTAAATCTTATACGCTTTCTTTATTAAAAGAAGTGGGACTTCATTCTGTGTTAAATAAGTATCCGGGGGAATTGTCAGGAGGCATGCGCCAGCGAGTGGCGTTTGTCCGGACGCTTTCAACCAATCCAAAAATCCTTCTTCTTGATGAACCATTCTCCGCGCTTGATTACCAAACGAAGCTGAAGCTTGAGAATCTGGTAGCCGGTATGCTGACGGATTACCAAAAAACAGCGATTCTTGTGACGCATGATATTGGCGAAGCGATTGCCATGAGCAACAGAATTGTCCTGTTTTCCAAAAACCCCGGCAGAATCTCCCGGATATTCGATGTGCCTGAATCATTAACGAAGCTTTCTCCGTTTGAAGCGAGACAGCATCCGGATTACAGCGGGATGTTTCAAAACGTATGGGAGGAGTTTGAGCGACTTGAAGAGCAAGAAAATACCTGAAACGCACGAGAGCTTTTTATTAAAATTGAAAAAAGAGAAGCGAAATGTATTACTTGTTCAATTATTGATCTTTATCTTATTTATTAGTCTGTGGCAGCTTTCTTCGATGAAAGAGTGGATCAATCCACTGTTATTCAGTTCGCCATCGGAGATTGTTTCGTTATTTACCGAAAAAGTCGGGGATGGCAGTTTATTTACTCATGCTGGAATTACATTATCCGAAACAATTGTCGGTTTTTTACTTGGTACGTTTTTAGGTACGCTGCTCGCTGCTGTTTTATGGTGGAATCCATTCCTGTCCAAAGTATTTGACCCTTACCTGGTTATTTTAAATTCGATGCCGAAGATCGCTTTAGGTCCTATTTTAATCGTAGCTCTTGGTCCTAATTTTAAATCGATCCTCGCGATGGGTGTATTAATCACCATCATTATTACCACCATTGTGATTTATTCAGCCTTTAAAAATGTAGATGCCAATTATATGAAAGTCGTTCAAACGTTTGGCGGCACAAAATATCATTGCTTCAAAGAAGCAGTGCTGCCCGCCTGTTTTCCTGCCATTATTTCTACTTTGAAAGTCAATGTCGGTCTGGCATGGGTGGGAGTGATCGTTGGGGAATTTCTCGTATCAAAGCAAGGGCTTGGCTATATGATCATCTATGGCTTCCAAGTATTTAACTTCACACTTGTTCTGTTAAGCCTGTTTATCATCGCCATCCTCGCGACAGTGATGTATCAGATAGTAGAAAGACTAGAGCGAAAGCTGATTCACAGCAAATAAACGCTTTAGAAATTAGTTGAACTTGGCATACCGGCAGACATATCTGTATAGTGAATAGGGATATTAGTGATTACATTCTTCAAGGAGCGGTTTATGATGTCTGTTGTTATTTGGATTGGAATTATCATTTTGTTTCTGCTTAGTTTTGCAGGAATGGTGTTTCCGATTATTCCTTCTGTTCTAGTTCTGTGGGGAGGGTTCGCCCTTTATTATTTCGGTTTAAGCAAAGAGGAGCTTTCTATTGTGTTTTGGCTTGCGATGGGTGGCTTCACGGTGCTGATCATCCTGGCAGATATTTTGGCCAATAGCTATTTCGTTAAGAAGTACGGCGGATCGAAGTGGGGAGAATGGGCAGCGACCATCGGGGTCATTGCAGGATCCTTTATTATGCCGCCATTCGGTATTCTGTTCGTCCCGTTTATCGCTGTTGTTTTGACTGAATTAGTTATTCTGAAAGATGTGAAAAAAGCGGTTGTCGTCGGTTTTGCCACATTAGTCGCTTTTCTAAGCGGCACCATCGCCAAAGTATTGATTCAGCTCTTGATGATTACTTGGTTCATTGCAGAAGTCCTCATTTAAAAGGTCTGCCCCGGGGCAGACCTTTAGTTTTGGTATCTGTTTTTATGGTAAAATTTCTTTACAATATATATCAGCAAAGCGATGGCTGCCGCAATCAGGATGAATTGGCCTTCTATCGTCCAATTAACCATTTGGTAGGCGGTATAGGCTTCCATAAAGGTAGCTGGAATTTTTCCAATCAAACTCGCAGTGAAGTAAGATAGAAATGAGATTTTTCCGATGGCCGCAAAAAATGTAACGACGCCAGATGGAATAAAGGGCAAAAGGCGGAGAGTCAGCACAGTGTAAAAAGCTTGTTTTCCTTCTAGCTCAAGAAGCCGCTCTGCTTTAGGGTACCGGGTTGCCTTTTGGTTGATGAATCGGCGGAACCCTCTTCGATAAAGCACAAATGCCGCGGCGGCACCGAGTATTTCACCAATGAAAGACAGAAACAGGCCAGGCCAAAAGCCAAACACCACTAAGTTGACTGTGGTCAAAAATGCACTGGGTATCACGCCGGCAATGCTAATTCCTATATTAAGCAACACACTGAATAGTGCCGCGATCCAAAGCGGGACAGATAATAAAGCATCTAATAATAATTCCATTTTATAAACTCCTAATCTTTCATTGCTATTGCAGCGCATTTAATATCCATATTATATTCATCCACAGTAAATGAAAAGAGGGAAGAGCGTTTGGACACAATTACGCACACGCTATTCGGCATTGGTCTTTACAAAGCTATTAATAAAGAAAATATGAATGAATCTGAAAAACGGGCGCTGCTAGTTACAGCCATTGCAGGAAGCCAGATCCCCGATATTGATGTGATTTCTAAATGGTGGGATACGAATGGGCAGTACCAAATGTGGCATCGAGGCATTACTCACTCCATTGCTCTCGTTCCGGTATGGGCTTTCTTATTGACCATCTTAAACTATATAATATTCCGAGTGAAAAGCACTCATTTGTTTTTAATAGCGGCACTCGCCGTTTTCATTCATGATACAAGCGATGTTTTTAACGCATGGGGAACTGGTTATTTAGAGCCGTTTTCGAATGCCAGGCTGACTTTGGGGACCATATCCATTATTGATTTTGTCATTTGGTTTATTTTTTTAGCTGTGTTTCTTCTATCTAAAAGGCGCAAGCTGCAAAAAGAGTATCAGCTCTATCGAATAGGCTGGGTGGTCATTGTTCTACATGTGATTGTTCAGTCTGTGCAAGGCTATGTTTTATACGAGCAGCATAAACATGACTATGATCAGCTGGCTCTGTCAGCGGATTTTATCCCATGGCATTATACCATTATTGGAAAAAAGGATGGAACAGTGGAGATTATTTCTGATTCACTTGTGACAGAGAAGCAGCTTAAGGAAAGACTCTATTCAAATGAAGAAGCCGATCTTAGCGAGCTATTTGCAAGAAACCCAAAAGCAAAAACTCTGGTGGAATGGTCACCATTTGTTGTCATTGAACAAACGGACGAAAGAATCGGAGTGTACGATCCAAGATTTTACCGAAATGGCCAATCGTTTTTATTTGAATATATGGAAAGAAATCAGCCATGATCGCTTTGTAAAGAAAATTTACATTATTTAAAAAGATCTGCATGCATTCGCAGCAAGAGGAACTTCGACTTGAAGTTTCTCTTTTTCATGCCATAATCCTTTAACTATCAGTGATTCAGAGTCTGTAAGCGTTTTAAGAAAAAATTACCTCAGCCGTATTTCTGGCATACATCTTTATAATCTGCTATAATGACTCTTGTTTCAAATTTCCTTTACATGATCTTAATAATTTTAGAATAGGGTGATGAAGTTTACTATGAATCTATTAAAAAATAAGATGGGAAAGATGACTTCAGTCAACCTTTCTTTTTTCTTTATAGTCGTTTTGCTGTTTTGGATCAAAACGTATGCTGCTTATCAAATAGAATTTAATCTTGGTATTCAAAATGCATTCCAGCACTTCCTATTATTTATTAATCCATTGAGTTCAGCACTATTATTCTTCTCGCTGGCTTTATTTTGGAAAGGAAGAGCGCGAAATATCGCCTTTGTGCTAATTAATGTGTTGCTATCCTTTGTACTGTATGCAAATATTGCTTACTACCGATTCTTTAACGATTTTATTACGGTACCTGTTTTGATGCAGGCAAAATCGAATGCGGGAATTGGCAGCAGTGCCATGGAACTGATCTCAATTTTTGACCTGTTCTACTTCGTGGATACATTCATCATTATTGGTTTAATAGTGATGAAGAAAGCGGGACTTCAAGAGAAGCTGCGTATTCGCACGGTGATGTCTGTCATGACTTCTGCAGTCCTTATTTTCTTGTTAAACCTGGGACTGGCTAATATTGACCGTCCAGAGCTTTTGACAAGAAGCTTTGACCGCAATTACTTAGTGAAGTATTTAGGTGTGAATAACTTTACTATTTACGATTTAGTTCAAAACTCAAAAACAACGGCCAAGAGAGCAATGGCGGACTCAAGTGAAATCTCCGAAGTGGAGAATTATGTCAAGTCCAATAATCCTAAACCGAACCCTGAAATGTTTGGAAAAGCGAAGGACATGAATGTGATCTATGTATCGATGGAATCACTGCAGACGTTCGCGATTGATAAAAAAGTGAATGGAAAAGAAGTAACGCCATTCTTAAATTCATTAGTGAAAGATGAAGGTGCGTTCTATTTTGATAACTTCTTCCATCAAACTGGACAAGGCAAGACGTCCGATGCTGAATTTATGATGGAAAATTCATTGTTTGGTCTGCCGCAAGGGGCTGTCTATATGACACATGCGGAAAATACCTATCAATCTGCTCCAGCCATGCTGAAAGATGAAGGATACACATCAGCTGTTTTCCATGGCAACTACAAGACATTCTGGAACCGTTCTGAAATGTATCGTTCGTTTGGATACGATAAGTTTTATGATGCGACGTACTATGATATGGAAAAGCAAGACCACTTAGTGTCTTATGGATTAAAAGACAAACCATTCTTTAAAGAATCCATGCCATATTTAACAAGCTTGAAGCAGCCGTTTTACTCGAAGTTCCTTACACTTTCTAACCACTTCCCGTTTGACAGACACGAAAAAGATACTGATTTCCAAAAGGGAACGACGGGAGATAAAGTGGTAGATAATTACTTCCAAACGGCTCATTATATGGACCAGTCACTTGAACAATTTTTCAACGACTTGAAAAAATCAGGATTATATGACAATACGGTGATTGTGATGTATGGTGACCATTATGGAATTTCTGAAAACCATAATGAAGCGATGGGGAAAGTGCTTGGCGAAGAAGTGACGGATAACAAACATGCACAGCTTCAAAGAGTACCTTTATATATCCGCGTGCCTGGCGTGAAAGGTGAAGTAAACCACACGTACAGCAGTCAAGTGGATGTCATGCCGACCGTTATGCATTTGCTCGGACAAGACACAAAAGATTATATTCATTTTGGACAAGACTTGTTCGCGAAAGACCGTGATGAAATTGTTCCTTTCCGTAATGGAGATGTGATTTCAAAAGAATTTTCTCATGTGAAAGGCGTTTGCTATGACAATGTAACAGGTGAGCCTGTTCAAGAGGCAGAAAGAAAGCAAGCTTGTCAACAAGTGAGCGATGAAGGCACAAAACGCTTAGAGCTTTCTGACAAAGTCGTCTATGAAGACTTGCTGCGTTTCTATCAGCCAAAAGATTTTAAAAAGATTGACCGAAACGATTATCAATATGTGAATCCAAATCCTAAGAATTCTCCAAACCCTGAACAGCAGGGAGCGGAGCATTAATTCAAACCAAGCTGCTAAATTGGCAGCTTGGTTTTTTCGTTCGTTTAATAAACAAAATGAGGCTAAAAAATAGTTTTCCAAGCAGAATTTAGGGAACACTTACTTATGTGAAGAAAAGAGAAAGGTGGATGATGAAAGATGTTTCATTACACAAAACCGGTAACTGCTTCTGTTGAAGAAGCCATCACTGCACTCGAAGAATCCCTAAAATCCGAAAAATTCGGTGTCCTCTGGCAGTTCGATATTAAAGATAAGCTGCAGGAAAAGGGACTTGAGTTTGACAAAAAGTTCGTTGTATTAGAAGTGTGCAATCCTGGCGAAGCTAAAAAAGTGCTCGAAGAAGAAAGCTTAGCTTCTTATTTTCTCCCTTGCAAAGTGGTTGTGTATGAAGAAGATGGACAAACAAAAATCGGCATGCCGAAACCAACCTATTTAATTGAGATGCTAGAAAATGAACAGCTAAAAGGGCTAGCAGCTGACATTGAAAATCGTTTGATCGGCTGTATCGACCAAGTGAAATAATAAATGCAAGCGGAAGGGAATATAGCCTTCCGCTTGTTATTGTTAGACGATTTATTCTAGTCAGTATTATAATAGTAATTGTGAAAGCCTTACATAGAAAATTTGATTTTTAGGGGGAACAGTTATGAGTAGACGAAAAAAATGGATGACAGGCATCGCTTCTCTAGCAGCAGCAGTCTCCATTTCTGCATGTTCAAATGAAGAAGAAATGAAGGAAGAGCCGAAAGAAGAACCACAGATGCAAGAGGAAGTGAAAGAAGAACCTGCTGATCAAGGGGAACACGCTGGTCATGAAGGAATGGATCATTCAGGGTCAGGTGAAATTCCTGAAGGATTAATGGAAGCAGAGGCACCGACATACGAAGTAGGCAGTCAAGCTATGATCAATGCAGATCATATGCCGGGAATGAACGGGGCAGAAGCCACTATTTCAGGAGCATTTGACACGACTGTTTATACGGTTTCCTATACACCTGCAACAGTCGGCGAAAAAGTCACCGACCATAAATGGGTGATCCATGAAGAGTTGAAAGATGCCGGTGATGAGCCGCTGAATCCAGGAGATAAATCAACACTAGAAGCCGATCATATGGAAGGCATGAAGGATGCCGAAGCAACAATTGACTCGGCTGAAGAAACAACTGTCTATATGGTTGATTACACACCGACAACAGGCGGCGAGAAAGTGACGAATCATAAGTGGGTAACAGAGAGTGAATTGGCTCCTGTAAAATAATTGACTGAAGCAAAAGAGGATCTAAATATAGATTCTCTTTTGCTGTGTTTAGAACTATCAGTTCAATGATTTTTAATAATTCTGAGTTTACAGATAACATTAAATCGTTTATAGTTATAAAACCAACTAATTTTATAAGGATAGGTGATTTGTAATGATCAGTACGGAAAAATTAGTAAAAGTTTCAACAGGCGGTTTATGGGAAGGTGGAGTTAAAACAGGGATTAGCATCCGAAACTTTGAGAAATTGATTATGGATGAACCTGCAGCATTAGGTGGAGAAGATCATGGTCCTAACCCAATGGAGTATGTGCTGGCAGCTTTAAGCGGCTGTACATCGGTGGTCATTGCACTAGTGGGAAAAGAAATGGATTTTAGTTACACAGGAGTTGAATTCAAAAATTCCGGTGTCATCGACCTGCGTGGATTAGAAGGCCAGAAAGATGTATCTCCTCATTTTAAAAGTGTCCGATTTGAAGTGATTTTAACAACAAATGAAACTGAAGCTAGAATCAATGAATTGAAAGCCGAAGTTGAACGCAGATGCCCAGTCTTTAATTTGATTCAAGATGCGGGAGTAGAGATTAAGGCGAGCTGGAAAACAAAATAAGTCAGTGGAAAATACTGTTGATTAGCCTCAACAGTATTTTTTATGTGAAAATTAAATTCTAAAAAAGTATATTGTGCAAAATTCAAATAAATAAGCAGCGAAAAATAAAAAATCAAAAAAATAGTATAGTAAATTAGTCATGTGCTGTAAAATAATAGGAAGTGAAAAATAGATAGGCAGAATAGTCGTTAGGGGGACTTTATGGAAGCAACATTTACAAATTATAAACAAGATTTAATTTTTACAAGCAAAAGAGGCTATACCATTTTACTAGCCGGAGGCATTTATCATTTCATTCTTGGAATTTTATCTTTCTTGCTTCCGGTAGAAATAATTCACTTCATTTGGGTAGTAGGGATGGGTTCTATTTTTCCGCTGGGCGTGCTTCTGGGAAAGTTCGCAGGGATTAATTATTTTCAGAAAGGCAATCCTCTCGCCACATTAGGCGGACTTGCAGCAGGCATGCAATCGTTTTATATCCCAGTATTTATTGTCATTTATCAAATTAGTCCCAATTGGCTGCCATTCACCATTGGTCTCCTCGGGGGATCGCACTTTATTGTTTATTATTGGCTCTACAACAGCAAGTCTTACCTTTTCTTAACATTGGCTATGACGAGTTCCTCATTAATTATTGGAAGTGTCTTTCAAGCCTACGTATTTCAATTGCTCCCGTTTGTCATCGCCACTATTTTCTTCATTACTGTGTTAGGGGTTTTGAAAGAAAATAAGTCAATCATACAATAAGGAAAAGTATAAAGGTGGAGTGATGATTAGTGGAGATTTTCAATATATTTAAAATCCTGCATATCGCCGCAGGATTTTTAGCCTTGATTGTCTTTTGGATTCCGATCGTGACTAAAAAAGGGGGAAAAGTACACAATCTTGTGGGTTGGATCTACGTATATGCAATGGGAATAGTGGCTGTATCTTCCTTTTATATGGGGGCTTTTAGAATTTTCTTTGATGAACAGGCGGATCTTGAAAGGGTATCGTTCTCGTGGTTTTTAATCTTTATTTCCATATTAAGCGGTGCATCTGCCTGGTACGGGATTCGTGTGCTGCGGTTTAAAAAACGAAAAGAACCTCATCGCCAGGTGTTAGACCTGTTTGTCAGTTTACTATTACTATGTTCCGGTATTGGAATAGGAATCTATGGCGTGTCGATTGATTCCCCACTCATCACGTATTTTCCTCTGCTCGGTCTATTTTTAGGCGGGACTCAATTAAATTACTGGCTGAGAAAACCGAATAGGAAGATGCATTGGTATTTTGAACACTTCGGGGGCATGATTGCGTGCTGTATTTCAACAGTTACGGCCTTTACCGTCTTCGGAGCGCCTAGATTATTGAACATTTCATCCAGTAATTTATTATTATGGCTGCTGCCGACATTTGTGCTCGTACCGGTGATTATTGGGTTTTCAGTGTATTATCAGCGGAAGTTTAATGGGAAGAAGGGGTCTTCGATTCAAGCTTGAGAAAATGCATGGACATTGTATGGTGTCTGTGCTTTTTTATGTCCAATAACCCCCTAAATACGGGTCTATTTCTATCGGTATTTCATTGCACTTATAAAACTCCCAAGAACTAGAATATTTTTGTTGAAAGAACGAACTCTTTTCTATAAAATTTAGAAAAGACGAAAAATTATATTTTAATAAAATATTAGGTTGTCAAACTCTATTCTTCCATATATAATGTCTACTATGGAAAAACAAATGTACACGATATAAATACACAGAGGTGAGGAAGAATGACAGACAACGTAAATGTAGGATTATTAGGTTTAGGTACAGTAGGCACAGGAGTAGTAAAGTTAATACAAGATCACCAGGAGCAGCTTGTTCATCAAGTCGGATGTCCGGTATCGATTAAAAAAGTGCTTGTTAAAAACATTGATAAATCCCGTGATGTGGAATTAAGCAGCGATTTCCTCACTACTGATCCATATGATGTCGTAAACGATCCGGATATTGATGTGATTGTGGAAGTCATGGGCGGAATTGAAGATACACGCCAATACATAATTGATGCACTCAATGCGAAGAAACATGTCGTAACAGCGAATAAAGACTTAATTGCTTTATATGGCTCTGAATTGCAAAAGGTAGCCGCTGAAAACAATGCTGATTTATTTTATGAAGCAAGTGTAGCTGGTGGTATTCCAATCATCAGAGGACTAGCAGACGGTTTATCATCTGATAAGATCCAAAAAATGATGGGAATTGTGAATGGTACAACGAACTACATTTTAACGAAGATGAATAAAGACGGCTTGTCTTATGAGAAAGCTCTAAGTGACGCGCAAGACTTAGGATTCGCTGAAGCTGATCCAACGTCTGATGTAGAAGGACTGGATGCGGCGCGCAAAATGGCAATCCTAGCCCGTTTAGCTTTCTCCATGGATATTGAGCTTGACGATGTTAGTGTCAGCGGTATATCAAATGTATCGAAAAATGATTTGAAATATGGCAGCATGCTTGGATATACAATGAAGCTGATTGGTTATGCGGATCAAGATGATTCTCGTGCAGAAGTCAGCGTACAGCCGACGTTCTTATCCAATGATCACCCATTAGCAGCTGTAAATGACGAATATAATGCTGTGTATGTATACGGAGAAGCGGTAGGCGAAACGATGTTCTACGGACCAGGTGCAGGAAGCTTGCCGACAGCCACTTCAATTGTCAGTGATTTAGTCGCGGTTGTGAAAAATATGCGTCTTGGCGTGAACGGAAGAAGCGCGCTTGCTCCACAATTTGAAAAGCAACTGAAAACATCGAATGAGCGTTTTGCCAAATACTTTATTCGCCTTCATGTGCGTGATGAAGTCGGCGCGTTCTCTGAGTTAACGAAACTGTTTGCTCAGCATTCCATCAGCTTTGAAAAGATTCTTCAATTACCGTTAGAAGAAGAAGGCGTAGCGGAAATCGTGATTGTTACTCACAAGGCATCTTTAGAAAACTATGAAAATGTCTTAGAACAAATGAAAGATCTATCAGTAGTTAAATCGGTAGAAAGCTTCTACCGTGCAGAAGGAGACGGAGCCAAATGAAATGGGAAGGCCTAATTAAACAATATAAAGAATTCTTGCCTGTAACTGAAGAAACACCAGAACTGTCATTAATGGAAGGAAACACACCATTAATTCCACTTGAGAATATTTCTAAAAAATTGGGCGTTCAAATTTATGTAAAAACAGAAGGAACGAATCCTACAGGTTCTTTTAAAGACCGCGGCATGGTGATGGCGGTGGCTAAAGCCAAGGAAGCTGGAAGCAATACTGTGATCTGTGCGTCAACGGGCAATACGTCTGCGGCAGCAGCGGCTTATGCTGCACGTGCAGGCATGCGCGCAATCATTGTTATTCCTGAAGGGAAAATCGCGATGGGCAAACTGGCTCAGGCGATGATGTATGGAGCGGAGATCGTTTCTATTGAAGGTAACTTTGATGAAGCGTTGAAAATGGTTCGCCAAATCAGCGAGCATTCACCAATTACGCTTGTGAACTCTGTTAATCCTTATCGAATCGAAGGCCAAAAAACAGCGGCTTTTGAAATTTGCGATCAGTTAGGAAAAGCGCCGGATGTACTCGCGATTCCGGTTGGAAATGCAGGGAACATTACGGCCTACTGGAAAGGCTTCAAAGAATACAACGAGAAATTCCAAACAGGCCTTCCGAAAATGCACGGGTTCCAGGCAGAAGGTGCTGCAGCCATCGTAAAAAATATGGTGATCGAACAGCCAGAAACGATTGCAACAGCGATTCGGATCGGAAATCCAGCTAGCTGGGATAAAGCCGTTGCGGCACGTGATGAGTCTGGCGGTAAGATCGACTTAGTAACGGATGAAGAAATTCTAGAAGCATTTGAAATGATTACGAGAGAAGAAGGCATCTTCGCAGAACCTGCTTCTTGTGCATCTATTGCCGGAATCATTAAACACCGCAAGTCAGGAGAAATCCCTGAAGGCTCTACGATTGTTGCCGTGTTAACTGGAAATGGATTAAAAGATCCTCAAACAGCGATTGAGCGCATTGCTCAAAAACCTGTCGTTCTGCCAAACGATGAAAAAGCCGTATTCGATTATATTGAAGGGGTTGTTCGTGCATGAGTGCACCTGATGTGATCAAGGTGCCGGCTAGCACGGCAAATCTGGGGCCGGGGTTTGATTCCATCGGCCTCGCCTTTAATCTTTACTTAACGCTTGAAGTGGAACGTGCCGAGAAATGGTCGTTTGAACATACATCAGAGATCCTGCAAGGGCTGCCGACAGATGAAAGCCACTTGGTTTATCAAGTGGCGAAAAAAACAGCCGACCTTCACGGGGGAGATCTTCCTCCATTGAAGGTGCGCATGCATAGTGATATTCCTCTCGCTCGCGGTCTCGGAAGCAGTGCGGCAGCGATTGCGGCTGGCATTGAACTGGCGGATATTTATGCTAACCTCGGGCTTACGAATAAGGAAAAGCTTCAAATCGGCAATTCCTATGAAGGGCACCCTGATAATATTGGGGCGTCTATTTACGGAGGCATGGTCGTTGGCGTTTCGTTCGGAGAAACGGCTGAGATTGTTCATTTGCCTGCACCGGATATGGATCTAATTGTGACGGTTCCTCGTTATGAACTGAAAACAGAAGAGGCACGAAGCGCGCTTCCGGATTCTTACACAAGGCAGCAGGCTGTTGAAGCCAGTGCAGTATCTAATGTATTAATCGCAGCGCTTGCGACGGAGAATTATTCTTTAGCGGGCGAAATGATGGAACGTGATGTGTTTCATGAGCAGTACCGCGCTCATTTAATTAAAGAGTTTGAAGATGCGAGAGTCCTGGCAAAAGAAACGGGTGCTTTTGCGACCGTGATCAGCGGAGCGGGTCCCACGATCTTAACTTTTACGCCAAAAGGAAAAGCGCAGGTAATCGCTGAGTGTTTACAAGAACGTTTTGATGATTGCGATGTGCTGCAGCTCGAAATTGATTCAAACGGTGTCCAAAAAAAAATTAAAAATAAAAGCTTCGGTTAATGCCGGAGCTTTTTTCCTGTGGTCTGATCGTTCGTATGTTTTCAGCTATGCAGGCTGATACTAGACCAAAAAAGGTGTGAAGACTATGCCTTACGCAGAGGAACGAGGCAAGAAGATCTATTATGAGAAAACGGGAACGGGCCCGGTTGTGATCTTTATCCATCCCCCTGGAATGAGCGGGTATGTCTTTAAATACCAGCTGGAACTCCAAGAAGAAATGACCATTGTTCAAATGGATTTAAACGGCCACGGCAAAAGCAATTCATCCCTTGGCACAAGCTTAAATAGTTTTATTGAAGACATCGACATTGTGCAAAAACATCTAGGTGAGGAGAAGGTTTTCTTATTCGGCTATTCTTCGGGAGGAACAGTTGTGCAGCAATATGCTTTAACATATCCAGAGAGAGTGAGCGGTGTCTTATTATCCGGCGGCTTTCCCAAAGTGGGAACAACTGCGCTTAAATGGGAGCACCGAATAGGCATTCAGCTGGTGAAAGTGGCTCCTGCTGCACTGGCACGTCTGATCTCTTCTAGTCATTTTTCAAATGACGTGGAAAAGGATATCATGTATCAACAAATGATGAGAGCTGACCGACGAGTGTGGCAGAACTTTTACCAGCTTTCTTTGGCGTTTAACATCACGAATGACTTGAAAAGCTGGCAAACGCCGCTCATGTTAATCTATAGTGACCGGGCAAAGCAAATTAATCATCACAGCATTTATTATAAACAGATTCCGCAGTCAAGCATTCATTTTATTAATGAAGCCAATCATCAGCTGCCAACTAAATCTTACGAACAAATCAATCCTCTCATTGCATCATTCGTTCATAACTATGCCGGTCAATCGCTTGGTAGATAAAATCAATGATTGCAACCTGTCCTTCCTTATCGTATGGTAAAAATAACACAATTATTTTTGCGGTATATTTTTAGGAAAGGACGGAAATTCGTGAATGAAGTAAAAGATGAACGATTTAAAATTGCTAAACGTGAAGCGTGGATCGGTGTGGGTTTAGTGCTGATCAATTTCGTTTGGTGGTTTGGCTTTGCGTACGGGCTTGGCAGTGACCCTGTTGAAGAATACAGTTATGTATGGGGAATGCCTGCCTGGTTTTTTTACAGCTGCATTGTTGGTTTTGTTCTCATGGTGGGACTGGTTTATCTCGCTGTGAAAGTATTTTTTACTGAAGTGCCTTTTGAAGAGGAGGCAGATGACGAGTGAATCTTTCAGTTGTAGCGCCACTCCTTATATTTTTAGTTTTAATTTTTATGATTGGTCTGTATTCAAGTAAATTTGTGAAAAGTTCTAACGTGTTCGTGCAGGAATACTTCCTTGGCAGCCGTGAGCTCGGGGGCTTTATTCTTGCGATGACGATGGCTGCGACTTATGGGAGTGCATCAAGCTTTCTAAGCGGGCCTGGTGCGGCGTACCAATACGGGCTTGCCTGGGTTCTCTTGGCCATGAGCCAGGTGGCTACCGGATACTTCGTCCTGATGATTCTTGGGAAGAAATTTGCCATCATGGCTAGGAAATACAAAGCTGTCACTCTTGTTGATTTTCTCTATGCCCGCTATCAAAACCAATGGGTCGTCATACTCGCTGTATTGAGCATTATTATTTTCTTATTTTCTGCGATGACGGCACAGTGGATCGGCGGAGCTAGGCTCGTGGAGTCTATCACCGGATTATCCTATACGACGGCTTTGATCATTTTTGCGGTGTCTGTCATTTTTTATGTGCTGATCGGAGGGTTCCGTGCGGTAGCGATTACGGATATGGTGCAGGGACTGATCATGGTGACTGGTACGTTCATTTTGCTGTTCGCTGCTTTAAAAGCAGGAGGCGGTATGGAAAATATCATGACAAAGCTCGGAGAAGAAAATCCAAATCTTTTATCTCCTTACGGTCATGACAGAAGTTTAACGCCTTTATATATTTCTTCTTTCTGGATTCTTGTAGGTGTTGGAGTAGTTGGTTTGCCTCAAGTAGCGGTGAGAGCAATGAGCTATAAGGATTCGAAAGCGATGCACCGGGCTCTTATCATTGGGACGGTGGTTGTGGGAGTCATCATGCTTGGCATGCACTTGGTTGGAGTGATGGCGAGGGCGATTGTGCCAGGAATTGAAGTAGGAGATAAGGTGATGCCGACTCTTGCCATGACGATTATGCCGGATTGGCTGGCAGGAATTGTACTGGCGGCGCCAATGGCAGCGATTATGTCAACAGTAGATTCCTTGCTGCTCCTCGTATCTTCCGCGATTATTAAAGATGTGTACTTGCATTTTATCAATCCAAAAGCGCCGGAGCAGAAAATTCGCCAGATGAGTCTATGGATCACGGCGGTTATTGGTGCGGCTGTGTTTATCATTGCACTCAATCCGCCAAACTTAATTATTTGGCTCAATCTCTTTTCTTTCGGCGGCCTCGAAGCGGTATTTATTTGGCCGGTTGTTCTTGGTTTATATTGGAAACAAGCAAACGGAAGCGGGGCAATTGCTTCAATGGTCACAGGAATGCTTTCATATATTATTCTGCATTCCTATTACCCGAATGCGTTTGGCATGCATACCGTTGTGCTGCCAATCTTACTGTCTTTGATCGCTTTTATCATTGTTTCTAAACTTAATAGGAAAGAAAAAACGAGCTTAGGATAATTCCTTGCTCGTTTCTTTTCGTAATATCTGATCGCTCCAGCGAATGGCTTCATGATAGCAAGCAAAAAAGGCGTTGGGGTTAATGCCGACATGGACACAATTCGTCACCGCCTGCTGCCAGTTGCCTCGTTCGACCAGCTTTATAACATCAAGTGTTCGATAAAGGATGCTTTCAGAAGAGAGCAAGCCATTTTTGACTTCTGTATCAATGGGAAGTTCTGCTAGTATTTCTTCTAAAGGACGGGCGATTAATGCATGAATCATGGAAAACATGCCTGTCATAAAATAATGAGCGGACTGTTGCTTCTGATTGCACAGTTTAGCGATTTCCTCGAGCGTTCTTGCTCTGATTAATGATGTGCGAATGATTTCTTTTGTGCATTTTGGACCGGTGTCATTTAAAAGAATAAAAGAAATCCATTTTTTTAGCTCGTCTAATCCGATCATCATGACCGCTTGATGGATGGTTTTTATTTTGCCTCTTCGCTTATAGGCAACTTTATTCAGCAATTTCAGAAGCTGGTAGGATAATGAGAGATCCTTTTCTATGATACTTGAAATTTTATTCACATCTGCCTGGGTCACTGCCATTTCTTTTAAAATTAAAAAGTGGCTGTTGATTGTTTGCGGAATGGCATCGGCACTCATCGTTGAGGGTTTGGAAAAGAAAAATCCTTGAAAGAAATCGAATCCATCTTCCAGTGCTTCTTGGTGCTGTTCGCGTGTCTCTACTTTTTCTGCCAGCCATTTGATGGATGTACGGGTGATTCTCTGCTTCATCGCCTGCCGCTGACTGCGTGTTGTCAATAAAAAATCAACTTTAATAATATCTGTAAAGGGAAGCAAGGCTGCATTTTGATCATGGAGAATAAAATCATCCAGTGCGATTAAATACCCTTTTTCTTTTAATTTGCCGCAAGCATACAGCAGTTCCTCCGACGCCTCTATATCTTCTAATATCTCAATGACGACTTTTTCATTAGGGAGAAATGACGGCAGGTCCATTAGAAGCAGATTTTCTGTGAAATTAACAAATAATCTTTTTCCTTCTGCCATCCGGTCGATCCCAATATTTAAAAAACTATTATGTAAAACTTCTATGGTCGCGCGGTCTCCATCTATGTCATGAAAAGAAGTATGTCTAGCTGTAGAACGATGCAATAACTCGTAGGCCACTACTTTTTCTTGCCTGTCAAAAATAGGCTGCCTGGCTACGAAAACAGTCATACTTAACACCTCATGTGCTTTTTTCTTTATATTACCAAATAAGTAGGAGTAAAGGTACAAAAAAATAACGTATTTTGTTAATAGGAAACAAATTAAAGCGTATTTATTTTTGCATCTCAGCTTTGTTTTCATTATGTTTAATGGAATATGACCAGGAAAGGTAGAGTAGCATGAAAGAATCCATGATCATTATCGGAGGCGGAGTTGCGGGATTAACAGCAGCTGCCATGCTTGCAAATGATGGACATCAAGTAACCGTACTTGAACAATCAAGAGAATGGGGCGGATGTGCAGGCAAATTCTCTAGGAAAAAGTTTTTATTTCCGGTCGGGGCGACATTAGGGATGGGCTTTGAAGAGGGAGGCATTCACGAAAGAATTTTTAACCATTTACATATTCCGATGCAGGAATTGCCAGTTCAGAAGCTTGAGGAAGTAATGAACATCCATCTGCCTAATAAAACGATCACATTTCATCGAGATCGGAACGAGCATGTGGAATCCCTCGTTCGTGCGTTCCCTGAGCATAAGCAAAAAATCATGCGTTTCTACCAAAAACTCTATGAAATTGCAGCAAAAGTAAGAGCGTTAATGGTTGAATTGCCAGTGCTGCCGCCTCAAACAAGAAATGAGTGGCTAGGACTTTTGCATTCACTAAATGTCTCATCCCTCACCCTCTTGCCTTATTTCCCTAAAACGGTTGGGCATTTATTGAAGAAGTTTGATCTTCTGAATACGCCTTTTAAGCATTTTATAGATGGGCAGTTAATTGACAGCATGCAGGTGAAGAGTGAACAGTGCGCTTGTATTCTCGGCTGTCTGGCATTAGATATTTATCATGAAGGAGCTTTTTATGTGGAAGGCGGGTTATACCAAGTGGCCCACCGATTGGCAGATCATGCGAAAGGTAACGGCGGTGTTCTGATGCTCGGCAGAAAAGCAGAAAGAATGGTTCGTACGGGCAATAAATGGACGGTAACCGATCATCGCGGAAATGACTATCGAGCGGATCATGTCATCAGCAGCTTGCCTGTTCAAGTGCTTCCGGATCTCTTATCCGAAACAGACTTACGTTCTCTAGGCTATACGCTCCGGAAAAAAACAGCCGAAGAAACCTGGCGAACGATGACGCTTTACCTAACGTTAAAAGAAACGGATACCATTATGAATATGCCGCTTTTTCAGCAGATTTGCACATCAGAATCCGGAGAGATGTCAGAGGGGAATCATATATTTATGAGTTTATCTAATGGAACTGACCGTGTCCGGGCACCTGAGGGATATCGAACGATGACGGTATCGACTCATATTGATCTATCCTATTGGAAAGCAAAAGAGGAATATGATAAGCGAAAAATATTCATGCAAGAAAAAATGATAGCGGCCATTCTGTCAGTCTACCCTGATTTCAAGGAAGCCGTCGAACAAGTCGAATGTGGGGCGCCGAAAGCATGGGAGAGGTATACCGGAAGACCTGGCGGGATGGTGGGGGGATTTGGCCAATCAAGAAACAACAGTTTATTCTTCAGCCTTTCCCACCGCACGAAACTGCCGAACTTTTGGCTGTGCGGAGATTCGATCTTTCCGGGTGCTGGCACCATTGGCGTGTCTGTCGGAGCCTATCATGTGTATTCATCCATTACCGGCAAAAAACTGTCACAATAAAAACGATAGATTTCTTGAAATTTCCTTTCTTTTCTACTACTCTTAAATTCAGACATCGAAAGAGGGGGCTGAACTTATGAAAATGAGAGTATCTGCCATTCAATATCATTTACACACGATTCAATCATTTGAAGAATTCGCCGCACAGTGCGAGCATTATATAAAAGCAGCAAAAGAATTTGACGCGGAGTTTATTTTATTTCCGGAGTTTTTCACAACGCAGCTCATGTCGATCGGAGATGAAAACGGGAAGGCGCTAACGATTACAGATCTTCCGAATTTTACTGATCAATACCAGCAGTTATTTAAAAGTCTGGCGAAAACCTACGATGCTCATATCATTGCAGGTACCCACGTAGTAAATAAAGGAGATCGCATTCAAAATGTGGCCCACCTGTTTTATCCGGATGGCCGCATGGAGCAGCAGGCGAAGCTTCATATTACCCCGGCGGAAGTGGAAGGCTGGAATATGGAGCAAGGAGAGAAGTTTCAGATTTTTGATACAGAAAAAGGGAAAATCGCGATTCTCACCTGCTATGATATTGAGTTCCCTGAAATTGTCCGGATGGCAAAAGCGCAGGGAGCGGATGTCATTTTCTGTCCAACTTGCACAGATGACCGTCACGGCTTTCACCGGATCAGATATACTAGTCATGCGCGCGCGGTAGAAAACCAAGTGTATGTAGTAGTGACGGGAACTGTGGGCTCACTGCCCACTGTGGATTTAATGCGGGTAAACTTTGGCCAAGCGGCCATTATTACGCCAAATGATGTGCCATTTCCGCCTGCGGGCATTTTAGCAGAAGGCATGATTAACGATGACATGATCATTACGGCGGATTTAGATTTGGAGCTTTTATATAAAGTGCGTGAAAAAGGGTCCGTCACGACATGGCGCGATCGCCGCACGGATCTTTATCCCGATTGGAAGTGAGCACTTTCTAAGGAGTGATTAAATGTACTTAAGTGAATGTTATTGTTTTGATGGTGACAAGCCTTTAAAGACTGTAATTAGAAACTATACGAAAGCTGACATCCACGATTTAATCGACATCCAAAGAGAATGCTTTCCGCCTCCATTTCCTGAGGAGCTGTGGTGGAACGAAGAGCAGCTTCTTAATCATGTGACGATCTTCCCGGAAGGGGCTTTTTGTGTGGAAGTAGAAGGAAAGATCGTTGGCTCGATGACAGGCCTTCTTGTGAACTATTCACCAGGAGATACTCATACGTGGGAAGAAATCACAGATAATGGTTATATAAAGAATCATGATCCCAAAGGAAACACATTATATATAGTGGACATCAGTGTTCGGCCAGGCAGCCGAAAATTAGGGCTGGCCCAAAAGATGATGCAGGCCATGTATCAAACGGTGATTTACAAAAAACTGGACCGTCTGCTTGGCGGAGGCAGGATGCCGAGGTATCATCAATATGCCGATCACTTAACGGCTGAAGAATATGTCAATCAAGTAATAACAGGGACGATTCAAGACCCTGTCCTTACTTTTTTGCTGCGAAGCGCACGTATGCCTGTTGGACTATTGAAAGATTACCTTGAAGATGAAGAATCCCATCATTATGCTCTTTTAATGGAATGGAGAAATCCATTTAAATAAGAAAATTGGCTCAAAAATAAATAGTTTGAAAAATGTGTTGACTTTCAAGTTGATATTCTTTAACATTGAAAACAACAAATTGAACGAATCATAAGTGTTGACGAAGAAGAGTAGCTTTCAGAAAAGCTTCAGAGAGCCGGTGGGTGGTGCGAACCGGTGCGGATCTTTAAGTGAATGGCCTTCCGAGCTTCCAAACCGAACCCCGATGAGGCAGTAGGCTTTGGCGATTGTCTTATCGTTATCTAAGACCTGTATTCAAGCTATGTGCTTCGATACAGACTAAGCGGATTGTGAAAACAATCAATAAAGGTGGCACCACGGGTCCTCGTCCTTTGCGATGAGGGTCTTTTTGTGTTTTTTAAATGAATATTTTAACTCAATGATCAAGAGTAGTAGCTTTGCCTGATGCGTAACAGAGAGCCGGAAATGGTGAGACCCGGTGCGATAAGGCTTCGTGAATGGACTTGTGAGAGGCAGCTTGAAATCATAGTAGGGCGCCCGGTTTCCCCCGTTACAGGGATAGAGCATCGGAGACAATCCTGTGCTTGAATAAGTGGAAGCGTAATGCTTCAACGTGAGGTGGCACCGCGGCTAAAACCGTCCTCCATAGTTGTGATTAATCACAGCTATGGAGGTTTTTTTATGCGAAAAATGATAAAGAGGTGGAGCAAAGTGGAAATGACAAAAACGATGAATTATAAAACGAAAGAGCTTGAAGGCGATATGTTAACACCGATCATGCTGTATCATCAGCTGACAGGAAAGAAAAGATTTTTACTTGAAAGCTCCTATAAACATGAACAAAGCGGACGTTACTCCTTTCTTGGGATGAATCCTGTTCAAGAGTTTCTCGCTAAAGGAAAGGAAATCGAGCATCGGAACCTTCAGACAGGCGAATCAGCTCAGACAGAAGGGCATAGCCTTGAAGCACTAAAAGCGATGATACCTCATGATTCATCCATGACCTTTCCATTCCCGTTTTTCGGCGGAGCTGTCGGCTATATGGGATATGATGTCATGTTTCTCGATGAAGTCATTGGTGAGCCGCTGACGGATGAACTCGGCATGCCGGATATTCACTTCATGTTTTATGATACGTTCATTGTCTATGATCACTTATTGCAGAAGGTAACGATTGCAGCGGTTGATTTATTTGAAAACAGAACGGACTCAGAAATGGAAGCGACGCTCGAAGAAATGGCCCAAATGATCAGCAGAGAGCAAAAAGCAAAAGCGCCTGAACCGCTGGAAGCTCTTACTTTCACAGGAAGTACAGATAAAGACAAATATAGTGAAATGGTTCTTAAGGCCAAAGACCATATTGTTCGCGGAGACATCTTTCAAGTCGTTTTGTCCCAGCGGTTAAAAGCGGAATTTAAAGGTGACCCATTTACATTGTACAGACGGCTTCGGACATCCAACCCATCTCCTTACATGTTTTATATCGACTTTGCTGACTATACCGTTCTTGGTGCGTCGCCTGAAAGCTTGATCACCGTCTCCGAGCAGCATGTAATGACAAATCCTATAGCCGGCACCCGTCCTCGAGGCAAGACGGAGGAGGAAGATGCGAATCTTGCGGCAGAACTGCTCGCAGATGAGAAGGAAATTGCGGAACATATGATGCTCGTTGACTTAAGCCGCAATGATATTGGCAAAGTGAGTGAGATTGGATCAGTGCATCTGACCAAGTATAAACAAATAGAAAAATATAAACATGTCATGCACATCGTATCTGAAGTAAGCGGTACGTTGAAAGAAGGCATTCATCCTATTGATGCGCTTGCCTCTTGCCTCCCGGCTGGAACTGTATCAGGCGCACCGAAAATACGGGCGATGCAAATTATAAACGAACTGGAATCAATGAAACGCGGCCTTTATTCAGGGGCAGTCGGCTATATAACAGCCAATGGAAATCTGGATTTTGCACTGGCGATCCGGACAATGATCGTAAAAGATGACGTGGCGTATGTTCAAGCCGGAGCCGGTGTCGTCTATGATTCAGTGCCGGAAAAAGAATATGAAGAAACAATGCATAAAGCCAAAGCGCTATTGGAGGTCAAATCATGATTCTATTAATTGATAACTACGATTCTTTTACGTATAACTTATATCAACAAATCGCCTCGCTCGGAAAAAACGTCCGAGTCGTGCGAAACGATGAACTGACTTTAGAAGAAATTGAATCACTTGAACCGGAAGCAATTGTTCTTTCACCAGGACCAGGAACACCAGAAGAAGCAGGGATATGTGTCGATGTCGTTAGAAGCTTCTATCATCGCATTCCGATACTAGGCATCTGTCTTGGTCATCAGGCGATCGCTGCAGCGTTTGGCACAAAGATCATTCAAGCCTCACAAATTAAACATGGGAAGATCTCATTAATCAAGCACGCTGGCAAAGGTATTTTTGCAGACTTTAACGGGGCCATTCCTGTGATGCGTTATCACTCGCTTGTGGTGGATCAAGATACATTGTCTCAAAAGCTTGAAGTGCTGGCTCATTCCGTTGATGACGAGGAAATTATGGCAATTCGCCACAAAGAGTACCCAGTGTATGGACTTCAATTTCACCCTGAATCGATTGGGACGAAAACAGGGACACCGATTGTGAAGCAATTTTTCCAGCAATATAAAAAGGAGAAAAATATGAAAACATATCTGCTGAAGCTATCTAATCACCAGCCCCTTGAAGAGCAGGAAATGGCCAGTGCCATAGAAGAAATCCTTCAAGAAGATGCAACGGATAGTGAAATTGCCGCCTTTTTAATGGCTTTAAAATCAAAAGGAGAAACCGTGGATGAAATTGCTTCACTTGTTGATGTACTTCGAAAAAATGCGTTAGGCTCGAAAAAAAATTTGACAGGCATCATGGATAACTGCGGAACGGGCGGAGATGGCTCCCAAAGCTTTAATATCAGCACGACAGCCGCCTTTGTGTTAGCGGGAGCCGGAGTCAAAGTCGCAAAGCATGGGAACCGAAGCGTTTCAAGCAAAACAGGAAGCGCCGATGTGCTTGAGCATCTCGGACTGTCGTTAAATTATTCAGAGGAAGAGACAGATCAGCTGCTAGAGGAGAACGGAATTGCTTTTTTGTTTGCCCCGCAGGTTCATCCGAAATTGAAACGGATCATGAAAGTGCGGCGGGATTTAAGGATTCCAACCATTTTTAACTTAATTGGCCCGTTAACCAATCCAGTTCAGCTAGAGACACAGCTGCTAGGCATCTATCGCCGCGATATGCTGGAGATGATGGCGAAGGTGCTTGACCGGTTGGGAAGAAAGCGGGCAGTAGTGGTCAACGGGGCAGGCTTTATGGATGAGGCATCGCTCGCAGGAGAAAATCACTTAATGCTCCTTGAAAACGGCAAAACGAAAAAAATCATTCTGACCCCGGAGGATGCAGGGATGCCTAGTTATGAATTAGAAGCCATTCGAGGCGGTGAGGCAAAGGAGAATGCGGAGATTCTGAAACGAATTCTTGAAGGGGAAAAGGGAGCGCCGCGTGACACGGTTCTTTTAAATGCTGGAATTGGCTTATTTGCCAATGGAAAAGCAAAGACGATTCCTGAGGGGATTCAGCTGGCAAAAGAAAGCATTGATTCCGGCGCCGCTTTATCAAAGCTTCACTATTTAATTGACCACTCTAAACTACAGCAGAAAGCAGTGATCTCGGTATGACAGAAACTATATTAGACAGAATATTGAAAAAGAAAGTGGAGGAAGTGGCACTGTTAAAAGAAAGCTTCCATGAACAGACAGATCTTTATGAGAGGCCATCAAGGTCTATGTATCAATCTTTTATGGAATCAAAGGAAATGAACATCATTTCCGAGTTTAAAAGAGCTTCTCCTTCAAAAGGGGATATAAATATCGGCTTAGATCCGAAAGAACAATCGAAGATGTACGAAAGAAGCGGTGCAGGCGCCATTTCTGTATTGACGGACGAAACGTTTTTTAAAGGCAGTATGGAAGATTTAGAGAACGTGAAACAAGTGGTAAATGTACCGGTGCTCTGCAAAGATTTTATCATCGATGAAATTCAAATGAAGCGAGCAAAACTTGCCGGTGCGGATGTCGTTTTACTGATTGCCGCTGCACTGGATCAGCCAGCGTTGACCCAGTTACATCAGGCGGCAAAATCTCTGAATCTCGAAGTACTTCTCGAAGTTCATAATGAGGAAGAAATGGAGCGGGCATTGAAACTAGAAGCCAATATTATTGGAATTAATAATCGTAATTTAAAAACGTTTGAAGTGGATCTAACATTAAGTGAGCGGCTGATTCAGACCTATAGCCGTCCGGATATCGTCTTTATTTCAGAAAGCGGCATTCGGACGAAAGAAGAGGTAGAAAGGGTAGCGAGAGCCGGTGCAAGAGGAATTCTTGTCGGGGAGACCTTTATGAAAAGCACGGACGTAGCTCACACCTTCAGTGAATTGAAAATTCGTTTATGAGGTGAACACGATGAAAGTCAAAATTTGCGGAATTCAAGATCAGGAAACAGCGATTTATGCCCAGGAAGCTGGAGCGGATGCGCTTGGATTCGTATTTGCTGAAAGTAAAAGGAAGGTCACTGCAGAGGAAGCGGCTAGAATAAATCAGGATCTAACAGGTGTCTTAAAGGTCGGTGTGTTTGTTAATGAAGACCTTGACCTTGTCAGATCCATTGCTCAAGAAGCACAGCTTGATTTCGTGCAGCTTCATGGAGAAGAGTCAGCAGATTACGCCAAAAAGTTAAAGCTGCCGACGATCAAAGCTTTTAATCATAAAGAAGGTTTATCTCTTCAAGAGATTTTGCAATTTCCTGCCGATTATATTTTAATCGACAGCGCGGCCGGTCCTTATAAAGGAGGAAACGGCACTACATTTGACTGGAAGAGTTTATCTAAAGAAAGATTTGACCGATCCCGCCTCATTTTAGCTGGAGGTCTTGATCCAGAAAATATTGCTGAAGCCATACATATTGTCCGCCCGTATGCGGTCGATGTATCAAGCGGAGTAGAGACGAATGGAAAGAAAGATTTGAAAAAAATCCAATCATTTATAAATGCAGCGAAAGGAGTTAATCAATTATGATAACTTATTCTCAACCAGACCACAAAGGACATTTTGGTTCATTTGGAGGACGGTATGTACCGGAAACATTGATGCAGGCGGTTCTTGAATTAGAAACAGCTTACGATGAAGCGATGAAAGATCCTGCATTTTTAGAGGAGCTGAATGAATATTTAACGGATTATGTCGGCAGGGAAAATCCGCTTTATTTTGCCCGTAATTTAACGAAGCAGCTGGGCGGGGCGAATATTTACTTAAAGCGGGAAGATTTAAACCATACAGGTGCCCACAAAATTAACAATACGATCGGGCAGGCTCTTCTTGCTGTTCGAATGGGCAAAGAAAAAGTAGTCGCTGAAACAGGCGCCGGTCAGCATGGTGTGGCAACAGCGACGGTTTGCGCTCTCTTAAATCTGGAGTGTGTCATTTTTATGGGTGAAGAGGACATGAGACGCCAAAAGCTGAATGTATTCCGAATGGAACTATTAGGGGCCAAAGTTTATGGCGTGAGCCAGGGCAGCGGCACGTTAAAAGATGCGGTGAATGAAGCGCTGCGCTACTGGGTGTCAAATGTGGAAGACACTCACTATATTATGGGGTCTGTCCTTGGTCCGCATCCTTTTCCTAAAATGGTGCGCGACTTTCAAAGTGTGATCGGCTATGAAACGAAAAAACAGCTGTTTGATAAAACTGGAAATCTTCCCGATGCGCTAGTTGCGTGCATTGGCGGGGGCAGCAACGCTATGGGCATGTTTTATCCATTTATTGAAGATGAAAGCGTGAAAATGTACGGGGTAGAAGCTGCCGGAAGCGGAATCGACACCGATCAGCATGCGGCTTCATTGACAAAAGGAAGTGTCGGAGTGATTCACGGCAGCAAGATGTATCTGCTGCAGGATGAAGTGGGACAAATACAGGAAGCCCATTCGATTTCTGCGGGTCTTGATTATCCGGGCGTTGGTCCTGAACATAGCTTGTTAAAAGAAATCGGTCGGGTGAATTACGTGGCGATTTCAGATGAAGAAGCACTTGATGGCTTTAAACTGTTAACGAAAACAGAAGGCATCATTCCTGCTCTTGAAAGTTCGCATGCGATTGCTTATGCGGCGAAACTGGCAGGTGAAATGAGTAAAGATGAAACGATCGTGATTTGTTTATCAGGACGCGGAGATAAAGATGTAGAAACGATTAGAGAAAAGTTAGGGGGAGAATAAGATGACGAAAGAAAAATTAGCGTCTGCATTTGCCGCTGTTGCAGAAAAAGACGAAAAAGCATTTGTTGCTTATATTATGGCAGGAGACGGAGGGCTTTCCTCTCTTAAAGAAAAAATTCTTCACCTCCAAGAAATCGGTGTGACCGTGGTTGAAATCGGGATTCCCTTTTCAGATCCAGTGGCGGACGGCCCTGTCATTCAGGAAGCAGGCCAGCGTGCATTGGCTCAGGGAGTTACTTTAGACAAAGTATTAAAGGAATTAGCAAGTTTTCAGAATGAGGTATCGATTCCATTAGTCGTTATGACATATTTAAACCCTGTTTATCGCTATGGTCTTGAAAGGTTTGCCGAAGATTGTGTAAAAGCCGGTATCTCAGGAGCCATCATTCCCGATGTCCCACTCGAAGAAGAGGATGAGATACGCGATCCCATGAAGAGGCACAGTTTAGCGCTCATTCGATTAGTAACGCTGACCAGTCCCGAGAGCCGGATTAAAAACATTGCACAAGACGCAGAAGGCTTTATTTATGCAGTAACTGTCAATGGCATTACCGGAGCACGAACCACATTTAAAGAGAATGTGCCATCCTATTTGAAAAAAATTAAAGAGCTAAGCCCGGTACCTGTTTTAGCCGGATTCGGTGTGTCGTCAAGCGAACAAGCAGCAGAGCTTGGGAAACATTGCGACGGAGTCATAGTTGGCAGCAAGATCGTAGAATTATTTCATACGGGCAATCAAGAAGCAATTCGAGAGATCATCCCAAAGAAAGCCGGACAAACCGTGCAAGCAGAATAAATGCATCAGATTGAAAAATTTTAAGTTGAAAAAAGATGATAAGAAAGCCCGTCCCAATTCTAGAAGCAATAAGGGAACGGGCTTTCTCTCCAATTATTTAACCGCTGTGACACAGACAGTTAATTCAGGGCGTACATCTTTATAATAAGTGGCGCAGCCGCTAAAGCCGCATTCTTCAAGATCCTGACGAATCATCAGACCGATTTCCTTGGTTTTTTGCTCGTCCGCATCTTCTTCGCGCGGCTGGACAGTAATGGCGATTTTGCCGCCGGGTTTAAGCATATGAAATAAGTTCTGAAGCCCTTTTTTTCGGTCGGACCATAAAGGGTAATTGTTGACGGTGAATATTTTATCATATTGATTTTCTGTGTGGAAATCAGCTATATCATCAACAAATAAATGAAGACGGTCATTCGCAATCAGTTCTTTATTATGGCTTTCTGCTTCATTTTTCATGGTCTCTGAAATATCCACGCCATCTATTTGAAGATGTTCAAAGCGGCTGCTGAGCAGCTCAATGGCATAGCCGGGGCCATAGCCGACTTCTAACAGCCGGTCGCCATCTTGCACGGATAAAAGGTCGAGTGTCCACTCATTGATCTTGCGGTTTTCATAGAACATGATTTTTCCGGCGATTTTTCCTAACGTGCCTTCTGGATCGATAAATTGTTTTGAAAATGACGAGAACATATTCTGGCCTCCAAATGGTTTTAGTTATTATTTCACCGTTTGTCAATTAGTAAACCTGAATCATTATGATTGATCTTCCCACGAGATCTCCGTTTCTTCCAGATCATCTGCGACGGGAAGCGCAATTTCTAATAGGTGATTTCGGTAAATGGTTTGCACACCTTTTCGTTTAACAGCTACAGGCAGCAGAAACTCTTGCCGGCCATTTTCATGATTGCTCATTTCCAAAACGATTTTATGGCTCGTATGCCTCACTTTTAACTCTTTTAAGTCAGCAGGCGAGATAGAGAGCCGGATATATACATAATGAAAGGTCTCAATGATCTGCACTGGCTGGTGATTGGCAGGTTCCATCTTTGGATGATTGGCTTCAAAGGGAGTTTCGTTTTTAGCAGAATGAGCCATCACTTTCTTTATATATTGTTCTATATCTTCAGGTTTAATAGGTTTTTGAAAGTCAAAAGAAGGGAATGAAGATGAAAACAAGTTCCATGGAAACATGAAGCCACCGCCTTTGCAGATTATTACTGTTATTCTATGCATGCAGGGAGGCAATGTTTAATAAACTTACCCGTCTCCTAAAGAGGAATAAAGCAGAAGAAATCGGTCGTAAAGCATGAAAAAAAGCGGTTAATGGAAACAGCCGGATAAAATTGATGAAAAATAAAAAAAAACATTGGTTTTTCCAGTTAACAGTAGTAAGATGGTACATGAAAAAAGTACCTTCCAAAAATCATTCATAAAAACTACAATTTTTGTTTTGATATATCAGAATAATTTTTTTAGTAAGAATGATTTGTTTACCAGAAACTTTTTTCAACTTAAAAAAATGTCACAAAAATTTAATAAATTAAGCTTTAAACCTTTTACTTGCTGCTTTACAGTGATAAAATATCAGTGTAAGCGGTTTATTTTCAACATCCTATTTCTATTCTACATATTATTTAAAATTTCTTTATGTTGGGAATAATTAATCAAAGCAACTTAATCAGAAAGTAAAAAATTAATGGGCGAAATTAGTTGGAGGTTTTTCAGAATGAAGATGCAGACAGGCCAAGGAAATCCATGGAGTAAATTCTTTGGGCCAAACCTTGGATATGTGATGGAAGTGTATGAACAATATGTACAAGATCCTGAACAAGTGGACCCTGAACTGAAACAAATGTTTGATCAATGGGGAGCACCGATTGTTGAGGGGCAATCTGAAACAGGCGTTCAAGCGGCTGCAGCTGCTTCGCCAGACGATCTTAGAAAGTTATTTTCCGCAGTGAAGCTTGCAGACAGCATCCGTATTTTTGGACATTTAGCTGCTGACATTAATCCGCTTCATGACCGCAATAAAGATTCACGGAGAATTGAATTAAGCTCATACGATTTGACAGAAGAAGATTTAAAAGGGATCCCGGTTGAGTACATTTGTCCGGATGCTCCTTCATATGTGAAAAACGGATTTGATGCAATCCAACATTTAAAAAAGGTTTACACTGATAAACTGGCTTTTGAATTAGCCCAAGTACACGATCTTGAAGAAAAGAAATGGCTGAGAAGCCAAATTGAATCGACTAATTACTATCCGACCTTCTCTAATGAAGAAAAAGTCCAGCTTCTAAAACGTTTATGTGAAGTAGAAGGGTTTGAAAAATTCATTCACAAAACATTTGTCGGTCAAAAACGTTTTTCTATAGAAGGATTGGATACGCTAGTTCCATTACTAGATGAATTAATTCATTACTCTGCCATGAACGGTGCTGAAACAATTAATATTGGAATGGCTCACCGTGGACGTTTAAATGTTTTAACTCATGTATTAGGAAAACCATATGAAATGATCTTTGCCGAGTTCCAGCATTCTCCAAGCAAAAAAGTGCTGCCGCAAGGGTCAATGAAAATGACGACTTACGGCTGGACAGGAGATGTGAAATATCACCTGGGCGGAGACCGTAATTATAAAGATGAAGATGCATCAAATACAACACGCATTACACTGGCTAATAATCCAAGTCACTTGGAAGTGGTCAGCCCAATTGTAACTGGATACACAAGAGCAGCTCAAGAAAATCGTCAAAAGGCAGGGGTTCCAGAGCAGGATAATGCTTCTGCAATCGCTTTCCTTATCCATGGAGATGCAGCTTTCCCTGGACAAGGTGTAGTCAGTGAAACATTTAACTTCAGCAGAATCAAAGGCTATCAGACCGGCGGATCCATCCATATTATCGCTAATAATATGATTGGTTTCACGACTGAAAGCTATGACTCTCGCTCTACTCGCTATGCTTCGGATTTGGCTAAAGGATTTGAAGTGCCAATTGTACATGTCAATGCCGACGATCCAGAAGCATGTTTAGCAGCTGCTAAAATGGCGATCGAATACAGAAGCAAGTTTGGGAAGGATTTCGTTATTGATTTAATCGGCTACCGCCGTTTCGGCCATAATGAAATGGACGAGCCAATGACGACAAATCCAACGATGTACCAAATGGTCAAGAAGCATCCAACGGTTCGTGAACTGTACGCAGATAAACTTGATTCACGCGGTGTATTGCCGAAAGATGAAGCGAATAAACTATATGATGAGAACCAAAAGAAACTAAAGGATCTATACGAAACGGTGCCGAAAAAGGATGATAACCCAGATATCGTTATGAATCCTCCTAAGGTTGTTGAAAATGAACTTCCTGCATCAGGCACAGCTATGGATGCGAATGTTTTATCAAAAATCAATAGTGAATTACTTCAATGGCCTGAAGGCTTTAATGCTTTTAAAAAGCTTGAAAAAATCCTTAAGCGCCGTGAGACAATCTTTGAAAATGACGGAGCGGTTGATTGGGGCCATGCAGAAACGCTTGCCTTTGCTTCCATTCTGAAAGAAGGCACACCAATTCGTCTGACTGGCCAAGATTCACAGCGTGGAACGTTTGCTCACCGAAACCTTGTTCTTCATGATGAAAAATCAGGGGAAGAGTATATTCCATTGCATAACTTAGATGGAGTAACGGCTTCATTTGATGTCATTAACAGTCCGCTCACGGAGACTGCTGTTGTCGGGTATGAATATGGATACAACGTATTCTCTCCAGAAACATTAGTACTTTGGGAAGCTCAATTCGGAGACTTCGCCAACATGGCACAAGTGATGTTTGATCAATTTGTATCATCCGGACGTGCAAAATGGGGGCAAAAATCTGGTTTAGTTATGCTTCTTCCACACGGGTATGAAGGACAAGGCCCTGAACATTCCAGTGCCCGCATGGAGAGATTCTTGCAAAGTGCGGCTGAAAACAACTGGACAGTGGCCAACTTGTCTTCAACGGCGCAATACTTCCATATTTTACGTCGTCAGGCTTCTGTGTTAAAGAAAGAAGAGGTACGCCCGCTTGTCATCATGACACCGAAGAGCTTGCTTCGTCATCCGCTCGCTTCTTCAAAAGCTTCCGAGTTTACTACTGGCGGATTTAACTCAGTTGTGCAAGAAACTCGTACAGGCAGCGAAAAAGAAAAAGTGGAACGCATTGTAATGTGCAGCGGAAAAGTTTCCATTGATTTAGCAGAACAAATTGATAAGCAAGAGGAAAGTTTAGACTGGCTGCATGTACTTCGTGTAGAAGAACTGTATCCATTCCCTAAACAGGATATCACTTCGATCTTATCAGAATATCCGAATGTCAATGAAGTAGTGTGGCTGCAAGAAGAACCGCAAAATATGGGCGCATGGACTTACATTGCACCGCGTTTGCGCGATGTGGCACCTGAAGGGGCGAATGTCCGTTATGTCGGCCGCCGCCGCCGCTCAAGCCCGTCTGAGGGAGACGCGATTGTTCATAAAAAAGAACAAGCAAGAATTCTAAATGCAGTATTAACACGCAGCTAAAGTTTGGCTATAAGCAGAAGGCCGTCATGAACGGCGGCTCCCTGCTTGTACATATAGAATCAACTAATTTATAATAAATACGTAAAAATGAGACGGAAGAATATAGAGGAGGATTCAACAGTGGCTGAAATTAAAGTACCAGAGTTGGCAGAATCGATTACAGAAGGAACCATTGCACAATGGTTAAAACAACCGGGAGATTATGTTGAAAAAGGGGAATACATCGTTGAGCTTGAAACGGATAAAGTAAACGTTGAAGTTATTTCCGAAGAAGCCGGTACGATCAAAGAATTAAAAGCTGGCGAAGGTGATACGGTTGAAGTTGGACAAGTAATCGCAGTTGTTGAAGAAGGTGCTGGAAACGGAAGCACTGAAGCTCCTGCAGAACCGAAAGCAGAAGCGCCAAAAGAAGAACCGAAGAAAGAAGAGCCTAAACAAGAAGCACCGGCACCAAAAGAAGAAGAAAGCAAACAGCGCCCAATCGCTTCCCCTGCAGCGCGTAAATTAGCTCGTGAAAAAGGCATCGATTTAACTGAAGTTCCGACTGTAGATCCAATGGGACGCGTTCGTAAACAAGATGTTGAATCTTTCTCAAGCCAGCCTAAACAAGAGGCAGCACCTAAACAAGAACAGCAGGCAAAACCAGCTGCTCCTAAGCAAGACGATGGAAAGCCAGTTGTACGCGAGCGCATGAGCCGCCGTCGTCAAACTATTGCTAAGCGCCTAGTCGAAGTTCAACAAACGGCAGCGATGCTGACAACTTTCAATGAAATTGACATGACAGCCATTATGGAACTGCGTAAACGCAAAAAAGACAAGTTCTATGAAGATCATGATGTTCGTCTTGGTTTCATGTCATTCTTCACTAAAGCTGTTGTGGCAGCACTGAAGAAGTATCCGTACGTGAATTCTGAAATCGACGGAAACGAAGTAATCTTAAAGAAATTCTATGACATCGGTGTAGCTGTATCTACTGAAGATGGATTAGTCGTCCCTGTTGTACGTGATTGCGACCGCAAAAACTTCGCTGAAATTGAAGGAGATATTTTAGGTCTTGCTCTTAAAGCCCGTGACAATAAATTAGCACTGGGTGATCTGCAAGGCGGTTCTTTCACAATCACTAACGGCGGTGTATTCGGTTCACTTCTATCCACTCCAATTTTGAATGGACCGCAAAGCGGGATACTTGGTATGCATACGATCCAAACTCGTCCAGTGGCCATTGATAAAGATCGTATGGAAAACCGTCCGATGATGTATGTAGCTTTATCTTATGATCACCGTATCATCGATGGTAAAGAAGCGGTTGGCTTCTTGAAAATGGTCAAAGAATTAATCGAGAATCCAGAAGATTTATTGCTTGAAGGTTAATAACTGATGAAAAATCCAGTCCGATGAGGGCTGGATTTTTTTGTCTGGATACGATTGAAGTAACTAGGCAATAGTAAGTTTGATGCTTCAACTCGAAAGGAGAGACGTACATGTCATTAAATCAGCTTGAACTTCAAAACCTTCGCCACTTGATTGGTGGTCATCAAACGACAGCAGCAAAATTGGAAACATATGCTGCTCAGACACAAAATCCTCAATTGAAACAAATGCTGCAACAAGATGCACAGGCGTCCATTCAATCATGCCAAAAATTATTAACATTTTTACAATAAGGAGGGTTCAGCATGTTTCAGGAAAAAGAAATGGTTAATGATTACTTATCATCACTCAACGCATCTTTAAGCGGCTATGGGTCCATTATTTCTCAAACGGACAATGAACAGCTGCGTCAAGCATTGATTCAGATGCGTAATGCAGACGAAGCAAGACAAAAACGGTTGTATGATTTCGCTTCCCAGCAAGGATACTATCAGCCGGCTGCTGCAGCTCAAATGCAAGAAATCCAGCAAGTAAAGGCATCTTTACAGCAAATCCCTGCACAGCAGCAGATATTATCTCAGCAGCCGCCTAGAATGAATGGTATCAATCCTGTCAATTAATAAACAACATAATAAAAAGGTGCGCAGCTGCGCACCTTTTATGACGTTTATGTCGTTTTTAATCCTCTTTTTTGAACTTCATCTTTTAACATCCGAATCCAATCTCGATCTTGACCTTGTTTTTTGGCATCCCGGTAAGCAGCAACAAGCATTTCATTACTCATAATTTTCATGAAAATACCTCCTCTTTGAGATTCGTTCGTGTTAACAAAATAAAAATAGAGAATTATCTTTATTTTCTGTTATTATACAGGGTAATCTAATATATGAAAAGAGGTAAACAGCAAACTCCATCTAAAGTATGAGGAATAATCATTTTAATAAACTAAACTATATATTTTATTCCGTTTATATAAATATATTATGTAAATTGTATCTTCCAAGCAACTGTTGAACAGCAGACAGACATACTTTCACACTTAAACCAGGTGTGGTATGATTATGGAAAGTAATGATTGTCTAAGTAGGAATGCTCTTGTAATGATCGTTCCTATTTATAAATTATTTATCTGATAAGGAGAATACATATGATTCATTTAACTTGGGCAGACCAGCCAACTGTTAAAAAGGTGACATGCGTACATACCAATGCTAAAAAATACATGGTCAATAATGCGCTAACAGCCGGAAAAGAGTATGAAGTGAAGAACGAAACAGAAGAATTTTATTTCGTCGTAGATAATAAGGGGAAAGTATCTGGTTTTTATAAAGAATATTTTCAAAGCTAAAAAGCAAGGATCTCCTTGCTTTTTTTATATATATTTATTTCCATTTTTATAAAAATTTTTTAAAACTCACCTAGTAATTTTATCCTATCTTTGATATTATTATCAACAAGTGATAGAGGTTAGGTCACAATGTATATTTAAAAGCGCGTGTTTATACATATTACTTTGTGATGGATTTATAGGGGGAGTAGAAGTGTTTGATGAAAGAGCCGCTTTAAAGGTACGGCTAGAGCAGCTGGCTGATTCCGAAATGAAAGTTATGCAAGAGTTTCGCCGCGAAAGAGAAGAGATTTTTCGCCGTATTAAAGAATTAGATGAAAAAGAATCTATGAAAAAAGATACATCCAAAGAAATTGTATCGCTGACAAAGATCGGAGACTTTCCTGGGAAACGAAAACGGAGAGGACGCCGCAGTGAAAGCTTAAATGGATTAAGAGATATCGCCGTTTCTATCTTGAAAGAACAGAACATACCGATTCGCGGAGTGGATCTGCAACGTCAAATTGAAGAAAAAAGTGAAAAGAAAATTGCGAATATGACGACATTTATGGTTGGATTAGAGCGTGAAAATCACAAGGTTCGAAAATTAGGCAGAGGATTGTACATATACGATTACGAAAGCTGATTGCACAGGCAGTCAGTTTTTTTATGCTTAACATTAGAAAGGCAGTGAATTAAGCTGGCGAACCGTCCTTTTCATTGCCATTCCTCTACTCGTGTGTTTAAATATTCTACGAAACAATTTATATAGAGAGAGGAACGATCCATTTGAATATAAATGAACTCCCAGAATCCATCCAAGAATTAATAGAAAATAGAAAGGGATTATTTACAAACGATCCTTTAGACTGGCTAATTGGAAAAGCTGGATATAAACCATCTGATCAAACGATTCTTACAGATGCAATAATCGCGCTTTCGCTCGGTAAAAACGTCCTTTTAAAAGGGCCAACCGGTTCAGGAAAAACGAAGCTGGCAGAAACATTATCTTCCATATTTAATCAGCCGATGCACAGCATTAACTGCTCAGTAGATCTTGATGCAGAGGCGATGCTCGGCTATAAAACCATCAGCGAACAGAATGGAAAAAATGTGATTGAATTCATACCAGGTCCAGTGATGAAAGCCATGAAATCCGGACATTTACTTTATATAGATGAAATTAATATGGCGAAGCCTGAGACACTGCCTATATTAAATGGAGTACTCGACTATCGCCGGATGATTACCAATCCTTTTACTGGAGAAGTGGTGAAAGCAGAATCTTCATTCGGAACGATTGCGGCAATTAATGAAGGCTATGTTGGAACGGTGCCATTAAATGAAGCGCTGAAAAACCGATTCGTGGTCATTGAAGTGCCGTACATCAGCGGAAATGCGCTCATGGAAGTATTGGCCGAGCAAAGCTTGCTGACAGATAAAAAGGTAATGGAACGGTTTGTCCAGTTATCTCATGATTTAATTACACAAGTAAGAAATGGGCAAATTTCTGAAGAAGCAGGATCGATCCGTGCACTGATTGATACTTGTGATTTAGCTGTCCATATGCCTGCAAAACGCGCCATACAGCGAGCGATCATTGATAAGTTAGAAGATGAAAGAGAACAGGCAGCTGTCAGAAATATAGCTGAAACTTTATTTGAATGAGGGATCATCCATGAAACGTTTTATACAATTTAACGATGAAACCGTCAATTCCTTTTTATTAATGGAACTGAATGACTTGGCAAAAACGTTAACAAGGAATTCAGAAATAGAAGTGCTGTACGGTCCGCATTCTTATTTAGATCAATTAAATGAGCAAATTTTTGTCAGTCACTTTTGGGATCACCGTCCCTTCGAAGTAGAGAGAGCCGGATTAAAAACGGATATCTATCTTCGTGCGGTTGGGAATTATGATCATACAGATTTAAACGCGGTTGGTGAGTATGTAAAAAAAGCCAATAAGAGTGCTATTCCCTCTTTTGCCAGACAGTTATTAACACTTGCGGAAGATATCAGAATTGAAGAGCTTTGCAAAGAGAGGCGGCCTGGGACGAAGCGAATGTTTGCGATTCGCCGCGAGACTTACAGAAAGTATTTTGATACGCAGCTGAATGTTAATCAAATGAAAAGTTTGCCGGCGGATTCTTTATTCAACGCGATTTATTTGCTTCTGAACGCCGATTACTTAATGGATGCGCCTTCGATTAACGAACCGGTTGATGCGGCCATGCCATTTATTCGCCAGACACTAATGAGATTCTATGAAACGAAGTCGACGCAAGAAACCATTACCTGTTGTTTGGAATTAATTGATGTCTTAGAAGAACTCTTGGCGCGGGATATGCTCAATACTTATTTTCACCTGCCTGATCTATCTGCACCATTAGAAGATAGCGGAGATACGTTTGACGATATGCGCAGAAAAGACCCTTTAGCTAATCAAGATGTCCTCGATCAGGAAAAAACCGGAGAAGAAGAAATACTTGAGGAAGAATTTCGGACTTGGCACAGAGAAACGAGTGAATTATCTCAGTCCTTTTTACAGTTTGATTTGGATCAAGGGTCTCAAACCGATCTTTTTGGTGAAGGAGTCAGAGAAGGAGAAGCGGGAGATCAGGCATTAGCTATGGTTCAAGGGGCGGCGCAGAAAACTGACCGTAAAGATTTCGAACAGCTTCTCGCTGAACAGATGCAAAAAGACACAGGAAAGACCGGGGAAAAAGAATCGGTCTACGGGAAGGAAAACCGATATGCAGTACCTGTCTACCGGAAAGCTGATCCGCAGAAACAGGAAGAGCGGGACAAATACAGAGAATACCATGCCATAGTGGCTCCTCTACAAAAGAAGTTAAAGAACATGATTGAGAAAACGCTTGAGCATAAAAAAATTCAGCCGAGACAAGATTTAAAAGCTGGCAGACTTAATAAGAAGTTATTGCGTTTCTTTTTGGATGAACAGCCGCGGCTTTTTTATAAAAAACAAGAGCCTTCGCCAGAAATTGATGCAGCTTTTACGCTGCTGGTCGATTGTTCTGCGTCTATGTTCGATAAGATGGATCAGACCAAACTCGGGATCACTCTTTTTCATGAGGCATTAAAGTCTGTGAGAGTACCGCATGAGATCATCGGGTTCTGGGAGGACACGAATGAGGCTTCAGAAACGAATCAGCCCAATTATCTGCAGACGGTTATTGACTATCGTTCGTCTGTTCAGCAAGCCAGCGGCCCTGAGATCATGCAGCTAGAGCCGGAAGAAGATAATCGGGACGGCTTTGCCATCAGATTGGTGACAGAAAGAATCATAGCGAGAGCGGAAAAACAGAAGTTTCTGTTAGTGTTTTCTGACGGGGAGCCCGCCGCCTTTGATTATGACAGAAACGGGATTGTCGATACCCATGAAGCCGTACTTGCTGCAAGGAAATGGGGAATAGAAGTCATTAATGTCTTTTTAGCCAATGGCGAAATTGATGAAGCTCAGAGGTCAATTATTCAAAACATCTATGGAAAATACAGCATCTTTGTGTCGGATATTAATGAACTGTCGGATGTCTTGTTTCCGTTATTGAGAAAGTTATTGTATAAAAGTTTATGATGTGTTTTGAATAATTAATATTTTTAAAAAAGTCTGAAATTTTACTGTTTTACCGGAAAAATATTATATTTTAAAATAATATTTTATTATCTTTCTATATTAAAAATTCTAAAAATTCTATTGACACTTATATAGTAAATGAGTAGAATGAAATTCGGAGATAGGGCAACTGCGAGTAAAATAGGTACTCGTCCCTAAATGGGACGAGTATCTTTATGTCTGTGGCAACAAGATGAAAAAGGAGAATTTTTAATGAAGAAAAGAGATACCGTATTTATTGGTTTAATGTTATTTGCTTTATTTTTTGGTGCTGGAAACCTTATATTCCCGCCGTATTTAGGAATGGAAGCAGGAACGAGTTTCTGGCCTGCGATTATAGGTTTTGTCATTACAGGTGTGAGTTTGCCGATTCTAGCTGTCGTGGCGATTGCTCTGGCGTCGAATGGAGTGACATCCATTGGCAGCCGAGTACACCCACTGTTTGGGATGATTTTCGCTGCGACCATTTACTTAGCAATTGGGCCATTTTTTGGTATTCCAAGGGGGGCCAGTGTAGCCTATGAAATGGGTGTAAAGCCGTTTTTAACTGCAAATGCCGGTTCAATGTCACTCTTTGTCTTTATGACAGTATTTTTTGCTTTGGTGTTTGTCTTAAGTTTAAATCCGACAAAATTAGTGGACCGTATTGGTCAATGGCTGACGCCAGCCCTTCTTCTAGCGATTGCTGGACTATGTATAGCGGCCTTTTTAAAGTTTGACGCTCCGCTCGCTGCTCCGACGGAAAAGTACGCAGAAGCTCCGTTCATCAAAGGTTTTATTGAAGGTTACTTAACAATGGATACAATCGCGGCACTCGCATTCGGGATTATTGTCGTTAAAGCTTTCGCTGATCGCGGAGTTACTGATAAAGCTACGATCGTTAAGTCCACAATTACAACTGGTATTATTGCCGGCGCTGGATTAGCTGCGGTATATGTAGCCATTGCCTGGATCGGGGCAAAGATTGTTCATACAGGCCAGTTTGAGAATGGCGGCGCGATCTTGACAGAAGCTTCACAGATGCTGTTTGGTTCTGCAGGAAAAGGGCTCCTTGGCTCAATCGTGGCACTAGCTTGCTTAACGACATGTATTGGACTGACATCGGCTACTGCGCAATATTTCACGGAACGCTGGCCAGCTGTTTCTTATAAACGTTTTGTTGCTTTGTTGACGATTGTCAGTTTTATGATTGCAAATTTAGGGTTGACTCAAATCATTTCAGTATCTGTTCCGGTGCTTGTCATGATTTATCCTTTTGCCATCGTATTGGTATTGCTGGCATTTATTCACCCGCTTGTTGAAAACTCAAAGTTTATGTATGTGGGAGCTGTTCTTATGACAGCGATATTCAGCATTAATGATGGGATGCAGGCTTTTGGCTATCCAATCGAAGCACTGCAGCAAGCTATTTCATGGGTTCCTTTATATTCTTCTGGTTTAGGCTGGCTGTTGCCAGCGATGGTTGGCGGTTTGGCTGGATTTGCCGTTGATCGAGTAACGAAGCCTTATTCTAAAACCGTCCATTCGATGGATTCTTAATATCTACTAACAAGTGCGGCTATCATAGCCGTGCTTTTTAGTATGATCTAAAGATGAGAAAGTGGTAGTCTTAAGAGAGAATCATGTTGAGGGGAGGAGGTATTCATGAACATTATATTATTCGACGGCACCTGTCTTTTTTGTCAGAGAAGCGTTCAATTCATTTTGAAGAGAGATCCGGAGGGGTACTTTAAATTTGGCTCGCTGCAGAGTGAAAAAGGACAAAAGCTGCTTCATCAATACAACGTTAAACGTGACCTTGATAGTGTCGTTTTGATAAAAAATGATCAAGTGTTTATGAAATCAAGTGCAGCTCTTGAAATAGGCAAGCATTTAAAAGGGGGCTATAGAATTCTCTCTGTTTTAAAAGTCATTCCGGCTCCTATAAGAGATGCTGTCTATGATTGGTTTGCTAAACATCGCTATCAATGGTTTGGAAAATCAGAAAGCTGCATGATGCCATCTCCGGAATTTAAAAAACGGTTTATTGATTAACTAACGAAAAAGCTGCCAGCATCAAGGTATGGCAGCTTTTTTTTCATTATTTCAAATGCAGGAGCTTTTGTTTTAATTCATTTTCCATCGTAGATAATTCTTGCTCAGCCTGCTTTCGTTTCATGCGGCCTTCTTGCTGAATGCGAAGCGTTTCTTCCAATGTGGTAATTAAGTTGGACTGGGTTTTCTTTAATGTTTCAACATCGACTAAGCCCCGTTCATTTTCTTTAGCGGTTTCAATCGTGTTCGTTTTTAATAGCTCCGCATTTTTTAACAGCAGATCGTTTGTCGTCTGTGACACTTGTTTTTGTGATTCCATTGCTTTTTTCTGACGCACAAGTGTCAAGGCAATCGCAACTTGGTTTTTCCAAAGCGGAATCGCTGTCAAAATAGAGGATTGAATTTTTTCTGCTAAGGCCTGGTTCATGTTTTGAATCATACGAATTTGCGGTGCGCTTTGGATTGTAATTTGTCTGCTGAGTTTTAAATCATGCAGCCGCTTTTCTAGACGATCCGCAAATTGAACCATGTCATTGACGTCTTGATAATCCATCTGATCGCCTGACTGCTCCGCTTTTTGACGCAGGGAAGGGATGGTCACTGTTTGAATTTCTTCTAATTTCAGTTCGCCTGCCGCTATAAATATATTTAAGGCTTGAAAGTATTCTTTATTTTTTTCATATAGCTGTTCAAGCATTTGAATGTCACCGATCAGTGTCTTCTTTGAATGATCGAGTTTCAGGCTGATCCGGTCTATTTGCGAGCCGACTTTCTGGTATTTCGAAAGAACTTCCTGTATGGAATCCGACACTTTGCTGAACATGCGGCTGAACATATTTTTCTTTTCTGCCTGCAATTCGTCTGGATTCACTTGCTGAAGCTTTTTCATTAAATCACTTAAGATATCGCCAATCTCACCAATGTCTTTTTGCTGCACGTGATCAAGCATCGAGTGCGAGAAAGTAGAGAGTTTAGACTGGGCTGCTGTACCGTAAGTAATAATGGATTGATGATTAGCAGGATCTATTTGCTTAGCTAAATCCCGAGCCTTTTGCTGATGTTCTGCAGGGAGGACATCAATTAATTGTTTTGGCTTGGTCGTTGATTGTTCGGTTGTGTTTATGCTGGTTTCCATCAATTGTTGATCGAAAGGGTTAGATAATAAATCATCAAGTCCAGCCAAGTCATCATTTAAAACAGTCGTTCGTTTTTCTTCGTTCATGTTATTTTAATCTCCTTTCGTCCTCATCAATAGGCATGTCCAATTTTTTCATAGAATGTTTTGCTACATCCAATTCAAATGTGAGATGTTCAATATCTTTTGCCAGCACTTTATTTAAATCTTTTTCAAGAGTCTTTGTGAGGTCGCCCAGTGTTTCTTTCGTTTCTATTAAAGATTTTTTGACATCCTGATCTTTTATTTTTTGGCTGTTGAGCCAGGCATACTTTTCTGACAATTCAACGACAGAATCCAAATGGGAATAAAAGAAGCTTTCCGCTTCGTAGAATCGCTTTGGTTCTTTTTTGACAATGGAATAGATCCGTTTGACTAAACGATTTAATTCCAGCATTTGCTTAAGTGAGCTAATGCTTCTGAGGCGGATAAAAACGCTTTGGAGCCGGTTGAGCTTTTGCTTCGCCTCTTTCATATTGTCTTGAATAAAGTAATATTCTTTTCGGGTCAATCCGAATTTCTTATATAGACGAACATCTGCCCATTTGCCGAGCCCCATAAATATCGCTGCTGTACTTACGGCAAAAAGCAGAATACCGGCAGCTAAAGGAAGGTTTAACTGGCTGTATCCAATGGTACTGATAATGCCGCTAAGCGGAAGAGCTACAAACAAGCGAAGCAGAATTGAAAAAGCATGTTTCATGGTATCCACTCCAATGATCAGTTTCTTTCTTATACGCAAAAAGCGCCAAATAGTTTCATTTCTTTTATTGAATAATTAAGATCGAACGGAGAAACGCTGTTCGTTTTCTTTCACATCGATTTCATAATGAACGAGCTCATCCGTACGGGAAGAGGGGCTTGGCCCATTTTCTAGAAAGGCAAGAAATTGGTGCAGCGTGTCTTTTTCACCTTGGGCTTCGAGTTCAACCGTACCATCTGGTTTGTTTTGCACCCAGCCGGTTAACCCCCATTGATTTGCCTGATTGGAGGCGAAAAATCGAAAGGCGACTCCTTGAACTTTGCCTGCAGCAATAATTTTTAACCGTTTCATTTTGCACACCCTTCCTATAATTCTACTTTAGCTTTAACTGGAAAAAAGTCAATAAAAAAGCAGAAGCCTTAGCTTCCGCTTGTTTAACGCGCTTGTCTAATCTGAGAAAGAATGTCTTCAATATATCCGACCACTTGCAATGAAGCCTGATCGAGTTTTTTAAGGGAAGCTTCGGCCTCGTTTCGATTGCCATTCTGGAAATGAGCCGCTGCTTCTTTCGCTTCTCGGTGAACAATTTTATGTTCTTCTTCCAGCCGAATAAAGCTGTCATAATGACCGAACCGTTCTTTCGTTTCTGGTGCATAATACCATTTGCCAAGGCGGCAATCCATGTGAGAGGAGACTTCTTCAGGCTTAACTTTTTCTAACCCGAGAAACATATTGTAGATCCGCCATTTCCAAATATAGTGATCTGTTTTAGACAGCATCAATAAAGCAGGAGTAGATAAAACGATAGAGTTGTTATCAATCACATTCATTCTAAACTGATTGATTCGTTTACCTAAGCTGTGTATGGCTGAGCCTGTGTCATCTCCAAGTTCACGTATATAATCAGTTAGGGTGGCAATTTGATGCATTTGGCTGGAGATATCATCCATCGTTGCTGCTTGCTCTTCTGAGATCGCGGCCGTACCGTTGACATCATCATGAATGTCGCTAATCGTTTCGACGATTTTTGTGAGAAGCGGAAGGGAATCTTTTGCTTCCTTTGCAGCGTTTTGAATGACGCCAGCTGTGCCGCCGATTGAATCAGACACATCGTTGGACACTTCTTTCAGGTTTGAGACATTTTCTTGTACCATTTTCAATGATTCAACTGTATTTTCCGCTAACTTACGGACTTCCTGGGCTACAACAGCAAAACCTTTCCCATGTTCGCCAGCGCGTGCCGCTTCAATGGAAGCATTTAATGCTAAGAGGTTGGTTTGATCTGCGATGCCTGTAATCAGGCGAACGACATCTTCAATGGTCGAAACATTCGATTGCAGCCGCGAGAACTTTTTCACAATGTCTGAGAAAGTCGCTTCTGTTCGAAAGATCTCATCGAGCGCATCAGAAATGACTTGGCGGCTTTCTTGTGCTTGCTTGACTGATTCATTTGTTTTATCTGCTACTTTTGAAGCGGAACGGGCTACTTCATTCACAGAGGCAGTCATCTCTTCTGTAGCAGCTGAAGAATTCTGTACCTCGGCATTTTGTTTATCTAACAGATGCACCAAATCTTTAATGAACATGATCTTAGTTGTTTCATCCATTAATGTGCCAATTTCTTCAATGACTTGTTCGAGCATTCGTTCCGAAAAACTTTCGACCAGCAGTTCCTGATCAATATTGATCGCCTTTTGAACAGAGTGCATATAGGAAATGCATTTGGCTGGCTTTAATCCATGGAAATAAAGGGTGTTGGTAATCACATAAAAATTAAACTGATTGAACATCACAATTAACTTGCCTAAGTTATAATGGCTGTTTCTAAGCAGGTAGAAAAAGGATAGTGCATCTTTTACGTAGGCAAGATCACGTTCTTTAGTAAAGAATCCTTTAATATAGTTTGAGATGACTTGATCAGCAATGGGAAGAGATCGAGGTTCACTGCACTGCTGCAGATAACTTTGGAACAATGAAATCATATCGGTTTCACAATCAGCTATTTTTTCATATAACGATTCCAGCTGATGAAAATCATTTTTGTTAAAATAATTATATTCTAATGTATGTAAAAATCGGCCTTTAAATTGGTAATCGGTTCCAAAGTTAACCAGTAATGGTGCTGTCGCTCGCGGTCTCAAGTTAAGCATGTTGTTCCTCCTAAATTACATAGTTTAATAGAAAATTTAATTTTCTGTGTCATTTCTCCTATTTTTATATTTATTTCTACTTTACGAAGTAAGAGTGCAAAAAACAAGTGAAACAAGTAGAGATTTAATGACAAATTTCGTGTCATTGCGCATTGATTCTCTTCATGTTAATTTTATATAGGTATTTTCTTAAAGAAAGAGGGAGGCCTTTGCAGACAAAACACCCCCTGACTAGTCAGCCAGTCGTTTCGGAAAAGGTTCCGAAGGCAAAATTAGCAGAGCCAAAGTCGACAAAAGAATTAGTGAAAGAGAGTGATGCGGATGCCTTTTACTTTCGCGCTCTCGAAAACAAACATATATATTTAAATGAACAGCAAGTAAAAGCCGTTCGGCAAACAGATGGCCCCTTGCTCGTGCTAGCAGGTGCTGGCAGCGGAAAAACATCGGTATTGACTGCTAGAGCCGGATATTTGCTATCGGTTCAAAAAGTGCGCGCTGAGAGGATCTTACTTTTAACTTTTACAAAAAAAGCAGCAGGAGAATTAAAAGATCGATTAGGCTTATTGCCCGGGGTATCGAAACATTCGCTAAGAAGCATGGCAGTCGGCACATTCCATTCCATATTTCTTAAACTTTTATATCAGCATGGTTATGAGCATATGAAGCTATTAACCAGTGAAAAACAAAAACAAGTCGCTGTCAAAATGATATTAAAAGATATGGCACTTAAAGAAGAATACGATGTGGAAACGCTGCTTGCCCAATTTTCTTATTATAAAAATATGATGAAAAGCCCGGAGGATCTGCCGGCCGCATCCAGCGTTGAGAAGGAAGTAAAGACGATTTATCAAAGATACGAAGAGTATAAACAAAGCAGAAATCTATTGGATTTTGACGATATTTTATATGAAGTGTACAAGCTATTGAAGGAAAATGAAGAGATTCGCAGCAAGCTTCAAGAACGATTTCAATATATACTCGTAGATGAGTTTCAAGACAGCAACCTTGTGCAGTATGAAGTATTAAAGATGCTAGCCCCGCCTTCACAACACATTATGGCTGTTGGGGATGATGATCAGACGATTTATCAATTTCGGGGATCTCATCACCGACTGATACTAGATTTTCCAAAGGAATTTCCTGGGACAAAAATCGTTACTTTAATAACGAATTATCGATCCAATCCTTATATTGTCGGATTGGGCAATGACATCATTAAGCATAACCAGCAAAGACATGACAAAACACTGTTAGCGGTACATACAAGAGGAGTGGCCCCGCGTTTTTTCAGACCTGACACCACTGTAGAAGAAGCTACGTGCATTCTTGACGTGATACAGAGTCAGGTTGCAAGCGGTAAGAGAAAGTATCGGGATTTTGCCGTGATTTACCGGACTCATGCGGTCTCCCGGGCATTGATGGATCAACTCGTTTGGAAGGACATACCTTTTATTCTCCACAGTCAGAAACAAGTTTTCTACGAGAACGGATTAGTCAAACCGATATTGGATTGCTTGCGCTTGGCTTTTTACCCAGATGACTTAGACGCGCTTGCTGGAATCTTGCCTACTTTGTACTTATCAAAAGAAAAGGTGCTAAATGAAGTGATTGATCAGCGCTTTACCGATCGAATGAGAGGCGTGGAAAAACCGGCACTCGCTTATTTATTAGATTTGTCTAAGCTGCCATCCTATCAAAAGGAGCGGATCGCTGAGAAGGTTTCCGCTATTCAATCTTTGAAACACTTGTCGCCTGCTGAAGCTATTCGGAAGATCCGTGAAGGAAACGACGGGTATGACAAGTATTTGCAGGATAATCACCGAAAAACATTTACGCTGCAAAAGGAACTGGTGCAAGAAACGCTGGATGAATTATATGATTCTGCCAAACCATTTAAAGATTCTGCGAAATACTTAGCATTTATTGACCGGATCATCAAAAAGCAACAGGAAAATGGCCTGAAAAACCATATTGACCAAGAGGATGCGATCCGATTAACTACCGTTCATGGTGCGAAAGGGCTTGAGTTTCCTTGTGTATTCCTCATTGGAACAAGTGACGGCATCATTCCTCATAACTCTTCACTTGAAGCGGCTGAAGATCGAATGAGTGATCAACAAAACAAAAAAGCGAAAATCGCTGAGGCTATCGAAGAAGAAAGAAGGCTTCTTTATGTAGGGGTGTCTCGCGCGATGGAAGAATTATATGTTTCATCTCCGCGATTCTTCAGAAGCAAACCGCTGCCTATGACGAGATTTTTAAAAGAAGTATATGAATCAAAAAAGACCTCTGATTAAATCAGAGGTCTTAGTCACGTTATTTTCCATTTTCTGTTACGGGGTGGCTAGAATAATATTTCTTGCTTAACCAGGTTTGTCCTATGAGGAACAAACCGCTGACGCCCCAGTACAATGGCAGCGCGGCAGGAGCCGTTAATGAAAAGATAAGAATCATTACTGGTGAAAGCAATCCGAGAATTTTCATTTGCTGTTGCTGCTGTTCCGACACATTCATCATAGAGACTTTAAATTGGAAGTAATACATGATGCCAGCGATGATCGCCATGGCGATGTCTGGCTGTCCAAGTTTAAACCAAAGAAATTCATGTGTTTGGATGTCTTCAGAAATACGGATCGCATAGTACAAGCCCATCCAAATCGGCATTTGCAAAAGAATAGGGAGACAGCCCATGGCAAGAGGATTAATATTATGCTGCTGATACAGCATCATCATTTCCTGCTGAATCTTTTGTTTATCTTCAGCCGTCTTCGCTTCTTTCAAACGCTTTTGAATTTTTTCCATTTCGGGCTTTACGACTTCCATTTTTTCACGCATGACCTGCTGTTTTTTCATCGTGTTCAGCATGAAAGGCAATAAAAGCAAACGCACAACTAATGTAATAGCAATAATAGCAAACCCATAGTTTCCGAACAGTTCGCCTAGTGAATGAATTAATTCCACGAACGGATTGACAAGATAGTCATGGAAAAAGCGGCCTTCCTGTTCAGCACTTTGACACCCTGACAGCGTAAAAACTGCCAAAAGCAGTAAAGAGAATAATACATGTGTTTTCTTCAACGTAACGTCCTCCTATTGTCCCGGTTGAGACAAACAACTTCCTAGTAAAAACTAAAATGAGTATACCTTAAAAACATAAGGAGTTCAAACTTTCACAACCAAATGATACGTGTGAGAACTAGAGACTTTTTAATCTGCCGGTCAACGAATATAATAGATAAGAATTCTAAAAGAAACGAGGAATTGTGCATGTCCATTTCATATGATATTCGACTGTTTCAAACATATGATGATTTTAAAAAAATGGCTGACTTGGAAAGGCTGATCTGGGGAATTGAGCCTGTTCCTGAGAACCAGACGATGATTGCCCATCAAAACGGCGGATTGGCTTTCGGAGCCTTTCACGGCAGCGATTTGATCGGCCTAAGCTATAGCTTTCCCGGGTTTGCAAACGGCCGGTCTTACCTTTGCTCTCATAACTTAGGCATTCATCCTGACTATCAAAAGCAAGGCATTGGTGATGCACTCAAAAAGACCCAAAGAGAAGAAGCGGCATCCCTCGGCTATGATTTAGTCACCTGGACTTATGATCCGTTAGAAAGTGTGAATGGCTATTTAAATCTAACAAAATTAAAAGGCATTTGCCGCCATTATATTCCGGATTGTTATGGGGATATGCCTGATAGTTTCAGTGAAGGCATGCCTACCGACCGCTTCAAAATTGAGTGGTATATTCTTGAAGACTATTTAGACGAACCCAACACGTGGAACGAAGAAGGAGCGAAAATGGCCGCAAAATATCAATTAACTGCGGAAGGTCTGCCAATGATGACAAATGTGAATGTTGAAGGATATCCAGATAAATGGCTAGTCCCAGTGCCGAAGAATTTTCAGGAAATTAGACAGGCTGACACTGCCGCCGCACTAGACTGGAAACATAACTTTAGACATATTTTTACTCATTTATTTAGCGAGGGATATGCCGCTGTAAAGCTGATTAAACAGGCAGATGAACCTGTCAATTATTACTTGCTGGCAAAACAATGCAATCTGCCTTTTAGGTTAACTTAAATAAAAATTAAGTTGACTTAAAAACCCTTTTTCTTTTATTCTTAAATAGAGAGTTAATTTATAGCAATTATGATGAATGAGGAAAAAGGGGAGATAGAGATGCAACAGTGGAATGATTACGCAGAAAAAGTATTAAATGGACAAGAGTTAACAGATGCGGAAGCATTAGCCGTTTTAGAGTGTCCGGATTCTGAGCTGCTCGAACTTTTAAACTCGGCGTACAAAGTAAGAAGCCATTATTACGGGAACAAAGTAAAGTTAAATATGATCATCAACACAAAATCAGGGATTTGTCCGGAGAACTGCGGTTATTGTTCACAATCCACTCGCTCATCGGCACCGATTGAAAAGTACCGCATGATGGACAAGGATTCAATCGTTAAAGGCGCTAAACAAGCGCATGACCTGCAAGCTGGTACATACTGTATCGTGGCAAGCGGCCGCGGACCAAGCAATAAAGAAGTGGAAAACGTAACGGAAGCTGTAAAAGAAATTAAAGAGAAATATAATTTAAAAGTATGTGCCTGCCTAGGGCTATTAAAGCCAGAACAAGCAGAGAAATTAAAAGAAGCAGGCGTAGACCGCTACAATCATAATATCAATACATCCGCCAGCCACCATAAGGAAATTACCACGTCTCATACATATGATGACCGCGTTGAAACAGTAAAATTAGCGAAAACACAAGGGATGTCCCCATGTTCAGGTGTCATTATCGGCATGAGAGAACAAAAAGAAGACGTAGTGGCAATGGCAAGAAGCCTTAAAGCGCTAGATGCTGATTCGATCCCAGTGAACTTCCTGCATGCGATTGACGGAACACCGCTTGAAGGCACAGACGAATTGAATCCTAGATATTGCCTGAAAGTGCTTAGCTTATTCCGTTTCATCAACCCGACGAAAGAAATCCGTATTTCAGGAGGCCGGGAAGTCAACCTAGGTTCCTTGCAGCCATTAGGCCTTTATGCGGCAAACTCTATTTTCGTAGGAGATTATTTAACAACAGCTGGACAAGAAACAACAGCCGATCACCGCATGATAGAAGAAATGGGCTTTGAAGTCGAGTTTGCTAAAGAAGAAAAAGAACAATTAGTCTGAAATAGCGACTTCTTTAAGTAATAGATTCATATTTTTAACATCAAGGGAACCGCTTTTACAATGAAAGGTAAGTATTGTAAAATAGCGGTTCTTTTTTATTTTTAAAGGCAAACTTTGCTAACAAGAAATAACTGTAATATTTTGAAAATATTATTGAACGTTTGCTGACAAGCATGATACTATTAATTTGTTAGAATTTTTTAAACATTTTATACATCTAGGGGGATGGATTATGAATGTGCCATTAGTATTAACACAATTTCTAGACCGAGCAGTGACGTATTACGGGGATAAAACAGGAGTCATTGCCGAAGACCGATCGTATACATATAAAGAGTTAAATGGACGAGTGAATCAGCTATCAAGGGGACTGGCTGATTTAGGCGTGCAAAAAGGAGACCGTATTGCTTACTTAGCGCCGAATACACTAGAGATGCTGGAGGGCTTCTACGGGGTATATCAAGTAGGCGCAGTGATGGTTCCACTCAATATCCGTTTAAAACCGGATGATTATTTATTCATTTTAAATCACAGCGAGTCTAAAATACTGTTTGTTGATCAAGAATTGTACCCGCTAGTTGAAGCGGTGAAGGATCAGCTGACGACGATAGAGCAAATAATCGTTCATTATAAAGAGTCTAACACGCAGGAGCTAGATTATGATGCTTGGCTAAGCCGTTATGATGAAACCGCTTTCGATCGAACAGAACTCGATGAAAACGATGTAGCCAGTCTTTTATACACAAGTGGAACGACGGGCAATCCGAAAGGCGTTATGCTGACGCACCGCAATAATTACATTCATGCCTTATCCACGATGCATTCCTTAAGAGTATCTGACAGAGATACGTATATTCATGTATTGCCAATGTTTCATGTCAACGGATGGGGTGCGCCTTTTTACTACACAGCTAATGGCGCAACGCATGTATGCCTGCGAAAAGCGGATGCGGCTTCAATTTTTGCGGCAGTCAATAAATATAAAGGCACTGTCATGCACATGGCTCCGACTGTGCTAAACTGCCTGCTGCAATATTATGAGGAAGCGGTTCCGGAACTCGAAAAAAATATGCGGGTGGTCATTGCGGGATCTGCTCCGCCGCCATCATTCGTCGCGCGCGTGGAAAAAGAACTCGGCTGGGAATTCATTCAAGTTTATGGCATGACGGAATCTTCACCACTGAGCTTATATTCTCCTGTACGGTCACAGTTCTTAAATGAACCGCTTAAAGACCAATATCGTATGAAAGCGAAAGCAGGTCATGCGATGATCGGCTGCGAAGTGAAAGTGGTCAATGAGCATGGCGAGGAAATACCGCATGATGGCCAGGCGATCGGGGAAGTTGTGACCCGAAGCAATGGAGTCATGAAAGGCTATTGGAAAAATGAAGAGGCAACCATGCAGGCGATTCAAAACGGCTGGCTGCATACAGGAGATATGGCGACAGTTGATATTCACGGCAACATAGATATTGTCGACCGCAAAAAAGACATCATTATCAGTGGAGGAGAAAATATTTCTTCTATTGAAGTAGAGGGCGTTCTTTATGATCATCCTGCAGTGTTAGAAGCAGCGGTCATCGCCGTTCCTCATGAAAAATGGGGAGAAACACCTCATGCCTTTATCGTGAAACGGTCAAATGCTGAACTGACAGAACAGGAATTAATCGCTTTTTCAAGAGAAAATCTTGCGCATTTTAAAGCTGTGACAGGTGTGACTTTCGTTGAGGAATTGCCAAAGACAGCATCAGGAAAAATTCAAAAGATTCATCTGCGCAATGATTATTGGGAAGCGAAAGGGAAAGCAGGTAAGTTTGTTAACTAATCCCTTTTGAAGTTCGTCTAATTAAAAAAAGACGATATTAGCTTCGTGTGAATTGAATAACAGATGATAAGGAACCTGGTTTTTGACAGGTTCCTTTTTAAATAACCGGCCGAAGGGAATGATGGATTTGGAATTAAAGAACGTCATGACTTCATTACAAGAGCGGCTCACCGACCAGTCAACTTTCAAACAGGCAGCCTCTATCATGCTTAAATATAAATGGAATGCAGTTCCTGTTACGGATCGAGAGAATAAACTTATCGGTGTGTTTACCCGAACGTCACTCTATCACATGATTCAAAAGGAATTATCTCTTGATTCGAATATCATGCCCTATATTAAGACAGCGCCGGTCTCTTTGCCGTTAGATACTCCATATGAGAAGGTTATTGACCTCGTGCGCTGCAGTGAAGTCGGCACAGGGGTTGTCACTAATGACGGAAATGAACCAGTTGGCCTCATTACAAAAGCAGATGTCGTCACTGCCTTGTTTAGTGAAACGTATTCACTAAAAGACCAGCTGGATACAATTCTAGATACATCGAAACTCGGTGCTGTCTTAGCAGATGATCAAGGAAACATTCATTTTGCGAACAGCCGCTTTCTGCAGATGTTTGGTTTAACAAATGACGATCTGACAGCCGTCTCATTTTATGATCTCTTTCCAGATGCAGATGATGGCTCGTGGAAGCGTATGCCAACGAACTTAGGGGAAATGTTTGTCCGTTATTCAACCTATCATACCAGAAGTGGAGGGATGGGGTTTATTGCCATTTTGCAGGAAGTATCAGAAGGGGAACGTGTGGCTGAAGAGCTGCAGGTGGTAAAGCGCCTAAAACGTCAGCTCGAAACTGCCATCAACCATGCGTACGATGGTATTGTGATGACGGATGAAAAAGGCCGCATATTAATTGCCAGTCCATCGCTCTGTGATTTATTTTCTGTCTCGAACGATGAAGTGATTGGCCGTTTTGTTCATGACATCTTCCCAGAGCTGCAGCTGATGTCTGTACTAGAAGGCGGAATCGCTGAATTTAGTGAGTTTGCCGAATTAAAGGGAATCAAGTTTGCGGTTAATCGAATACCAGTGATAGAGAATAACCGGATCATTGGTGCTATTGGCAAAGTAATTTTTAGACAGCTGTATGAAGTTCGGCAGGTATTCAAAAAGCTAGAAGCGACAGAAAATCAAATGAACTATTATAAAAACCAGCTCAAAAAAACGGAGTCAGCCAGGTACACCTGGGATCATATCATTTCAGAAGATGAAAAGATTATCCGTATGAAGCGCAGTGCTCAAAAAGCCGCGAAAGGTTTATCGACGGTTCTGATCAGAGGCGAAAGCGGAACGGGGAAAGAGCTATTTGCCCATGCCATTCATTCGAGCAGTGCCAGAAAAGACAAGCCATTTATTACTGTAAACTGCGCGGCTATCCCTGAACACTTGTTAGAGTCCGAGTTTTTCGGATATGAAGAAGGCGCATTTACAGGTGCAAACCAAAAAGGGAAAATCGGTAAATTTGATTTAGCGAACGGAGGCACGCTGTTTTTAGACGAGATTGGAGACATGTCGCTGCCGCTCCAGGCAAAAATGCTTCGAGTGCTGCAGGATAAAGAATTTTACCGGATCGGCGGCACAAAAAGGATTCATGTGGACGTTCGGTTTATAGCGGCTACCAATCAGCCATTAGAGAAATTAGTATCCGAAGGGAAGTTTCGGGAAGACCTTTATTACCGTTTAAATGTGATTTCATTTCAAATTCCGTCGCTTAGAGAAAGGGTCAATGATATTTTGCTGCTAAGCCGGCATTTTATGGAAGAGTTAAATGGGATTCTTGGAACGAGTATTACTGGGATTGAACCTGACGCCTTATCTCATATGATCGCTTTTCACTGGCCTGGAAATATTCGCGAGCTTCGCAATGTGATTGAGCGGGCCATGACGTTTGCTGAGCATGGGATGATCCAAAAAGAAGATTTGCCTGAATATATGATTCAGTCGCTGAGAAACGAAACCAGAGCGGATTCTAAGCAGTCAGGAGATTTAATGGAGACTGCTGAAAAGCAAGCGATTGCGGAAGCCCTAGTTCAAACCAATGGAAATAAGTCCAAAGCTGCTGAATTATTAGGGATCAGCCGGTCCTCATTGTACGAAAAAATGAAAAAACTGAATGTGTAAGGCAAAAAGTGTCCGGTATATGGACACTTTTTTTAAATTTATTTTTAAATAGTCTACTCGTGCAAGGCTTTTAAAATGGCATGGTTCTTGCAATGTATACTGCATAAAGGTTAGCAAGTTTCATCGTGCGTTTATCATGCCAAGCAAAAGGAGAGGATCATATGAATATTGGATACTACCTGTCTCTTAATTCCCGTCGGATTGGAGAAAAGCCCGCCATCTATTGCGATCAAAAAATGTATACGTATAAAGAGCTGAATGATGAAGTTAATAGCTTAGCGAATGGGTTATTGCAGCTTGGCATTAGTAAAGGCGAAAAAGTAGCCTTGCTTATGAAAAACTCTGATCAGTTCGTTATCGCTTTTTATGCCGCAGCGAAAATAGGCGCCGTGATCGTTCCTATTAATTTTCGTCTGGTCGCCTCTGAAGTCCATTATATCTTAGGGCAGTCAGACAGTTCAGCCGTTATCTATGATGAAGAGTTTAGAGAGATAGCGAAAGAAGCTAGTGTGGGAATTGATTCCGTCCGTTATTTGATTGTTAATGGCTGGGAAAGCGAGGGAGAGCGGTCGATCACCAGTTTATTAAGCGGACAATTGAAAGAGCCGAAAGTGACGGTTACTTGGGAAGATGATCTAGAAATATTATACACATCAGGCACGACTGGCCGGCCAAAAGGGGCGCTGTTTGATCACAGGCGAATTCTGAATGTGAATATGGCGATAGCTGTCGGACTTCGGATGCATGCCGAGGATCGTCTCCTTCACCTGGCTCCGCTGTTTCATTCTGCTCAGCTGAATTTGTTCTTAATTACAGGGATCTATCTTGGGGCGACCCATGTGATTCACCGGGAATTTGAGCCCGTTACCACGCTAGAAGCGATTGAAAAGCATCGGATCACTTTGTTTTTTGGTGTTCCGGCGATGTATAATTTCCTGCTGCAAGTTCCGAAAAATTACGAATTATCCTCGGTTGAGCGCTGTGCTTACGGAGCTGCCCCAATGGCTCCAGAACTTATTAGAAAAAGCATGGAAATGTTTCAGACTGACAAGTTTTACAATTTGTGCGGACTCACTGAAGCAGGTCCTGGAGGCATTCTTCTGCTGCCTCATGAGCATCAAACGAAAATGGGGAGCGGGGGGAAAGCCTTTGCTTTAACAGAGGCCCGAGTAATAAACGAACTGATGGAAGATGCACCGGATCATGCCGTTGGGGAATTAGTGCTGCGCGGCGAAACCATTATGAAAGAGTACTATAAAAAACCTGACGAAACGAAAAAAGCATTGCAAGGAGGCTGGCTCCATACAGGGGATTTAGCGACAAGAGATGAAGATGGCTATATTACTTTAGTGGACCGGAAGAAAGACATGATCATTTCCGGAGGTGAAAACGTCTATTCCATTGAAGTGGAACAGGTCCTATACGAACATCCGGCAGTACTTGAAGCGGCGGCTATAGGTGTGCCAGATGAAACATGGGGTGAAATGGTAGCTGCCGTGGTGGTGCTTAAACAAGGGGAACAAGTAATGGAAGATGAGCTTCAATCTTTTTGCAGGAAGCACCTGGCTGGCTATAAAATTCCAAGAGTCTTCTTTTTTACAGAAGCTCTGCCGCGCAATGCTTCAGGAAAAGTATTGAAATATCATTTAAGAGATAAATTCTCTCAAAAAACGATCATGTAGGAGGCTAAACGATGATTGGCATCAAAACATATGGTGTGCATATTCCGCTTTTTCGTCTATCGTCCAAGGAAGCTGCCGGTTTCTATGGAAAAAAAGCAACATCAAGTGAAAAGGCGGTAGCTGGGTTTGATGAAGACAGTCTATCCATGGCTGTCAACGCCTCTTTAAAAGCAGTTAAATCTTCAGTCGAATCGATTGGTCTTATTCAATGGGCGACAACGACTCCGGCCTATTTCGAAAAAAGCGGAGCAGTAACGATGGCACAAGTACTTAATATGAAAGATTCGGTAAGGACGAATATCTCAGGAGGGAGCATGAGAGCTTCAACTGAATCATTCCTTCTTGCAAAGAATTTTGCTGAGGCAGAAAGAAAAGACGCGCTAGTTGCTTTTTCTGACACGAGGGCTGGCAAAGGAAACAGCCTGATCGAAGCAGAGTCCGGAGACGGAGCCGTATCTTTTGTGATTGGAGAAGGAGAAGAGGTTCTCGCTGAACTTGTCGGAAGTGTCAGTTATTCGGACGAACAGCTGACTCAATGGAGGTCAGTGAATCATCCATTTACAGAAGCATGGGAAGACCGATTCCAGCAAACAGTTTTTCTAGAACGGATCGAACATACAGTGACAAGACTACTGAATGAACACAAGCTGGAACCCAATGATATTCACCATGTCGTCATTGCAGGTCCGACGATGAGAATGCAGACGCTTGCGGCCAAAACACTAAAGCTGTCGAGCGAACAGCTCACAGGCCAAGCCGCTCAAACGATGATTGGGCATACAGGCGTCGCTCATCCGTTTATGATGTTTGCCTCTTGTTTAGAAAACGCCGCCTCTAACGAATGGATTCTAGTGGTGAATGAAGGGGATGGCTGTGATGCCTTGCTGTTCAAAACGACGAAAGAGCTAGACAAGATGACAGCAGCTCCTGTCAAAGAAGCGCTGAGCGAAAAAAGACTGATAAGCTACAGTGACTATGTGAATTGGAAACAGCTGCTTCCAATTGAAGAAGGGCGTAGGCCACAGCAGCCTCGGTTGTCAGCACCTGCATATAGGAGAGCGAATGATCAAAGTTTGCCGTTTGTCGGAAGCAAATGCCTTTCATGCGAGACACCGTATCTGCCAGCCCAAAGAGTTTGTATAACTTGTCACTCCTTAGATGGAATGGAGCCTTATTCTTTCAGAGGGAAGCGCGGTTATATTGCGACATTCACAATAGACTATTTGGCTTTTTCAAAAGCATCTCCGACCATTTTATGTGTGATTGATTTTGAGGGAGGCGGGCGGATTCTAGCCGAATTGGCGGATGCCGATCAGGAGAAAGTCGAAATAGGCAGCGAAGTCACTTGGAGCTTTAGGAGAATGTACGAAAGAGATGGCGTACAGAATTATTATTGGAAAGCCATACTGAAAAGGGGGCAGGGTCATGTCTAAAAGCATATCAGATCAGGTCGCTGTGATTGGCATGGGATGCACCAGGTTTGGAGAACATTGGGATAAATCAACCGATGACCTCGTCATTGAAGCCGCTTATGAAGCGCTGAAGGATGCTGGCATTGAACAATCTGATGTTGATGCGGCATGGATAGGCACGATGGATTCTGGTTATGCCGGATTCACACTGTCCAGTCCGCTGAAAACAAACTATATTCCCGTCACACGTGTGGAAAATATGTGTGCGACAGGTTCAGAAGCCTTTCGTCAGGCTTGTTACGCGGTAGCGGCGGGCGCTTATGATGTCGCGCTGGTCGTTGGGGTAGAAAAGTTAAAGGATTCCGGTTACAGCGGACTAGTGATTGATGAAGGAGCAAATGATGGAACAGATCCGAATTTAACGGCTCCTGCTGCCTTTTCCTTCATCGCTCCTGCCTATTTTAAAAAATATGGGCTCGATGCAGAGACAGGAAAAAAAGTGCTCGCCCGCATCGCTTGGAAGAACCATGTAAACGGAGCGAAAAATAAAAAAGCGCAGTATCAAAAAGAGATTCCAATGGAGGCAATTATGCAGTCACCAATGGTCGCATCTCCTTTAGGTGTGCTCGATTGTTCAGGAGTAGCAGACGGCGCGGCGGCCGCCATCATCGTCCGTTCCGAAGATGCGCCTAAATATCAGGCACAGCCGATGTATGTGAAGGCTTTATCTGTCGCGGTCGGGCCGGGAGAAGGCATGCTTACGCAAGATTTTGACTTTACCTCGATTCGGGAAAATGCTGTGGCAGCTGAGGAAGCCTATCGTCAAGCGGGGATTAAAAACCCGGCACAGGAAATTGATATGGCGGAAGTCCACGATTGCTTTACACCTACCGAATTGATTATCTATGAAGATTTAGGTTTCTCAGAACGGGGAGAAGGCTGGAAGGATGTCATGAGCGGAAAGTTTGATATAAATGGAGATCTGCCGGTCAATCCTGATGGAGGATTAAAATCGTTTGGTCATCCGATCGGAGCTAGCGGTCTCCGCATGCTGTATGAAATGTATCTGCAATTTCAAGGACGGGCGGGAGAGCGGCAATTAAACGACCCTAAAATCGGGCTGACGCATAACCTAGGCGGCTTTCCTTGGCAGTGTGTCTCGTTTATTTCAATAATTGGAAAAGAGAAAGCACAATAGATAGGGGGATAACAAATGTCACATCCATACTTAACTGATGAACATGAGATCTTTCGGACCTCGTTTCGCAAATTTTTGCAAAAAGAAGCAGAGCCGAATTTTGAACAATGGGAAGAAAACCGCTTGATTCCGAGAGAGTTTTGGAAGAAGCTTGGAGAGCAAGGGTTTCTGTGTCCGCAAGTGGAAGAAAAATATGGTGGCATGGAAACAGATTTCGGCTATGCGGTGGTGATCAATGAAGAATTAGAGCGTATAGGCAGCGGTTTAGTGGGAGTCGGGCTGCATAATGACATTGTCGTTCCGTATATTGAAGCCTATGGAACAGCTGATCAAAAACAGCGCTGGCTTCCGGGGTGCACGACAGGAGACACCATCACGGCGATCGCTATGACAGAACCAGGTGCAGGCTCAGACCTTGCCGGGATCAAAACGACGGCTATTAAAGACGGTAATGAATATATCTTAAACGGCCAAAAAACATTTATCACAAACGGCATTCAATCCGACTTAATTTTGGTCGCCGTAAAAACAGATCCAAACGCCCAGCCAAAATATAAAGGTGTCAGTTTAATCATGGTGGAAAGAGATACACCTGGATTTACGCGCGGAAGAAAACTAAACAAAGTCGGTCTGCACTCTCAAGACACCGCTGAACTGTATTTTGAAGACTGCCGGGTGCCTGCAGAAAATTTAATTGGCGGAGAAGGGCAGGGATTTCGCTTCTTAATGGAGAAACTTCAACAAGAGAGATTAATGGTGGCGATTGCTGCCCAGACCGCTGCTGAAGATATGCTTGATATGACCATTAATTATGTGAAAGAAAGAAAAGCTTTCGGCCAGCCGATCTCAAAATTTCAGAATACTCAGTTTAAACTAGCGGAGATGGCGACAGAAATCGAGATGGGTCGGGCATTTTTAGATTCTCTCATTGTCGATCATATGGCAGGAAAAGATGTGGTCACAAAGGTTTCTATGGCGAAATGGAAGCTGACCGATATAGCGAAAAATGTAGCAGCTGAATGCCTGCAGCTTTATGGCGGTTATGGCTACATGGAAGAATATAAGATTGCAAGAAGATACAGGGATATACCTGTTGCAGCTATATACGCAGGAACAAACGAAATTATGAAAACGATCATTGCGAAAAATATGGGATTATGAGGAGGCAACTATGAAAACAGCGAATGAAAAGCGGGTGTTATCCCGTTTTCACTACCACGTGGAACCGGCAAAAATCCGGGAACTAGCGGATGCGATAGGAGATCCTAATCCGGTGTATAGGAGTCTTGAAGCGGCGCGCTCACAAGGCTTTCAAGCGATTCCTGTTCCGCCAACCTTTGCGACAGTGATTGACTTTTGGGGCGGGTTTGATTTTGACACACTGGTTTCAAAGCTTGAATTAAACGCGCTGCAAGTCCTTCACGGAGAACAGGAGTATGAATACATTGAGCAGGTGTATGTGGGAGATCACTTAGAGGCAGAAGTCAAAGTGCTGAAACAAAATGAACGGAAAAACATGAAATTTATCGTGCTGGAAACCACCTATCAGCGAGAGGGAAAAACGGTGCTTATCTCGCGTTCAACAGTAATTGAAAGAAAAGGATAGGATAGGAGGAGTCAAGATGCTGACGGAGATTAAAAAAGAAAAAATCACTCATACGCAGCTGGTGAAATATGCCGGAGCAAGCGGCGACTTTAACCCGATTCATACAGTCGTTCCATTAGCGCAAAAAGCAGGATTAAAAGACTGTATTGCCCACGGCATGCTGGTGATGGGCATGGCCGGAGAAGCGCTTGGAAAGTGGGGGGTTCAAAAAGACCTGCAATTATTTAATGTGCGGTTCTCTGCGATGACTTATCCCGGCGAAGAACTGGTCATTCAGGGGAACTGGACGGATGAAGAGAAATTAAAAGGCGATTTGACGGTCTCAAATACGGAAGGCGAAGTAAAACTGAAAGGGAAATTTCAGCTTAGACAGGAGGAGAAGGCAGAATGATGAAAGATCAAGTAGCGATTATCACTGGGTCCGGAAGAGGAGTGGGAAAGGCAGCCGCTCTCATGATGGCAGAACAGGGAGCCAAACTGGTGATCTCAGATAAAGATGAAGTGCCAGCTCATGAAACAGTGGAAGAAATCAAACAAATGGGCGGCGAAGCGGTTTCCTATTGCGGTGATGTCACTAGTGACGGATTCGCTGAAGGCATTATGCAAAAAGCCGCCGAGTCTTTTGGCGGTGTTGACATTTTAGTGAATAATGCAGGTTATACATGGGATTCGATGATTCATAAGATGACAGATGAACAATTTCAAGCGATGCTTGATATTCATTTAGTCGCCCCATTTAAACTAATTCGCGCGGCAAGTCCTTATATGCGTGATGCAGCGAAACAGGAAATGGAAAATGGGATCGTGAAATACAGAAAGATTGTCAACGTTTCGTCTGTAGCTGGTGTGATGGGGAACGTTGGTCAAGCGAATTATGCATCAGCGAAAGCCGGCCTGATTGGTTTAACGAAAACGATCGCGCGTGAATGGGGAAGCTTTAACGTGAACTGCAATGCGGTCGCCTTCGGGTTAATCGATACAAGACTAACCCAATCAAAAGAAAAAGGCGAAACCGTCAATGGTGTATCTGTCGGGATCCCAGAAAAAGTGAGAAAAATGTTTGAGCATTCCATTCCTCAACAGCGTGGAGGCACAGCAGAGGAAGCCGCATCAGGCATTTATTATTTAGCGTCCCCGCTCTCGAATTATACAAATGGCCAGGTGCTGCATATTAACGGAGGCTGGTATACATGATGCTAGAAGGAATCAAAGTCATTGATTTCACACAATACTTGCCGGGACCGTTTGCGACGCTCCGCCTCGGTGATTTAGGGGCGGAAGTCATTAAAATAGAACGGCCGGAGGGAGACCCTGCCCGTCAGTTATCGGGCGGAAAAGTATTTCAGGCGAATAATAGAAACAAACAAAGTGTCGCACTCAACATCAAAGATCCATCAGATAGAGAGACGGCCAAACGAATGATCCAGCAAGCGGATGTGGTGATTGAAAGCTTTCGGCCAGGTGTCTTAGAAAGCCTGGGACTCGGCTATGAAGAGATTCAAAAGCTGCATCCAGGTATTGTGTATTGCTCGTTAACAGGCTATGGCCAAACGGGCGCATTATCGAAGCTCGGAAGCCATGACATCAACTACATGGCACTGAGCGGTCTACTTTCACAAATGAAAGATGAGAACAATCGCCCTGTTCACCCTTCGCTTACCTTTGCTGATTTAATAGGAGGCATGGCTGCATCAGAAGCGATATTAGCGGCACTTGTGAAAAAAGCAAAAACAGGAACAGGAAGCTACATAGATTTAGCGATCACAGATGCAGCGATTTCCTTATTAACGACTCACCTGCAATATCCGGAAGGCCGCGGAGTGAAAGGGCTTGAAGGAGGTACCATCTCCTATCGGCTGTACGAAACAAAAGATGGCCGGTTTATGAGTTTAGGCGCGCTGGAACCGAAGTTTTGGCAGAATTTTTGTCAAGCAGCGGGTCATGAGGAATGGGGGCGCTGGCATCTCGAACGTGCGATTCCAGGAAACGAAGCGTTTGAAGCAGTGACCCAATTATTTTTATCCAGAACATTCGCGGAATGGATGGAGTTCAGTGAACGAGTGGACTGCTGCCTCGCTCCTGTTCTTGAAACCTATGAGGTGGAGTCATCTACTTATAACCAAAGCCGCGGTTTAATCACACAGTCACCTTGGAATGATATGCAAGTGCAAACCACAGCTCGGCCAAGAGCCATGAATCCGCCGCCAAAGCTTAACGAACATCATGATCTTCACACGCCTCTTCCAAACCAACCATAAAAAAGGGGATGATTGTTTATGATGAACACACCGTTACTACTAACTTCCATGATTGAGCGAGCAGAAAAGTATTTTCCGGAAAAGGAAGTCGTTTCTCGGACATTATCAGGCATTCATCGGTATACGTATAAAGAAATTGGTGAGCGTACGCGCCGTCTTGCCCATGCGCTAGAAAAGCTCGGTATGAGCCGAGGTGAAAAAATCGGCACATTCGCTTGGAATCATCACCGGCATTTAGAAGCTTACTTTGCCATTCCGTGCCGCGGAGCGATTATTCATATGATTAACATCCGGCTTTCACCAGAGCATATTGCCTATGTGATTAATCATGCGGAAGACAAAATTCTGCTGGTGGACGAAGATTTACTCCCGCTAATTGAAGCGGTAGCGCCACATCTGCAGACGGTGGAAACATACATTATCATGAGCGATTCAAAAGAAATTCCATCAACCTCTTTAAAAAATGTGTATTCATATGAAGCGATCCTTGAAGAAGCTGTCCTGACTATCCGCTCTTAGATGATATCGATGAACATGCGCCTGCTGGCATGTGCTATACATCCGCAACGACGGGGAATCCAAAAGGCGTGGTCTATTCTCATCGCGGCATCTATCTTCATTCCATGTCGATTGGCATGACAGATACGCTTGGAATCTGTGAAAAAGATGTCACGATGGCGATTGTACCGATGTTCCATGCGAATGCGTGGGGACTCCCGTTTGCAAGCGTGTGGTTTGGGGCGACACAAGTGATGCCGGGGCCGCAGTTTACCCCTGGACTGTTAGCCGAGCTCATTGAAAAAGAAAAAGTGACGATGACGGCTGGCGTGCCGACTGTCTGGCTTGGCATGCTGAAGGAACTGGAAGCAAACCCTCGGGATATCAGTTCTCTGCGCGGAGTCGTTTCAGGCGGATCCGCAGCACCTAAAGGCATTATTCAGGCATTTGAGGAAACGTATAAGATTCCATTTATTCAAGGGTACGGGATGACTGAGACAAGTCCAATCGTCAGTCTCTCTAATATGACAACGACACGCGAAAAAGAGCAGCCAGATGAAAAGATCAATATTCGGGCCACACAAGGTCTCGTCGTTCCGGGACTTGAAGTGCGTGTCATCAATGAAAATGGAGACGTCCCGCAAGATGGTAAAACGATGGGTGAACTCATTGTCAGGGGCCCATGGGTGGCAGACGAATATTATAAAGATGAACGTACGAAAGATACATTTAAAGATGGCTGGCTATACACAGGTGATATTGCGACCCTTGATGAATATGGGTACATTAAAATTACTGACCGGACGAAGGATTTAATCAAAAGCGGCGGAGAATGGATTTCTTCTGTTGATCTTGAAAATGCGCTTATGTCTCATGAAGGCGTATTTGAAGCCGCTGTGATCGCCGTGCCGCATGAAAAGTGGCAAGAGCGTCCTGTTGCCTGTGTCGTGTGTAAAGACGCCTATAAAGATTCATTAACGAAAGAACAATTGATGGCGTATTTAGAACCGCAATTTGCGAAATGGTGGATGCCAGATGACATTGTATTTATGAATGAAATCCCTAAAACGTCTGTCGGCAAGTTTTTAAAACGGGCACTAAGAGATCAGATGAAAGATTATTACACGAGTCCTCAATAATGAACTATTTACGAAAAGGCCGTTCGAAAAAACGGTCTTTTTGGTATGATTAGAATAAGTTTGTCGATAAAAAAAGGATTTTGAAGTTTTTTCAAGAATTATAATATTGAAATAATATATCAAGCGATAATAGAAGTGCAGCAAAGGAGGCATCTATGAAAAACGGAATAATTTTTATTGGACAAATTTTTATCTTATGGGTGATTAATGAGATCAGCTACTTCATCGTGAACTTTTTCAGTATCCCAATGCCCGGCAATGTGCTAGGCATGATGATCTTGTTCTTATTATTAATCACGAACGTTATTAAACTATCATGGATTGAACAGGGGGCCGCTTTTTTAAACAAGCATTTAGCGTTTTTCTTTGTACCGATTGCGGTGGGGCTGATGACGTATGGAGGATTAATCGCAGAGTCAGGATGGAGCTTAGCGGCTGTTCTATTTGGCAGCTCGATTCTCGGTTTAGCTGTCACTGGCGGCATTACCCAAATCCTTGCAAAAAAAGCGAACAGTAAAGAGAAAGGAGAATCTAAGCATGAACGGCATCACATTATTTAGTCTCCTGATTACGCTTTCTGTTTACTTATTCTCGCGTGTCATGGCGAAAAGATTTCCATCGCCGCTGACGACACCGGTATTTTTCAGCACAGCTATTATTATCATCATTCTTTTAATGGGAGACATCACTTATGAGGAGTATACACCTGCCAAAGACTTGATGACTTACCTGCTTGGACCGGCAACCGTTGCCTTAGCGGTGCCGCTTTACCATAACCGGGAAGTGCTGTTATCTAAACTGATGCCAGCGTCGCTTGGCTTAATTATCGGGACGGTTTCAACCATTGTTTCTGCTGTTTGGCTAGTTAAACTTTTCGGCTTATCAAAAGTCATTGCGGCTTCAGCAGGCACGAAATCAGTTACAACGCCGGTAGCCATCGAAGCGGCAAAAATTATCGGCGGTGATCCTGCCTTATCTGCTGCGTTTGTCATGGTAGCAGGAATGTTTGGAGCCATGCTGGGACCGGCACTGCTGACACTCTTAAAAGTAACAGACCCATTTTCCCGAGGACTGGCAATCGGTACAGTCGCACATGGAATCGGCACGTCCCAGGCAGCGATGGAAGGTCCTTTGCAAGGAGCCGTATCAGGAGCCGCTATGGGATTTGCAGCAATCATCACTTCATTTATATTGCCTTGGCTGTTCCCGCTTCTATTTTAGCGGCTAGTTATATAGAATTAAAAGAGTACGATAAAGTGATACATAACAAGGAGGAAGAAGGATATGTTTAAAAAGTTTGCTTCTGACGCATTAGGTCTTTCAGATATTGGAACGATTATCAGCCCGGCAGATTATGATAAGACGGATGCTGATGATTATGTGATGCATGAAGATAACGAAAAAATCTATTTCTTAATTAAAACCAAATCCGATGAATACTGTTTTACTAATTTAGCAGTAATCCATGTCGATGGCGTCAATGCCGTTTCTTCGAAAAGAACGTTAATGCGCTATCCGTATTCCCAAAACAAAATTTCAAATGTCGTGCTCGAAACAGCCGGTAAAATTGATATGGATGTAGAAATTAAATTTAGACTCGGTGATATTCCATTTGATATTGATGTCAGAAAAGATCAGATTGAACAATTGAAAGATTTATATAAGTCTTTGCTCAGAATCGCTGAAATCACTCATGACAATGCCATCTATATTGATATGGCGTCGCAAAGCGCAGAGAAAGCAGCCAGTATTTTGCATTATACAAGAACAGAGGAGAAGCAGCTGGCAGCTACTTATAAAGAATTGATGGATACTGGTTTCCAATGGCTCTCATCTGTGCGTGATCAGTACCATACAAAAGATTTTGGAAGCGTATTTGAGAAATATATTAATAATTAATTAGATGAACAGAAGCCCGCTCAAGAAAAGCGGGCTTTTTCGCCCGCATAAACCTGTCAATTTTCTTTCTAACGGCGGCTTCCGGGATTCTAACGGCGGATTCTGAAGTTCTAACGGCGGCTTTCAGGATTCTAACGGCGGATCCTGAAGTTCTATCGGCGCTTTTTAAAGTTCTATCGGCGAGTCGCCAATCTATCAAAAATCTCACAGCGTGTACGGAAACTCAATCAAATCACTCACGAAAAATAAAAATTCAGAAAATTAAATCTAATAGGTTGAATTATTTTTTTGCCTCCTGTAATATTATAACAGTAAACATACCAACCGGTTAGTAGGGGGATAAAAATGAATTTTTCCTATTCTGATAAGGTAGTGGAATACCAGAATCGATTGAATGAGTTTATGGAAGATCACGTCTACCCAAATGAAAGATTATATGAACAGCAGCTGAATGAATCGTCCTCCAGATGGAGTCGCATTCCTCCGATCATGGAAGAGATGAAGGAAAAAGCAAAAAAAGCGGGTCTATGGAATTTATTTTTGCCAGAAAGCGAGTACGGGGCAGGATTGACGAACCTGGAATATGCACCGCTTTGTGAAATGATGGGGAGAAGCATGATTGGTCCTGAAGTGTTTAACTGCGCTGCACCAGATACTGGCAATATGGAAGTGCTCGTGCGCTATGGGACAGAGGAGCAAAAAGAGAAGTGGCTGAAACCGATGCTTGCGGGTGAAATCAGGTCTTGTTTTTCCATGACGGAGCCAGATGTCGCTTCAAGCGATGCCACAAACATTGAAACTAGTATTGTTCTAGAGAATGATGAATATATTGTCAATGGGCGCAAATGGTGGTCATCAGGTGCTGGAGATCCCCGCTGTCAAATTGCGATCGTGATGGGTCAAAGCAATCCAGATGGACCTAAATATGAGAGACAGTCGATGATTTTAGTTCCGCTGGATACCTCAGGAGTCAAGATTGAACGAATGCTTCCGGTATTTGGCTATGATCACGCGCCTCATGGACATGCGGAAATCACGTTTAATCAAGTGCGTGTCCCCAAGGAAAATATGATACTAGGAGAAGGTAAAGGATTTGCAATTGCTCAAGGAAGGCTAGGCCCTGGCAGAATTCATCATTGTATGAGATTAATAGGCGCAGCAGAGCGAGCGCTTGAAGATTTATGTAAGCGTGTTCAAAATCGAGAAGCCTTCGGAAAGCCACTAGCAAAACAAGGAGTCGTTCAAGAATGGATCTCTGAATCGCGAATCGAAATTGAACAGGCTCGACTGCTTACGCTTAAAGCCGCTTATATGATGGATACGGTAGGCAATAAAGAAGCCAAACAAGAAATCGCCATGATTAAAGTCGTTGCCCCACGGATGGCTTTAAGGGTGATTGACCGTGCCATTCAAGCGTACGGGGGAGCCGGAGTCAGCGATGATACGACGCTTGCTGCACATTGGGCGAATGCGCGGACGCTTCGGCTTGCAGATGGACCGGATGAAGTCCACAAAGCGCAGCTGGCTCGCTTGGAGTTAAAACGTCAGCAGATTCGTCAAGAAGGAGGAAAGCAGCCATGCATGTAAAGGAAATATTTGATCTTACAGGTAAAACAGCCATTGTCACTGGAGGCGGAAGAGGATTAGGAGAGCAAATGGCGGAAGCACTGGCTGAAGCTGGTGCTAACATTGCGATTTGTTCTAGGAACGCTGAGAACTGTGAAGCGGTAGCAGAACGGCTGGCGAGTCTCGGGGTAAAGACATTCGCCCTTGCCTGTGATCTGACGAATCCGGAAGACATCGAACAGGCAGTCGAAAAGATTCTTGAGGAGTTTGGCCAGATCGATATTTTAGTCAATAACAGCGGAGCAACATGGGGAGCGCCTGCTGTGGATATGCCTCTATCCGCCTGGCAAAAGGTGATGGATGTCAATGTAACAGGAACGTTTCTTATGTCTCAGGCAGTCGGCAAGCAAATGATTAAACAGCAGTCTGGAAAAATCATTAATATCGCCTCCATTGCTGGACTTGTAGGAACCGATCCCGAATATATGGACACCATTGGATACAATACGAGCAAAGGCGCCGTTCTCACATTTACAAAAGATTTGGCTGTCAAGTGGGGACAGCATAACATTCAAGTGAATGCGGTAGCTCCAGGCTTTTTCCCAACAAAAATGTCCAAAGTTATTATTGAAAAGGGGAAAGATCATTTTCTTAACACGACACCGCTCAAACGCTTCGGATCTAACAGTGATTTAAAAGGGACAGCCGTCTTTCTAGCGTCAAAAGCGTCGGACTTTATCACTGGAGATACGATTATTGTTGATGGCGGCACGCATGCGATGTAATTAAATGATGAGTAAAGCCAGGATTCTGGCATAAAGAAAGGGAGATTAAAATGGAAAATAAACAAACTTATTTTTCTCACTACCCAACTGGCTACTCCCATGATTTAAACATACCTAACCTCTCGCTTCAGGACATGCTTCATGAAACAGTCAAACGGTTTGGCGACCATCCGGCAACCAACTTTTACGGCCATAAAATGACCTATGCCGAACTGCAAAAAGCGGTCTTTGGATTTGCCAGCGGCCTGCAGCAAATAGGCATTGAAAAAGGGGATCGAGTGGCCATCATGCTCCCGAACTGTCCGCAATACGCTATTGTTTATTACGGAATTTTGCAAGCGGGAGCGATCGTTACACAAATTAATCCTATGCTCGTTGAAAGAGAGCTCTCCTATATTTTAAAAGACAGCGGTTCAAAGGCGATGATTATTTTCGATGCACTGTATCCGAAGCTTCAATCGATACGAAAAGAAACGAACATAGAATCAGCGATCACTGTCAGTCTCCAAGCAGAATTCACACCGCAAAATCCAGACTGCACATTTCCGCAATTTCTCACTCTTAGTCAAAGTTACACTCCCATTGAGATACAGCCTAAAGAAGACTTGGCCGTTCTTCAATATACTGGCGGAACCACTGGCCGTTCCAAAGGGGCCATGCTGACGCATTTCAACATTTTAGCCAATGTCGTTCAATCACATGAAATTTTTAAAAATGATATAAAAGATGGACATGAAAAGTGCTTGTCGGTCATCCCGCTTTTCCATGTGTTTGGTATGACTTCCTGCATGAATCTATCCATCTACTCAGGCAATGAAATGATTCTCTTGCCAAGGTTCGACCTCGAGGAAGTATTGGCGGTCATTAAGAAAGAACAGCCGACGATCTTTCCGGGTGTGCCGACGATGTATGTCGCGATCACAAATCACCCCCAAGCTGAAAATTACAACATCAGCTCGATCCGCATCTGCAATAGTGGAAGTGCCCCTATGCCGGTTGAATTAATGAACGAATTTGAACGGAAAACAGGAGCGAAAGTGCTAGAAGGCTATGGATTATCAGAAGCATCGCCCGTGACCCATTGCAATAACCCGTTTACAGAACGGAAAGCCGGAACAGTCGGCATGGCATTGCCTGGGACGGAATGCCGGGTGGTGGATTTAGGTGCTGGAACAGAAGACGTGGAACCTGGGCAGCTTGGTGAGGTGATTATTAGAGGCCCTCAAGTGATGAAAGGATATTGGCATCAGCCTGAAGAAACCGAGGTCACATTAAAAGAAGGCTGGCTTTATACAGGTGACATTGGCAGTTTAGATGAAGACGGCTATTTATCCATCGTCGACCGAAAGAAAGATATGATCATTGCCGGCGGCTTCAATATTTATCCCCGTGATGTGGAAGAAATTCTTTATGAGCACCCGGCCGTTCAGGAAGCAGTCGTCATTGGCATACCGGATGAATATCGGGGAGAAACAGTAAAAGCTGTCCTAGTTTTAAAAGCAGGGAAAGAAGCAGATGAAGAGGAGATTATCACTTATTGCCGCGAGCATATGTCTGCCTATAAAGTGCCGACCGTTGTGGAATTTCGCCAGGAACTCCCGAAAACAAGTGTCGGAAAGATTTTAAGAAGAGCGCTGAGGGAGGAATCAGCTCCGACTGCGAAATAAGATAGTCCGAATGCGCTCCTGTTCGTATGATATAATTTTTTCAGTTGAATGAAGAGACAGAGAGGATTATCGAGATGAAAGAAGCAATCATCGATCAGAGCATCGAGCTATTCGCCGAAAAAGGTTTTAAAGAAACCTCCATTCAAGACATTATGAATGAGTTAAATGTGACGAAAGGAACCTTCTATTATTATTTCAAAAGCAAAGAGCAGCTGTTGATGGAAATTCATCTTCAATATATTGAAAGGCTGCTGGATCAGCAAGAAGCTATCATAAACGACCATGCTTGTTCAAACCATCAGAAACTTAAACAAATCATATTTGGTTTAATTCGTGACATTGATAAAGAAGGGTTTCGAGCAAAAGTGTTTTTTCGAGAAATTCGTCATTTAACAAATGAACATTTAGATCGGATTATGCCGCTGCGTGATCAGTTTCGCTACAACATTCAGAAGGTAGTTGAAGCCGGTATGGAGGCCGGAGAGTTCCGGAGCGACTTACCAGCTGATATAGTGACCTTTGGCATCCTTGGCATGGCGAATTGGAGCTATTTTTGGTTTCAGCCAGAAGGGGAAGTATCTGATCGAGAAGTGGCGGAGATCTTTTCAAGCATGCTGACAGATGGAATGAAGAATCAAACGTAATGAAAGCAGGTTAGTGGAAAATGAGTGCTGTGACATTCATTTTTCACTTCTTTCACAAGGAGGAAATGTAGATGAATATAGACGAGATCAAGAGAATAACGGTCATTGGCGCTGGGCAAATGGGACATCAGATTGCCATGTTATCCGCTTTAGGCGGTTTTCAAACCGTACTTTATGATGTGAATCAAGAATTTCTTGTCAAAGCTAAAGAAAAGCTGACAGCCATTATGAATAAATGGGTAGCAAAAAAGAAAATCAATCAGAAAGCTTATGATGAGGCCTTTTCGAGATTGTCATTTTCTCAAGACTTGAAAGAAGCTGTGAAAGACAGTGACTTTATCATTGAAGCGGTGACAGAAAAGCTAGAAGTGAAGCGCGACGTCTTTGCTAAGCTCGATCAATTAGCGCCTGCGCACGCGATACTCGCATCCAATTCATCAACGATTGTCAATTCGTTGATTGCCTCCGCCACTAACCGTCCGGAGCAAGTCGTGAACATGCACTTTTTCTTCCCTCCGCTAGTGATGGATTGTGTGGAAGTCGTTAAAAGCGATGAAACGAGTGAAGAAACAGCTCAAGTGACGATGGATGTGTGCAAAAAAATGAATCGAACGGCAGTCTTGCTTCATAAAGAAATTTCGGGATTTATTGCCAATCGAATTCTTGGTGCATTGCAAAAAGAAGCGGTCTACTTGTATGAAAATGGCTATGCGGATTTTGCTGATATAGATTTGATCGTAAAAAAAGCGTTGAATCATCCGATCGGTCCATTTGAGTTAATGGATTTATCCGGAATCGACGTCGGCTACTATGTGATGCAGCAGCAATATGAAGAATCCGGTAATCCGGCTGACAAACCTCCTCGCTGCATGGAAGAAAAAATGAATGCCGGACAACTCGGAAGAAAAACTGGACAGGGTTTCTACACGTATGAAAAAGACGGGGTGAAAGCATGAGTGTCGTAACCGTTGAAAGAGAGAACGGCATTGCCATAGTGACCATAAATAATCCGCCACTGAATGTATTTAGCAAACAAGTAGCGAAAGAATTATCGGAAATTTATGAAGAATTAGAAAAAGACTGGCGGATAACGGTCATTATTTTAACTGGGGCAGGTCAAAAAGCATTCATGGCTGGAGCGGACATTAAAGAATTTCCACAAATGATCGGAAATCCCGATATGGAATCTCATATCAAACGGACTCATCGAATCTTTCACCAGCTGTCTGCCATTCCTAAACCGGTGATTGCCGTACTCAACGGAATGACATTTGGCGGCGGCTGCGAACTGGCATTGACTGCTGATATTCGCCTCGCAGAAGAGCATGCCCAAATAGGCTTGCCGGAAATTAAACTAGGATTGTTTCCAGGCGGCGGTGGAACACAAAGGCTGCCGAGACTGATCGGCCCGTCAAAAGCGAAAGAATTAATGTTTCTTGGAGAACCGATAAGCGCTGAGGAAGCGAAAGAGATTCAATTAGTGAATAGAGTCGTCCCTAGTGGAGAAGGTCTCGCTGAGGCTAAAAAGCTTGCCAAAAAAATGAACAGCTATTCACTGCAGTCGTTAAGCCGGATCAAACAGGCGGTTGATGAAGGTTTAAACGAATCCCTTGAAGACGGCATAGAGCTTGAAGCAAAATTGTTTTATGACATTTTTCAAACGGGTGATATTCAGGAAGGGGTTCAAGCATTTATCGAAAAAAGAAAACCCGTATTCAATCATAAATAGGAGGTTTAAAACATGCATGAAACTTTAGTGAGAGTGCGTTTCTGTGAAACAGATGCAATTGGGCACATCAATAATGTCAGCTATTTCATTTACTTAGAGGATGCCCGCATTCAATTTATGGAAGCGATGGGGGCAGGAATGGACATCGGAAACTGGGAATTTATTTTAGCCAATGTAGATTGTGACTTTGTTGCACAAGGCTACTTTAAGCAGGAGTTAACTATTAAAACATTTGTGACCCGGATTGGAAATAAAAGCTTTACCCTTGGCCATGAAATTGTTGATACGAAAACGGATCAATTGATCGCCAAAGGTACGGCAACAATGGTTTATTTTGATTTCGAGAATCAGCAAAGTGTGGCGATTCCAGAAGAAGTAAAGACTCAATTAAAAAGCAATTTTATAGAGACTGCTTCTTAAAAGGAAAGGAGACAAAAAGATGCCGCAGTTAATTCCCGTCAGAAAAGGCGAAGAGCTGAATCTTTCCCGCCTTGAATCCCATCTTCGCCAAACCATACCGAATTTGCCGGAAAGTTCTTTAATGGTGAAGCAGTTTGGAGCCGGTGCATCCAATTTAACCTATGAACTGACGATCGGCAGCTGGGAAGCGGTTTTAAGAAGAGCGCCGCTCGGAAAAGTTGCGGCTAAGGCACATGACATGGAGCGGGAATTTCATGTGCTGGCTTCGCTTTATGACCAGTTTCCTCTAGCTCCGAAGCCGCTGTATTATTGCCCGGATGAATCCATTGCCGGAAAGCCGTTCTTATTAATGGAACGAAAATATGGGGTGTTATTGGAAAGTGAACTTCCGAATGGCATGGAAGTGACGGAGGAAGCTGGAATTCGGTTGTCGGAACAGATGTTGGATACGTTAGTGAAGCTTCATCATGTGGATTACAGAGGGAGTAAGCTGGAAGAAATCTCAAAGCCTGTGGGATTTATGGAAAGGCAAGTGCACGGATGGATTGGGCGCTTTGACAGAGCTCAAACAGATGAAGTCAAAGCTTTTCCTGAGTTGAAAAAATGGCTCATTTCCCATATTCCAATTTCTCAAGACGCGACAGTCATTCACTATGACTATAAATTCAATAATGCCCTTTTTTCAGACGATTTGTCGCATATGACTGGTTTGTTTGACTGGGAGATGGCAACCATTGGTGATCCGCTGGCAGATGTAGGTGCTGCCATGAGTTATTGGGTGGAGGAAAATGATCCTGACATATTAAAGATGGGATTTGGCAAGCCGCCGATCACCACAAAATCCGGTTTTTTTACTAGAAATGAATTTATCCAAAGGTATGCTCAAAAAAGCGGCAGGGATGTTTCTGGCATTCATTATTACTTGACGTTTGCTTACTTTAAATTGGCTGTCATCTGCCAGCAAATTTATTATCGGTATAAAAAAGGACAGACAAATGATTCGCGCTTTAGAAAATTTGGGGAATTTGCGGAAGCTTTAATCGAACATTCGTGGACAACGGCTAAATTAGGAGGGAAATAAATGGCGGGAATTCGAGCAGCGAATAGAGGCGGAGAATTTTTATTGAGAGAAACAGATCCTAAGCTGATTTTTACTCCAGAAGATTTGACCAATGAACATCAGTTAATCGCAAATACAGCCCGGCAATTTATTGAAAAAGAGGTTCGGCCGCTTAGAAAAGAAATCGAAAATCAAGATTTTGAGCTAGTGGCAAAACTTATGCGAAAAGCGGGTGAGCTTGGGTTATTGGCACACAGCATTCCTGAAGAATACGGTGGATTAGGACTCGATAAAGTCACGAAAGGTCTCGTTGGAGAAATGGTAGGACCAACAAGCGGATATGGAGTTGCGCACTCTAACCATACCTGTATCGCAACCCTTCCAATCACTTATTTTGGAACCGAACAGCAAAAACGAACCTACTTGCCAAAACTCGCGTCCGGTGAATATATTGGCGCCTATTGTCTGACTGAGCCAGAAGCGGGTTCTGATGCTTTGAATGCACAAACGACAGCGGTGCTGAATGAAGCCGGCACTCATTATATATTGAATGGGGCCAAACAATATATTACCAATGCTGCTTTTTCTGACACCTTTATTACGTACGCAAAAGTAGATGGCAGGCATTTTACCGCCTTCATCGTAGAGAAAGATTTCTCCGGCTTGCAGATTGGACCTGAAGAGAAAAAGATGGGCATTAAAGGTTCATCTACTTGTCCGGTTTTTTATGAAGACTGTCTTGTACCGGCAGAAAATGTCTTAGGCGAGGTTGGGAAAGGTCATGTGATTGCGTTAAATGTACTCAATCTCGGACGTTTTAATCTTGGCTCTGCTTGCATGGGAGCCGCTAAGTACGCGATGGAGCTAGGTATCAAATATGCGACAGAACGAAAGCAGTTCCAAACGCCGGTCGCACATTTCCCTGCGTCTAAAGAAAAGTTCGCGAATATGGCTGCGAGAATCTATGCTTCTGAATCCATGCAGTATAGGAGTGCAGGACTTTTAGAAGAAACATTGGGAAATCTTTCAACAGGAACCGATCAGAAAGCAGTGGCTGAGAAACTATCAGAATATGCCATCGAATGTTCGGTATGCAAAGTATATGGCTCTGAAACTCTTGATCAAATAGCAGATGATTCGCTGCAACTTCATGGCGGAGCGGGATTTATCTATGATTATGTTATTGAACAAGTGTACCGGGATTCTCGGATTAACCGCATTTTTGAAGGCACGAATGAAATTAACCGATTGCTGCTGCCAACACAGCTATTAAGAAAAATAGCTAAAGGCGAGATGGATTTATCAGCTGTATTAAATGTGGCTCAAGCGGAAATCCGTAAGCTTCCGGCTGATATTTCTTTAGATCATAGAGGTCACTCAGCAGTAAATGCGGCTCGTCAATTTTTCCAGCTGCTGCTCGGTGCCTGCCATCAATTACATGGTGACAAACTGATTCAAGAGCAAGAAATGCTTATGAATCTAGCGAATATAGCCATTGAACTGTACGCGATGGAATCAGCTGTCCTTAGAACAGAAAAAGTGATTCAGCAAAAAGGAAGCAATTTAGATTTGAAAAAGGCTTTAACACAATTAGCCATTGACCGATCTTGGGAACAAGTTCAAAAGCACGCTTTGGCTCTTATTAACGAAATATATAGTGGAAATGAGCGGAAAGAATGGCTTCGTTTAGTCTCTGACTGGACGATTTTGCTGCAATCCGAAAAAGCCAATGAAAGAAATCGAAAAATAGCGGATGCTATGATTAAATCGGCAAAATACGCAATTTAATGGATGGATCGGATAAAGCTATTTGCTGACGCTGGCGGTATAAACCGGATAGGCATAGCATCAATCATATGAGGAGGAAAAGAAATGGGAGATTTATTGATTGAAAGAAAAGACGGACTGCTTATCCTCACACTAAATCGTCCGGAAAGCCTGAACGCATTCAGTGCTGATATGATAACGGGATTGACGGATCAGATCAAACGAGCGAAAACGGATCATGAGGTGAAAGTGATTGTATTAAAAGGAGCCGGACGCGCATTTACAGCTGGAGGCGACGTTAAGTCGATGGGAACAGCTTCTGCAAATGATGTGTACGAACACATCGGGGAACTGAACCAATGTATAGTAGCGATTCAAGAGTCAGAGAAGCCGGTTGTCGCCTGTGTCCATGGATTTGCGGCAGGTGCCGGTTTTAATTTAGCTCTTGCGTGTGACTTTATCGTTGCGGCAGAAGATAGCCAGTTCGTTTTAAGCTTTGCACAAGTCGGATTAATTTCAGACGGAGGGGGACTATACTTCCTGCCGAAACTTCTTGGACTTCAAAAAACAAAAGAGCTGTTATTTTTGGCAAAGCCTTTAACGGCTAAAGAGGCAGAAGAATATGGAATCGTGAACATAATTTGTCCGCTCAACGAATTAGAAATAGAAGTCCAAGCTTTTGCTGAACGCTTAGCGAAAGGTCCTTTAAAGGCGTATGGGAAGATGAAGAAAATTCTTCATGACTCATATTTGCTGTCGCTAGATCAAGTGTTGGAGCGAGAGCGGCTGACGCAAATGCTGATGGTGGAATCGGCCGATCATTCAGAAGGCGTAGCAGCGTTCAAAGAAAAAAGGCAGCCTGTTTTTTCAGGAAAATAAAGGAGGAGTGCAACGTGAAAGCCATTCAGCTTGAACAATACGGAGGTCCGGAAGTGCTTCAAGTCGTTCAGTTAGAAAAACCGGTTGCGAGAAAGAAAGACGTACTGATAAAGATTGAAGCCATTGGTGTGAACTACGCAGATACGGCTAGAAGGGAAGGACAGTACGTGATCCCAACTCCGCTGCCGTTTGTTCCAGGAGCGGAAGTAGCAGGAGAAGTCGTGGAAATTGGTGATGAAGTGGAAGGGATTGAAGTCGGCACAAAAGTGGTCACATTAATTGGCTCGAAGCGTTCGACGGGCTATGCCGAATACACGCTGGCTGATTCGAGGGGGCTGATCCGGCTTCCAAAGGGAATGGATATGCAACAAGCTGTTTCTCTACCGCTTCAAGGGTTGAGCGCGTATCATATTTTAAAAACGATGGGACAACTACAAGCCGGTGAAACGGTGCTTGTCCATGCTGCGGCTGGCGGTGTAGGAACCATCGCCGTTCAATTAGCGAAACTGTTTGGGGCTGGAAAAGTGATTGCAACGGCAAGTACAGAAGAGAAACTGGCACTGGCCCGATCACTGGGAGCGGACGAAACGGTGAACTATACGGAAGAAAACTGGAGCGAACAAGTCATGGATCTAACAGATGGCAGAGGAGCAGACGTGGTATTGGAAATGGCGGGAGGAGCAGTTTTTTATGAGTCTCTAAACGTGCTTGCACCATTTGGAAGAATCATTCTATACGGAAATGCGAGCGGTGAGCAGGTCCGCATCAATCCGGCTCGGCTGATGGCAAAAAATCAAACCATTTCAGGATTTTTCTTGCCTCAGATCATGGAAAAGCCAAAGCTTTTTCAGCAAAGCTTGCAAGAACTGTTAGGGTATGTAAGTGAGGGAAGATTAAAAGTGATTATTGGCGGAACATTTAAACTAGATGAAGCGGCAGATGTTCATCGCATGCTTCAGGATAGGAAAACTAGCGGAAAATTGATTTTACTGCCATGAGAAAACCGGGTGCCAAAGAGCACCCGGTTTTTCTAATTATGGTTTTGAAAACCCCTGGCTATGCCGGGGGTTCTAAAGAGCTTCAAGCGAGGTATAAAAAAATCCTCACTTCATGGTAGGATAAAGTTGGT
>NZ_JAFBES010000001.1 GCF_016908875.1 Bacillus ectoiniformans | reverse complement strand
AGATCCCTGAAAGATGATCAGGTAGATAGGTTCGAGGTGGAAGCGTGGCGACACGTGGAGCTGACGAATACTAATCGATCGAGGACTTAACCAAACGAAGGCAGTCTTCGGACTGCCCGAACGCAACAAACGATTACTTGGCTGCAAGGTTACTTAAGATATTATCTAGTTTTGAAAGAACAAAAAAAGTTCTTGCAAAAATAATTTATTATGTTATAATAATAAATGTCTCTAATAAGTCTGGTGATTATGGCAAAGAGGTCACACCCGTTCCCATCCCGAACACGGAAGTTAAGCTCTTTTGCGCCGATGGTAGTTGGGGGTTTCCCCCTGTGAGAGTAGGACATCGCCAGGCAGATTCATTCCGCAGTAGCTCAGTGGTAGAGCAATCGGCTGTTAACCGATCGGTCGCAAGTTCGAGTCTTGCCTGCGGAGCCAATTTGGAGAGCTGTCCGAGTGGCCGAAGGAGCACGATTGGAAATCGTGTATACGCTAACCGCGTATCAAGGGTTCAAATCCCTTGCTCTCCGCCATTTCTTGAACAGAACTTACATATAAACGAATGGCCCGTTGGTCAAGCGGTTAAGACACCGCCCTTTCACGGCGGTAACACGGGTTCGAATCCCGTACGGGTCACCATTATCTCACTTATACATATGGAGGATTAGCTCAGCTGGGAGAGCATCTGCCTTACAAGCAGAGGGTCGGCGGTTCGATCCCGTCATCCTCCACCATATTTATCGTCGCGGGGTGGAGCAGTCTGGTAGCTCGTCGGGCTCATAACCCGAAGGTCGCAGGTTCAAATCCTGTCCCCGCAATAAATGGTCCGGTAGTTCAGTTGGTTAGAATGCCTGCCTGTCACGCAGGAGGTCGCGGGTTCGAGTCCCGTCCGGACCGCCATTTACATATTATCTTAAGGCTCAGTAGCTCAGTCGGTAGAGCAATGGACTGAAAATCCATGTGTCGGCGGTTCGATTCCGTCCTGAGCCACCTTTACTAAAAAGCCGGTGTAGCTCAACTGGTAGAGCAACTGACTTGTAATCAGTAGGTTGGGGGTTCAAGTCCTCTTGCCGGCACCATTTTAGTAATACTTTTAGTTTTTCTCTCATATAATGGAGGGGTAGCGAAGTGGCTAAACGCGGCGGACTGTAAATCCGCTCCTTCGGGTTCGGCAGTTCGAATCTGCCCCCCTCCACCAGTTTTATAGGGGCATAGTTTAACGGTAGAACAGAGGTCTCCAAAACCTCCAGTGTGGGTTCGATTCCTACTGCCCCTGCCAATTAAATAATGGCGGTCGTGGCGAAGTGGTTAACGCATCGGATTGTGGTTCCGACATTCGTGGGTTCGATTCCCATCGGTCGCCCCATTTTTTTGTTTATTTATGGGCTATAGCCAAGCGGTAAGGCAGCGGATTTTGATTCCGTCACGCGAAGGTTCGAATCCTTCTAGCCCAGCCATTTTTAGCGGAAGTAGTTCAGTGGTAGAACATCACCTTGCCAAGGTGGGGGTCGCGGGTTCGAATCCCGTCTTCCGCTCCATTTTTGATTTTATGGCGGCATAGCCAAGCGGTAAGGCAGAGGTCTGCAAAACCTTTATCACCGGTTCGATTCCGGTTGCCGCCTCCATTAAATCACGCCGGTGTGGCGGAATTGGCAGACGCGCACGACTCAAAATCGTGTTCCTCTGGAGTGCCGGTTCGACCCCGGCCACCGGTATTAAAAATTAGCTATACTAAAAGACTTCTACAGTTGTAGAGGTTTTTTTATTGTCTTTTTACACGCTTTTTCATTAACAATAGATCCTAAAGTCATACACTGCACTATAAAATAAAAGGGTGTTGAAATGAGAGACACAATACCTTTCTTCGCAATATTATCAAGAAGAGATGAAAGTGGATTGCAGAAACCAATTAGTGAAACATTTGGAGAGTTGGCTAATTAAGCTCTCTTTATATTGATAAATTCCCTCAGAGAGGTGTTATAAATAAAACCTCTCCTGGGGGAATTTATTTTAAACGGCTGTTAAGTTTTTATCCAAGACTTCAAATGTCTGTTTTATACTTTCGAGTAAACCTATCATGACTCTCCGTATTTCTTTCGAGGTGGTATAATCGCCAATTCCAAAAGAACCCCCATTTTCTTTTATTTTTACTCCAGAACTAATTTCGTATGGGGGGTGATTGTGAGCAATATTATTTCTCATACTAACACCATCTGAGAAAGGTTTAGATTTTGTAATTTCTTTTAACTCTTTATGGAGTGTAGGGTTGACCTTATTCAATTTGAAAATAGCACTTTTAAAACTAATTTGGTCTCTCCAGTCATCTTTATCATGGGGAAGCTCATAGTGTTTATATAGAAGATGACCTAATGTTTCAAAAACGGTAAATGCTTTCAAAAAAAATATATCTACAAAATAACTAAAATTGTGCAGGTTGCTAAAATGTTCATCTGTAAAGTGAGGATAATATTGAACTGATTGACCTTTAAAACCTGGGGACATACACCATTCATCGTCTGGAATCCCCTTCTCAAAGTAATGCATGGAATAAGCAAAGTCTAAATTGAGAGCAAGAAGGCGATTGTTTAGAAGATACTCCCAATGTCTTACCTCGTTATTCAAAAGTATTTTAAAAAATAAATTCCCTTCTTCTTTTGCAAAGAGTCCACTTGGCAATTCATAGTCTGCAATGGGATTATCTTTTGAGAAAAGAGCAAGATTTATCTCCTCTATATTCTCAAATGGTTTTATATGTATAGTCAAACTTACCACTCCCTCCTATAGGTGATTTATAAATTTTACCATATAAAACTTTTGAGAAGATTATACTTTTGACACTTCTTATAGCAGAAATTTCATTTATCTTAATAACTCTTTCGCATATTTATAAATGAAAAAGCGAAGCTTTAAATAAAGTTGCTAGATCGAATATAAACGTGTGTAAGTCGAGTAAAATGAAAGTCTTTGATGTGAAATAAAGATCCTCGATATGCTACCGAGAGTTTCCGAAGATAAACAACTAAAGAGCTATGGAAATTTTCAAGCTTGGTTTCATAATAATGATACAGCCAGCCCAAGCTCACGGGTCACTTCCGCTTTCACGCAGCTTTCCGCCATCTTCACTGTGCGCAATTTAAACTCTAAGCATACATAGTTCCATTTTCACCCCACATGCACATATGTTAAATCACTGAACAATAACCTCAAATCTTGGTTTTGCTGGAATTCACGGTTTAATACATTGGCGATATTTGCATCGTTACTTTGCTTCTTCTGCTGCTTGTAGTAAGCGACCGTGTAGTTAGAGACAAGGCCCAGCTCTTTCATGATCCGGCTGATTCCTCGTCTGGAGATGCTTCCCTAGCTCTTTACTTAATTTTGCGTGTTTCATGGTTGGTGCGGCTTTGCATAAAGATGGTGCAAAGCCGTTCTTGAACATCTGCTTCCTCTGCTTGTCGTTGGTCATCTTCACGCTTTTTCACTTGATAGAAGTAAGAACTTCTTGGAATTTGCAGCACTTCACACATTGCTGATAACGAGTATTTGTGAGCATTGCTTCGAATCACATCTACTTTCGTTCCATGATCAGTGCGGCTTGCTTTAAAATGTTTACCTCTATTTTCATCTGTTGGTTTTCTTTCCGAGTCGAATCAAATCATTCTCCTCCGCCGAACGGTTGTATTCCGCTTTAAAGATTCATCGATTTAACGTAGATGGGGTAATATCATACTCCCTAGCAATGTCCTCTCTAGACTTCTCGTTTTCATAAAGCTTCACCAACGGCAGCTTGAAATCGGCTGTATATGTTCGTTGCTCTTCCTTCCATTTCCACACGCTCCTAAAGATGGTAGCTATAGTGTACTAGCACTTATGAGAGTTGTCTAACTAAGTGTAGACTATCCACACACCTTAATGGCCTGTTAATATATCCGTTCATATTTGTCCATTTTATAATGATAATTAGCTTTTATGAACGTTTAAAACTTACTATAACTTAATTACAGAATTTTCAATATCTATAAACATAAGTATGGTAAAATATTACTACCCATATAACTAAAAAGATACTTAATTATTACTATATCTACAAATGTGATTTTTTAAAGAGGGAGAGGTTGTATTTGAACTTATTTACAGAAGATAGCTCGCTCAAAACTATGAATGAAATGCTAGCTAAACAGATACCAAAGCACACCTTAATTGGGGACTTGCCACTTTCAAGAGAAGATTTTAAGCATTTAGCCTCAACCATCAATTTTTTATATGAGAATGATAAAAATTCAAAGAGTTTTTATATGTATAAGGAAGCCTTAGTAGCATTCCTAGTATTTTGTGCAGTTTATGAATACGACAAACGGACTTTTTGGCAACCAATAGAAAAATACACTGGCAATCTATCTTATCAACGACGGATGGAAATGCATAATACCTTTTTGAGTGTAGTTAAAGAATATAACCTAAATACATTTGAAAACGAAAGTGAAGAGGGATACACTTATGTAACCCCTATTTTGTGTCATGCAGGTATTCCGATTAATGCGTTTGACAGTTATTTTTCAGCTATTAGTAATACTGTAAATGATGCCTTTTATGATGATTTTGATGTTGATGATTACCTAGGTTACTTGAAAAATAAGACTGAAATGCCAGTAAAACGGTTTATTAAGTTAACTAATAAGAGGGATTCCTACAATTTTATTCAGAATACCAAACAATTAGTACTTAGTGATTCTGTTGATAGTGATGAGGAAATGGATAGCGGAAACTATATCCGTATGTTGGAACAGATTTCTTTGTGGAAGGAAAGACCAAAAAACAAGAAGAATCTGCAGGCTAGAAGTAATGTTCAAATAAACGCACCAAAAATAAAAATTGACCTAAACGGAGTAGGTATTTATTGCGAAGTACCAAGAATAATTGTTAAGGATTGTTTTGATTCTTATATTATCTGGGAAATCTCAAGCGATGATACTACAAATATTGTGAAAGCAGATTTTTTTAGAAGAAGTGGAGTACTAGTTTCAGAGGAAAAGATCGTTACCTTAAAACCAGCACATTCATACAGTATTACTCTTAAAGTCGACGATAACCTGATATCCAAATGGGAATTTGACGGAGTTAAAAATAATTATGTTGCATTTTCTCAAAATGGAAATGTAATTAAGACAGAACACCTGCCGAATAGCTCGGTCATTCTTTTGCTGAATAAGAATATCAGTATTTTAGAAAAAGATGAATTACCTATTATGGAATTACCACAAATACCATTGTGGACTTCTTTTAACGTATTTAAAGCTGAATTGTCAAATTTGAAGATGCTTAAATGTTCTGGATTGAATATCCGTGTAAATTCTGAAAATAAACCTATTATTGAAGGGGGAGAAACTTTATTTAATCAGGAAAACTCCAGAGCTTATATTACATTACCTTACATAAAAGTTCCGATAATAACTGAAGGCGAGTGGCATATCGAAATTAAACATAAAGCAGCAAACGATGTAATTAGTAAGTCGAACGTAGTTGTCCGTTCTGATTGTGAAAGAATTTCACTTAGTTCTTATATTAATAATGCATCATATGGAGAATATGATATTAAAATATGGAATCGAAGTGGGATTAATGGAAGGTTTAGTATAGAATACGTGCCTTTTGGAACAATTCAAATTGATAAGAATGATTACTGGCCAACTAATTATCAGGGATATGTTAATAACGTACAAATGTTACGGGCTAGTAAAAGTGTTGACATTGATATATATAACGCAGAAAAGATGTCCGAAATCCATCATGGTGATTATAATGTTCATCGATATAAAATCAATGCAAAGGACCGTTTTTTAGTGGGTGATTACAAATACACATTTAATGGATATGTTTTTTCTACTTCTATCAAAAAAAGTGTCTACCCAGTATCATGGGGGATTATTGGACTTGAAAAAGAAATTATCGATCTTTCAAGCAAAGTATATACACTAACACTACAAGATTTAAGTAATGCAACTGATCCATATTTATTATTTGGATTTAACTTTGATTCAATTTATGATATCCAAACTATAAAAATTGATTTGGTAGGACCTTATAAGACTATAGTACAGAGTAATAACATTTTAATCCCAAAAAAAGATGGATTGAGAGTACCTTTAAATCCCTTCTTATTTGAAGTTCAAAATACAAGTAATGTGATAGATTTTCACCTTCGAGTAACCTTACTCAATTCAAATGAGATAATGGTTTCAAGCTTCCTGATTGCTAGATTTCAAGATGAAGTGGTAGTGGAAAATGCACGTTATTCAGCAAACGAGCGTGATATTTCCTTTACATGGAAAGAGCAGGGAACACTTTGTGGACGGGAACTCGTTCAATTTAATTTTCTAAGGCCATGGGTACAGCCGTATCATTTCAAGATTGAAGATAAAATGTGCGAAATAACCATTAACACCGAATTGCTTGAAGAAGGTATATATCGTTATTTAATACAAAAGGAAGCAGACGATTTGTTTGAAGAAGTTGAGGCTGGAGTTTGTTGTTTAAAGGATTTTCAAAAAAAGTGGATTAAGGTTGACGGAGAACAAAATTTCTCCTCAGATATGGAGAAATTATTGTATCAGTTATTGAGAAGTAGATTTATGAAGACCGAAAAGGTACCTAGATACTTAGCAAAGATTAAATCTCAGATTAGAAGTATAAGTGTTAAAGTTCCAGAAGATATCAATATGATAGCGAATGCTTATATCTTGCATGATAGATTCTACCTAGATAAAGAGGACTCAACTGAAGTAATGAACCTAATGACTTCATTATTTAATTTATTTTCAAGTTACGGAAGTGAAACAATTAAATATATTTTAGAAAGTGATTTCTCTACGATGTATAAGAAAGAATTACTGCATAAGTTTCACTGTAATAATTTTACTTCTACTACGAGATTGAATGACTTTCAATTAAAATTACTGTCTGATATAGATGAAGACATGGCTGGATTTATCAATCTTATACAGTCCAATAATAACTCAAGGGGACTTAACTGGGCGGGCATAGCTGGCATTGAAGTATTGAAGGAGGAAGACTTATTTGGTGATGGAAATACAGATGGTACGTTTCTTTCCGAAAAAAACCTAGGAAACAGTTCGTATATTGCTAAATATTTTAAATATGTAGCCAACTCTTTACTACGACCAAAAAATTTATCGAAAACCTCTGTAGATTTTTTAAGAGAGTTTCAACGAGAAAATTTAGTTGAAGAGACTATGATTTTTGGGAAAACTAGACTTCAATTACTTGTAGAATGGAAGGAAAATACTGAAGAATCAAGCCAAATACAAGAAAAACTAGCTAATGCTCAATATTTACACTGTGAGCAAAAGTTAAAAGAACAATTTAAAGATGCATTTAAGGCTTTATCGAAACGAAGAATGGATGATGAGCTGGGTTATTATATAGGCTTAATTGCGTTATATGCATCTTGTATTAGAAACGGATTGATGCAGGAAACAAAGCAGTTTAGTCAATTATTAAATTTCACAATCGAAACATGCGAGAAATTATACTACAGGGATGCAATTATTATTGAACTTTACATGCGATTGGAGAGGGGATGCTCATGGGTTTAAATCCAATAACTACAACACATAAAATCAAGGAAGAGTATGTGGAATATTTAAGTTCCATGTTTTTCTTTCAAGATAAGGATTTAATGAGTCAAGCAAAAAAACAACTTTCTGAGGAAGGTAAATTTGTAAAAGGCCCTTTTATAGAAATAACACAACCCTTTATTACTGGAAAAAGCATGCAAGATTTAATGGATGATGGCCTAGTCTCTACTGAGTTTTATAAATTGAAAAAACACTTTCCACTCGATCGCACACTATATATTCATCAAGAAACCTCTATGAAAAAGGTAATTGAGGGAAAAAATGTTATCGTTGCTACTGGGACTGGTAGCGGAAAAACTGAATGTTTTTTACTTCCTATTATTAATGAATTAATGAGGGAGAAAGAGACTGGAACCTTAAATAGTGGTATTAGAGCACTTTTGCTTTATCCAATGAATGCTCTTGCTAATGACCAAATTGCTAGATTAAGAGGCATTTTAAAAGATTATCCAGATATAACCTTTGGTAGGTACACAGGTGAAACAGAGGAAACGCAAAAGAAAGCTGAAGAGTTATTTGCAAAAACAAACCCGGATGTAGAACTGATACCAAATGAATTGATCTCTCGAGAGAAAATGAGAGAGAACTCTCCACACATATTACTGACAAACTATGCAATGTTGGAATACTTACTTTTACGTCCAAACGATAATGTGTTTTTTGACCAGAAAAACGCAGAAAACTGGAAGTTTATCGTATTAGATGAAGCTCATACCTATAAAGGGGCAAAAGGTACTGAAATTTCGATGCTTTTACAGAAATTAAAAGAAAGGATATCTAAAATCCAAAAACAAAAGTTAACATGTATTGCTACAAGTGCAACACTAGGTGGAGGAAAAGAAGCATACAAAGAAGTAGCAAAATTTGCTTCAGATTTATTTCACGAACCATTTTATCCAGATGATATTATTGAATCGAAGAGAGTAAATTTGTTAGATCGAAACATAAATGGTGTTAAAAGGACTAGTAAGGAATACTTTGGTTTAGCAAGAAACTATTCTAACAGAGAATTATTTGATCTGCTTAAGAATGATTTAAATGTAATGAAATTGCAGGATAGCCTCCAAAGAAAGCCACAACTTCTTAGTGATCTAACAAAAGTGTTTTTTCAAGATGAAAACTTATCAGCCTCTGAAAAGTTAGTAGCACTTGTGGAAATTGTTAACTTATGTGCAATGGCGAAAGAAGATGTCGATTCCATGCCATTGCTACCAGCAAGATATCATGTGTTTGCAAAAGCTTTAGAAGGAGCTTATGTAGCTCTGTACAAAAAAAGAAGATTATTTCTAGACAGAAAGAAAACACATAGTTTAGATGATGGTAACAGGGTTGCTACGTTTGAACTGGCAAACTGTCAAAGATGTGGACAAGAGTATATCACAGGACGTACAGAAAATGAAACATTGATACATGCTGATGCTGATGTAGATATTGAAGGAGTAGTAAGAAGAAAACAGGAATATTATATGCTTAGTTTAGCAGAAGATGATATGGATATTTCTTTAATAGATAGTGATGAATCTATTGTTGAAGGTGGGGCTATTTCATTAGACAGTGACGAATATATACTATGTACTTGTTGTGGACATATCGAACCCGAAGGAAAAAAGAGACGAACAAATTGTTGTGATTATCCAAATGAAAAATATATAAAAGTACTTAAAATTAAAATGCCTGAGTATTCAGTGAACACATGTTTAAAGTGTGGCAATCATTCAAAAAATATTGTTAAGCAGTTTAGAACGGCTGATGACCCAGCAACTGAAGTATTAACAAGGTCGTTGTATCAATGTATTCCACCAAATAAGCAAAAGGTAATAGAAGATGACTTATTTGGTGAAACAGAAGAAATTGATGAAGAATTATTGGGAAGAAAACTGTTAGTGTTCTCTGATAGTCGTCAGGAGGCTGCTTTTTTTGCATCGTATTTACAGTCAAAATACAGTAACATTCTGTGGAGAAATGCAATTATTCATCAACTTGGAAACTTGCAAGAATATGATGATATCCGAATAGATAGTCTTGCAAATGCTGTTGTGAAATATGGAAAAGAAAAAAATCTTTTTGAAAATGGATTAGATGATATTGAGAAACAAAAGCATATACAAACAGTGTTAATTAAGGAATTTATGAACACAGAACGCCAAATTGGTCTCGAAGGTTTGGGGCTAATATCTTTTGTTCCGGAAAAACCAGCAAAATGGTCAAGATTAAACATGAAAAGTCTTGGCATCGATTCAGAGTTAGACCTTACTATTGATGAACTATGGGAATTATATAATGTTATGTTTAATTCATTAAGAGATATGAATGCCATAACATTCCCAGAATTAGTGTCAATAAATGATCAAACTTTTGCACCTAGAAATAAGGAAGTCTATTTCAAATTAGAATCTGAAAAGAGTGCTTCAGGTAATCATATCTTAGGTTGGTTACCACGAGAAAATTTCAATAATAGAAGACTTGATTTTATTCAGAAACTCTATAAAGCAAAAGGCTATTCAAAAGAAGATGCTTCTGAAAAAGCTAGGAGTCTATTAAAAGAACTTTTAATCGGAAAGCTATATAAAGGATTCTGGGTAAAAGATGAATATATTTATGAAACTCCACTTCCAAGAGAAGGAACTGTTTTAAAATTAAATTATAAAAAATGGCAAGTCTTTAAACCAGAAACATCATATATTTGTGATAAGTGTGGGAGGATTGTTTCAAGTAGTTTGAGGGGCATTTGTTCTACATATAGATGTGAAGGAAAACTAACTGAATACAAAGAAGAGAAGAATCGTTTCTCTTATTTTAAAGATTTATACACAAAAATGAAACCATTACCTCTAATTGCAAATGAACATACAGCACAGTTAACAAGTGAATATTCTTCAAGATTGCAAAACCGTTTTGAAAAAGGAGAGGTAAATGTATTAAGTTGTTCCACGACCTTTGAGATGGGAGTGGATGTAGGGCAGTTAGAGGCAGTATTTATGCGCAATGTGCCACCTGAAACTGCAAACTATATTCAAAGAGCAGGTCGAGCGGGCAGACGAACTGAATCAACTGCGTTTTCATTAACCTATGCAAAAAGACGTTCACACGACTTAACATACTATCAATTCCCTGAAAGAATAATAGGTGGGATGATAAAGGCACCATATATTGAAATGAACAATGAGAAGATTGTTTTACGTCATATGTTCTCGGTGGTATTTGCTTGGTTCTTTAGAAAGTATGAAACATATTACGGGAAGGTTGATAATTTCCTGAATATTTCCGGTGAAGGTGGAAAAAGCGCAGTTGAAGTATTAAAAGAAATCTTAAGTGAATACCCAGAGGATCTTAAGCAATCATTAGAATACATTGTACCAAAATCAAAATCATTACGAGCATTTGTAGACATTGAGAATTGGAAATGGATTGACTATCTCGTTAAAGACGGTGAAGGTGCACTTGTTATTGCGGAGTCAAGTGTTAAAGAGATAATCGAAGACTTAGAAGAATTAAAGAAAAAACTAGATTTAGAACGTAAACCTAGTGATAGTATATTAAAAATTCAAAACACTTATTTACAAAAAGATGTATTGAGCTTTTTATCATCAAGTAATGTACTTCCAAAGTATGGATTCCCAGTAGATGTTGTAAGTTTAGATATTCTTCACAATGGAGAGAATGCCAAAGTTGTTAATATTTCAAGGGATCTGAAATTAGCAATCTCTGAATTTGCTCCGGGGGCAGAAATTGTGGCTAATAAAAAGGTCTGGAAACCATATGCCTTGAACATGAGTAGAATGAAGGGTTGGCCAGTCCAACAGTATGCAATTTGTAAAAAATGTGGTCGGTTATTTGGATATCATGTTGATTTAGGAACTTCACATGAACAAAGAGAGACCGATTGTTGTAATGAGCCATTAAACTATCATTATTATTTACAGCCAGTCTTCGGTTTTTCAACAAAGGCAGACGATTTACCAGGAAATCCAGGAGAAAGACGTAAAGCCAAACCTCTTCCTTCAAGAGTAAAGTTTGACACCTATGTGGACGAAGAATTAGAACTTACAGAGACTTCTCATGATGTAGTTAAAATTGGAACTCATGAAATAGATGTTAAGTATTCATCCAGAGGGAAAATGGTAATAGTTAACAATGGGGGAGGTATGGGATATTCACTCTGTAAACGCTGTGGATATATTGCACAAACAAAGCCGGTTAAAAGTAAAAAAGAAACCAAAGTTGAGCATAAAACGAAGCTTGGTAAAAAGTGTGAAAACACCTATTTATACAATATCCATTTAGGACATGACTTTATTACGGATGTTGTAGAAATCAAATTACCTCTAATCTCCATGAAGTTTATAGAAAAAAGTTTCTGGCCTTCATTACTTTATACAGTTATGGAAGGTGCAAGTATTGAATTGGGTATAGCAAGAAGTGAGATCGGTGGATGTCTTTACAGAGCTGATGGAGTTGATGTTACTAACACATCGATAATTTTATACGATGATGTACCAGGTGGTGCAGGACATGCAAAAAAAATATCCCAAAATTTAAAAGGAATCTTGGAAAATGCAAGATTAAAAGTCTCAGGTTCATGTGGTTGTGGTGAAGATACAAGCTGCTATGGCTGTTTAAGAAGTTTTGAAAATCAATTCTATCATGAAATTTTACAACGAGGTATTGCTCACGAATATTTATCGGAGTTATTGAAGTCTGGTGATTACGCTAATGATAATAATACTAATAATAAACTAACAATCTGAGGTAATAAAAAAGATTATTATCTGAAGAAGTCTGGTTATTCTCGGACTTCTTCAGTAAGCCCGTATTCAAACAACGCATATAAAACGAAAGGCACCTCCGGTACGATAAACGTATCTAATTGAAGGAGGTGCTTTTTAATGCCGCTACAAAAACTTACTATCGTACCCATAAATTACACGCCGAAAAAGAAATTATTCCGTCTCCGAATGTAGCTTCACTTTCTTCCGATCCTATTTGCACGGTCAAAGCAGCTGACATAGAAATTTCCTTCTTCTTCAACGGCACGGGTGAGCACATCATACAAACCGTGATTGATTACAGCCAAGGGATTTTCCCATCCTTGTCATCTTTTTACCACTTTTTGCCAAGGGATTTACCAGGCTGCGCTACCGTTGTCTCCCCATCTTACTCTGCTGCAGCAACTTAGATTCACCGGTCCGCTCCCATTCCTCCACTGTCCTATAAGCATCTTCAGGAGAGTAGCCTTTTCCTACAAGAACGCCCATTAGAATAAATTCCTGCAGGATGTGTTTGGCGTTTATTCCTCTTTTCACGTCCTCTAGTCCTTCTTTAACTAAGAATTCTGTGTAGCGTACCCATTCATCTGGTGTCTTGCCATGAACAGTAGAATTGCCTTTTTCTTCGCTTTCCTCTGCAGCGATGGCATCGGCTTTCGTCTTATGAACGGTTCCAAATGGATGGTTAGGCGGTGCATAGATGGAATAAAGTTTAAGAGGTGTATTACCTGTGTTGGTTAAATTATGCCAATAACCTGCAGGTATAACAATTGCATAATCATCATAAACGTTTCTTCTAAAGGTTAATTGATCTTTTTGCTTACCCATTTGTACGACACCCTGACCTTCTTCTATACGCAGGAATTGGTCAAGGTTCGGGTGGCTTTCTAAGCCGATATCTTCTCCAGGATTGATGCTCATCAATGTCACTTGTAAGTATGGACCGGTCCATAAGGCGGTTCGGAAGGTCTTATTTTGCTTTGTAGCTTCGTCAATATTAATGACAAATGGGTTTGGTCCATAATCTTTTATAGGTATTCTTTGGTCAATAGGATACGGGTAAGAATTAAATTGAGTGGCTGCATCTCTTACATCGGCGTAAGGCCAATACACTTGCTGATTTCCAGCAGGTATGGCTGGCTGAACATAATTAGGATATTGATAATAATGAGGCACATAGTACACATTCTTCAATCCCTTCGTTGTTTATAACATATCCTATGCGCCTATTGAGAGAAGGTACATAAATACTGTTAGTCGTAACCAGCACAAGTTCCTCATTGCACTCTGGAGTTGGAAAATTTACAATAATAATATACAACTGGAAATGAATGGGGAACAGATGGAGAATTTAATTAGAAACTTAGAAGCTTCTTTACAGAAAGGGTTCATTGATCAGCACTACAATCATACAGCCCGCTATAAACCTCAATTATTAGTGAACAATGCACAGAAGAATGAACATGTGCTGACCTCGCTGCTAGAAGAGCTAGAAAGCAGTCAATCCTTTCTATTTTCTGTGGCATTTATTACGGAAAGCGGGTTAGCGACACTTAAATCTCATTTTCTGGATCTAAAACAAAAAGGGATTAACGGGCGAATCTTAACATCTACTTATTTGCAATTTAACCAGCCGAAAGTCTTTAAGGAACTCTTGAAGATGACGAATATTGAAGTCCGAGTCACTGACTTAAAGGGCTTCCATTCAAAAGGCTATATTTTCGATAAAAAAACGCATTACTCTTTAATTGTCGGCAGTTCTAATTTAACTGCTCATGCGCTGAAGGTGAATTATGAATGGAATGTGAAGTTAACCTCTCATCAAGATGGAGAAATTGTTCATCACTTCCGAAACCAATTTGAAGACGTTTGGAAACAGGCCCACGTGCTAAATGATGAGTGGATTGAAGCGTATGAACGCGTGTATGAACAGTTATCTAAGCAACCGGCAGCAGACCAAGTGATTGAGATGCCTGCGGCTTATGGAAATTCAATAAAAGAAGCGTTGGCTATAGATCCTAATAAGATGCAGATAGCCGCCTTAGAAGAGATTCGTGCTGTTCGCGAGGCCGGAAAAGATAAAGGACTGGTTATTTCTGCAACAGGAACAGGGAAGACATATTTAGCGGCATTTGATGTGCGCCGTTATGCGCCTCGGCGTATGCTTTTTATCGTTCACCGGGAGCAAATATTAACGAAAGCTAAGGAAGATTTCAAAAGGATCCTTGGCGGAGTGGAAGAAGATTTTGGGATTGTGTCGGGGACAAGTAAACAATGGGAAGCGAAATATGTATTTGCGACGATTCAAACCATTTCGAAAGAGGACAATCTGTCTCAGCTGCACTCGAACGCCTTTGATTATATTTTAATAGATGAAGTGCATAAAGCAGGAGCTGACTCTTATTTGAAAGTGATTCAGCACTTTCAGCCGAAATTTCTCATGGGAATGACAGCCACTCCTGAGCGGACAGATGACTTTAATATCTATGAGTTGTTTGATTACAATGTAGCTTATGAAATTAGAATGCAGGAAGCGCTTGAAGAAGACATGCTCTGTCCATTTCATTATTTTGGAGTTACTGATTTAGAGTATCAAGGTGAAAAAATGGATGATGCGGCTCTTTTATCTAAACTAGTCACAAAAGAACGTGTCGATCACATCATTGAAAAAGTCGAATACTACGGGTTTTCTGGTGAAAAGCGAAAGGGTTTGATGTTCTGCAGCCGTAAAGATGAGGCTGAACAATTGAGTAAATCGCTGAATGAGAGAGGGTACAAAACTGCAGCTTTAACAGGGGATCATTCACAGGCAGAACGGGATCAAAGAGTTCGCCAGATAGAGAATGGGGAACTTGATTATATTTTAACCGTTGATATCTTTAATGAAGGAATTGATATTCCGAGCATCAATCAAGTCGTCATGTTAAGGCAGACGCAATCAAGCATCGTTTTTATCCAGCAGCTGGGAAGGGGACTCCGAAAGCACCCATCTAAGCGTTATGTAACAGTCATTGATTTCATCGGAAACTATAAAAATAACTATCTGATTCCAATCGCTCTTTCAGGAGATCAGTCTCTTAATAAAGATAATATTCGCAGAAAGACGAAGGATACAACCTATATAAAAGGGATCTCAACGATTAACTTCGAGGAAATTGCCAAGAAACGAATCTTTCAGGCGATTAATTCAAGCAATTTAACCGCTTTAAAGCTGTTGAAGGAAGCCTACGTGGACATGAAAAATAGATTGGGCAGAGTGCCGGATTTATATGATTTCGTCACTCATCATTCGATCGATCCTGTCGTCATCGCAGAGAAGTATGCCAACTACTATCAATTTCTGCTGAAGATTAAGGAAGAAGTGCCAGCTTTAACAGAGTACGAGAATAAAGTGTTAACGATGCTTTCTCTTGAAGTGTTAAATGGGAAACGAAAGCATGAAGTGATGCTTCTTGAATTATTGCTTATGCATACACGAGTTAAAAAAGAAGAGTATCGCCAGTATTTACTGGAATCGGACTGCTCTGCAGATGAAAGTGTGATGAAGTCGGTACTCAGTGTGTTGAATCTGTCCTTCTTCACTCAAAGCTACCGGAAAAAATATGGGGAACAGCCATTAGTCACATTTAAAGAGGATACCTATGCTTTCAATCAGCCGATACGAGACAGCTTAGCGGAGAATGCTTATTTTCATCATTTAGTTACAGATCTCATTCAAACAGCAAAGGCAAGAAGTAGCCGCTATCAATGTCAGAAGCCGCTCACTTTATATGAGAAGTATTCAAGAAAAGACGCTTGTAAGCTATTAAACTGGGATCACGATGAAAGTTCAACGGTATATGGCTACAAGCCTAAGCATGGAACTTGTCCTATTTTTGTGACGTACCATAAAAAAGCAGAAGTTGAGTCAAGCGTGAATTATGGAGATGAACTTCTTAGTGAAGAAGTGTTGAAATGGTATACACGGAGCAACCGGACGCTGAAGTCAGAAGAGGTGAAGAAGATTATTCACTCTGAAGAGAATCAGATGGATGTGCATGTGTTTGTGAAAAAAGATGATGATGAAGGCAGCGATTTTTACTATTTAGGAAAAGCAGTGCCAGACCAAGAAAGTGTGCAGCAGTCAGAAATGCAAGATAAAAATGGCAAGGTGCTGCCGGTTGTTCATATGAATCTAGTCATGGAGCAATCGATTGACAGCCGGCTGTATCATTATATTAAGGCGGAATAAACAACAAAAAGGGCTTTTTTAGAGCCCTTTTTGTGTTGGCTGATTAATCAGCGTACCCACTGCCGGAAGATCAGCTGGCGCCCATTTCAACGAATCAAGGTTCTCTCGTTTAAGCCAAATCAGCTTTGAATGTTCTTTCGGAATGGGCTCGCCTTCCACAATCCTGCAAGTGATGCAGATTAACTCAATGATAAACGTTTCATATTCGTGCGTATGTTCATGAAAGAGACGATCTGTTTCAATGGTACAGCTTAATTCTTCAAGAATTTCTCTTTGTAAAGCGGAAAAAATATCTTCGTTGGCCTCCACCTTGCCGCCAGGGAATTCCCATAGATTGGGCAGTGCCATATCAGGCGAGCGGAGTGCACATAATATTTCAGATTGAGCATTTTCGATAATGGCTGCGACTACTTTCACTGTTTTTTTCAATGTGATCCTCCTAAATGACTCTTTGTATCGCTAGTATTTTAACATATCCAGCATAAAAGAAGGATTTCTTTTAAGATTTCGTCTGCATTTTTACCAACATAAAAAGAATCCCCAATCCACCTAAAACACCGTACACCATATAGGAGTATACCTTCAAATAGGCGATAATAGTCGTCCAAGATGCTCCAACTGAAGCTCCAATATTAACTAGAATCAAATTCCACAGAAATGTGCCAGAAGCGGTAAATACGATGAATAGACTAAAATTCATACGGGACATGCCAGCTGGGATTGAGATCAGGCTTCGCATGCCAGGAATTAATCTGCAGAAGAATACGGCCCACACTCCGCGGTGGTGAAACCAATCATAGACTTTGTAAATAGTTGCCGGGGAGAGGCGAACGCGCTTTGCCCATTTTACGATGGTGGATAACTCGATCTGCATGCCCATTCCATAAAGCACAACCGCACCGATGACGGAGCCTATGGTTGAAAATGTGACAACGCCTCCGACACTTAAACTGGACTGAGTGGTCATAAATCCGCTGAATAATAGGATAATCTCTGATGGAATTGGCGGGAAAATATTTTCTATAGCAAGCAGCAAAAGAATCCCTGCGTAGCCAAACTGATTGAGGATATCAGTAATCCATTGTTCCATTGATCAGTCATTCTCCTTTATTAGTAACGAACAGAGCTCGTACACTAAGATTTATTAATGTAATATACGCTTAGCTCTTGTTTCTTTAGACCTTTTATACGAAGAAAGGAGATTTTTTAGCTGCCGATAAGTGTTCATATATGAAGTTTGGATTCAAGTATGAAACAATTAAAGGGCAAGAATTTTTTGAGGAGGGATAGGATGAAAGATAGTAGTCTAGTATTCATTGAACAGGTGAGGCAGGAAGTGCTAAACTCAGTGACCGGCCTGACAAATAGCCAGTTAAATTGGCGGCCTGAAGAAAATAGCTGGTCGATCATTCAAGTCCTTGATCATCTTTACTTAATGGAACGAGCGGTTGCGAAAGGGATTGTTTCTCAGCTGAATGATGACAGCAGTGAAGCGGTGGAGGATAAGCCGATTGAATTAACTGTCGACCGGTCTGTGAAAGTGACTGCTCCCTCATTTGTTGTTCCAGCAGATGGAGAGATGAACGTAGAGGAAGTAAAGGCAAAATTAGCCGAGTCCCGCCGATCGTTAATTGAGATTGTGAATGGAAGCGATGCAGAAGCGCTCGAGAGTAAATCGTATCCGCATCCGGTATTCGGATCTTTAAACTTGAAACAGTGGGTGCCGTTTATCGGTTTTCATGAGAAAAGGCATTTGGATCAAATGAATGAGATCAAAGAAAAGCTGAACCAGTAATTATTAACAGACGCTCTTTTAAAGGGTGTCTTTTTTTTGCATGAAAAAAATAAAAAAAGTGTAAAAACGTCCAGACGAAAATGAACATTGCACATATATTGTTAAAGAAATAAGCAATGGAGGTGAAGGAATATGAGTCACAAACACCATGGCGGCGGCGGAGGCTTTGCATTGCTTGTTGTGCTTTTCATTTTGCTGATTATCATTGGAGCTAGCTGGTTCTAAGAACAAGTTAAGTTTCATTATTTGTTGTCCATAAAAGAGAGGCATTCTGGCTTAGGCTAAGAATGCCCTTCTTTTTGGGCGCTGCTGTTTGTGAACAAAGGTTCACAAATTGTTATAAGAAACGGTTGCATTCGACAATTATTTTTTATACAATAATAAACGTTCCGTCATTACTGATTGATGCGGGTGTAGTTTAATGGTAAAACCTCAGCCTTCCAAGCTGATGTCGTGGGTTCGATTCCCATCACCCGCTCCATACATATGTTATTAACGCAATGTCTTATTCCCTGGATGGATAAGATGTTGCGTTTTTTAATATATATAAGTGTTTCTCTACAAAGGAGAATGAATATGAATTACGATGTCTTAAAGGAAGAGATCATTGAATATAGCCGCTCGATCGGCATAGATAAAATCGGCTTTGCATCCGCCGATCCTTTTACGGAATTAAAAAACCGTCTTATCCGTCAGCAAGAGCTTCACTATGAGTCCGGATTTGAGGAAAAGGACATTGAAAAGCGGGTTGATCCGGCATTAACATTTGAAAGTCCTCAATCGATCATCGCTATTGCGCTCGCTTACCCATCGAAAATGACAGAAAGTCCAAAAGGAAAAAAAGGAGAGCGAAGAGGCGTTTTTTGCAGGGCTTCTTGGGGAGAAGACTATCATTTTGTTTTAAAAGACCGTTTGAATAAGTTAGAAGCGTTTATTGCCTCTAAAGTGCCAGAAGCGCGCTTTCGTTCAATGGTGGATACCGGAGAACTTTCAGACAGAGCAGTGGCAGAACGGGCAGGGATTGGCTGGAGCGCTAAAAACTGTTCCATTATTACGCCGGAATTCGGTTCGTATGTGTATTTAGGGGAAATGATCACCAATCTGCCATTTGAACCTGATCAGCCGCTTGAAAGCCAATGTGGGACTTGTACGAAATGCATTGACGCTTGTCCGACTGGCGCATTAGTGCAAGGCGGCCAGCTGAATTCGAAGCGCTGCATTGCTTTTTTGACACAAACGAAGGATTTTCTTCCGGAAGAGTTTCGGGATAAATTAGGGAATCGCTTATACGGCTGTGATACTTGCCAAACGGTTTGCCCTGACAATAAAGGGAAGGATGCTCATTTTCATGAAGAAATGGAGCCAAACCCAGAAGCAGTCAAGCCGCTGCTTGAGCCATTGCTTCAGATCAGCAATAAAGAATTTAAACAGCAATTCGGGCTTATGTCCGGTTCATGGAGAGGGAAGAAGCCGATCCAGAGAAATGCGATGATCGCCCTGGCGTTTTTTAAAGAAGAATCTGCGCTGCCTGCATTAGAAGCAGTGCTCATGAAAGATGTGAGGCCTGTCATGCGGGGGACAGCTGCTTGGTCGATAGCAAGAATCGGGACGGATCAGGCGTTCAGTATGCTTGAACAAGCAAAAGTAAACGAAAGTGAACCAGAGGTGCTTCAGGAAATAGAAAATGGTTTAACATATTTACAAAGTTAAAAGCTAATTCCCTTTTAAGAAAGCGCATATGCTTATCTTAAAGGGGGATTTTTTATTATGTATCCTGAAATTCAGAAAGAATGGCAATCGAGGCTTAATAGTCTGGTTGATGAAAGAGAGAATCTAACATGCGGTAAACTCGCCAGAAAGCAGAAACTTGCTGAGAGCAGAAATAGCGAGATCGTCAAAGTAAAAGGGTTTGGGAAAATTGTTTCTGCAGATGGACAGAAAGTACATTATAAGATTCACCTTAAATACTTAATGAAGCAGGGAGAGCACTTTTATTTTGAAGAAGAAATTGAACAGCGAATTGCTCGGATCGATCAAGGCTGCGTAATTGAGGATGCGGCTGTAGTTAGACCTGAGGAGGAAGCGGTTCCTGAAGACAGTGATCTCGACAGTGGAGCATTGCTTGAGCGAGTACCCTTTTACTATGATCGCTTGAAAGCTGTACAGTATGCAGAACGCTGGTGGAATAGCCATAATCCAGATTTCCCGCACTTTCCAGTAGATTGCACAAATTATATTTCACAGTGTTTACATGCGGGCGGAGCACCTATGAGGGGATTTTTGGAGCGAGGAAAGGGCTGGTGGATGCGGCAAAAAAACTGGAGCTACAGCTGGACAGTTGCCCATGCATTTAAGTGGTATTTAGCCAGTTCCGCGACTGGCCTGCGCGCGAAGGAAATGCCGAGTGCGGAAATGCTTCAGCCAGGAGATGTCATTTGCTATGACTTTCAAGGAGATGGACGGTTTGATCATTCGACGATTGTGACAGCGATGGATGCAAATGGCCAGCCGCTCGTTAATGCACACACAACGAACAGCCGTATGCGCTATTGGAGCTACGAGGATTCAACCGCTTATACGGAAAATATTAAATATAAATTTTACAGCATTCAAGATGATCGTACGTAACGTAAGTAAAAAAAGAATGTTATAATGTTGTTTGGGTTATAGTTTAAATATGAGGTGAAACGTTTTGTCTATTAATGTGGTTTTATATCAACCGGAAATTCCGGCGAATACAGGAAATATTGCGAGAACATGTGCGGCAACTGACACAACATTGCACTTAATTCGTCCATTGGGATTCTCAACAGACGATAAAATGCTTCGTCGTGCCGGCCTTGATTACTGGCAATATGTGACCGTGGTTTATTATGATTCATTAGAAGAATTCTTCGAAAAAAATCCAGAAGCTGAAGTTTATTACCTTACGAAGTTTGGTGAAAATAATTATTCTTCTTATGATTACAGCGATACGAATAAGGATCATTTCTTTATGTTTGGCAGGGAAACAACAGGCCTACCTAAAGACTTAATTGCGAATAATAAAGAGCGCTGCCTTCGTTTGCCAATGAATGAAAATGTCCGTTCGCTGAATTTATCCAATACAGCGGCGATTCTTGTTTATGAAGCACTTCGCCAGCAGCAATTCCTGCATTTGAAATAATACAAAAAAAGCACAGCGGCCGCTGTGCTTTTTTTGTGTGATTATTTTGCACCAGGCTTGTCATTGTAGCCTGCTGTGAAGATCGAAGCAAGGAAGGCAGTCATGACGCCTAAGATTAATAATAGTCTCATGATTATGTACCCCTTTCTCAAAAGTTCTTGAACCAAAAATACATACTATCCATATTATAGCTCAAACCTTCTTTCATGGGAATGTTATCTTCTTTTTTAAATGTTGCTAAAGTGTGTCTGAACATTTTTCATTAGCATGTTCAAGTGGTGGCGGGCATAAGTTATATTAATCGTTCTCTAACCACGCTAAAGAGGGAGGTCTATATGAATATTTTAAAAATGATTGAACAGTATCGGGAAGAAGAGGAACAGTTGAAGTGGGAAGGTACCTTTGCTGAGTACCTGGAAATTGTAAAGGAAAAACCATGGGTCGCTCAGTCTTCTCATTCAAGAGTTTATAATATGATTAATGACCAAGGATCTGAAACCATTAACGGCAAGAAGAGATACAAATTTTTCAGCAATGAATTATTCGGGTTAGAAGAGGCACTTGAGCGATTGATCGAAGAGTATTTTCATCCGGCAGCTAAACGTCTGGATGTCCGTAAACGGATCTTGTTATTAATGGGTCCGGTCAGCGGAGGTAAGTCAACCTTGGTTTCTTTATTGAAGCGAGGAATGGAAGCCTATTCAAGAACCGACAGAGGCGCCGTTTATGCGATTAAAGGCTGTCCTATGCACGAGGATCCGCTGCACTTAATCCCGCTGCATTTGAGAGAAGAATTCTATAAGGAATATGGAATTAGAATTGAAGGAAATTTATCTCCGTTGAACACCATGCGCCTTGAAGAAGAGTATGGAGGAAGAATTGAGGATGTGCGGGTTGAGCGAATCTTTTTCTCAGAAGATAAACGTGTGGGAATTGGTACATTCAGTCCATCTGACCCTAAATCTCAGGACATTGCCGATTTAACAGGCAGCATTGACTTCTCCACTATTGCGGAATATGGTTCTGAATCAGATCCAAGAGCATACCGCTTCGATGGGGAGTTGAACAAAGCGAACCGCGGATTAATGGAATTCCAGGAAATGCTGAAGTGTGATGAGAAGTTCTTGTGGCACTTGCTTTCTCTGACTCAGGAAGGAAACTTTAAAGCTGGCCGATTCGCATTGATTTCGGCGGATGAAATGATTGTCGCGCATACGAATGAAACAGAATACCGCTCATTTATTGCGAACAAAAAGAATGAAGCGCTGCATTCCCGAATTATTGTGATGCCTGTTCCTTATAACCTCAAATTGTCTGAAGAAGAAAAGATCTATGAGAAAATGATTAATGAAAGTGATGTGGCGGATGTTCATATTGCTCCTCATACATTAAAAGTGGCTGCGATGTTTACGATCCTGACTAGGTTGAAAGAACCTAAACGAGGGGATATCGATCTCATTAAGAAAATGAGGCTGTATGATGGTGAAAGTGTGGAAGGGTTCAATACAGCTGATGTCGAGCAATTGATGAAAGAGTATCAGGATGAAGGCATGGGAGGAATTGACCCACGGTATGTGATCAACCGAATTTCTTCGACGATCATCCGGAAAGAAGTAGCTTCTATTAATGCGCTGGATGTATTGAGATCTCTCAAAGAGGGACTCGATCAGCATGCCTCCATTACGAATGAGCTGCGCGAGAAATATTTAAACTTTATTTCAGCAGCTAGAAAAGAGTACGACAACATTGCGAAGAAAGAAGTGCAAAAAGCCTTTGTCTACTCGTATGAAGAGTCAGCTAAAACGCTGATGGATAATTATTTGGATAATGTAGAAGCTTACTGCAATAAATCAAAATTAAGAGATCCGCTGACAGGGGAAGAAATCAGTCCGGATGAAAAACTTATGCGTTCCATTGAGGAACAGATCGGCATTTCTGAAAATGCGAAAAAAGCGTTCCGTGAAGAAATTTTAATCAGAATTTCTGCTTACGCGAGAAAAGGTAAACGGTTTGATTACCAGTCTCATGATCGCCTGCGCGAAGCCATCCAGCAAAAGTTATTTGCTGACTTAAAAGATATCGTAAAAATCACGACTTCTTCCAAAACACCGGATGAGCAGCAGCTGAAGAAGATCAATGAAGTAGTTGCCCGCTTAATCGATGATTATGGGTATAACTCCGTTTCAGCGAATGAATTGCTGCGCTATGTGGGCAGCTTGCTGAATCGTTAACTAGCAGAACAGGCAAGAAAAAAGCTTTCGTTTAAGAATTCCTTAAACGAAAGCTTTTTAACTATTAGTCAATATCTTTGTCACGTTCCTTATATTGCACAGGATCTGGCTGTCTTTCGTCATCTTTCAGCTCTTCGTTCGTCCGCTGGTTTTCCATCTGCTTACCTAATTGTTTCATTTCCTCGAAGTCAGAAGCCATTGAGCCATTTTCGGGCTTTTTATTTTCTTTCGTTCTATTTTTACTCATCAGATTACCTCGCTTTTTTATTTAGATTACCCATCTCACCCAAATATAAACAGATGCATTCATTGACTTAATTTAAAAATGAGCAGAAATCTTTCGCACCTTCTATGTAAAAGTTTCATTAATATAATAAAGATATTTTTTCTGTTTGTTTCATAGAATGTTATATAAAGTTTCAGTTGCCCATCGCTAATATGGAGGAGGGAAAAAATGAATCCGCATGAACAGAATGAGTTTGCTATTTCAAAAGAGGACTGGTCTCTCCATCGTAAAGGGTATGATGACCAAGTGCGCCATAAAGAAAAAGTACAAGAAGCTCTGCGAAAAAACTTGCCTGATTTAGTAACTGAAGAGAGCATCATTTTGTCCCAAGGAAACGAAGTCGTCAAAATTCCGATTCGTTCACTGGATGAATACAAAATTCGCTACAACTATGAGAAAAATAAGCATGTCGGCCAAGGAGATGGAGACAGCCAAGTAGGGGATGTAGTGGCCCGTGACGGTTCAGGACAAAAAGCCCCTGGCAAAGGAAAAGAAGCCGGCGATCAAGCTGGAGAAGACTATTATGAAGCAGAGGTTTCATTTATGGAGCTTCAGCAAGCCTTCTTTAATGAATTAGCTTTGCCGGATCTTCAGAAGAAGGAACATTCTCCTTTTACGGTAGAAGAAGTTGAATTTAACGATATAAGAAAAACAGGTTTAATGGGAAATGTGGAAAAGAAGAAAACATTGATGACAGCTTTTAAAAGAAATGCACTGACTGGGGAAGCAAAATTCCATCCGATCTTACCAGAGGATTTAAAGTTTCGGACATGGAATGAAATTGAGAAACCTCATTCCAAAGCTGTTATTTTAGCTATGATGGATACGAGTGGAAGTATGGGGGTTTGGGAGAAATATATGGCAAGAAGCTTCTTCTTTTGGATGGTTCGTTTTTTACGAACCAAATATGAAACGGTGGAAATTGAATTTATTGCTCACCACACGGAAGCAAAAGTGGTCAGTGAAGAAGATTTCTTTACTAAAGGAGAAAGCGGAGGAACGATTTGTTCATCTGCCTATCGAAAAGCGCTGGAATTAATTGATGAGAAATACCAGCCGAGCCGCTATAATATCTATCCTTTTCACTTCTCAGATGGAGATAACTTATCCTCAGATAACCCTCGCTGTGTGAAGCTAGTCAGTGAATTAATGAAGAAATCCAATATGTTTGGCTATGGAGAAGTTAATCAATACAATCGCAACAGCACGCTCATGTCCTCTTATAAGAACATCAAAGATGAGAAATTCCGCCATTTTATCCTGAAGCAAAAAGCCGATGTGTTTCACTCGATGAAGCATTTTTTCAAAAAGAAAGAAAGCAGTGGAATTTCGTAAGCTCTCTGTTTATGCAGAGGGTTTTTTGTTTGTTGGATATATAATAAAATCACAAGTATTTGGCGTGCTGGTCTATAGCGAATATGCAGACAGGGGAGCGGTGTCGACCCTTGTCACTGTAAGATTTTGTCCCATTCAGATTGCTTATTGAATGCATTGTCAATTCTATAATTAACAGCAAGCTTATGATACTATTGAATGAAGACAAGTCAGTTAAAAGATAAATATATATGTCAAATTGAACTATAGGGAATGAGTTTTTTGAGAAGGGAGACGTCGAATGTATAAACCGACTAGCCGTACTATGCTCTATGAGGAAGTTATTAATCAAATTCTTGATCTTATCAAAAAAGGGCTTTGGAAGCCTGGAGAAAAAATCCCTACTGAAATGGAACTTGCTCAATCATTTGAGGTAAGCAGAAACAGTATGAGAGAGGCTTTGAAGGTATTAGAACATTTAAAAATTATCCAATCAAAAGCAGGAAAAGGTACATATTTACTGGAGAATTCAATCCAAAATATTCAGGCGCTGGAATTAGCTTCTGTTATGAGAGAAGCTAATTCTTTAGACCAATTAATGGATACTCGTTTGATTATTGAACCAGAATTAACCTATCGGGCTGCGGCTCAAGCTTCCTTAGATGAATTAAATAATTTAGAAAAATTGTTAAAAGATAGCATTGAAGCTGTCGCGACCAATACTTATTTTCCTTCACTTGGCTTTTCATTTCATATGGAAATCGCAAAGATATCCCGAAATACATTATTGTATAAGTTTTTAGAGTCAATCACGCTGGAATTGATGGCTCAAAGAAAGTTGCTTGTTCTCAGTCATTTATCCAAGAAGGATTTGCTGAAAGAAATAGAAGAACACCGTTTTATATTTGAAGCGATTAAACAAAATAATCCGGAAGAAGCTAAAAAAAGAATGTATGTTCATATTCAGAATGCGAAGAAGTTTTTGCCCGTCAAAGAATAAAAAACAGTATAAAAGCAATCTTTGTCTGTGCTTTTATACTGTCTATTCATTTATTTATGAAACATAGGATACAATTTCTTCACAAGTCTTATTGTTCAGGCCGAGGTCTTGCAGTGAGCGGCCTTCTTTTCGAAAGTCCCGATTCAATAAGGAATTTCCCATCCGTATAAAAGCATCCATGAGCGGAGTTTCAACTCCAATCTGCTTAGCCAGGTCAGACATCGGCACTAATCCAGTAGGGATATCTTCAAATAGATACCTGGTATTAAGGGATGTTTGTGCCTGTATTCCCTGATAGGCTTCTACTTGCCTGATTTTGTCATACAAAGTTGGGCCAGGCACTTTATACGATAGACTATACCATTCAGAGATGGAGCAGAGATCCAGCGATAATTTCTTTCCTATTGCCAGCCGCTCTTGGTCTAATTGCTCAACAAGCTGAGCGATAGATGGTGTCACACCATCTATGTAATATTTAAATGGCAAACTTGCTTCAATTCTACCAGCATTCAAAATAGTCGGGGCTGGATGGACAATGGCATTGACATTCGATAGACTTGTTTCCAACACATTTTTCATACCGCTATACTGTGGAAATGCTTGATTAATAACCTTCAGCACGCTTTCCGTTCGATTAGATGGCAGAGCTGCTAAGTATAATTTATCTTTGATGCTCCCTATAATTACTTCGCCAGGCTTAGGGCTTCTGCAGGCATATAATAATGTGCTGGTTTCCGCAATTGTAACCTCCGCTTGACATTCTTTCTCATCTAATAAATTTCTAATTTCTAAGGCGCCGCCAGTAGCCCCTGGATTTAAAACAATAATCTGGCCATCCTGCAAATACGGGACCATGTTTGCTACAAGACTTTTATGGTAGATAGATGGAACCACGATCATAATTACTGCTTTATCTTTAATCGTTTCACCAATATTATTACTCACAATAAGCGGTGCTTCATGTTGAAATTCACCTTCTGCTTTAATAAATCCTTTCTCTTTAAGAGTTTTTACTTTTTCATGATCAATTTCATATAGTGAGGCTTCAAATTGCATTTTAGATAGATGAGCATAAAATGCATGACCGCCATTTCCGGCTCCAATAATAGCGAAGGTTGGTTTTGTTATTTTATCCATATTTATTATGCCTCCAATTGTTCTTTATTGATCAAAGTGTTGTTATTTTTTGTGAGTGAACTAACTAGTAACAGTGTAACCAATGAACCAGCCAGCCCAAAAACGACATACGGCAACGATACTCCCAATACCTCTCCATTCATTGCCTGCCCAATTCCACAAGTAACAATTCCGGCAGCCATGCTGCTAATCACACCCTGTGTTGTAAGAAAATTTGAATTTCTAAATGCATATCCAAGCATTAGCGGAAATAAAAGTACAGAAGCTGAATACGCATAACTTGCAACAAGCCACCCCAGCGCTTCAGGCCATACTAAAGCAAACACTCCAGCAATAAAAGTAACGATCACCGATAACAGTCGGGATAAGTTCAAAAGCTTTCGATCAGAGGCCTCGGGGTTAATCAGCTTTTTATAAATATCATTATTTAAATTGACGACTGCAGACTGGATCGCACTATCAATTGTAGAAATTACCGTTGCTGCAATAAATCCAGCATATAAAGCCAATAACCAGGTTGGCATTTGTGTTAAAAACCATCCTGCTGCTTCTTCAGGTGCTAGTCCTGGCTGCATAGCTCTAATGGCTTGTCCAACAACTCCGGCCCAAAGTTCTGAGGTCATGAAGACAATAGCGCTTATAATCAGACTTGTACGCACATGGTTGGCTTTTTTTATAGCGAAAATCCTTTGATAGTATAATTGATTGGTCAAAGTTCCTGGGATAATTGACAAGATCCAGAGGACGATGGAAAGGCTTCCTACAGCTCCAAGTCCTTCAGGAAAAGAAATATTTTCAGCAGGAACAGTGTCGGTAATGTTGTTCCAGCCGCCTCCAGATTTGATGGCATAGACAGCAGTTACGATTGACATGATTAACATAAAGCAACCGAAAATAAAATCTGTCCAAGCAACAGATGTTAGTCCTGCTGGCATGACGAACAAAACGCTTACGATTCCAGCTAATACAATGAGAAACACCGAATTAAGTCCGGTAATGGCTGAGAACAATTTTGAGAAAGCGACTAGCTGAGTCGATATCCATCCTAGCGGAACGATAATACAGGCGAGAGAAACAAGAAGATAGAGAAGTTTATTCTCACCATAAATCTTTGCAAATACTTCTGGCAGAGAAGAAAAGTTCTGCGCTCGAAGCCAAGGAGCAAGTAAAGTGAATAGCAGCAAGCCAGCCGCAACAATGAAACCATAAGTAAGAACTGACCAGCCGCTTTGATAGCCTATTCCTACGTGAGCTACTAAGACACCGCCGCCCATTGCTGTGGCATATTGCGTGCCAATTACTACATACAGAGGAAGAGAACGTCCTCCGACAGACCAATCTGCATTATTTTTCGTTCTCCTGCCTAAGAATATTGATACCAAACTTGAAATTCCCAAAATGAAAGCTGTTGTAAGACAAATAATTACTAATTTACTCAAAAGAACCCCTCCTTTGTTCAATTGTAGGACATTTAAACAACTTTGTTTTATTATAATTCAAACAATTCTGAAAAGAAAGCGTTTTATTTTAATCTTTAAAATTTATTTTCATCGGTTTCTTTAATTGTTAAATAATGCGATGGAATCTTTCGCGATAAAGGGGTTCCTTAAAATCTTATCTAGGAGGGGAAGTTTATAATATCAATAACAAAAACGAAGCCCGCGCATAAAGAGCCGGGCTTCGTTTTTATTTATTTTGCTTTGCGCGCTGCTTTTAAATCAATCTGAACTTGAACAGGGTCATGGTCACTAGCTCGGCCGTGCTGTTCAGTGAAGTCAGCGTTTAAGTGGATAATATCTGCATTCGTATGAGCGGCTAAGTTGTTAGAGACTAGCACATGATCTAACACTTGAGAATTCCCTTGATAGTTATACGTGTACTGTTCTTCAAAAGGCAGCGTATCGATCATGTTCACAAGGGATTGTCCCTTTAAGGCTTGCAGCGGATTGGAAAACTGAAAATCATTTAAATCACCTAGAACGACTACATTGGCTTTTGAATCAGCAGCCAATAGGTCAGCGGTAAAGTCATGGACAATTTGGGAAATGGCTAGACGCTGCGCTTCGCTTTTTAAGAAAGGAGGCTGATTTTTGCCGAATAATGGTTCATCTCCGCCTTTAGAATTAAAGTGATTAGCAATAACGGTCACACGCGATCCTTTAAATTTAAATTCAGCGGCCAGCGGCTTTCTTGAATTTTCAAAGGCCGGATCGTTCGGTGCGATACGCCCTGGGTTTAACGTAATGCCGTGTTTGTTGACTTCAGTAGGAGTAATGGCATCGCCTTTTGGTTTGTTCGTCAGCTTAACACGGTCCGGGTTGTATAGAAATCCGACGCGAATATTGCCTCCAGGCTGCCCGCCATCTTGTCTGTCTGCTGGGGTGATGTCTGTAAACTGATAGGCTGGTCCGCCCGCTTGTTTAATCTTTTCGATTAAATATTTGTAGCTTTCAGAAGCATCTGTCTGTCCGCTTGCGGCAGGCCCGTCATTATCCTGCATTTCCACTAATCCGATAATATCAGGAGATTTCATATTGTTTGCCACGGCTTCGGCCAGTTTTTCTGCTTTTTCTGGGTTGGTCTCCTCGTCAGCTTTCGAAAAGTTTTCCACATTGTAAGAAGCAATGGTTAACTCATCTTTTGAGAAAGCAAGGCTAGTCGTTTCACGCTCTAAGCCGCCATCGAAAACATCAGGCAGAGCTTCTGTGTTATATAGCTTGTATCCGCTAAAACTGTAGCCGATAACTCCGTTTATTGGCTCATTGAAGGTATCTCCCGTTTTCACAATAGGAGGATTGTCTACTAAAACATCGTCAATGGTGATTCGTTCAGGGTGAAAATCTTCCGGGTTAATAATAAGCTGGCCAGAATTAGTCATATCAGTTGGCTGATTCAAAGGCGCAACAATGACTTCTCCGTACTTCGTTGTTGGAGAAACTGCTTTTGCCTTTTGAACTTGGACATACATGCCCTCGATGCTTTCAAAGAAATCAATGCCGTCTTCTGACGGGTCAAATGTTTGAAACTCATCATTATCAATCACAGCGGTCGGCAGAACATATTCCCCTTCACCAAGTGCAGTAGGTGCTGGCAGCGGCTGGTTAGAGTCCTCAACTTTTACTTGTTCAGCAGAAAGCTGAGTGGTAGAAAGATCCGTGTTTCTGGCGCTTGACGGTGTGTATTCGGTAACTGTTCCGCTTACCAGAACAATATCACCGCTTTTGACTAGGGCATTTCTCTGATAGACATATATTCCTTCAGATGTTTTAGGGTCGTTATCGGGAGCAAGTTCCTGAAGATAAAAACCTTTTCCTTGTTCAACTGCTGTGACAATTCCTTTGACATCGCTGACTTTTTGACCGTCAAACGGGGATTGATGGGAAGCGCCTTGAATGTCATATATGGCTAAACCGGCTGGCGGTGTTTCTGGATCTTCAGGAGGCTGTCCTTGTGAAGAACCTGGTGCAGGTGTTTTTACTTCAAAATCCAGTTCATTATGGTTACTGTCGATCGAGGGATCTTTTCTTTGAGCGCTAACCAGACTATCCAGTGCAGGAACAGGGGTAGTTTCAGCTTCATTTGCATCACCGTATCCAACGAAGTCAACCGTGTTCTCATCGACAAGACCAGTGATTTTTTCCTTGTTATTGACAAGAGCTACTTTTCCTTTAGATGCACTTAAGCTGATAGACCCCTCGACCTGACTCTCAGGCAATTCTTTCCCGAGTGACCCTCCGCTTTGCTTTATTAAATAATATTCGTTTGGCGCAATGGTGCCGGTTAAAGAAGTCATTTGATTAAAGCTGCCCGCAGATGAAGCATATTGAACGGACCACCCTTCAAGTGAAACGCTTTGATCGGTTGGATTATACAGTTCAATAAAATCATTTTTGTACGCAGGAGCAGAGGAGGTAGCCCCGCCTCCGCCATATACTTCGCTAATGACAACCGAAGAAGAGGTTTCTGTTTCCGCCTGTGTTTCTAATGTGAGAGAAGGGGATAGAAAAGTACTTACAGTTAATAATGAGACGACAGAAAGGTTGAACATTTTATAAGGGAATTTTTTGTTCCGCATTTGATCAGCCAGCTCCTTAGAAGAAGTATTTTCATTTACTATAGCAAGTAAAATTTAGAAGTTTATTAAAAATAAGTAAATATTTCTGCAATTGAAAAAAATGAATATTTGGTCACGGGGAAAAGGAAATAGATTATGAACAATCATGTGAAGTAACCATATACTTTTGAAGGAGCATGAATGATTGACAGAAAAAAATAGATGTGATAAATTTATTTTGAATTCGAGATATATTCTTGTATGTTTCATCAGTAATTTTTTTGAGTATATATCTCAGTTTCGAGATAAATGTTTTAGGATACAGGATATAGATAGATATTTACTAGATTATGGAATGTTGAAAGGAGAAACATATGATTACTATTTATCCGGCTAACTCTAGATTTTCGGCCAACCATGGCTGGCTTCAGTCCAATTTCAGTTTTTCATTTGCGGAATATTATGACCCAGAAAATATGCAGTTTGGCCCGCTTCGAGTATTAAATGATGATGTAGTCGCACCGAAAAAAGGTTTCGGCATGCATCCTCATGCTGAAATGGAAATTGTCACAGTTGTATTGAAAGGGTACTTGCAGCATAAAGACAGTCAAGGGCATACAGCGACAACTACTTTCGGAGGAATTCAGCGAATGTCAGCGGGTACGGGTATTTATCATTCTGAAATGAACCCGTCACTAGATGAAGAAGTCAGCTTGCTGCAAATGTGGTTTTTGCCTGATGAGAAGGGCTTAACGCCTTCTTATGAGCAAACCAGCTTCGATATCAGCCAAATGAAGAATCAGCTGCTGCCGGTCGTTAAAAAGAATCCTGAATCAGAAGGAATCGCTCATATTCACCAAGACCTGACTATTTATTTATCAGAGCTTGAGGCCGGCCAGCAAATTGATTTCAGTCAGTCCATTGATCGCAGAACGTTCTTATTTATTCTTGAAGGGGAAGTCAAAGTGAATGGTGAGCATGTGCTGAAAACAAGAGATTCTGCCCGTATAACTGAACTTGAAGGATTGAAGATAGAGGCAATGGGGAATTCTACATTTATGTTGATAGATTTACCTTAAATAACTAAAAAGCGAACAAGATGAAGGGAGAAATGAAAAATGACACAAACAAAATTAGCGGTGATTTACTATAGTTCAACGGGAACGAATTATCAAATGGCGAAATGGGCTGAAGCAGCGGGGAAGGAAGCAGGCGCAGAGGTGAAATTATTGAAAGTAGCTGAAACGGCTCCGGAAGCAGCGATTGAATCTAATCCTGCTTGGAAGGAACACTTGGAAGCGACAAAAGATGTGCCGGAAGTTAGCTTAAATGATCTGGAGTGGGCAGATGCCATTATCTTTAGTGTACCTACAAGATTCGGTAATGTTCCTTCTCAATTTAAACAGTTTATTGATACGACAGGAGGACTATGGTTCCAAGGAAAGCTTGCGAATAAAGCAGTCAGCGCCATGTCATCGGCATCCAATCCACATGGCGGTCAGGAACAAACCATTCTGCAGCTTTATACAACAATGTACCATTGGGGAGCGATTGTAGCGGCACCAGGATTTACAGATGATTCCGCTTATGCAGCAGGAGGAAACCCATACGGAACAAGCGTAACTGTCGGCCAGGACGGAAAAATGGTCGAAGATGTGGAAGCGTCGGTTAAACATCAAGCGAAGCGGACAGTGAGCGTAGCTGCTGCCTTACAAAGCTTGAATAACTGATTTATTGAAGAAACAGCGGCTATAAGAAAAGCCGCTGTTTCTTTTTGTTTAATATCAAAAATCAAGGAAATAAATAAAGAGACAAAAGATATGAAGGAGGCAATCAAATGAAAGAGAAGCAGCAAGAAGAACGTGAAGAGCTGTCAATGGAGCAAAAGGAGAAGCTCGAACATCATGTCGATATAGAGCCTCAAAGAGACCCTGAAAAGCCGCAGCATAGTGAAGATTAAGGATTAATGAATAAGGCCAGCTACTGATTGTCATCGGGAGCTGGCCTTACTTATTTTTAGCCAAATAAAAAACCTGAGAAGATGGTCTTCTCAGGTTGTGTAAACTCATGGTCAGTGAGGCAAATATGCCAGCTGATAGAAGAATAAAACAGCGAATAAATAGACAAGCGGGTGAACTTCTCGGAATTGGCCTTTTACGATTTTCAATAAAGGGTAAGAAATGAACCCTAAGGCAATTCCGGTAGCAATGCTTGAAGTAAGCGGCATACTTAGAATAATTAAAAATGCCGGGAATGCTTCATCTAAACGATTCCAGTCAATGTGAGCAACAGCACCCATCATTAAAGACCCAACAATAATTAAAGCTGGAGCGGTAATGGAAGATAAGCCAGAGATCGCACCGACTAATGGACCGAAGAAGGCAGCGGCGCCAAATAAGACAGCGACAGTGACAGCAGTCAAACCTGTACGTCCGCCGGCAGCAACACCTGTAGATGATTCAATATAAGCACTTGTAGGGCTTGTACCGAAAATCGCTCCGAAAGAGGTAGCAACTGAATCAGCTAGAAGTGCTTGGCGGGCGCGAGGCATAGACTTGCCTTTCATGAGCCCAGCTTGCTGAGCAACAGCAACCATTGTGCCAGTTGTATCAAAAATAGTGACTAATAAGAAAGAGAATACAACGGCGTATAGTCCATGTTGGACGACATCTCCAATGGCCGTAATTGGATTGCTGATAATGAAACCATCCGGCAATGAAGGAGTGGATACAAAACCTTCTGTAAAGGCAAGCTGGCCAGTAAAGTAAGCGATAATTCCTGTGACAGCCATACCGATAAATAAAGCGCCATTGACGTTTAATACCATTAACACGATCGTGACGGCCAAGCCGACAAGAGCCAAGATCGCTTCAGGACTATGCAGGTCGCCAAGTGTAACAAGGTTGGCTGGATGATCTGCGATTAATCCGGATAATCGTAAACCAATAAAAGCGATGAACAAACCGATCCCCGCTGTAATTCCGTGTTTTAAGTTGTCAGGAATCGCCTCAATTAATTTTTGGCGAAATGGAGTTAAAGAAAGTGCGACAAAGATAATACCTGAAACAAATACAGCTGCAAAAGCCGTCATATACGTAATCTCTTCGTTGCCGCCAACAACGGAATAGGCGAAATAAGCATTTAACCCCATCCCTGGAGCGATGGCAATTGGATAGTTGGCGAATAACCCCATCCAAAGAGTCCCTATAATAGTGGCGATGATGGTAGCGGTAAACACTTGATCAAATGGAACGCCAGCATCTTGTAAAATGATAGGATTCACAATGACAATGTATACCATGGTTAAAAAAGTGGTAATACCAGCAATTACTTCTCTTTTGGCATTCGTGTTATTTTCTTGTAGTTTAAACATAGAGAACCTCCAAAAAACGAACATTTAAAAACCCAAGTTATATAATATTCGTTTTCTAAGCAGGTTGCAACAGTTTTAGTAAAAAAATTATGAGAAAGGTCTGACACTTTTAAGTCCTTTTGAACACAGGTTGATGTTTATAAATGAAAAACCCCCAGCTCATGGCCAGGGGGTTTGAGATTATTCCGCGTAGGTGATTAAGCTTTCAATTGGAAGACGATCGGTTGCTCGCGCTTCTTGGGTTGGCTTACCAATCGTAATCAGCATAATAGGCAGGTAACGTTCAGAAACATTAAATTCCTCGATCAATGCGTTTGCATTAAAGCCGCCGATCGGACAAGTATCATAGCCTTTTGCTTTCGCTGCCAGCATGAATTGCATAGAGGCAAGAGAAGCATTTAAAATAGCTGCATCTCTTGGATAATCAGAGCGCTTGTAGGCACCTCTAATTTGTCCCGCTAAGATCTCTTTTAATTCTGGTGTCATATGACCGGCTGCTACGGAAGGGTCGAATACAGGGTCAATGTTTTTATCGCCTTCGAGATCGCCTAAGATACAAATGACGGCTGATGCATCAACTACTTGCTGCTGATTATAGGCGATTGGCAATAATTTTTCTTGCACTTCTTTCTTATCAAAGACAAGGAAATGCCATTGCTGAAGATTCCATGCAGAAGGAGCTTGTCCTGCTACTTCTAATAATTCTCTTAACTCTGAATGAGGAATTTCCACATTAGGGTCGTATTGTTTAGTTGAACGTCTGCTTGCTGCTAGTTCAAAAAAGTCTTTCATGTATATTGCCTCCTGATTGCGGTGTAATTGTATTTTATCGGAAAACGAGATAATATATTAATGATACTTACTAACCTTTAGTAAGTGATAACAACACTTACTTTAATAAAGATTATCTATACAGTCAAGGATTAACTACTGCTAGTGAGTAGTCGTTCTATTTTATCTAGTTTATGATGAAAACGGAACAGAAAACATGATCTAGTCCTATTATGTGCCGAATAAGAATGATTTACCTGCTCGTTTTCTATTTCTGGTGATGAAGGCAGCATGAATATAACAAAGAAGGTGAAAAGGGATGCTCGGAAATAAACAGGAGAAAATATTAATTATTTTAATGTTTGTCATTGCCTTTATTCTTTTTCTGAATATAGTCAGGAAATATATTTTATAATGAAAAACGAGCGGAGATCGATAGATCCGCTCGTTTTTCATTATAAGAAAAGATTCAATATCCAATAGGTAACGCCTGCAATCGTAGCTGAAATTGGAAGAGTAATCACCCAAGTGATCAGCATGCGCTGAGCAGTTGTCCACCTAACACCTCTAACTCTGTGAGAAGTGCCTACTCCCAATATGGAGGAGGAAATGACATGAGTCGTACTTACTGGCAGGTGTACAAAGGTGGCAGTGAAAATAACGATTGCAGAAGTTAAGTCTGCTGCGACACCATTCACCGGTCTGATTTTCATTATCTTGCCGCCGACTGTCTTGATGATTTTCCAGCCGCCGACTGATGTGCCGATCCCCATGGCCAAGGCACAAGATACCTGAACCCACGTTTGAATATCGGTTGTCGTTTGATAATTATTGGCGATCAGTGCCATCGTAATGATCCCCATCGCTTTTTGTGCATCATTTGTGCCGTGTGTATAGGCTTGAAGAGCAGCCGTACCAATTTGAAAGTATCGGAAATTACGATTGGTCTTTGGCAAGTTGTTGTTTTTAAATACAATTTTGAATAGACCATACATTAAAAATCCGCCTATAAAAGCAATCAACGGCGAGAAAAGCAGGGCTTGAATAATTTTTAAGAAGCCTGTGTAATTTAATGACTCGAAGCCAGAGGCTGCTATGGCAGCACCAGCGATGGACCCAATAATCGCATGAGAGGAGCTGCTCGGTATCCCATAATACCAGGTAAGCAGATTCCAAAAAATAGCGGCAATTAAAGCAGCTAAAATGACGATCGATCCATTTTCAAGCATAAACGGGTCTACAATATCTTTCGTGATCGTTTTTGCTACGCCGGTAAATGTCATAGCTCCTAAGAAATTCATGAATGCGGCTAAAATAATCGCATGACGAGGTTTCAGAGCTTTCGTTGAAACCGAAGTCGCAATCGCATTGGCCGTATCATGAAAGCCATTGATAAAGTCAAAGGCTAGAGCGAAGAAAACAATTAGTATCGTAATGATAAACAAAGAGTCCATATGTCAGCTGCTCCTCACGCGTTCTTCATAATGATGGTTTCTAGCGTATTGGCCACGTCTTGACAATGGTCTGCGATTTTTTCTAAGTTTTCGTAAATATCTTTTGTTTTAATTAATTGAATAGGGTCTTTCTCGGTGTTAAATAAATGTTTAATTGATTGACGCAGTACGTTATCACAAGAAGTTTCATAGTCTTTAATTTTAATCGCATGGGCACGAATGGCGAGCAGCTTTTTAGCTGAAAGCAATTCAATAGCCTGCTCTATCTGAATCGTGCATTCGCGAATCGCTTCTACGAATTTAAGCATGAATTCATCTGCATCGATCATCGAATACATTTCAAACATTGCCGCCGTTTCCTCTAAACCATCCAGCACATCATCCATGCTCATCGCAAGAGCCAGAATGTCTTCTCGTTCAATCGGCGTAATAAACGTATGGTTAAGCTCTTTAATGACTTCGTGAATGAACGTATCTCCTTTAGATTCATAAGATTTCATTTCACTATAAAAAATCTTTAAGTCACTGGCATTATGTAGTTTGTAGTCAGCAAAATAATTCGCACTTTCCTTTAAGTTTTCAGCAATAGAACCCAACAATACAGAGAATTTGTCTTTCTTACTTTTAAACACCTTAGAAGGCCCCCTAAAAATAAAAATGCATAACAGAATAATTTTAATGCAAATTGTATAAATAGGGAAGAAGATTGTCGAAAAAAGTAAAGTTTTTGTAAATGTTGTAAGTTTGTTTATACAAAAAAGAGAGCCTTTCGTTCGCTTCATTCTATGAAAATAGATAAAATAAGGAAGAGAAAGGAAAGGTGAACATGATTAAAAAAATTAATGATACAGTCCAATTACATAACGGCATTCATATACCGAGACTTGGTTTAGGTGTATACAAAATGACAGATGATCAAGAAACGCTGCAGGCAATTAAAGGTGCTCTAAGCGAAGGATATCGTTTAATTGATACGGCGGCTTTTTATGATAATGAAGCAATCGTTGGAGAGGCAGTACGTCAAAGCGGCATCAACAGGAAAGATCTGTTCATTACATCTAAAGTATGGAACAGTGATCAGGGGTATGACGAGACGCTTCGTGCATTTGAACAGTCTTTAACCAAACTAAAGATGGATTATATGGATCTATATTTAATCCATTGGCCGGTGGCTGATAAATACAAGGAGTCTTGGCGGGCTATAGAGAGACTATATGAAGAAGGAATCGTGAAATCTATAGGCGTGAGCAATTTTAAGATTCATCATTTAGAAGATCTAATGACACAGGCAAACACGAAGCCGATGGTGAATCAAGTGGAGCTTCATCCCTATTTAAGCCAGCAAGAATTACGTGACTACTGCAACGAACAGCAAATCGCGGTTGAAGCATGGTCACCGATTGCGAGAAACAGACTGGCAGACGAACCGGTTCTTAATCAGCTTGCTAATCACTATAACAAAACGGTCGCGCAAATTATTCTGCGCTGGCATCTGCAAAATGATGTCATCATTATTCCTAAATCCGTTCACCTGAATAGACTGAAGGAAAATGCGGATTTATTCGACTTTGAACTGACGGCGGATGATATGGCAGCGGTCCATGCGATAAATAAAAATCAGAGGTTTGGGGCTGATCCAGATACGTTTGATTTCTAAATGAAAAAGGGGCTGCATAAAAAACGCAGCCGCCTTTTTCATTTAGTTGAAGAACTCTTTGCTAAAAAAAATCGAAAGTGTCATCTGTAAATGGAGCCTCGCACACTAGTTGTTCCCCCGTAAAAGGGTGAGGAATCTCAATGGTCTTTGCATGCAGGGCTTGCCTCTTAACAATCGGTTTCCCTCCATATAATAGATCACCTGCTAACGGATGGCCGATCGATGATAAATGTACACGAATCTGATGGGTTCTTCCGGTCTCAAGCTGACATTTAATGAATGAAAGGTTTCGGCTAGGGTCTTTCTTTAACAGCTGATAATGGGTCACAGCGCTCTGGCCGTTTGGGGAAATTCGTCTTCTTGTCGGATGATGACGGTCTTTTCCGATCGCTTCCTTGATCACACCTTCTTTGTTCTTTAATTGTCCATGCACTATTGCCCAGTACGCTCTTTTAATGAGCCGTTTTTCAAGCAGACGTGATAATAAGGCATAAGCCGCTTCATGCTTAGCGAACAGCACAGCTCCTGATGTATTTTCATCTAACCTGTGGATATGTCTGATGAAGCATTGTTCTCCGTTCGATTCGACGTGAAGAGCGAGGCCGTTTAATAAAGTATCGTTTTCATCTTGGTCATTAGGATGAGTTTTCACACCAGCAGGTTTGTTAGCTACAAGCAAATGGTCATCTTCATATAATACGTCAATCTCACCAATATAGCTTGCGTGGACAGCTTGCTTCGTGTTCGAGAAGAAAGGAACCTGTAAAATGTCCCCTTTAGACAGCGGCTGATTCCATCTGTACAGCTCTCCATTTACTTTTACTGCCTTGCTCATTCGCCATTCATGAACCATTTTCTTGGGCAGGTGCCAGGTGTCTGTTAAAATCTCTTGAATGGTTTGGCCCTCCCATGTATGAGGGAGAGTTAATTCGTATATAGATCCTTTTCTGTTTGTGTTATACATAATTGTAAGGAAAGTCCTCCATCTTTAAGACTCCCCTCGTTCCTCCTATCTATGATTTCTTCTATGATTTCAACCTTATGTAACAGGCAAAAAATTCATTTTTCATTAAATTACCATAATATAAGGAAACATTCTGTGCTATTCTTACTGTATATGCATAAGAATCGATAAATAAAGGTGGGTTTTCTTTGAAAGTGCTCGTTGCTTCAACTATAGAGCAAGAAGATAAAATAATCGAACTGGTGCGGCAAATTAAGGAGCAAATATTTCCTCATTATTTTTCAGAAGCAGAACTTCGGCAATGGGAAGAGATCGGTGTTCTATCCCTCGGAGCCAGTCAATTTGAGTACTTTGGCACTCTGCGTGACGCGTTCTTAGTGATTACGAGTCTGCAAACGATTATTTCAATCCTAGAAACTAAACAGCTAGAGTCTCTTTCTAGTCATTATAAAGACATGTTTTTGCACAATGCAGAAACCCTTCAGCGCTACGAGATTTGTTTCCCTTTCACTCTTGATCAATTCTCTATCCAAAGCAATAGTTTTCCACTCTATTCTCAGCATCACTCAGCTACTAAATACCTCAATTAAGCATTCTATCACAGGATGCTTATTATTTTTGTGTAAAAGCAAAAACCGCCCATCACGGCTATAGACGATGAGAGAAGAATCACTCATGGCCAAAACAGGTGAGGGGCGGACGCTACATTTTATTTTTTAATATTTTTTTCAAAAAAGCTTTCGAATTCAGATTCAGGCTGTCCGCCAACTAAGCGGTCTTTCTCTGTGCCTTTTTCAAAGTGAATCAGAGTAGGAGTATATTCAATTTGGTATTGGTCCCAGCCTTGTTCGAATTCGAGCAGGTTGTATTGCATAATTTCCACGTTGTTTTCTTTCGCCAGCGGCATTAAGACAGGAGTCGTCTCTTTACAATGCGGACAAGTAGGGCTGTAGAAATAGACTGTCACATCTTCTCCAGCTTCAAGCTTCTTCTCAAGTTCATCCGGCAAAATGATGTTTTGATAATTAGGGTCTTTCAAGTCTTTAGTTGTTTCAGGGTGCAATTTCTCTTTGCCGTAAGGGTTATCCTTAGATGCTTCTTTTTGCTGATATTGCGTGACGAAGATAATGGCGGCGAAAAGTCCGATAATAACTGCAGAAAAAATGATGATTTTTTTCAATTTTGCTCTTCCTTCCTTTTTAAGATGGCCAAACTGGCTGCGAAAATAACGATAAAAGCGGTAAGCGCCAGAAATGGAATGGTAATAAAGTTAAAATAATTGATGTACATGCCTGTACAAGGAACTCTTCCGCAGGCAGGCGCGGTATCCTGTAAGAAAGAGATCTTTTGTATTCCGTAATGGTAAATAGAGATACTGACTCCAACCGCTGAGAGAACGAGCGAATATTTAGCTGCTTTCCAGTCTTTCTTTACATAAGCAAGCCCGAGAATAAGGACAAGCGGATACATAAAGATACGCTGATACCAGCACAATTCACATGGTTCATATTTCATCACTTCTGAAAAATATAAACTTCCAAGTGTGGCAATGAAAGAAGCGGCCCAAGCTGTAAAAAGTAAATTTTCTTTTTTCATGATTTCTCCCCGTCTGCATGTTTTCTACTATAAAAGTATAGTATTAAATGAATGGAAAAGTAAAACAGGAAGCAATAATCGACATAAAAATCGGACAAGCCTATGTTAAAATTGATATTGGAATTATAGGTAATATCATACATTAAAACATTTCAGGTTGGGGGCGTGTATGCATGAACTGGAAAGATGATTATGTTAGGTGGAAAGATTATCAAGAGCTAGATGAAGAAATGAAGGGTTTGCTTGCAGAGCTTAACATGAATGAAAAGCAGCTTGAAGAAGCGTTTTATAAGAATCTGGAGTTTGGAACAGGCGGTATGCGCGGTGAAATTGGTGCTGGAACGAACCGAATGAACATTTATACCGTTCGCAAAGCCTCAGCTGGTCTTGCAGCTTATATTTCTAAGTCCGGTGAAGAAGCGAAGAAACGCGGGGTCGCCATTGCCTACGACTCTAGACATAAGTCACCGGAATTTGCGATGGAGAGCGCAAAAACACTGGCTACCTATGGAATTCAAGCGTATGTATTTGATGCATTGCGTTCAACTCCAGAGCTTTCTTTTGCCGTGCGTTATCTGAATGCATTCGCGGGCATCGTAATCACAGCAAGTCATAACCCCCCGGAATATAATGGCTATAAAGTGTATGGGAAGGACGGAGCACAGCTTCCTCCTCAAGAAGCAGATCAGGTAATTGAAGAAGTAAACCGCATCGAAAGTGAATTGCATATTCATGTAGAAGACGAAGAGAGCTTAAAAGAAAAAGGGCTTATAAAGATGATTGGGGAAGAAGTAGACCATTCTTATTTAGAGCATATGATTAGTATTTCTAATCAGCCGCAGCTGTCTAAAGAAGTAGACGTAAAAGTAGTTTTTTCTCCGCTCCATGGGACAGGCAATTTACCTGTTCGAAGAAGCTTAAAAGCCTTAGGATATGAAAATGTTTTTGTGGTGCCTGAACAAGAACAGCCAGATCCTGAGTTTTCAACCGTTCAATATCCTAATCCGGAAGAAAAAGCAGCCTTTAAGCTGGCCATTCAATATGGACAAGAGCAAAATGCCGATCTTTTAATTGCAACAGATCCTGATGCTGACCGCCTTGGCATTGCAGTAAAAGATTTAGATGGCAGCTATGTTCTATTAACAGGCAATCAAACAGGTGCCATTTTAATGGATTATGTTCTAAAACAAAAACAGGCCAAAGAGACACTTCCTCAAAATGGAATTGTTTTTAAAACGATTGTCACATCGGAACTTGGACGGAAAGTAGCTGAATCCTACGGGGCTGCTTGTGAAGATGTACTGACAGGATTTAAGTTTATCGGAGAGAAAATTGAACAATACAATCAGTCAGGTGACTATACCTTTCTGTTTGGATACGAAGAAAGCTATGGCTATTTAATCAGTGACTTTGCCCGCGATAAAGATGCCGTTCAAGCAGCGGTCATGGCTACGGAGGCGTGTGCCTATTATAAGAAAGAAGGCAAAACTCTGTATGAAGCGCTATTAGAGATTTGCGGCCGCTACGGTTATTATCGAGAAGGCTTAACCTCATTAACATTAAAGGGAATTGAAGGGGCAGGTAAAATACAATCCATTCTCACTTTCTTTAGAGAACATCCTCCAGAAGAGCTAGCTGGAATCCAAGTGTCAGCAGTAGAAGATTATTTAACAAGCGAAAGAACGCTGCTCCAGTCAGGCGCTCGGGAACAGATCCATCTGCCAAAATCAAATGTGCTGAAATACTTTTTAACGGATGACACTTGGATTTGTATGAGACCATCTGGGACAGAACCAAAAATTAAATTTTATTACGGTGTTGTCAGCGACAGTGTTGAAAACAGTGAAGCAAAAGTGGATAGTATCGAACAAAAGTTCATGAGTCAAATTAAACATTTAGTGGAATAAAGTATGTATGCGGCTTTCTTTTTATAGAAAGCCGCTTTTTTGGTGGAATTCTCATGGGTATTCATCGGTAATCATTGAGTTGGCGTGCTCAATATAGTGAAACAGCGCATAAAATGTTTGCTCGACTACAGAATAAGAACAGGGAAAGCAGCGAGCATGCAGGAAATATTCAATCTTCTTCGATAATAAATGGTCATTTGTCCGAACCATTAAGATCAGCAGGTTATCCCAATCGGAGCGATGTGCGTAATGCAGAGCTCGATCATAATCAGTATAATTCATCTTTGTCCCTCCTGTAGAGGAATTAATCATAGTGTGTGTTAAGAGCGGCAAAACTCTCTCTGCAAATAATGGTTGAAGTGTAAGCGCGGGAAAGTGCTGGACAGTTGATTAGGAAATTGGCACGTGTAATAAATTAAAGGTTGCTGAAATCACTTATTTATGTATAATAGGGCAAGTGGTTATTTTTATTTACAATAAAATATGAACAATTCTTATCGTGAGAGACTGAGGGACTGGCCCGAAGACGTCTCGGCAGCGGGCTCTTTATGTGAGCGCTGTGCCAAATCCAGCAGGCTTGTATGCTTGAAAGATGAGAAGAGTGTTTTCTGATACGGACCTCTTCTTGCCTAGAAGGGTCTTTTTATTTTTTGTTAAAGAAAGGAGAAACATCATGAAGAATCAATCAAATGGATGGGCACTCCTCCCATTGCTTTTATTTTTAGTTATTTTCATCGGCAGCGGTGTCGCAACAGGAGATTTTTACAAAATGCCTATTACTGTGGCTTTATTGATCACAGCTGCATTCGCTTTAGTATTAAATCGTAAAGTGCCGTTTATGGAAAAAGTAGATGTTTTTACAAAAGGAGCAGGGCATCCTAATATCATGCTAATGGCCATCATATTTATACTGGCAGGCGCGTTTGCTGGTGCGGCAAAAGGAATGGGAGCTGTAGATTCTACCGTGAACTTGGCGCTATCCATTCTTCCTCAAAACCTGCTGATGGTCGGCCTGTTCATTATTGCCTGCTTTATTTCTTTATCAATGGGAACCTCTGTGGGAACGATCGTCGCATTAGCGCCAATCGGTATGTCTATATCAGAGGGAACAGGAATTTCGATGGCGCTCTCTATGGCAACTGTCATTGGAGGAGCGATGTTTGGTGATAACTTATCCGTGATCTCTGATACCACTATTGCGGCAGTAAGAACACAAGGAACAAGAATGGCGGATAAATTCCGGACTAACTTTTTAATTGTTTTGCCTGCAGCCGTTATTACCATTATTGTGCTCGCTATTTTCACTGCTGGCGAACAAAGTGCTGTGAATGCAGGTAATTATGATCTAGTGAAAATTATTCCTTATATAGCCGTGTTAGGTGCGGCACTTGCTGGTTTAAATGTATTGATCGTATTAGCCGGCGGTGTTGTTCTGTCGGGAATTATTGGACTTTTAGATGGAAGCTATACATTCTTTTCATTAATTAAAACGATAGCTGAAGGTATGAGCGGAATGTTTGAACTGGCTATTATTGCGATCGTTATCGGCGGAATTGTGGAAGTCATCCGCTGGAATGGCGGCATCGACTTCTTATTAAAGATCGTCATGAAAAATATCCACACAGAAAAAGGGGCGCAATTCGGTATTGCTTCACTGGTAAGCCTGACTAATTTATCTACGGCTAATAATACAATTGCCATCATTATTGCTGGACCGCTTGCTAAAAATATCTCGGAAGAATACGGCATAGATCCGCGCAAGTCAGCAAGCATTCTTGATGTCTTTAGCTGCTTCATCCAGGGTATCATCCCTTATGGCGCGCAAATGCTTGCGGCTGCAGGGCTTGCAGGCATTTCCCCAGTGAGCATTATCAGTTACTCTATCTATCCAATATTAATTGGAATTTGCGGTGTGCTCGCGGTTATCTTTAATATTCCGCGATTAAAAGAAACGACATCAAAATAAGTTTGACTAACTGGGAAGCTGCTCGGTATATCAAAGACTCAGGATCATTTCGTACATACGGAATGGTCCTGTTTGCCTTTAAATGGGCGAATCGCCGATAGAATTGCGGAATCCGCCGTTAGGATTTCAAAAGCCGCCGTTAGAATCTCCGAAACCGCCGTTAGAATGAAGAAAGCCGCCGATAGAGCCTGCAGGCGTTGATATTGCGGTAAAAGCTAGAGGTGAAAGATGCTCTTTTTTAGTTGTGAGCTTTGCCGTTTTCCCAACCAACGGTCATGCCTCTCTGAATTTTTTCATACATATCTGTATAGAGCAAAAGGGGGAGTGTATGTGAATCAGTCAGAGGTGAAGGCTCTTGAATATGCCATCGATGAAATCACCGAAATTGCCACAGGGTTTGGCCTTGATTTTTACCCGATGAGATACGAGATTTGTCCAGCTGAAATTATTTATACATTTGGTGCGTATGGCATGCCGACGCGATTTTCACATTGGAGCTTTGGGAAGCAATTTTTTAAAATGAAACTTCAGTATGACTTAGGTTTAAGTAAAATATATGAGTTAGTCATCAACTCGAACCCGTGCTATGCTTTTTTACTCGATACTAACTCGCTGATTCAGAATAAGTTAATTGTCGCGCACGTACTTGCCCATTGTGATTTCTTTAAAAATAATATTCGGTTCCATCGTACGAAGCGGGACATGGTGGAAAGTATGGCAGCGACTGCTGATCGAATCCGGCAATACGAAATTGATCATGGAAAAGAGACAGTGGAGAAGTTTCTAGACGCTGTGCTTGCAATAGAAGAGCATATTGATCCGTCTTTGCTCCGTTCTAAGTTGTCTTGGGAAGAGGAAATTGAGGAAGAGGAAGAAGAGATCAAAGCGGGGCCATATGATGATCTATGGGATCTTGACGGAAATAAACGTAAAAAAATCGTGAAGAAACAGAAGAAAAAAATACCGCCGCAGCCTGAAAAAGATATTATGCTGTTTATTGAACATTACAGCCAGGAACTGGAAGACTGGCAGCGGGATATCATGACCATGATGAGAGAAGAAATGCTTTATTTTTGGCCGCAGCTGGAGACAAAGATTATGAACGAAGGATGGGCTTCCTATTGGCATCAGCGAATTGTGAGAGAACTGGATTTAACGTCAGGCGAATCCATTGAATTTGCTAAACTGAATGCAGGAGTTGTTCAGCCGTCCAGAACGTCCATCAACCCTTATTATTTAGGATTGAAAATCTTTGAAGATATTGAACAGCGGTATGATCATCCAACGGAAGAGATGATTCGACATGGTGTTAAACCTGGGAGCGGCCGGGAAAAAATGTTTGAAGTCAGGGAAATTGAATCAGACATATCGTTCTTGCGTAATTACTTAACGAAAGATCTTGTGACGAGAGAAGATATGTACTTGTTCCAGAAAAAAGGAAAAGACTACAAAATTGTTGATAAGAAATGGACAGAGGTTCGCGATCAGCTGGTAGGGATGAGAGTGAACGGTGGATTTCCTTATATTACCGTAACGGATGGAGATTATTTAAAAAACGGAGAGTTATATTTAAAACACTGGTACGAAGGAATTGAACTAGATGTGAAATATTTGGAAAAAGTGGTCCCATATATTTATCAATTATGGGGCAGGACGGTTCATATGGAAACAAAGCTGGAAGGGAAAAACATTGTGTTTTCTTATGACGGCAAAAATGTTCATCGAAAATATTTACAGTAAACCGCTGGAGCTCTCAGCGGTTTTTTCTATTGCAATAGGAAAAAGGAGAGAGTTTTAATGCGAAGCTGAGGGGAATAATAAGATAAAATCGTGTGAAAGAAAGTAGGAAAAGCTAATGGGTTTTGTTTTCATGTTTCTTTATTTATTAATTGTAGCTTTAGTCATTGAGATCTCCGTGGTGCTATTTAGGATTACCGGATTGAAAACAGAAATTTCCCGTTATCAAGTCATTTCCATGCTCACAGGTACGGGGTTTACTACGGATGAATCTCAGTTAATTATTGACCATCCAGCGAGAAGAAGAATCAGTGCATTTTTAATTTTATTTGGCGCGTTTTCACTGGCGGTTATTATTTCAGCCATTACGAATATTATTTCAAATGACTTAAGGTTAAAGGAACTGACACTCATCAATTTATTTCTGCTGCTACTTCTGCTTGCAGGTAAAACACCTTTTATAAGAAATAAATTAAAAAAGATGTTTAAGCATGAAATGCGAAAAAATCTGGATATTTCCGAACTCCCAATTAACGAAGCATTGTATTTATGCGACGATGATATTGTGACAACCATTGATGTAGGAGAAGAATCTACATTTATAGGAAAGAAAGTGTGTGAGTTATTTGATCATGAAGAAGACATTAACTTGTTGTTTATTAAACGTGGAACAGTGAATATACGAAGCGAATTAAGGCATGAAGAAATTCGAGAAGGAGATTCCCTATATTTGTATGGTGATCAGACACATATTGAAAAGAAGTTTGGAGAAAAAAATGAAAGCTCATCAGATTGAGCTTTCATTTGTCTTGTCCATTTCTGCAAGCCGTTCTAAGATGCGTCGCTTTCGGTAAAGCATGCGGCCTGTTTCTGCAATATCATGGATCATCGACCGGTTGGTGAAGGCTCCGAACACCATCCCTGCAACAGGAACCATTTGCAATAATTTCTTCCACCCAAATTGATCGCGATACGTATAAACTACTTCTCTCCATCCTTGAAGCTGGGACATGATTTCCTGCTGATCGGAACGCCCCTGATAATAAGACGATAATTCTTTAAGAATAGCTTTTTTGCCCACGACATCTGAGGAAGTAAACTGCAGGCATTTAATAATAAAAATGCGCTCCTCTCGACTATCTGGATTATAGCCATAGGAGATAGCTATTTCTTGAAGCGTTTTTAAAGACAAGCCGAGCAGCGCTGGGATATCCGCAGCTAGTGTGAATATGCCTCCAACACCGGTAGTCGCTCCCTGAACTGTAGCTAAGTCCCCCCGATTTTTTTTCAGATCTTCGCTCACTGCATCCATCGTGGCGAGCGGGACGGAAGCAACGTCATATATCGATTCGATCCGTCTGTCCGAATGATGGGCTTGAACCTTTTTTAGAACATAGTTTTTTTGAGTTAAGTACTGTCCGCCAGTTTGAATGTAGCTCCCAATTTCATCAAGCAATTGGCTGATTTTTTCATGAACATATTTTGGAGTCAAGCGATCAAGCAATTTGAATGGCAAGCGGGTAAGGCGTTCCCAAAACCAGTCTTGCTTCTGTGACTTTTCCCACTTTTCGACAAAAGATAATTCATTAATTAAGCCTTCTTTTGTTTCCACGTTATCCATCCTCTCTGGGCTGTTTATTGATATACGTCATTCATTCACATATGGCTTCACTTATCTATTCCTATTATCAATCAATTAAGGGAAGATTGCGAATATAATACAGCTAATTTACTTGTATTTTTTATTCTGATATAATCATTCGAAATTGAATGTAAATAATCACCCACCTTTGTATATGTTCAGGGATAAGGCCTGAACGTTTCTACCAGGCTGCCGTAAATAGCTTGACTATAAAGGATATCGGACAACTATATACATATGTCCTTTATCCCTTATCATTCTAAAAGGCAGCTTCCGTTCTTCTGAGCGGGAGTTTTTTTATTTATTTTTCAATGGAAAACTATTGCGGAGGTATATCCAATGGAACGCTTTTTTCAGTTTCAAGAAAGAGAAACTTCATATAAGCAAGAAACAGTGGCAGGTATCACCACGTTTTTATCAATGGCTTATATATTAATTGTTAACCCTATTATACTTAGTCAATCAGGAATGGACAAAGGGGCAGTATTTACTGCAACTGCTTTATCAGCTATCATTGGTTCTTTATTAATTGGCCTCTTGGCTAACTACCCAATTGGAATTGCTCCGAGTATGGGATTGAATTCTTTCTTTACCTTTTCCGTTTGTATCGGAATGGGTGTTCCTTGGCAAACAGCTCTGACTGGTGTATTTATTGCAGGTGTTTTATTTGTATTGCTCAGTCTGTTAAAGATTCGTGAAATGATTATTAATGTCATTCCACAGGATTTAAAGCATGCGATTGCTGGGGGAATTGGATTTTTTATTGCATTTATCGGGTTAAAGAACGCAGGTATCATTGTAGGAAGTGAAGCCACTTTTGTATCGTTGGGTGATATTCACTCACCGCCTGTGCTGCTGGCGCTATTTGGATTTGTCATTACAGTTATTATGATGATTCGCGGCGTGAAGGGAGCCATATTTTATGGAATGGTTCTTTCAACAATCGCTGGCATGATTGCTGGAATTATTGATCAGCCTAAACAGATTGTTGGAGCGATACCAAGTCTTGAACCGACATTTGGTGTTGTTTTTGATCATATTGGACAAGTGTTTACTCCTGAAATGCTGGCTGTCATTTTTACCTTTTTATTTGTGGCCTTTTTTGATACGGCAGGTGCGCTGATTGCCATTGCCAGCCAGGCGGGGTTAATGAAGAACAATCAAATCCCTAATGCTGGCCGTGCTTTGCTTGCTGATTCTTCTGCTACAGTAGTTGGTTCAGTGCTCGGAACATCGACAGTAGCTGCGATGATTGAATCGAGTGCAGGCATTGCGGCGGGAGGAAGAACAGGGTTTACTTCTATAATTATTTCGGGATTTTTCGCTATTGCTTTGTTTTTTTCACCATTATTGTCTGTCGTGACCGCCGAAGTTACCGCACCGGCACTAATTATTGTGGGCGCACTAATGGCTAGGGAAGTAAAGAATATTCAGTGGGAAAGATTGGAGATTACTATTCCTTCGTTTGCGATTCTTTTAATGATGCCACTTACATTCAGTGTAGCGAACGGAATCGCCTTAGGCTTTATTATGTATCCAGTGACCATGCTTACTTTAGGAAAGAAAGACGAAATTCATCCGTTAATGTACCTGCTATTCGCTGCATTTTTAGCATACTTTATCTTTTTATAGGTTAATAAGGCAAAAAAAATCCACCAACAAACCATTTATGGGATGTGGTGGATTTTTAAATTAATGTTTCTTTTAAGCGTTTTACCTGAATAGCTAATTCATCACAAATCAGCTGATAGGTAGCCCATTTCTCAGAACTGCTTTTGCAGTAGACGGGATTAGGGATGTCCCAGCTGATCATTTTCTTAATAGGCGCATCTTCAATAACAGGCTTACTATCATGCTTAAAATCATAAATGGCTACCACGACATCTGCTTCTTTAAGCAAATGAGGATCGAAGGAATGAGAATGCTTGTCTGCGATATCTATATTCACTTCTTTCATCGCTTCAACAGGCAGAGTGTTAGATTCTGAAGCTGTCAGTGAAGCACTAATGAAGTTCCAGGAAGGTTCCTTTAACTTAGAAGCCCACCCTTCTGCCATTGAACTGAGGTGACTAACGGATGAGAGAAATAGTATTTTTTTGTTGGCCATGTCTGTTTACCCCTTTAAATCATTCTGTTTCTTAATTACCCCATTCTAAAAAGAATATGCATAAAATAATGAAATAGTAAGGAAGTGAAGGGCTAAAGTTCTATGTACATATTACTATAAAATGGTGTTAATAGAAACCTTTATGATAAAAGCTCAATGATGATTGGCATGTTCAATGGCTTGGCGCAAGAGATCAATCACGTGCTCGTCGTCATGAGAATAATATAGGGTAGTTCCTTCTCTCCTGTATTTAACTAATCGTAAATTTTTTAAAAACCGCAGCTGGTGGGAAACAGTGGACTGCAATAAGGACAATTTCTCCGCTATATCGTTTACCTTGTATTCTCCGGTAAAGAGCAAGTTTAAAATTCTTAAGCGAGTGGGATCAGACAAAGCTTTAAACGTTTGAGAGACGATAAATAAAGTTTCTTCATCTAATTCTTGGTAATTAATAGTCATAGCCACGCTCCTTTTAAATAAAAAATCTTGTACATTTTATATTATTTATTGCTGTTATTGTCAATATTATAGATGTTATCAGTGTTCTTTTAAATTGTTTAAATTGTGGTATTTTTCTAATAATATTTCCGTTATATCCTATTAATGTTAGTTTGATTGGACTGAATTTGGGGAAATTTATAAACACTTAAAAATTTTTTTGTATTTTTATTAAATGTCGTTTATGATATATTTTGTGCTCGTTTACAACTAAGAGATATGGAAAGGGGAACTGTTATGAAACTTACTGGTAAAATTATTACTGCTTTAATCTTAGGGGCAGTTGTTGGATTAGCTCTCAACTTATTTGCTCCTGACGTATTTAAAGTGTTAGATCCTTATTTTTTCACTCCGCTAGGCAAGATCTTTCTTAACCTCATCAGCATGCTTGTCGTGCCAATCGTATTTCTATCCATCGTGTTAGGTTCTGCAGGATTAGGCGATCCGAAGAAATTAGGGCGAATTGGTTTGAAAACGATTACTTTCTTTTTAATTACCACAGCTATTGCGATTGTAATCGGATTATCACTATCTGCAATTGTACAACCAGGAGAAGCAGGGAATTTTGATACGCAGAATGCTGAATTTGAAACAGAAGAAGCTCCGCCTGTCGGAGAAACATTATTGAACATCATTCCTAAAAATCCATTAGATGCGATGACTCAAGGAAATATGCTTCAAATTATTGCTTTTGCGATCTTTATTGGCTTAGCGTTAACGGCGTTAGGTGATAAAACAAAAGGGATACTAAATCTAGTCGAACAGGGTAATGAAATTATGATGTACTTGGTTGGACTAGTCATGAAGTTTGCTCCATATGGTACATTTGGCCTTATTGCTTCTGCTATTGGAAATCAAGGATTTAGTGCAATTAAAGCCATGAGTGCTTATATGATCGTTGTACTTGCAGCACTAGTCATTCATGCTGCTATCACTTACGGCGGTGCGATCATGCTTTTAGCAAAGAAAAGTCCGATCTGGTTCTTTAAAAACTTTGCTCCTGCAATGAGTGTGGCGTTTAGTACATCAAGCAGTAATGCGACACTGCCAATCTCTATGGAAGTGGCTCAGAAACGTTTGAAAGTGCCAGAGCCGATCAGCTCATTCGTACAGCCGCTAGGCGCAACGATTAACATGGACGGAACAGCGATCATGCAAGGTGTGGCAACAATGTTCATCGCCCAAGCATATGGAATTGATTTGTCCATTAGTGAACTTGCTACAGTAGTATTAACTGCGGTTCTAGCTAGTATTGGTACAGCCGGGGTTCCTGGAGTAGGCTTGATCATGCTTGCTATGGTATTAAGCAGCGTAGGTCTTCCTGTTGAAGGTGTTGGTTTAATTCTTGGTATTGACCGTATTCTAGACATGGCTCGTACTTCTATCAATATCTCAGGTGACGCTGCATGTGCGGTGATCGTGGCAGAAGGCGAAAAGAAACAAACAATTAAAGAACAGCGCGCAGGCGCATAATTATTCAACAAGAAAAAAACAGCAAGTGTGGCAAAAAAAGCACATTTGCTGTTTTTTGTTTTCAATTAACGAAGGATCGTCTACAATAGGTAGACAAATAACTATTTGAACATAAGGGGATAAAAGCATATGAATCTCGGATTTGGAGAAGTTGCTATTATTTTAATTGTTGCTTTATTGCTTTTTGGACCATCCAAACTTCCGCAGCTAGGCAAGGCAGCTGGCCAAACACTCCATGAATTTAAACGGGGGATGAAAGGCATTATGGAAGATGAAGAAAAACCGAAGGAAAATAAATAAATGGTTTAATTAATATGTGACGCAGAAACGGTGAAATCTCCGCTTTCTGCGTCACTTTTTTTTATATCCAAATTCGCCATGCTTCATAAGCGTATTTGCTGTTATTTAGCTTCATTGGATTCCTTGCTCAGTTCATGATAAGCCGCTAAAGCTCGCTCCCGCGCAGATTTATGGTCTACAATCGGGTGTGGGTAATCAACCCCTAACTTGACCTGAGATTCTTCTAATACAGCAGACGTAGCTTTATGAGGCTCATGAATATAGCGGTTTGGCAGCTGCCTTAATTCAGGGAGCCACTTTTTAAGATACACGCCTTCCTCATCGAATTTCTTACTTTGAAGGGTAGGGTTAAAAATTCGAAAATAAGGTGCGGCATCGGCTCCTGAACCAGCTACCCATTGCCAGCTCATTTGATTATTAGCTAAGTCGGCATCAACAAGAGTGTCCATAAACCACTCTGCACCATTTCGCCAGTGAATTAGCAAATGCTTCGTTAAGAAACTTGCCGTGATCATTCGCACCCGATTGTGCATAAATCCGGTTTCCCAAAGCTCACGCATACCGGCATCCACTATGGGATAGCCAGTTTTTCCTTCTTTCCATTGCTGAAGCAAATCGATATCATTATTCCAAGCGAAGGATTCAAATTTATTGTTCCAAGGCTGTTCAGCCGCTTCAGGATAATGGAATAACAAATGCCAAGAAAAGTCTCTCCATACCAATTGGCGCACAAAAGCTTCAGCGTAAATATCATGTGCCACTAAATAGTGGTAGATCGTCCGTACAGAAAGCAGGCCTGACGCTATATATGGAGAGAGCGAGGAGTGAAATTCTTTCGCTGGAAAATCACTTCTTTCTTTATAATGAATTAACTTTTTATTAGCAAAGGCCTCTAGCTTTTTAATAGCTGCCTCTTCGCTGATATGCCAATACTTATCCAGCTTTTCTGCCCAAGGGTGAACTGGAAGCAAATCTAATTGTTCGGCAGTTAAAGAAGGGGTGTCGATCTTTACTGTCTGGATTTCACTAATCGATGGAAGAGGGGCTGGAACTTCCACCTTTTGATAAGCTCTATAAAAAGCCGAGAAGACTTTGTATGGCGTTCCATCGGGTTTTCTATTAACCCAGGGTGAATGAAGCAGGCGTCCTTCAAACGTTTGGATATGCATGCCATCTGCATCAAGACGCTTCGCCATTTTCAAGTCTTTCTCATAGACGGCAGGTTCATATGTTCTGTTCCAAAAAATTTCGGTGCAGCCGGTTTCTTCCACTATATCGGTAAGGATGGTTTCTGTGTCGCCCATTCTGATATGAAGCTTTGCTTTAAGGGAGGCTAACTTTTCTTGAAAGGAAAGCAAAGCATGATGAAGCCACCAATTTTTAGCGCTGGCTGAAAGTTTCCTGTCTTCGTTGTCAATAATAAAAACAGGCAATATAGCACCGTTTTGACAAGCGGTATATAAGGCAGGATTATCATGCAGCCGCAAATCGCCCATTCTTATTAATACAATCGATTTGTCCATTAAAAGGCATCCTTTCTATATATTTATATTCTAACTGTAGAAATGTTTTTTCTGCTTTGCAACTTCATATGTGTTAATCATCATCATTAACAAATTTTTGATTTTTACTATGAAAACAGACTTGTTTTAATGCTTTTTTATTGCATTCTTGATTATTATCCTTACAATAATTTAAGATGCTTAAGAAATAGTTTTTTTCAGGAGGAACTAAATAATCCAATGAATGCAGTCAGCAGATTTTTTAAAAATATGTGGAGAAAATTCCACTTAACACAAATCATCATATTAATGGTTTCAATTGTCGTTTTATTAGGCCTTGGGTTTATCGTGTACTTTATGAAATCCGCAGACGTCGAATCTTTGCAAAAAGGATTAGCTCAGCCGACCATTCTGTATGCGGATGATGGGGAAGTGGCAAGTAAACTGTCGGCTAATCGGTCAGAGAGTGTCAGCATAGAAAAAATGCCGGAAAACCTGCAGCATGCAGTCGTTTCAATAGAAGATAACCGATTCTATGAGCATAATGGGTTTGATTTGAAGGGAATGACTCGCGCATTTTTTAAAAATACTGTTTCAGGCGGTGTTGTGCAGGGGGGAAGCACGATTACCCAGCAGCTGACGAAAAACGCGATGCTCTCACCAGAGAAAACGTACAAAAGAAAAATTGAAGAACTCTTCTTAGCGATTGAGATTGAAAAGGTTTATAAGAAAGATGAAGTTCTAGAAATGTATTTAAACACCATTTATTTCGGAAGCGGCTCATGGGGCGTGCAAAATGCCTCGAAAAAATATTTTGGCAAAGAGGTAGAAGATCTGACACTTAGTGAATCTGCTATGCTTGCCGGAATTATTAAGGCACCGTCTGCTTTAAGCCCATATAACAATTTGGATAAATCCATTGCCAGACGAAATGTCGTATTGAACCAAATGGTGAAATACGGATACATTACAGAAGCAGAAGCGAGCGAAGCTAAGCAGGAGGAGCCTGAGCTTAAGGACCGAAGCGGAGATCCGCTGAAAGGCAAATACCCTCATTACGCTGATTCAGTCATTAACGAAGCCATTAAGCGTTATGGGCTTACTCAGGATGAATTGCTGACAAAAGGGTACAAGATTTATACGGCCATGGATCAGCAAGTACAATCTGGTTTAGAAGAAGTATATAAAAAAGAACGAATCTTTCCGAAGTCCGTTAACGGAGAAGACTCACAAAGTGCAGCGATTCTCTTGGATCCAAAAACAGGCGGAGTCACGGCTATTGTAGGAAGAAGAGGAGATCATGTGTTTAGAGGGTTTAACTATGCCACTCAAATGACGAGATCCCCGGGGTCGACAATTAAGCCACTAGTTACGTTTATGCCAGCGTTAGAAGAAGGCTATAAACCGACAAGCATGCTAAAAGACGAACCGACAAAATTCGGTGAATATGAACCTCAAAATTACTCAAAAACATATGAAGGCGAAGTACCGATGTATCGAGCTGTCGAAAAGTCGCTGAATGTTCCTACCGTTTGGCTGCTGAATGAAATTGGCATTTCCAAAGGTCTGGATGCTTTAAAACGCCTCGGCATACCAACCGAAGATGAAGATCGGAATTTAAGCTTGGCTCTAGGGGGCATGCATAAAGGTGTTTCTCCGAAGCAAATGGCTGAAGCCTATACGACATTTGCCAATGATGGAGTTAGAAGAGAAAGTTATTTTATTAAAAAAATTATTGGGCCGGATGGAGAAGTAAAGCCTAAATGGGAACCAAAAGAAGTAGAGGTAACGTCAAAAGAAGTGTCGGATGAGATGACTTCCATGCTTCTTCGCGTTGTTGAAAAAGGTTCTGGTAAAAAAGCAAAAACTTCCGGCGTAGATATCGCAGGGAAAACTGGTTCGACGCAAGTAGACGGAACCAGAGGAACGAAAGACCAATGGTTTATCGGCTATACACCTACGCTTGTAGGAGCTGTATGGGTGGGAGTAGAGAAAGCAGATGAATCTCACCATTTGACGACCAACAGTTCTGATGGTGCTGTGCCTGTTTTTAAGGAGGTAATCGAGGAGGTCCTTCCGCACTTGGATGATACTTCATTTGATGTAGACTCTATTAACGAAGAACAGCAGCCTGCAGAAGAATCGAAAAAAGACTGGTTTGATAATCTCGTGGATAAATGGAATGAAATTTTTTAGGAGCGCCTTATTAGGTGCTCTTTTTTTATGTAATACTGCTTGTTAATATCAACGAAAGAAAAGTATTTATTTATGAAAAAGTACAGAGGGAATAAAAGAAATTTATTCGGTTTTGTCAACCCCTTGAAAATTTTTGAAAAGAATGAAAATTAAGCAGCTATCGAATTGGAAGCGATTTCAAAAAAGTTAAATTTTTTAATAGAATTTTAATTATCAAAAAATTTGTAAAAAGGTGTTGACCAACTTAAAAAAGAAGGATATGATTGTCCTCAATATAAACTTAATTTTCAGATTAGAGCGTGAAATTAATAGAGTTTTCAACCCTCTCATTTCATTAAACAAATGAGTGAATGTTCAATGAGAGACCACCATTAAATTAATTAGCATCTTAGTATAAACCGGAGTGCTTTTGGAGGAGATAGTATGCGTAGTGACATGATTAAAAAGGGGATCGATCGAGCTCCCCACCGCAGCTTGCTATATGCTACGGGAGTAAAGACAGAAGATCTGCATAAACCCTTCATTGGGGTATGCAACTCTTATATCGATATTATTCCCGGACACGTTCACCTTAATAAATTTGCTGAAGTGGTGAAGCAAGCGATTCGCGAAGCTGGCGGTGTTCCATTTGAGTTTAATACGATTGGAGTCGATGACGGAATTGCCATGGGGCACATTGGAATGAGATATTCTCTTCCAAGCCGGGAATTGATCGCTGATGCAGCGGAAACAGTTATCAATGCTCATTGGTTTGATGGAGTATTCTATATTCCGAACTGTGACAAGATTACTCCTGGAATGCTGATGGCAGCTGCCAGAACGAATGTCCCTTCTGTATTTGTATCAGGCGGACCAATGGAAGGCGGTCAAACCTCAACAGGAAAGCCATTATCGCTTGTTTCTGTATTTGAGGGAGTAGGAGCGCATAAGTCTGGTAAAATGTCGGCAGAGGAATTGCTTGAGATTGAATCGAGCGCTTGCCCTACATGCGGATCATGTTCTGGTATGTTTACAGCCAATTCCATGAATTCACTAATGGAAATGCTGGGTGTTACTCCTCCTGGCAATGCAACAATCGTGGCCACTTCCAATGAACGCCACAGATTAATTAAAGAAGCCGCACATCACTTAATGGATATGGTTAAGAAAGATATTAAACCGAGAGATATTATTACGAAAGAAGCCATTGATGATGCATTTGCACTCGATATGGCAATGGGCGGATCAACGAATACCGTCCTGCATACATTAGCAATTGCTCATGAAGCAGAGATTGATTATGACTTAAACCGCATTAATGAGATTGCAGAGCGGGTTCCTTACTTATCAAAAATCAGTCCAGCATCAGATTATACAATGCAGGATGTTCATAATGCTGGCGGCATCAGCGCCATTATCAACGAGCTTTGTCAAATTGATGGAGCATTAAATCGCGACAGGATCACGATCACAGGCAAATCTGTCTATGAAAATGTTCAAGATAAGAAGATTACGAATGATCAAGTGATTAGACGCAAAGATAACCCTTATAGTCCTGTGGGCGGACTGTCCATCCTGTACGGAAATTTGGCTCCTGACGGCGGAGTCATTAAAGTAGGCGCGGTTGATCCTTCGATCAAAACGTTTACTGGAGAAGCCATTGTTTTTGAATCTCAAGACGAAGCGCTTGAAGGAATCAACAATGGAACCGTGAAAGAAGGCCATGTCGTAGTCATTCGATACGAAGGACCAAAAGGCGGACCTGGAATGCCGGAAATGCTCGCACCAACAGCTGCCATTGCCGGGCGGGGGCTTGAAAAGAAAGTAGCTCTTATGACAGACGGACGCTTCTCAGGAGCATCAAGAGGAATTTCTATCGGGCATGTTTCTCCGGAAGCAGCAGAAGGCGGTCCGATTGCATTTGTTGAAACAGGCGATCAAATCATTATTGATTTAACACGCCGCACGCTGAACGTCGTGTTATCTGAAGAAGAATTGTCTGAAAGAAAAGCAAATTTTGTACAGCCAGAACCAAAAATCAAAAAAGGCTATTTAGCTAGATATTCAAAACTTGTTACATCTGCTAATACAGGCGGAGTAATGAAAATTTAATAACCAAAACGTCGACGAGGAAAAAGTTGTAAGAAACCAGTATTCACAGAGAGCCGGTTATGCTGAGAGCCGGTAATACCTCTTACAGCGACATCCCCTCTGAGTGCTGATCTGAACGAAATCAATTAGGATCGGTCGAGTATCTATTACTCGTTATCAAAAAGAAGCTGTATAGCTTCAAGAGGTGGCATTTGTGAGAATGCCATAAACCAGGGTGGTACCGTGGAAAGAAATAAAGTCTTTTCATCCCTGTGCTTATAGGATTAGTAGGCGCAGGGATGAGAAGGCTTTTCTTTTTGTATTTAAACTTTAGAAAGTCAATCACTCTTGCCAAACATTAAAATGACAACAATTTGGAGGGAGAAAGTAATGAGCCCAAAAGTAAAAGTGGAACCCAAGCCGCTAGAAGGCACATTAAGTGGAGCAGAACTTTTTATTGAATCATTGAAAAAGGAAAATGTTGAGGTTGTTTTTGGATATCCTGGCGGTGCGGTTCTTCCTCTTTATGATGCATTATATAGAAATCCGATTCGGCACATCTTAGCCAGACATGAACAAGCGGCAATCCATGCAGCAGAAGGCTATGCAAGAGTTTCAGGCAAACCTGGTGTGGTCATCGCCACATCTGGGCCAGGAGCTACGAACTTAGTCACAGGTATTACGGATGCCATGATGGATTCATTGCCTCTTGTCGTATTCACAGGACAAGTAGCAACAGGAGTCATTGGTACAGATGCCTTTCAGGAGGCTGATGTAATTGGGATTACGATGCCAATCACAAAACATAATTACCAAGTTCGGGATCTGAAAGAACTGCCTCGAATTATTAGAGAAGCGTTCCATATCGCCACAACTGGGCGTCCGGGGCCTGTACTTATCGATATTCCGAAAGATATAGCAACGACCATCACGGAGCCAAACTTTGTGACGGAAGTTGATCTTCCTGGATATCAGCCGAATTTCTCGCCAAATGTTCTACAGGTGAAAAAGTTAGCCGATGCATTAGCTAAAGCGAAGAAGCCTGTCATTTTAGCGGGAGCCGGAGTTCTTCATGGCAACGCCTCTGAAGAACTCTTGACGCTTGCAGAAGAATTAAATATTCCTGTCGTTAATACGCTGCTTGGGCTTGGTTCATTTCCGGCAGAGCATCCGCTCTTCTTGGGTATGGGAGGCATGCACGGGACATATACAGCCAATATGGCGCTATATGATGCAGATTTACTCATTAATATCGGGGCAAGGTTTGATGACCGGTTAACTGGAAGCCTTCAGCATTTTGCTACGAAAGCGACAGTGGCTCATATCGATATCGATCCTGCTGAAATTGGTAAAAATGTAGAAACACAAATTCCGATTGTGGCAGATTCTAAGGAAGCTCTGAAAAAATTATTAAAGCTTGAGCTGACTGCACCAGACTCTGAAGAATGGAGAATGGAGCTAAATCAGAATAAAAAAGAGTTTCCATTATGGAATTCAGAGGATGGAGATGAAATTTCTCCTCAGCGCTTAATGGAGAAGATTCATGAAGTGACACATGGTGATGCCATTGTGACAACAGACGTTGGCCAGCATCAAATGTGGACGGCTCAATATTATGGATTCAGCAAACCAAATAAATGGATTACATCTGGCGGTCTTGGAACAATGGGATTTGGTTTCCCAGCTGCAATCGGCGCACAAATTGCCCATCCGGATGAAACGGTAGTGGCTGTCGCAGGAGATGCAGGATTCCAAATGACACTGCAGGAATTGGGGCTAATTGCTGAACTCAATTTACCTGTTAAAATCATTATTTATAACAACCAAGCATTAGGAATGGTAAGGCAGTGGCAAGAATCTTTCTACGAAGAAAGATACTCACAATCTTTACTTCCTTCCCAGCCTGATTTCGTTAAATTAGCCAATGCTTACGGAATCCGCGCTTATTCCGTTTCCACGGAGGAAGAAGCTGAGAGGGTATTGCAGGAAACTTTGCTTGATCGCGAGTCGGTGCTAATCGATTGCCGCATCAAACCTAAAGAAAAAGTATATCCAATGATTGCTCCAGGAAAAGGGCTTCATGAAATGATTGGGGTGAAACCATGAAACGCATTGTAACGACAACTGTTTTAAATCAAAGCGGTGTGCTTAACCGAATTACGGGGCTGTTTACAAGAAGGCAGTTTAACATTGAAAGCATTACTGTCGGACCTACGGAAGCAGAAGGCATTTCCAAAATGACGTTTGTGATCCATGTAGAAGATAATCGTACAATTGAACAAGTGCTCAAGCAGCTAAATAAGCAAATTGATGTACTAAAAGTTTCTGACATTACCGATCAAGCTGTTGTTGCTCGCGAGCTTGCGCTGATTAAAGTCATTACGACACCGCAAACTCGCGCTGAAATAAATGTAATTATCGAACCTTTCCGCGCAACGATCATTGATGTTGCTAAAGACAGCGTAACCATTCAAGTTGTCGGAAATTTTGAGAAAATCGAAGCGATGATTGACCTGCTTCGTCCGTACGGGATTAAAGAATTATCTCGCACTGGCCAAACGGCATTGACTCGAGGCTCTCAGCGGTTAGTTACAGATATGAAGCAATATTCAATTTTAAACTAAAAAAAACAAAAACAATTTGGAGGATGATGAAAAATGGCAAAGGTATATTATAACGGAGATATCAACGAGGCAGTATTATCAAACAAAGTGGTAGCAGTAATCGGATATGGTTCACAAGGTCATGCACACGCACAAAACCTTCGTGAAAGCGGAGTAGAAGTTGTAGTTGGTTTACGTCCAGGGAAATCATGGGAGCAAGCAGAACAAGATGGATTTGATGTAGTATCTGTACGTGAAGCAAGTGCAAAAGCGGATGTAATCATGATCCTGCTTCCAGATGAGTATCAAACAGCTGTTTATAAAGCAGAAATCGAGCCTGAATTATCAGCAGGCAAAGCACTAGCATTTGCACACGGATTTAACGTTCACTTTAACCAAATCGTTCCTCCAAGTGATGTAGATGTATTCTTGGCAGCTCCTAAAGGACCAGGTCACTTAGTTCGCCGCACATACGAAGAAGGAGCAGGCGTTCCTGCATTGATCGCAGTTTACCAAGACGTAACAGGCGAAGCGAAAGATGTTGCCCTAGCGTATGCAAAAGGCGTAGGAGCAGGCCGTGCTGGTATCTTAGAAACAACATTTAAAGAAGAAACAGAAACAGATCTATTCGGAGAGCAAGCAGTACTTTGCGGAGGCGTATCTGCTCTAGTAAAAGCTGGTTTCGAAACACTTACAGAAGCTGGATACCAGCCAGAAGTTGCTTACTTCGAGTGCTTGCACGAACTGAAATTGATTGTTGACTTAATGTATGAAGGCGGATTAGAAGGAATGAGATATTCTATTTCTGACACAGCTCAGTGGGGTGACTTCGTATCAGGTCCACGCGTAGTAACGGCAGAAACAAAAGCGCGCATGCAGGAAGTCCTTGAAGATATTCAAACTGGTAAATTCGCAAAAGGCTGGTTGCTAGAAAATCAATTAAATCGTCCGGAATATACAGCGATCAATGCGGCTGAAAAAGAACATCCAATTGAAGTAGTTGGCCGTGAACTTCGTGAAATGATGCCATTCGTCAAAAAACAAACGAAGAAAGAAGTGACAGCTGGTGCGAAAAATTGAAATCTTTGACACAACGTTAAGAGACGGCGAACAGTCAGCTGGCGTTAACTTAAATACAATTGAAAAATTAGAGATTGCCAAACAGCTAGAACGATTAGGAGTAGACGTCATTGAAGCGGGCTTCCCAGCCGCTTCAAGAGGCGACCTAGAGGCTGTAAAGTTAATCGCTGATACAATAAAAAATAGCTCTGTGACAGGTCTTGCTCGTGCGAATAAAGGAGATATTGACGCGGCGTGGGAAGCTTTAAAGGGATCGGCTGAGCCGAGAATCCATGTGTTTATTGCGACTTCACCTATCCATCGTGAATATAAACTAAAGATGACGCAAGATGAAGTCGTTGAGCGTGCGGTAGAAGCCGTGAAGTATGCAAAAGAAAAGTTTGCTAAAGTTCAGTTCTCTGCAGAAGATGCCTGCCGAACAGAACCGGAATTTCTAGTAAGAGTGGCAGAAGCTGTGATTGATGCAGGAGCAACAGTTGTTAATATTCCTGATACAGTCGGCTATATTACTCCTAAAGAAATTAAAGAGCTATTTTCTTACTTAACAAGTAATATCAAGAACCTTGATAAAGCCATTCTTTCGGCTCATTGCCATGACGATTTAGGAATGGCTACAGCGAATTCACTGGCAGCGATTGAAGGTGGTGCAGGTCAAGTAGAAGGCACAATCAATGGCATTGGCGAGCGTGCAGGAAATGTGGCACTTGAAGAAGTAGCTGTTGCTCTTCACATCCGAAATGATTTCTATCAAGCTACCACTGGGATGAAATTAAATGAGATCAAGCGTACAAGTAATCTGGTCAGCAAATTGACTGGAATGATTGTACCGGCGAATAAAGCAGTTATTGGTGATAATGCATTTGCTCATGAGTCCGGTATTCACCAAGATGGTGTGCTGAAGGAAAAAACAACGTATGAAATCATTACACCGGAATTAATTGGCGTTTCTTCTAATAAGCTCGTTCTTGGCAAGCATTCTGGACGCCATGCGTTTAAGAATAAAGCGATTGAACTTGGGTTTGAACTAGTGGAAGACAAATTAAATGAAGCGTTTAAAACCTTCAAAGATTTGGCTGATAAGAAGAAAGAAATTACCGATGAAGACTTGTTCTCCATTTTGGCAGATAAGCAAACAGAAGCAACGGATGTCAGCCAATATGCGCTTACAAGCATTCAAGTACAATATGGCACAGAAAATATTCCAACTGCTACGATTGCTGCCGTTCTTCCTGATGGAAGCCAAGTAACCGAAGCAGCGACAGGCTCAGGAAGTGTTGAAGCGATTTACAATACGATCGAGCGAATTATCGATGGACCAGTGAAATTATTAGATTACAAAATTAACTCTGTCAGCGGCGGTCGAGACGCCTTAGCTGAAGTGTATGTTCGTATTCGATTCCAAGAGTCGGAAATCAGCGGACGAGGTACAGCGCAGGACGTATTAGAAGCATCTGCACGCGCTTATCTAAATGCAGTAAACCGAATATTATCATTAAAAGCACAGCAAAAAGAAAAAGCTCACATTTGATGTTACGGAGGGGTACACGTGAAAAAGAAAATTGCAGTATTGCCAGGAGATGGGATCGGCCGCGAAATCACTAAAGGAGCTGCTGCTGTACTCAAAGCAGTCGGACAGCGTTTCGGCCATGAATTTGAAGTAGAATATGCCAATATCGGAGGAGCTGCCATTGATACAGCTAACACCCCTCTCCCTGATGAAACGCTCGAACTTTGTAAGCAAAGTGACGCCGTACTATTAGGGGCGGTAGGAGGACCGAAGTGGGATCACTTGCCATCTCATCTGCGTCCGGAAAGAGGACTGCTGGCAATTCGAAAAGAATTAGGTTTATTTGCGAATTTACGTCCAATTCTCGCTTTTCAAAGCTTGCTGCAATCATCACCATTGAAGCCTGAAATTGCAGAAAATGTAAATTTAATGATTGTTCGTGAACTGACAGGCGGCTTATATTTCGGAAAACCGAGTGAGCGGCGCGGTGAAAAAGAGGATGTCGTCATTGATACTCTTCAATACACACGAGAAGAAATCGAAAGAATTGTGGATCAAGCCTTTGAATTAGCGGCTGTCCGCAAAAAGAAATTAACATCAGTCGATAAAGCCAACGTGCTTGAATCAAGCCGGATGTGGCGTGAGATTGTAGAAGAAAAAGCGAAGATTTATCCTCAAGTTGAAGTTGAGCATATGTATGTAGATGCAGCGGCGATGATGCTTGTCAGTCGTCCAAGAGATTTTGATGTCGTTGTTACTGAAAACTTGTTTGGTGATATTTTAAGTGATGAAGCATCCATGATTACAGGATCTTTAGGAATGCTTCCATCTGCTAGCCTTAGAGCTGACGGTTTTGGATTATATGAACCAGTCCATGGTTCGGCTCCTGATATTGCCGGACAAAATAAAGCTAATCCGATGGCGATGATTTTGTCTGCCGCGCTTATGCTGAAATACTCCTTTAATCTGCGTGAAGAAGCAGAGGCAGTTGAACAGGCTGTACAAGAAGTCCTTAACGCCGGCTATCGTACAAGTGATCTGCAAAGTGCAGGAGGCACAGTAGTAAATACTGATCAAATGATTGAGTTGATTATCCAGCGTGTAGAAGAAGGATCTGCGATCTCTTCTATCATGGGCGCATACATGTAATAAAAAAATGCTAATTAAAAATGATGTGGGGATTCCGTTTCTTATGTATGTAGCTTAAAACCAGGAACAAAGGTTTTTGGCAAAGAAGCGGAATCCCGCTTTTTTAAAAAAAGCAAGTGGGGGGCTGTACATGACACCAAAAACAATTATTGAAAAAATATGGGAAAATCATGTGGTGCGAAGAGAAGAAGGGAAACCGGATTTATTATACATTGATCTTCATTTAGTCCACGAGGTGACTTCTCCGCAAGCCTTTGAAGGACTTCGCATGCAAGGGCGTCCAGTTCGCCGCCCGGATTTAACGTATGCAACGATGGATCATAATGTTCCGACGATTAACCGTCATATTGTAAAAGATCCGATTTCTAAGATTCAAATGGAAACACTAGAAAAAAACTGCCGGGAATTTAACATCGAATTATCTGATATTAACCATCCTGACCAAGGGATTGTTCATGTCATTGGACCAGAGCTTGGACTAACACAGCCAGGAAAAACAATTGTCTGCGGTGATAGCCATACATCAACGCACGGCGCATTTGGTGCTTTGTCGTTTGGAATTGGCACAAGTGAAGTGGAACATGTATTGGCTACACAAACTTTGTGGCAAGCGAGACCGAAGACGCTTCAAATTAAAGTGAATGGCAAGCTTGGTTTCGGCGTAACTGCCAAAGATTTAATTCTTGCCATCATTGCGAAATACGGTGTGAATGCTGGAACTGGATATGTTATGGAATATACTGGTGAAGCCATTCGAGATCTGTCCATGGAAGAGCGTATGACCGTTTGTAATATGTCAATTGAAGCCGGAGCGCGTGCAGGTTTAATTAGCCCCGATGAAAAAACAGTAGAATATTTAAAAGGCCGCCGTCACGTTCCTGATGGAGAAGAGTTTGAGAAGCTGGCGGACTATTGGCTTTCACTTGCTACAGATGAAGGCGCCGTTTATGATCAAACTCTTGAAATCAATGGAGAGGACATTGAACCTCAATTAACATGGGGAACCAATCCTTCTATGGGAAGCGGAATCAGCGCGACAGTTCCAGATCCTGAATCCTATGAACGCCAAGCTGACAAAGAATCTATTGCAAGAGCACTTGATTATATGGACCTTCAAGCGGGAACGAAGCTTGAGGATATTTCAGTTGATTATGTGTTCATCGGTTCATGTACGAATTCACGTATTAGTGATTTGCGGGCAGCTGCAGAAGTTGCTAAAGGCCGTCAAGTTAAGCCGGGAGTTACAGCAATTGTTGTACCAGGTTCACAAACGGTCAAACAAGCAGCTGAGCAAGAAGGACTGGATAAAATCTTTACGGAAGCCGGGTTTGAATGGCGTGAATCTGGATGCAGCATGTGTCTAGCGATGAATGATGATATTGTACCTCCTGGAAAACGATGTGCATCGACATCTAACCGGAATTTTGAAGGCCGACAAGGAAATGGAGCGAAAACACACCTTGTGAGTCCGTCAATGGCTGCAGCAGCAGCCGTAACAGGCAAGTTTACAGATGTGAGAAAACTAGCAGGGGTACATCAATAAGGAGGGATAGCAATGGCTGCGATCAATAAATTTAATGGAGTTGTTTGCCCTCTCAACCGTTCGAATGTTGATACGGATCAAATTATTCCTAAACAATTTTTAAAACGAATTGAGCGTCAAGGGTTTGGTGAGTTCTTATTCTATCACTGGCGATTTGATGATGATGGAAATAAAAGAGAAGACTTCATCATGAACCAGCTTCAATATGAACAAGCACAGATTTTGGTGGCAGGAGAGAATTTCGGCTGCGGCTCCTCGCGCGAGCACGCACCATGGTCACTGCTGGATTATGGATTTAAAGTCGTCATAGCCCCAAGCTTTGCAGATATCTTTTATAATAACTGTGTGAAAAATGGTATTCTGGCTATTCGTCTTTCTGAAGAAGAAGTCGAAACGATTATGGAAAAAGCTGAAGAACCGGGCTATCGCTTATTCATTAATCTAAAAGATCAGGATCTGACTGACCGCAAAGGTTTTGTGGCTGGGTTCGATATCGATCCATATTGGAAAGAAATGCTTTTGAACGGGTGGGACGAAATTGCCGTCACATTAAACCATGAAGAAGACATCAGTAAATATGAAGAACGAGTGACCGTTCCAAAATAAGACGAAAAAACGGACGAGGCTATGATGCCCCGTCCGTTTTTTATTGAATTAAATCATGGAGATAATCCAAGAAATAACAACAATTGCTCCTACTACCATTAGAATTGTTCTTAACATTAAACTTCACCTCTTATAGATAAATAATTTCTTCGAATATTTGGTTATGTGTAAAGTATTCCCCGCAATACGGGAAATAAACTTTATATCAAATTTTACTTAAATCGACAAAAATATTAAGATTCTGTGTTTTTAGTTCTGATATTAGGGTAGGAGTAAATACAGGGAGGTGTCAGGTTATTGATTGAATTTAAAAATATATCAAAAAAGTATAAGGATGGATTTCAAGCACTAAAAGACATTAACTTAGTGATTAATCCAGGAGAGTTATTTGTTTTAATTGGACCTAGTGGATGCGGAAAGACGACGACCATGAAAATGATTAATCGTTTAATTGATCCAACGGCAGGCACGATTACCATTGACGGCAAAGATATCTCAAAAGAAAATCCCGTCAGGCTTCGAAGAGAGATTGGGTACGTGATACAGCAAATTGGTCTAATGCCGCATATGACAATTAAGGAAAATGTGGCGCTTGTGCCGCGCTTAAAGAAATGGAATGAAGACAGATATCAGAAGAAGGTTCATGAACTTATGCACATGGTAGGCCTTGAACCTGACGTATTTGGGGAACGGTATCCATCAGAATTATCTGGAGGACAGCAGCAGCGCGTGGGCGTGATCCGTGCGATGGCTTCAGATCCGAATATTATCTTAATGGATGAGCCATTTAGCGCGCTTGACCCAATTAGCCGTGAGCAGCTTCAGGATGAGCTGGTGCGATTGCAAAATGAAATACATAAAACGATTGTTTTTGTTACACATGACATGGATGAAGCGCTAAAGATTGCTGACCGGATCTGTATCATGAAAGATGGAGAGATCGTTCAGCTTGATAAACCAGATCGTATTTTAAGGCATCCGGCTAATGACTTCGTTCGTCAGTTCATTGGCGAAGAGCGAATTCAAGATGCTGATTCTTTGTCATTGCCTTCATTGGAGAAATTAATGACAGCCCCAGTAACAGTGAGCCCCAATCGCGGAATAGCTGAAGCACTTAAATTTATGCGTCAAAAACGCGTAGACAGTTTAATCATTACTGATTCTGATAAACGGTTTGGAGGAGTCGTAAGTATTTGGGATTTGCAAAAGTCGTTCATTGACGAAGAATTGACATTAAAAGAAATGGTTAAAACAGAAGTGCCAGTGATTCAGCAAAGTGAAGATCCAGAATTGGCCTTAGAAATGATTAATAAATCACCGCTTAGTTTCATTGTCGTCGTAGATGATGAAAACCGGGTGAAGGGAATCATCAATCGGGCTAGTATTGTTCGCCACGTAACGAATCAATTTGTATAGAAGGGAGGTTTATTTCTATTATTTACTTAATTTCACAAACGTCAGATGTATTCAGAAATCGCTGGCCTGAAATATGGCAGCTTGTATTAGAACATTTATATTTATCTTTGCTATCCATTGGACTCGCCATCCTTATTTCGGTGCCGCTTGGCATTTATCTTACCCGCCACAAAAAAATTGCCGAACCGGTTATTGGTGTGACGTCCGTTTTTCAAACCATACCAAGTTTGGCTTTGCTTGTGTTTTTAGTTCCATTCATTGGGACAGGAAAGCTTCCAGCCATTATAGCTTTAACCATTTACGGTTTGCTTCCAATCTTACGAAATACATATTTAGGTATTTTAGGAGTTGACCGAGCGACAGTTGAAGCTGGTATGGGAATGGGAATGACGAATAAACAAGTTCTTTTCATGGTCGAATTGCCTTTAGCTTTAAAAGTAATCATGGGGGGAATTCGGACAGCCACTGTATTGATTGTCGGTGTGGCCACCATTGCTGGATTAATTGGAGCTGGGGGATTAGGAGATTTAATTTTCCGTGGCTTACAGACCTATAACTCTGGATTGATCCTTGCTGGTGCAATTCCGGCTGCGCTGATCGCCATCCTTTTAGACTTCTTTCTGAAGCGAATGGAATACAATGCCTCAACAGAAGCTCTTCAGAAAAAAGGAAAAAGCGGAAGGAAACGCACACTGATCGCAGCCGTTTCAGCGGCGGTTTTAGTGGCGGCATTAATCGGATATTCCTATTTCGGAAGCAGAATCTCTGATGACACAATTACAATTACCGGTAAGTCTTTTACTGAACAGGAAATCCTCGTTCATGTGTACGGACAATTAATTGAAGAAAAGACGGATTTAGAGGTGAATTATGAATCGTTTATCAGCGGTTCAGCTCCTGTATTTGATGGGATGAAACAAGGTTCGTATGATCTTTCAGTTGAGTATACAGGAACAATTTTGCTTAATTACTTGAAAGAGAAGACGGATAGCAACGACCCTAATGATGTATATGACTATGTTAAAAAGCGTTTAGATGAAGAGTATAATTTGCAGTTATTAGATCCGATTGGTTTTAACAACACCTATTCTGTGACCATTCGAGAAGCAGATGCAAAAAAATTGGGAGTCGAAAAGATATCGGATTTAACGCCGCATGCTTCTGGACTTAGATTTGGCTCTGAGCCTGAGTTTCTTGAAAGAGCAGATGGATATCCCGGCTTGCAAAAAGTGTATGGTTTAAATTTTAAAAGCACGCAAACACTCGATCCGGGAATCATGTACAGCGCGATTAAGAATAACGAAGTAGACGTCATTGATGCGTACACAACAGATGGGAGAATTCCTGCATTTAAATTAAAGGTCCTTGAAGATGACAAGCAATTCTTCCCGCCATATTACGCCGTTCCAATGGTCAGAGGAGAAGTGCTTGAAGCGCATCCTGAATTAAAAGACGTGTTAAACCTTTTAGAGGGACGAATTGATGATGAAAAAATGCAGCAGCTGAATGCCGAAGTGGATTTAGAGAAAAAACGTTACAAAGATGTAGCAAGAGAATTTCTAAAAGAAGAAGGTTTGATTAAATAAACCAATGGAGGCTGACTCAACCGGTCGTTACTAAGTGACTGGTTGAGTCAGCTTTTTTGTTCTGTTCAAAAGTACGATGAACTGCTCGGGGAATATATTAGCCTTTCAGTGAGTATACGTTTTAAAATCTTTGTTCTGGATGGCTAGTAGCAAATACCGACTCTCGTTTGAATATATTCTTCATCTACAAGCTGCTCGCAAGCAAATGCAGCTGTATCTTCAGTTGTAATTTCTTTTCCGTTTAATGGAAGATGCTCTTTTTCCAGTCGGTAATGACCTCTTTCTTCTCCAAGAGGCAAGTAAGTCGGACAAATGATGGTCCAAACCATTTCAGATTGACGAATCATTAAGTAAGCTTTTAAATGATCTTCTGCGGCCTTTGTACTTTTTCTTTTAGATTCGGATGTTTGAAAGCGATATTTGGCAGGTTCTATCCGAGATTGCAAGATACCTGCGGTGCTAATGGTTATTAAACGTTTGATCTGTTTTTTTCGCATTGATTTTAGGATCAGCGGCATCGATTGCGAGATGGTGTTCGTTCCGTCACTGCCTAAAGCGACCATCACGGCTTCTGCTGAATCCATTGCTTCCATCACATAATAATCACTCGTCGCATCTCCTTGAATCAACGTAAGGTTTGGGTGGCTGTATGCCATTTTTTGGGGAGAACGGACTAGACATGTCACTTGGTGGTCTGCTTTTAACAATCGCTGCAAGATGCTTGATCCGACACGTCCCGTTGCTCCGAATAAACAAATATTCATCTTCTCGACTCCTGCCTTTTTGTTTTTATTATCATAACATGACAGGAATGTTTTGCTAGAAGAAGGGGAACAGTGAAATAGTAAATGATTAAATGGGGAGGAATAAATTTGGATTACCGCATTGAACGAGACACATTAGGTGAAATGAAGGTTCCGAGTGAGAAATATTGGGGAGCTCAAACGCAAAGAAGCAAGGAGAACTTTCAAATAGGAATTGAAAAAATGCCTTTGGAGTTAATCTATGCGTTTGCCCATTTAAAAAAAGCCGCAGCCGTTGTTAATAGTGCAAGCGGCAAACTAGCTAAGGAAAAATCAGAGGGAATTATTGCAGCGTGTGATGAAGTGCTGGAAGGAAAATGGGATAAACACTTTCCATTAAGTGTCTGGCAGACAGGAAGCGGTACGCAATCGAATATGAATGTGAACGAAGTGGTCGCTAGAAGGGGAAATGAACTGGCGAAGCTTGAGGGGGCGATCCATCCAAATGATGATGTAAATATGTCGCAAAGCTCCAATGATACGTTCCCGACAGCTATGCACATTGCTGCTTATACTGAGGTGGAGAAACGATTAAAGCCAGCCTTAAATCAATTTAAACAAACATTGCAGGATAAAGAAAAAGAATATATGGAATTGATTAAAATCGGCAGAACGCATTTACAGGATGCGACCCCTCTGACGCTCGGACAGGAGATTTCTGGGTGGAGAACGATGATCGAGAGAAGCAGTCAAATGATTGAAGAATCTCAGAAGTATTTGTTGAATTTAGCAATAGGAGGTACGGCAGTCGGTACGGGAATTAATGCGGCTCCGGAGTTTGGTGATCAAGTGGCGGAGCAGTTAAAGAAACAAACGGGATATGAATTTGTATCCTCTGACAATAAGTTTCATGCTTTAACGAGCCATGATGAAATCGTCTATTTCCATGGCGCATTAAAAGCTCTGGCTGCTGATGTAATGAAGGTTGCCAATGATGTCCGCTGGCTTTCAAGTGGTCCAAGAAGCGGAATTGGAGAAATTTCTATTCCGGCAAATGAACCGGGCAGCTCAATTATGCCTGGAAAAGTCAATCCGACTCAGAGCGAGGCCTTAACTATGGTAGCCACACAAATTTTTGGCAACGACGCCACGATCGGTTTTGCGGCAAGCCAAGGAAACTTCGAGCTAAATGTATTTAAACCAGTTATTATTTATAACACGCTGCAATCGATTCGTTTACTTAGTGACGGAATTCGATCCTTTGATGAAAAATGTGCTTCAGGCATTGAAGCCAATTTAGAAACCATTCAGCAGCTCATGGAACGATCACTGATGCTTGTCACAGCACTGAACCCCCATATTGGCTACGAGAAATCCGCTGAAATTGCCAAACTAGCTCATAATAAAGGATTGACATTAAAGGAAGCAGCTTTAGAAACAGGGTATTTAACAGCAGAGCAATATGATGAATGGATCAACCCATCACAAATGGTAAATCTAAAGAAATAACGATAACATAAAGTGAGCCCCTGAATAGTCAGGGGCTCAAGCCATCTCATATAAAGTTGTGTGTCAAACGATTATTGTTGTTGGTAACCGCTGATTTGTTGCTGAGCCATAGACACTAGACGCTTAGTGATCTCTCCACCAACAGAACCATTTGAGCGAGCTGTAGCATCTGGACCAAGTTGTACGCCGAATTCTTGAGCGATTTCGTATTTCATTTGGTCAATTGCTTGTTGAGCTCCGTTTACTAGTAATTCGTTTGTGTTGTTGCTGCGATTTGTGTTTGCCATGTTTGTCATCTCCTGTTGTTTTATTTTTTGGTTGGACTTGCTGGAATTGCACCAGCCCGCAAGTTTTATTGCGTCCAGGACTTCTGGTTAAGCCCATCGAGTAAGTTGTGTGGCGCTTTGTGTTGCTGCTTGTACTACTATTATGTTTTGTTTTGTTAAGTTTATTCAAAAGTTTTAATCGGTAGTTATTTCCTTTTATCTAAGGTGCGAGTGGACTTCCGTACAGGTTTTAGTTAAGCGTATGCTATAATAGTCACAAGTGTATTTGCGGAATTCGACTGTTAGCGTTAAAATAGCTAGTTAGAGGAAAAAGATTGAGGTGTGTAATGATGGACAATAATCGGGATATTAAAAACCGTTTGAGACGCATTGAAGGACAAATGAGAGGCGTCATAAAAATGCTTGATGAAGACAAGCATTGCAAGGATGTAGTTACGCAGCTCTCAGCCATTCGATCTGCTGTAGACAGATCCATTGGTCTGATCGTAGCGAAAAACTTAGAAAGCTGTATTCGAGAGGCGAATGAAAGCGGTCAAAGTGCAGAAGAGGCCATTCAAGAAGCAGTGAATATGATTGTGAAAAGCCGTTAATAGCAAAATCCCCTTGAATTCAAATAGAAATCAAGGGGATTTTTTTAGTTATTGTTGAATTGGCGGGCTTTCTTCACTAAACGTTAAAGCTTCTTCAATATTAGAAGTTACTTGGGTATCCCTCATATGAACGGATCCGCCGGAAAGCCCTTCGTTAATCATACGATCAATGTCTAAATATGCTTTGTCTTTGCCTTCAAAATGAGTGTCAGGCAGAAAGGAAAGATTTTGTTGTTCTCTATTCATACAAACAACCTCCTTTACAATTTAATATGCAGCGTAAAGAAGGCGATTATACATTAATCATATACGTGGAATACCATCAGCTCATGTATTTGCTTTTCAAGCAATTGTCTTTCCTGTTCACTCGGCGGGGTCTGACCCCACTCAATGGTTCCGTTTCCGTGATAAGTTCCATGGTAGGCAGTATTTTTGTAAAAAAAGGAAAAAGTCCATCCAGGAATTTTTTTCGACTCGTATAGCGGTTTATATTGAAAATGTAACAGCATAAGTTCATCACCTCTTTCATTTATTTTAACATGATAAAAACAGTGAAATGGACAAAATTTGCTAATTATTACGGGTTGTCATTATAATTAAGAAAGTAGATAAGTGATATAATCAGCTATTGAGTCACAAATTAATGGAAGGTGAGCAATAAATTGAATATTTTTTTACTAATCCTTTTTATGGTCATAATTGGAGCGGCTATCGGGGGAATTACCAACTCCATTGCCATTAAAATGCTATTTCGGCCCTATAGACCACTTTATATCGGAAAGTGGCAATTGCCCTTTACACCAGGACTAATTCCAAAACGGCGCGGTGAATTAGCCGATCAGTTAGGAAAAATGGTTGCAGAATACTTGCTTACTCCCGAAAGTATTGAACGCAAACTGACTGAGCCAGACTTTCAAAAAGAAATGATCACGCTCTTGCAAAAGGAAGCCAAACCATTCCTTGCAGCTGACCAATCACTCTCTAGTTTATTATATAAGGTTGATGTGAAAGAAGCTGAACTGAAAACGGAGCAGTGGGTAGAGCGTTGGATTGATCAAAAGTATGATGGAATTAAGAACTTCTACATCCACCAAACGGTTAAAGAATCATTGCCGGCAGAATGGCTGGATAAAGTTGAAGTGAAAATACCGGAAGTGTCGGACTATATCCTGACTAAAGGTATTGATTATTTTTCAAGCATCGAAGGAAAACAGCGCGTAAAGAAGATGACGGATGACTTCTTAGCAGAATGGGGAAAACTCGGCAACATGCTGCAAATGATTTTAGGCAATACTTCATTAGAGGATAAAATTCAGCCTGAAATCATTAAGTTTCTTAGAAGTCCCGGCACCAAAGAGCTGATAGATACTCTATTAATGAACGAATGGAAAAAATTATCGGAGTGGAAATGGGAGGATGTTCTTACGCATTTCTCTGATAAACGAGCACTTGAAAAGGGAAAAAAATTCGTCATTCGCCAATTGGATTTGGCATCGTTATTCCAGCGCCCAGTTTCTGATTTTCTTTTGCCGTTTGAAGAAAAAATTATTCATCATGTCATTCCTGAAATCGTCAAAAAGGGCGGTCATTATATTGCTTCAAAAATACCTGTGGTCATGGAGAAACTGCATATTGCAGAAATTGTACGCCAGCAAGTCGAAACCTTCTCCCTAGAACGCCTTGAAGAAATGGTGCTTGAAATTTCACGCAGGGAGTTAAAAATGATTACATTGCTTGGAGCAGTATTAGGCGGGGCTATCGGGTTATTACAAGGGATGTTTGTTGTATTGTTTACATGATTATTCTTTCAATTTATCGCATAGTTTGTTAAAGTGAGGGCATTAAAGATTTGAGGAGGAAGTATAATGGCAGTTAATTTATTCGATTTAGCTTATGAACTTGAAAAGGGTTTGCGTCAAAGTGATGACTACATGAACCTGAAGAAATTGTATGATGAGGTAAACAACGATCAAGAAGCAAGCAATATCTTTGCTAACTTCCGTGAAGTGCAAATGAGACTTCAAGAGAAGCAAATGTCCGGACAGGAAATCACAGAAGAAGAAGTGCAGCAAGCTCAAAAAACTGTCGCATTAGTGCAGCAGCATGAGAAAATTTCTAAACTAATGGAAGCTGAACAGCGTATGGGCATGACGATCGCTGATTTAAACAAAATTATCATGAAGCCGTTAGAAGAAATGTACGGAAATGTAGCAGAATAATCATATAGCACAAAGCTGTTCTCATTCGCAATCAGACCCTCCGTAAGCAGGGATGAGGTTGCATGGAGAGCAGCTTTTTTAGTTCTAAAGCCTGTTTCTCTCACATAATTGTATAAAAAGGTTTCAATAGAGGAGGAACAGTAATGGCTTATCGATTAGTAGCGTTAAGTATAGATGGGGCACTTTTGCAAAGCAATGGAAGAATTAACAAGTCAACAAAAGACGCAATTGATTATGCACTAAAAAAGAATGTTTCAGTATGTCTATATTCCAGCCGAGAATATTCAGCGGTCAGAAAAGTAGCAAAGGCTTTAAAAATTGATAGTGCTCTAGTGGCTCACCAAGGTGCATATATTGCTTCAGAGCCGGATAAACCGTTGTATGTGAAAAGAATCCTTGAAGAGAATACGTTTGAATTGGTTCAGTTTTTAGAATCATTTGATTGTCAAATCACATTAGAAAATGAAAAGTTCTCAGTCAGCAATAAAGCGAAAAAATCGACACTAGTCAAAAGGAATGTGTGGCAGCGCACGCAGAAGTTATTGTATTCCCAGTACTTTGTGGAATCACTCACGGAACATTTATTAGAAGAGCAAATTTCTCCATTAAAAATTAATGTAACGTTCTCTCAAAAACAAACAGCTGAAGACGCAGCGAAAGCGATGAGAAACATATATGATGACGTGTCTATTATCATGAAGGACGATTATAAAATGGAGATCACTGCTCTCGGTGTGTCGAAGTGGAATGGAATTTTATATTTAGCGGAACAACTTGGCATTAACCGTTCTGAAATTGCGGTGATTGGTTCTGCTAAAGATGACCTTGAAGCTGTGCAAGATGCAGGAATCGGTATCGCCATGGGGAATGCCGATTCTAAAGTAAAGGAGGCTGCCCAGTGGGTAACAAGGTCGAATGACGAAAATGGAGTAGGGTATGTTATTAAGGAATTATTAAGGCACCAGAGGACTTCAGTGATAAACTAATGAGAACACCCGTATAACAAAAGCTAAAGCTTGCGTTATACGGGCTATTTTTATTGATCGTACTTGGAGTTGCTGATAAAAGCGGTAAAGTTGCTGATATATTGCAAAAGTTGCCGATAAAAGTGGTGAAGTCGCTGATATATTGCAAAAGTTACCGATAAAGCCGCCAAAGTCGCTGATATACCTCGAAAACCACTGATTCTACCTTGCATTTAGTCTCACACCTGGGCGAACGGCTTTTGCTTTTCGTATTGTCTAGCAAAACGGGCTAGGAGCTCGGGTCAAAAGATCAAATAACCTAAAGGCACAAAACGCCTTTTGGTTATTTGCCTATTTGCCAGTCGCTCCTGGGCGAGCCCGTTTTGCTTTTCATGGCTTGACCATTCTCCCTTTGTTTGAGTATGCTTAGGGGAGTTTATTTTAGAAAGGTGATTCGAGTTGTTAATAGATATTAAAGGTTTGCAGGATGAACGTTTTGAGCGGCCGCTTCGACTGATCGCCAATTTGTTTTTTGAGGAATGCCAAATTTCTTTGGAAAAAGAAACGGACAGTCCGATTGTCGTTGCTTTTGCCATAAAAGAAGAAGACAAGATATCTGTTGAAGCCACTTTAACGGAGAAGGATACGAAAAAGGCATATACGTATACTTACACCAAAGAAGTGACAGCAGCAGAGAATGATAAAGAATATTTTAAGCAGGTGAAGAATGCGGTCTCTCATGCTTATTTGCAGGTTCTCCAGAATTATACAGGGATTGTGCAAAAGTGGGGGATATTAACTGGGATCCGCCCTACAAAACTGCTCCACAACCAAAATAAATTAGGTAAGTCTGCAGAAGAAACACGCAAAAATCTGCGCAAAAATTATTTAATTACTGATGAAAAAATTGATCTCATGCAGCGGATTGTCGATCGTCAGCTCACGATGGTTCCTGACTTGTATGACCTGCAAAAAGAAGTAAGCATCTATATCGGCATTCCTTTCTGTCCGACTAAATGTGCGTATTGCACGTTTCCGGCGTTTGCCATTCAAGGAAAGCTGGGAAAGGTGTCATCTTTCTTAAGCGGACTTCATTATGAAATGGAAGAGATCGGGAAATGGCTAAAAGAGAAAAACGTAAAGATTACAACAGTTTATTACGGTGGAGGTACACCAACAGCTATCACTGCAGAAGAAATGGATGAATTATATGAGCGTATGTACGATGTGTTCCCAGATGTGTCGAACATCCGTGAAATTACGGTCGAAGCAGGCCGTCCAGATACCATTACACCTCAAAAATTAGAGGTGCTAAAAAAATGGAATATTGACCGGATCAGCATCAATCCACAATCTTATACGCAGGAAACATTAAAAGCGATTGGTCGTCATCATACAGTTGAAGAAACGATTGAGAAATATCATTTAGCCCGTGCCATGGGTATGAATAATATCAATATGGATTTAATAATTGGTCTTCCGGGGGAAGGAACAAAAGAATTTGAGCATTCTTTAATCGAAACCGAGAAGCTGATGCCTGAATCTTTAACCGTTCATACTCTGTCATTTAAACGTGCATCTGAAATGACATTAAATAAAGAAAAATACAAAGTGGCCGGTCGAACAGAAGTTGAACAAATGATGGAAATGGCTGAAAGATGGACGGCCAAACATGCGTATGTTCCTTATTACTTATACCGCCAGAAGAATATTCTAGGAAACCTCGAGAATGTGGGCTACTCGATGCCTGGTCAAGAAAGCATTTATAATATTATGATCATGGAAGAAGTGCAAACAATCATTGGAATTGGCTGCGGCGCTGCAAGTAAATTTATTGACCCTAAGACGGGCAAGATTGAACACTTCGCTAATCCGAAAGATCCGAAATCGTATAATGATCGCTTTGTAGAATACACGAATAAGAAAATTGATATCCTCAATCAATTATTTTAAAATCAATTTTTTTAACCTGACTTTACATTTTGAGTCAGGCTTTTTTATGGGAAAAGTTATCAAAATTTTTAAAAAAATATCTATGAATGCGCCTTCATCTTTTGTATTCTTAAAGTAGGAGGGGATTGAATGGAAACCAAAATTAATTATGAGACGATCAAATTGGATGTAGAAGGTGCCGTTGCGCAAATACGTTTTAATCGCCCAAAATCAATGAATGCATTAAACGAAACAATGATGAAAGAGTTTTTGAACTGCTTAAAGGACATTTGTGTGAATGACGATGTGAACATTGTCGTCTTAAAAGGAGAGGGCGGGGCTTTTTCTTCTGGCGGCGACATTAAAGAAATGCTCAGCGGCTGGGATGAGAAACAATTCTTTTCTATTATGGATACAATTAACGAATTAGTGATGACATTATATAATATGCCGAAAGTGACGATTGCTTCCATTCATGGAGCAGCTGCCGGTCTTGGTCTGAGTTTGGCGCTTGCAGCCGACTATGTCATAGCGGATGAAGAAGCAAAATTAGCAATGAATTTTATTGGTATTGGATTGATCCCTGACGGCGGAGGGCATTTTATGCTAGAGCGCCGAGTGGGTGAAAGTAAAGCCAAGCAAATTATTTGGGATGGAAAAGTTATGAATGGCCAAGAAGCGGTCGAAGCCGGAATTATTGACACCAGTGCTCCATCTGGCACGCTTGATCAAGAAGTAGACAAGCTTCTGGAGAAATACCGGGCAAAGCCTCTTCAAGCAATGATCAAAACGAAGAAAATTCTGGCGGAAATGAATCGTCAAACGTTAATTAAAACGCTCGAGCTTGAAAAGAATGGACAGCTGCGCATGAGAGGAACAGAAGATCATCAAGAAGGCGTAAAAGCATTTTTAGAAAAAAGAAAGCCAGATTTTAAGGGCCGTTAATAAAAAATGAGGATAATTCATAGAACTGTGCATTCAGATCAGACTATTGGATAAATAGCTAATCAGGCCAGTCTGTGAATTCATCCTCTATTTTACGTAATTAAACATGAAACAATAATAATTTTCCTGCAGGGGAAGTGCAACGGTACGTATAATCTTCAAAAGCATGCTGGTGAAGAAGTTGCGCGCCTCTTTCTTTTGCTTCCTCATCATTTCTAGCTTGGAATGTTTCGTCTAGCAATTTCTCTCCGCTTTTTTCAAAAACAGTCAGTTTATAGTTCATCTACTACTCCTCCTCAATCATTCGTCTCTATCATTATTTTACACAAATTTTAGAATTTTATAAATAATATTCTATTAGAAATTTTTATATAAATGAAACTATTTTAATAGATGAAACGTATGGAAAAAATGGGTATTTATTTATTTTATTAATAAAATAAATGATAAAAGTGTGTTTTCTTGCATAGTTATTGAAAAAATATGGGGAAGGAGTGACGGGAATTGCTCAAGTTAGATCACGTCACAAAGAATTTTAATGAATTTACAGCTGTGAATCAACTATCACTTGCTATACCGGAAAAAGAAATGTTTGGGTTTTTAGGGGCAAATGGAGCTGGGAAAACGACTACATTCCGAATGGTTTTAGGCTTATTGCAGCCAACAGAAGGAACGATTGAGTGGCAAGGCAAGCCAGTTAACTATTCTGCTAGTTCATTAATTGGTTATTTGCCAGAAGAGAGAGGCTTATATCCTAAAATGAAGGTGAAGGAACAAATTGTGTATTTAGCCCGTCTGCGCGGAATGGATAAGTTGGAGGCTGCCAGACAGACAGATCATTGGCTAGAACGCTTCAATGTGCCTGATTACGCGAATAAAAAGGTAGAGGAACTATCTAAAGGAAATCAGCAGAAGATCCAATTCATCACATCAGTTGTCCACAATCCTCAATTATTAATCTTGGATGAACCTTTCAGCGGACTTGATCCTGTAAATGTAGAATTGCTTAAGGAAGCTGTGCTGGACTTAAAAAATAATGGGACGACGATCGTGTTTTCCAGTCATCGTATGGAGCATGTGGAAGAGCTATGTGAACATCTATGCATCATGCATCATGGGAAGCCAGTTGTACATGGAAAGCTTCGGGATATTAAGCGTTCTTTTGGGAAAAAGAATGTTTCCGTGCAAGCCGATTTTGATGTCAGCTATTTAGCGGAAATGCAGGGTGTATTAAAAGCGAAAAAAACGGCTGAAGGAATCACTCTGCAAGTAGCTGAGGAAAAAACAGCTCAATCCATTTTTTCAAGCTTGCAAGGCAAAGGATTCGTGAAGAAGTTCGAACTTGAAGAACCTTCTTTAAATGATATTTTTATTGAAAAGGCGGGTGCTTCCTATGAATAGTTTTTGGATTATGCTGAGCCAGGCATACATAAATAAATTTAAAACAAAGGTCTTCTTGTTAACAACGATCATCGTTTCACTTTCTATTCTATTAATGGCCAATTTTGAACAAGTCATTTCCATGTTTGATAAAGAAGAGGAAAAAACGAAAATTGCCGTCATTGATGAAAGCGGAATATTATATGATCCGCTAAAACAGCAGATGGCAGTAATTGATAAGGGTGTTGAAATAGTAAAAACAGATCAGTCAGAAAATGACTTGAAAGATGCTGTCGAAGAAGGAGAGTTTAATGGGTATTTATTGTTAAATCAGACAGAGGAAGAATTGCCTGCAGGAACTTATAAGGCAGACACGGTAGCTAATAGCAGACTTGTAGCCGATCTGCAGTTAGCGCTGCAAAATATCAAAACAGCTGAAGCAGCCAAACAGTTTAATTTAACCCCCGAGCAAATCGCTCTTTGGAATACTCCAGTTGATTTTCAGAAAATTGCTCTTGCGAAGAATGCTAAATCGGAAGAAGAAATTATGCAAGCCCAGGCACTGGTATACGTCCTTTTATTCTTTATTTATATTTCGGTTATCACGTATTCGAATATGATTGCAGCTGAAGTAGCCATTGAGAAATCATCTAGAGTCATGGAGATCTTGATTTCAAGTGTGTCCCCAGTGAAGCAAATGTTCGCAAAAATCTTAGGGATCGGCCTTTTGGGAATGACTCAAATGACAGTCTGGCTCAGTGTCGCCTATCTAGCTAATTCAGGAAAGTCAGAAGATAGTTTATTGACGGCATTTGGCCTGACAAATGTAGCTCCTTCTATGATTGTGTATGCGGTTATTTTCTTTATTCTCGGCTATTTTTTATATGCCACAATTGCTGCTCTGCTCGGTTCGCTTGTCAGCCGCTTAGAAGATGTTCAGCAAATGATGATGCCGTTAACTTTTCTTGTGATGATCGGATTCTTTATTTCCATGTTTGGTTTAGGGAATCCGGAGTCTTCGGTCATTACATTTACTTCATACGTGCCTTTTTTTACTCCGATGATTATGTTTGTGAGGATAGGGATGCTAGACATCTCAATTATTGAGATCAGTTTAGGGATAGCGATATTAGCCGCTTCTATCATCGGGTTCGCCCTCATTGGAGCAAGAGTGTATAAAGGCGGAGTCTTAATGTATGGGAAGTCCAACTCCTTAAAGGATATAAAGAAAGCCCTGCAATTATCAAAGAACGAAAAATAATGTCATCTAGCCCCCTCTTTTTAAAGTTCCTATACTTTGAAAGGGGGTTATTTATTTCTTTCACAATTGTTCACAATTCGGTAAAATAATAGCATGGCTATTGAAATACGAGAGGATTTTGGAAATGGAAAAACAACAGAAGGGCTTCCAGCAAAATAAAGGCCCTTTATTTTTATTGAGTTTTAACTTATTTATCATCATGATTGGGATTGGTCTTGTTATTCCCATTTTGCCGTTTTACGTAGAAGAATACGGGGCGGGGCCCAAAACTCTTGGCGCTTTGATTGCGGTCTATTCTTTTATGCAGTTTATATTTGCACCTGTTTGGGGAAGGTTGTCTGATAAAATTGGGCGGAAGCCATTAATAACAATCGGTCTGATTGGCTTTGCGATAGCTGAATTTATGTTTGCTTTTGCAGCGGGTGTGTGGATGCTCTTTGCTGCGCGTATACTTGCCGGCACATTTGGTTCTGCTTTAATGCCAACTGCCATGGCTTATGTATCGGATGTAACAGAGGCGGAAAACAGGGGAAAAGGAATGGGGATTTTAGGGGCAGCTATGGGACTTGGGATCGTTATTGGTCCGGGTATTGGCGGCTGGCTCGCAGAATATGATTTATCTTATCCATTTATATTTGCCGGAATTGCTGCCCTGATCGCAGCTGCCGTATCCGTCATAGTTTTACCGGAATCGTACTCGAAAGAACAAAGAGAAATGGATGCCAAAGAGAAAGAAAATGAGCCGCTTATTAATAGAACGGATTTACTGAAACAAACTTTAAGAAGCCCAGTTGGATTTCTGCTGCTGCTCGTTTTCTTGCTTAGCTTTGGATTGGCGAACTTTCAGTCGATTTTCAGTTACTACTCATGGGAACGCTACGGATATGGACCTCGTGACGTAGGACTGATTATGCTTATTATTGGTATCATTGGAATTGTTGTTCAAGGCTATGGAGTAGGGAAGATGACGAAAAAATTTGGCGACAGAAGAACGGTTCTCATCTCGCTTCTAATCAGTGCCGGAGGGTTTGTAGTGATGACATTAGCAGGCAGCTTTATATTTGTGCTGCTGACAACTGGCCTTTTTTTTATCGGCAATTCATTGCTGCGTCCTTCTGTGAACTCACTGATATCAAAACATGCCGGAACTAAACAGGGGTATATTATGGGCTTAAACAACTCCGTTTTAAGTCTTGGCAATGTGGCTGGTCCGATTTTAGCAGGCATATTATTTGAATGGAATATTCATTTGCCGTATTTGTTCGGAGCAGCTGTTATGCTTGTTGGATTTGTACTTACGGCCATTTGGAATGCCCGGCAGCCTGAACAGGCATCTGAGTAAATGGAACTGAACAATAGTGTGGCTTGGTCATTTTAAAAATAAAACATTCATATGATATAATTTGGACATTAGCCTAAGGGGGGAAAACCATGTCTCAAGGGATTACACATATTGAAGCAGGTCAAAGCGTTGAATGTTTTCTCTTAATTAAAACAGCTACGAGAAGCATTGCAGTAAATGGCAACCCTTATTTAACGCTTATGCTTCAAGATCAAAGCGGTGAGATTGAAGCGAAGCTTTGGGATGCAAAAGAAGAAACAGAAAAGCAGTACCAGCCACAAACGATTGTGAAAGTAACTGGCGAGATTCAAAACTACCGCGGACGCATGCAGCTGAAAATCCGTCAAATCCGTCCGGCCACTCCACAGGATGGGATGAAAATAAGCGACTTTATTGAAACCGCTCCAATGGAACAGGAAGACATGACCGAACTGATTACTCAATTTATTTTTGAGATGAAAAATCCGTCCATTCAGCGAATCACTAGGTTTCTGCTTAAAAAATATCATCAAGAATTTCTGGAATATCCTGCCGCAACGAAGAATCATCATGAGTTCGTATCAGGACTCGCTTATCATGTGGTTTCCATGCTGAAATTGGCGAAGTCCATTGCGGATCTTTACCCTTCACTTGATCGGGACTTATTGTACTCAGGTGTGATTCTGCACGATCTAGGTAAAGTAATTGAACTGTCTGGACCAGTATCCACTACATATACGGTGGAGGGAAATTTACTTGGGCATATCACGATCATGGTGAATGAAATCGGTAAAGCGGCAGAAGAGCTCGAAATCGCTGGGGAAGAAATTATGATTCTTCAGCACCTCGTGTTATCACATCATGGAAAGGCAGAGTGGGGAAGTCCAAAACCGCCTATGATTAAAGAGGCGGAGATTCTCCATTACATTGATAACTTAGATGCCAAGATGAATATGCTTGACCGGGCGTTAGACCGCACGAAACCAGGTGAATTCTCTGAGCGTGTATTCGCATTAGATAATCGCTCATTCTACAAACCAACTTTTTAATTTTTACAGCATGTCTTCTTTTTGAAGGCATGTTTTTTTCTGTTCCTGAATAAGTTATAACAAATGCGGCAATCGAAAGGAGAAACAGTAAATGACATTTCCAATTTGGATGTACTTTGTAGTAGCAGGGATATTTTTCAGCGCATTTATGACGGTAAAGACTTCAAGTGCCGAAAGAAGGGCCGAACAGGAGTATATAGAACAAGAAGGAGATATCTATATGCAAAGGCTGGCCAAGGAAAGGGAAGAAAGAAACAACACCTTGGAAGAATACGAAATTAATCATTAATATATTGTAGCTAACTGTTCTGTGTAACGTTCTTTGCATTGCATGGGGCAGTTTTTATTTTAATTGAGGGTGACTGATAAACAAAAAAGTGACTCTGCAAAGAACAGAGTCACGAAACAGTATTACGGAGGCGGCTGACTTGACTGCAGCGTGCTCGCTTTTCGCGGAGTTTCTTAAGTCACAAAATGAATCGCCGATAGAATGCCGCTAACCGCCGTTAGAATGAGAGAAGCCGCCGATAGAATCTTGAAATCCGCCGTTAGAATACCGATAGCCGCCGATAGGACAAAAATAACATCGTCTAATGGCTTATTTAGCTATAAGAAAAGCCCAGGATCACTCCATATACGGAGTAATCCTGGGCTTTTTATTAAGAGTATCACATTTAGTGTTCTTTTTAGAACAGATTAAGACCGCTAATTATTTAGCTTCTTCGGCAGGAGCCGGTTCAGCTTCAGGTTGAGCTTCAGGTGCAGCCTCAGGAGGTGCTTCTGGAGCTTGAGGTTCGTCTTGTTCGAACGCACCTTTCAATGCTTTATCCTCAATTTTCACATCAGCCGCTTTTAATTCTTTGTCTAATTTCTTTTGAACGGCTTGAGGATCAGCTTTAGACTTCTTAAGTTCTTCTTTCAGTTCACCCTTCATTTTATCAAAGGATTCTTTTTTCTTCTGATCCGTGATTTCGATGATGTGGTAACCAAATTCAGATTTAATTGGCTCGCTGATTTTATTTACTTCTAACGTGTTCAACGCTTCTGTAAACTCAGGAACAAACTGTTGTCTGCTTTGGTTGTCGATCCATCCCAAGTCGCCGCCGTTTTGAGCAGAGCCCGGATCTGAAGAGTATTCTTTCGCTAATTCTTCAAATTTACCGCCTTTAGCCAATTTGTCTTGCACTTCTTTGGCTTTCTTTTCATCTTCTACAAGGATGTGACGAACTTTAATTGGCGCCTGCCACTTCTCGTAGTATTCTTTTACTTCTTTGTCAGAGACTTTAATATCAGCTGTAGCTGCTTTTTCGCGCAGAAGCTCAAGTTTTAAGAACTCCTTAAAGCCTTCTTCATCTAAGTTATATTGTGCAAGGAACGTCTTGTATTGATCGCCAAGCTGTTCCTTTGCTTTCTTAAGTTCTTTGTTTAGTTCTTCGTCTGTCACTTCATATTTTTCGGAAAGCACTTTTTTGTACATAATTTCTTGAAGTGCCTGCTCCATTTGCGGTGAATATTTTTCTTTCATCGCATCATAAAGTTCTGTCTTTGTTACATCACCAGCTTTAGATGTAGCAACAACATCGCTTTCTCCGCCATTTCCACAGCCGGCAAGGCCAAGTACGCCTGCTGCTAAAGAAAGAGATAACATACGTTTCTTCATTTCAACAACTCCCTAATTAATAGGCGGCTTGCTTACAAGCGGCACCAGTTTTTTTCCACAAAACATACTATAACACACTTCATTTCATCCGCCAAAAATTACACTTTTATATGTGAAAACGAGCCTGGCTCTGCGCCAAGACTCGATTCACGTGAAAAGTATTTCTACGTACGATGATACAAGTAAGATCGTAATTAGAATATTTATGATGCGGAACACTTTAGGTTGACGTTCTTCGGGGATTTCTTTTTGAATGCAAAGTGTATTCGTCATTCGGTTAATATTATAAAGAATAAGCCCGGAGAATATGATGAATACGATAATCACGGAGATCAATTTGTTCCCCCTCCCCTTTTAATCATATGTAATTAAGATACCAAAAAATCAGCTGAAAAGATAGAAAAACAGTCTGAATCTGCAATAAACATGGCAGTTCAGACTGTTTTTCGTTTATGGATAGAAGGGGAGGCCACAACGTTAGGAGCTCGGGTCAAAAGATCAACCAACCTAAGGGCAAAGAGCGCCTTTTGGTTGGTTGCCTATTTGCCAGTCGCTCCTGGGCGAGCCCGTTTTGCTTTTCGTTATTGTCTAGCAAAAGCCGTTAGGTGCTTGGGTCAAAAGATCTTCTGCCCTAAAGGCAAAAAGCGGCTTGAGGGCAGAAGCCTATTTGCCCTTCACACCTGGACAAACGGCTTTTGCTTTTCGTGGTGTCTAGCCAATCACGCTAGGAGCTCGGGTCAAAAGATCAGCCCCCATAAAGGCAAAGAGCGCCTTTTTGGGGGCTGCCTATTTGCCAGTCGCTCCTGAACAGCGTGATTGGCTTTTCGTTATTGCGGTACAAGGATTTCATATCCTTCGTCGTTTTCTTCGATTACTGCGTATTTAGGGGAGGCGGTTAGTGCTTTCAAATAGAGAAAGTCTATTGCGCAAATCCCTGTGTGATAGGCAGTCAGCATTAGGAAATAGTGCAGGTAATGCGGGTTAAGACTAGCGCCCATAAACAGTAATGGCGTCAGTACGACGAACGGAAAGACTAAGCTGATCATAAAGCGTTTTTTAGGCAGTGGATCTTTTATATTGATCGAAATAACCGGCAAACAGAAGTATTTCATCTGATACTTGCAGGACATTTTTGGTATATATTTAAGAATCGGTAATGTATGCAGGAATTTATGCAATGGGTAAATTAGGATCATCCCAATTAAAAACCATGAAAAATGCTGGGCATACAATGCTTCAGAGTATACCGATTGCATCAATGCAAATGTGAAAGAAAAAGTCATCATCGCGATAAGCAATGAAAAGATGATAATTTTATTAAATCCATATCGTTTTTCAAAATCGAATGAACGCCAGCACTTCATCGGATATACCCTCCCATCAGTTGTAAATTAAAAATATTGCTTTCCTAATTTACGATGTTTGATGGGAAAAATCAACACCATTTTTAATAAAGTTTTGTTAATCTTTTATATGCAGGATTATCGAAATTTACTGAAAATAAAAGGGATGAAAAGGGGAATGGGGAACAGGGGTGTGAATGCTCATTCATCCAACAGGCGCCAGGGTTGAATGAGCGGTGCGAACACATTGTTTTTCTGATTAAAGAGCCAAGCTTGTCTCTTGTGTATAGTCAAGGCTTAAGGAAGGAGAAAGCTTGGCATTTAAGAGTGTGAAAGCTTTAAGGTTAGTTCTTAACTCGTTTGTATTTTTGGCAGGTCGGCTTTTGTTAGCTTTCCATCTTCTTCATAGAAATCCTCATCAATATTGTGAATAGATTTTTCGAAAATATCCATGAAATCATCACCGTAAATGTTTTTGACGATGGCCATGATTTCTACTAAATCTGGAAATCTGCCAAACAGTTCTCTCAAAGGAGCCGTTCCCTGGAACACAGAGTTTTTGTCCGGATCATAGCTTTCCATTAAGTCGAGAAGCAGCGTTTCGCCTTCTGCAGTGATCTCGACATATGTATTTCGCTTATCGGCTTCTTTCTTCGAGAACTTTAAATAGCCTCTTTCCTCCAGTTTTTTCGAGAAATTGAACGCGGTTGAAACGTGCATGACACCAAATTTGGCAACATCAGAAATCGAAGCGCCTTTTAGATGATAAGCAATCCATAAAATGTGGTGTTCATTAATGTTTAAATCATAAGGCTTGATCCATTGCTGCCAATCTTTTTCTACTGCTTTCCACAATGCTTTGCTTAACTGGGCCATACGCTGACTGAAAATAAGTGCTTCTTTCATGGAATAATGATGATTTGTCATAAATTCACCTTCTTTATATAATGTCTTTCACTCCTATTAACAGAAAATTATTAATATAGTTATCATCATTATGCCAATAAAATAAAAAATAATAAAGATATAAATTAACCAAATTTTCAAAAAAACCGAAAAGCCTATTTAGGCTCTCCGGTTTTTGGTGGGGAAGGCAGGGTTTCTTGCATATCGTGAACGGTTGTTTGAAGGGCTGAAATTTCTTTTTGAAGCGCTTGTTTATTCGGCACAATGCTTTCCTTCCATAACGCAGCACTTGTTTTCAACCCTGTAGATACATCACTAAATTGTTCTTTGCTCACTTCAGTCAAATGAGTCACTGACTGTTGGATCTCTTGCAGATCATTCTTAATTTCATTGGCGGATGCTTTCATACTCGCCTGTGCATCCTTTACTTTTTGACGGGCTTCCTTACCCGAGATGGGAGTATTTAATAGAGTCATGGCGGCTCCAGCTGCTGTTCCTACGGCCATGCCAATCATCATCGCTTTCTTATCCATCATTCCATCACCTCTCTATACAATTCTCTGCACAGAGCGAAATTCCTTTTTTCCTTAATGGGACAGGTTCATTGGGGTCGCCCTCATGCATAGTATGTAACATAACCAATTGTCAATATATTTCCCATAAATACAGGTATACAAACTTCACTTAGTAAAAAGGGGGAACAGTCATGGAAGGAGTCATCTTTGGTTTATTTGCGCTCAGCTTTATTCTGCTAATCGGAATGGTCAATCAAGTTCGTGCGATTTTACAGCCAGGCATGTCGATGTCTAAACATATACTGAAAAAACGGGCGAAAGTTCTTGGGATTTCCGGAGGGATTATCTTAGTCTTGGCGGTCTTGCTTTCATATATGTAAAAAAAAGAACCCAATCTCGGGTTCTTTTCGATTTATGTGGTTTGTTCCGCCAGGCGGGATCGTTTGAAAATAGATTGCACAATTGGATAGATGACGAGCATCGCAATTGTATTAATCACAGCAGCAGGAAGCACGACTGTGGCAAATAAAGCAGTAAATGGTCCAGGCAATCCTACAAGCAGCTGGGCAGAAGTAAGGAATACTCCACCTGAGATCAAAGTTCCGACTGCAGTCAGTAAAGCCTTTGAACCTGCATTATGTGTGTATTTAGCTAAAAGCAGGATCATGCCATAAAAAACAAAAGCGGTAATAGGCTTATCAATTAAGTTCGGAATTAATCCTCCAGGAAACGTTGTCGTCAATCCGGAAATAACCCCAGTCACCATTCCTACTAGAAGCACGTTCTTTGCGCTTGGAAATAGTAAAATGCCTAAAAACATCATTAGAAGCATCATGTCTGGCTTCATTCCTAAAAATAATCCAGGCATAACAGTGTGCAATACAGCGCCCATTCCCACTAATAGGGACAGGCTGACAAGTGATTTCGTATTCATTTCTCAACTCTCCTCTTCTCATCTAATCTCGGCTAAGCTTCTCCTGACGTGCACTATTGCCGCCAGCGAAAAGTTAAACGTAGTATATCATAAAAAAGACATGAGAACAAAGTATTATTTATCCGAATAATAAAAAAACTCCCTCGAATCAGGGAGCGGTTACTATAATTGATTTTTAATCGACTCAGCGATTTGTTGAAATTCTTCCTGAGAATAAGGGCTTTCCGTTGTTTCAAAAGCTGGGTGAAAAGCATCTTCTTCACCATAACGCGGAAGCAAATGAACATGATAATGGAAGACCGTTTGCCCAGCCACAGCTCCGTTATTATTTAAAATATTTAAGCCTGCTGGATTGAAAGCCTTTTTGATCGCATTCGCAATCTCAGGAACCGCTTTAAACAGATGACTGGCAAGATCCGACGGCAATTCAAAGATATTCTCTTTATGTACTTTTGGAATGACCAGCGTGTGTCCTTTCGTTACTTGGCTGATGTCTAGAAAGGCATACACATATTCGTCTTCGTACACTTTAGCTGATGGAATGTCGCCATTAATGATCTTGCAAAAAATACAATCTCCCAAATCTTTCATCTCCCTTTATATGTAATTGTCAAAATTTTATCATAAAAAGAGAAGCGTTGAAATAGACAAGCAGTATAGGGAGAAAAATAACCAGTACTTTAAAAACGAGTGTTTCTGTCTAGAATTTGCTAAAATAGCGGTAATGAATGTATCCGAAGGAGCGGTAGTTATGTCTTTATTAAAAGTAGAAGGACTTGTTGGCGGTTATACGCGAAAGCCAGTTTTAAAAGAGATTTCTTTTGGCATTGAGCCGAAGCAGATCGTCGGTTTAATTGGACTGAATGGAGCGGGAAAAAGCACCACGATCAAACATATTATCGGGTTGATGGAACCGAAAGCGGGGCAAGTAGAGATTAATGGCCTGTCTTTAGAGAAAGATCCTGAACAATATCGAAAGCAGTTTTCCTATATACCTGAAACGCCGATTTTATATGAAGAGTTAACTCTCGAAGAGCATATGCGTTTAACCGCAATGGCGTACGGGTTAAGTGAGCAGCAATATAATGAACGGATTCAGCCGCTGTTAAAGGAATTTCGCCTTGATAAAAAAATGAACTGGTTTCCTGCTCACTTCTCTAAAGGGATGAAGCAGAAAGTCATGATTATGAGCGCCTTTTTAACAGAGCCATCCCTGTATATCATCGATGAGCCATTTGTCGGCCTTGATCCGCTCGGGATTCAGTCATTGCTTGACTGGATGAAGCAGATGCGGGACAGTGGAGCGGGAATATTGATGTCTACGCATATTCTAGCCACTGCTGAAAAATATTGCGATTCCTTTATCATACTGCATAATGGAGAAATTCGGGCGAAAGGTACGATATCTGATCTGCAGACACAGTTTTCCATGCCAGGTGCGTCACTCGATGATATTTATATCCAGCTGACAAAGGAAGAGGAACAATGAATACGATTCAGGAGTTATGGAAACAAAGATTAGATACTTATTACAATGAACTTCGCAAATATTTGAAATACATGTTAAATGATCATCTGCTGTTTGTATTAGTGTTCGGCATGGGTGCAGGCTTGTATTATTACAGTGACTGGGTGAAAACACTGGATCCCGCTTTTCCCGCGCCGCTCATTATGGCGGCTGTACTAGGAGCAGTTCTTGCCTGGAGTCCGGTTTATACCTTTTTGAAACGGGCAGACACTGTATTTTTACTGCCGCTTGAGGGAAAAATGAAAGGGTATTTCCAAAACGCTATTCTAACGAGCTTTATCTCCCAAAGCTATGTGCTGATTCTTCTCCTCGCCGTATTCATGCCTATGTATGTTCAAGTGAAAGGCGGAGGGTTTCAATCCTTTTTCTTATGGCTGCTTATACTTGCGGGGTTGAAATTATGGAATTTGTCTGTCCGGTTTCTCCTTTTAAAATTGCAAGAGCGACAAAGTCATTATATAGATATGGGTGTCCGGTTCGCCTTAAATACGCTATTGCTCTATTTTATCGTTTCAGGGGCTTCAGACATATTTGCTTTAATCGTGGCGGCAGTAATGATGCTTTATTTCGTTTACTTTAATAAAGCGGTTCAGCATAAAAGTTACAAGTGGGAAACGCTTGTTGATTTAGAAGAAAAGCGGATGGCAGCCTTTTATCGGCTGGCGAATATGTTTACAGATGTTCCTCATTTGCGCGGGGAAGTGAAACGACGTCAATGGATGGATGCCTTAATTGGAAAGATGACCTTTGATCAGACACACTCTTTCTCCTATTTACTGAAAAGAACATTCGTACGCATGAATGAATACTTCGGATTATTCGTGAGATTGACGGTGATTGCCGGACTGATTATTTATTTCAGTGATCAGCCCATTTTGCAGGTCATCATTGCTTTGCTGTTCATTTATTTAACAGGGTTCCAGCTGATGCCAATGATTCGCCGCCATCAAACGAAAATCTGGCTCAAGCTCTATCCGCTGCCGGCCGAGCAAAAAAGGGCCGCATTGCTGAATCTGATTCTTCAAGTGCTGGTCATACAAGCAGTGATTTTTGGCATCGCTTCGGCCATCAGCCATTCCTTGCTGCAAGGAGTGATTGTATTGGGAGCAGGCTTATTGTTAGCTCTATTATTTGTGAAAATGTATGCTCCTCCACGGTTGAAAAAGCTCGAACAGCGTTTGTGAAAGAGAGGAATCAATTATGTTGTTTAAAGCTTCAGCGATATGTTTTGCTGTGTTTCTTCTCTTGTTTGCAGGAGTTGAGATGAATGTATTTGCATGGATGGATAACCGCGCGTTTAGCGTGTTTGAAGCTTTTACTGGCTTAAAAGAGTTTTCATTTCTCGGTTCTGAAATAGTTCTAGGAACGATCAGTATAATCTTGGTCGTTCTTCTCACTTGGAAACGTCATATCTATGGTGTCATGGCTGTTTTGACTTCGGTGGCTGGCGGCAATGTATTAAATAAATGGCTGAAGGAAGCAGTAGGGCGTGAGCGGCCTCCATTTAATCACGGGGAAGATGGATTAAGCTTCGTGAGCGGACATGCGATGCTTGGCCTCATTGTTTACTTGCTGATTTGCTACTTTCTCCTGTCATTTTCTAATCGCGACATCACCCAAAGAATCGGTTATGCAGCAGCAATTGTCCTTGCAGGACTTGCAGGCTTCAGCCGGGTCGCTGAACGGGCGCACTATCTTTCAGATGTTCTTGCGGGATTTAGTTTAGGGGCGGCGATCTTTTTTCTTACCGTTGCGGTGCTAGAAAAATGGAGCCCGGCACATCAACTGGCACGAATAAGAGCCTAGTTGTTGTATATATGTGCACGTGAAAGAAACGATGTTCGTGAGTTAGTGAAGATAATCATTCTTTTCATCTAACATAGAAAAAGCGGCTGACCACCTCGTCAGGCCGCTTTTTTATTATGTTATTAATCTTCTTCTGGCACGTTATAGGACGAGACATAGGAAGGACTTGAGAAAATTTTCGGCTGATTATCAATGCCATCTTCTGTGCCGCGTTTTTGATGAGCTTTATCGTAAGCTTTGGAATTTTGCCAGCCTTTAAATGCGGCTTCATCTTTCCACTGGGTTAAAATAATATACGTATCTGCATTTAACGGACGCAGCACACGAATGGCTTGAAACCCATCTACATCTTCAATGGCACGCGCACGGTTTTTAAAGCGGTATTCAAAAATCGGCCGTCCTTCCTCGGTAACAGGTATATTGTTAAAGACAACATGGCCATGTTCAGCAAGCTCTCCTGATGAATCAATCACTTCAAATTTTCGAGGCGACTCAAAGACAGTCGAAGCACTTGTTTCATGCAGCAGAACGGCTCCTTCTGCATTCTCCATTAAAATCATTGTTTCATTTGCATGCTTTGCTTTAATTGTTTTTAAAAAATCATATGTACCTGATGTGATGAAAACATTCATCCAATTCACCCCTAGTTTTTTAGAATATATAGTTACTTCTATTAGTATATACTTTACACCTTCATTTACACGTTTAAACACTTTCGCTGTCCTGGGATCTTATAGAGTCACTTAGGCCATTCATTCTGTTCTTGGCGAATTTATGACATTTAAGGATGTCAGCTATACTTTTATTCTTAAAAATACTATAGTTTAAACGTATAAAAAGACCGACTTTCCTCATTTCATTCTAATGAGGGATTAGATATAATGAAAGATAGTGACTTCGAAGAATGAAAGGTGGACAAAGAACGAATATGAGACAGATTAATGAAACATTCTTAAAAGCAGCAAGAGGAGAGAAAACGGACTATACTCCTGTATGGTATATGCGCCAAGCAGGAAGGTCGCAGCCGGAATACCGCAAACTGAAAGAGAAATATTCTCTATTTGAAATTACACATCAGCCGGAAATCTGTGCCTATGTCACTAGACTTCCCGTTGAGCAATACGATGTAGATGCGGCCATTCTTTATAAAGATATTATGTCACCGCTTCCATCGATCGGTGTTCAGGTCGATATTAAATCAGGAATCGGTCCAGTAATTGATAACCCAATTCGCTCGATGGCAGATGTTGAAAAACTTGGGGAAATCGATCCTGAAAGTGACGTGCCTTATGTATTAGAAACGATCCGGATACTAACAGAAGAACAATTGAATGTGCCATTAATCGGTTTCGCAGGAGCACCTTTCACATTAGCGAGCTATATGATCGAAGGTGGACCTTCAAAAAATTATAATAAAACAAAAGCATTTATGTACGCGGAGCCTAAAGCTTGGTTTGCTTTAATGGACAAGCTGGCTGATATGACGATTACCTATGTTCGTTCACAAATTAAAGCAGGCGCTCGTGCGATTCAAATCTTTGATTCTTGGGTAGGTGCATTAAATGTAGCCGATTACCGCGTCTTTATTAAGCCGGTTATGGAGCGCATTTTTAATGAGCTGAAGACGGAAAATGTTCCATTAATCATGTTCGGTGTGGGTGCGAGCCACTTGGCCATGGAGTGGCATGACCTATCTCTTGATGTGGTAGGACTAGACTGGCGCTTGCCAATTGAACAAGCGCGTTCAATGGGTATTACTAAAACAGTTCAAGGCAACCTTGATCCTGCCATTCTGCTTGCTCCATGGGAAGTGATTGAAGAACGCACGAAGGCGATTATTGATCAAGGTGTGAAACAGCCTGGACATATTTTCAACCTGGGTCATGGGGTCTTCCCAGAAGTGAGTCCAGATGTGCTAAAGCGTTTGACGACATTAGTCCATGAATACAGTGCGGAAAAACTTAAATAAGAACCTTCATTTTGGAAAGTTGACAGCATACGTGTCAAAATAGAACAAGATTTCTATTTATTGATGAGGTGAGAGACATGACAAAAAGAAAAATGGGTTTACTGGTAATGGCTTACGGCACGCCATATAAAGAGGAAGATCTAGAACGTTATTACACACATATCCGCCATGGGCGAAAACCATCTGATGAGATGATAGAAGATTTAAGAAGCCGCTATGAAGCGATTGGCGGCATTTCTCCGCTTGCTGCGATTACTCTTGAACAGGCGAAGAAATTAGAAGAGCATTTAAATCGTGTGCAGGATCAAGTGGAGTTTAAGATGTACCTTGGCCTAAAGCATATCGAACCTTTTGTTGAAGATGCGGTTCAGCAAATGAAAGATGATGGCATCGAAGAAGCGGTGTCCATCGTATTAGCTCCTCACTTTTCGACATTCAGCGTGAAGTCTTATAATGGACGAGCGATCGAGGAATCAGAGAAAATCGGCGGACCTTCCATTACATCAATTGAAAGCTGGTATCAAGAGCCGAAGTTCATCGAGTATTGGGCAGACCAGCTGAAACAGACAATCGCGTCTATGTCAGAGGAAGAGCGCGAGGATTATGTGCTGATTGTCTCCGCTCACAGCTTGCCGGAGAAAATCATCGCAATGGGTGATCCATATCCGAAGCAGCTAGAAGAAACAGCGAAGATGATTGCAGAAGCTGCAGGAGTCAAGGAGTACGAAGTCGGCTGGCAGAGTGCAGGAAACACGCCTGAACCTTGGATTGGCCCGGACGTACAAGATTTAACAAGAGATTTATTCGAAACAAAAGGATACAAAGCATTTGTCTATATCCCAGCAGGTTTTGTAGCCGACCACTTAGAAGTGCTATATGATAATGACTATGAGTGTAAAGTCGTCACAGACGAAATAGGCGCAGGATATTATCGTCCTGAAATGCCGAATGCACAGCCAGCTTTTATTGAAGCCATGGGTAATGTAGTCTTAGATCACTTAAAAGCGAAAGACAAACTATAAAAAGAAGGCGATGTTACTGTGTTGGAAAAAACGAAGAAGATTGTTGTCATTGGCGGGGGAATAACAGGACTATCCACTGCTTATTATTTACAAAAAGCAGCGAAGGAACATCAGTTACCTCTTGAAGTCACTTTGATTGAGGCCACTCATCGTCTTGGCGGGAAAATACAAACGGTGAAGAAAGACGGTTTTGTTATCGAAAGAGGACCGGATTCTTTTCTTGAGAGAAAAGCAAGTGCCGTACGCCTGGCTAAAGAGGTTGGACTTTCAGATCAATTGGTGAATAATGCAACAGGAACCTCTTATGTTTTAGTGAATGGTAAGCTTCATCCGATGCCTGGGGGCTCTGTGATGGGCATTCCAACACAGTTAGCTCCTTTCGTTACGACAGGACTCTTTTCCGTTCCTGGTAAATTGAGAGCGGCAGGCGACTTTGTGATGCCTAAATCTGATCCTAAAAATGACCAGTCACTAGGTCAATTTTTCAGAAGAAGACTCGGAGATGAAGTCGTAGAAAACTTAATTGAGCCTTTATTGTCAGGCATTTATGCAGGGGATATCGATCAAATGAGTTTAATGTCCACGTTTCCTCAGTTTTACCAGGTGGAACAGAAATACCGCAGTCTTGTACTCGGGATGAAGAAAAGCACGCCAGCTCCGAAGCAAGTTAAAGGAGCTAAGAAAAAAGGAATCTTTATGACGTTCAAAGATGGCTTAGAGACATTCGTTGATGCTATTGAAGACAAGCTGACACCCGGGTCTGTCATGAAGGGAGTCCGAGTGGAGTCTGTAGAGAAAACGGAAGACAGCCAATATCAACTGTCATTAAACAGCGGACAGCAGCTGCTGGCTGACAGTGTGGTGTCCACGGTTCCGCACTTTGTCCTGCCGTCGATTATGCCGCAATACCGGATGTTTGATATTTTAAAAGAAATTCCGTCCACTTCTGTTGCAACCGTCGCGATGGCTTTTCCGGCAGAGGCTATTAAAAATGTCAAAGACGGAACTGGCTTTGTCGTATCAAGAAACAGTGATTATACGATTACAGCTTGTACATGGACGCATAAAAAATGGCCGCACACAACGCCGGAGGGAAAAGTCTTGCTGCGCTGTTATGTAGGACGAGCCGGCGATGAAGCAGTGGTGGATTTATCAGATGCAGAGATTGAGCGCATTGTATTAGACGACTTAAACAAAACAATGAAGGTTACTTCTGCTCCAGATTTTACAATTGTCAGCCGCTGGAAAGAAGCGATGCCTCAATACACGGTAGGACATAAAGATAGATTAGCAGAAATCAATAAACAGCTGCTTGCACAGGCACCGGGCCTGTTTATTGCAGGAAGCTCGTTTGAAGGTCTTGGCCTGCCAGATTGTATTGATCAGGGAGAAGCTGCTGTCGAAAAGACTCTATCCTATTTAAATCTAAAGTAACGTGTGACGAGAATGCTAATTGCGGCATTCTTTTTTTATCGTATAATGTAAGCAATTTGCCGTTAAACTAGATGATTGGGGGAAGAAGTATTGATCGTCCAACGAAAGACATATAAAGTTAATCAATTGAACTACACTATTAGATCTGCAAGAGAAGAGGATGCGAAAAGCTTATCTGAAGTAAGGCTTCAGATCGATGGCGAAACGGAAAATCTAGATCGGGAACAAGGTGAAGCATACATAGATGAGGCAGGCTTTAAACAGATCATACAAGTGGATTCAGAAAGTAGGAAGAATCTATTTTTAGTTGCTGAAGTGAATGGGAGAGTTATCGGTTTCTCAAGGTGTGAAGGAAGTGACCTGAAAAGGTTTTCACATAAAGTGGAATTTGGCATCTGTGTGTTAAAAGAATATTGGGGATATCGGGTGGGAACCAATCTTTTAATAGAATCGATTCAATGGGCAGACGTGAATAACATTAAGAAAATAACATTGAGTGTATTGGAGACAAATGATCAAGCGATCAAGCTTTATAAAAAATATGGTTTTGAAGTAGAAGGTATCTTAAAGCAAGATAAGCGGTTATCAGATGGAAAATACTATGACACGGTAATGATGGGGAGATGGAATGACTAAAGCTCACAGGGAAAAGATTCTCTAAAAAGAGTTGTCATCTAAGAAAATATATAGTACATTAATAAATGTACAAAATGACCATATTTCTCATTTGGTCATTTAAGGGGTGGATGAATGTCAATTGATCGAAAACAACTTATTATTGAAGCAGCCACTAAGTCATTTTCATTGTTTGGCTACAAAGCGACAACAATGGATCAAGTGGCTAAAATAGCGAATGTCGGCAAGGGAACCATCTATACTTTTTTTAAGAATAAAGAAGAGCTGTTTGATGAAATTGTGCAAATGCTCATTGCGGAAATGAAGCAAGTAGCAGAAGAAGCAATTGATCCGCAAGATTCTTTTCACGAAAATGTGCATAGAGCTCTCTTTCAATTGCTGCAGTTTCGCAAAAAGCACCAGCTGTCCATTAAGCTGATGCAGGAAGGCCGAGAAATGGGAACGCCAGCTGTATTAGAAGTGATGGAGAAGATGGAACAGGCCATTCTCACGTTTATCAAGGAAGAAGTTTCAAAAGCTATTGATGCGAAGGAAATAAAGCCATGTAATCCAGAGGTGACGGCATTTATTATGTTAAAAATATATGTGTCACTTATTTTTGACTGGGAGCAGAAACGTGAACCATTAAGTGAAGAGGAAATTGCTAAATTGTTTGAACTTTATCTATTTCAAGGGTTATCCATCTGAGGAGAGCCTTTTCTTTTGTTAATAAATGACCAAATGAACAAAACAGTCATTTATTAACAATGCGAGTACAGGAGGAAATTATGAAACAATCTTTATTTTTAGCAGAACTTAAAGAAATAGTTAAAAGCAGAAAATTGTTTGTGCCGCTTTTGGCAGTCATGTTTATTCCGGTTTTGTATGCAGGTATGTTTTTATGGGCTTTTTGGGATCCATATGCTCATTTAAAGGATTTGCCTGTGGCCGTTGTGAACAAAGATGCTGGAGCCAACTTTGAAGGGGAAGATTTAAAACTTGGGAAAGAGCTTGAAAAAGAAATAAGGAAGAGTGACGATTTCGACTTTCATATTGTAAGCGATAAAGAAGCTGAACGAGGTCTTGAACAGCAGAACTATTATATGGTGGTGGAAATTCCGGCGGATTTTTCGGAAAATGCGACTACACTTTTAGATGAAAGTCCCGAAAAACTTAAGTTAAAGTACATTCCGAATGAAAGCTATAATTTTTTATCCGCACAGATTGGAGAAACAGCGGTAAAAGAAATTCGTACATCTCTGCAGAAAACAATAACGAAAACATATTCTGAAACAATGTTTGAAAAGATAAAAGAAATGGGTGACGGGTTCGCAAAAGCCAGTGATGGAGCAGGTGAACTTGATGAGGGGGCCATTAAGCTTTCTGATGGAGCAGCGAAAATTAAAGAAAACTTAGCAACTCTGGCTGGAAAATCTATTGAGTTTTCAGAAGGGATTAGTAAGGCCGGAGATGGCTCGAAGCAGTTAGCTGAAGGAGCCGGTAAGTTACATGCTGGCTTAGGTCAGCTGGAAGAAGGACAGAACCGCCTGCTCGCTGGAGGCAAAGAAGTTCAGACAGGTACGGATCAGCTAGCAGGCGGAATCACTAAGCTGCAGCAGGGCTTGCATACTGTCGATTCTAAAATGGGAGAACTAACAAAAGGTACGGCAGAAGCAAAAGCAGGTATAGCTCAGTTCCAAGAAAAAGTGCCACAGCTGGCCAAAGGAACGAGTGAGCTTGCAGCTGGCTCCGAACAATTAAATGCAGGAATCAGCCAGTTTGAAACACAATTAATCGAACAGGTTAACGGCAGTATGGATAAACAAATGGCGCAGTTATTGCCGATTCTTGAGCAATCTATGACGCCTGAACAATTAGCAGGATTTAAGCAGCAAATGGCTGCTCAAAAGCAGCAAATGGTTCAAGGAATAGAAGGCGGTTTTGGAAGTCTTAAAGCTGGAAGCCAGAAAGTGGCTGCGGGTTCAAAAGAAGTAAATAGTGCGGTGAGCGGTCAGTTAGCTCCCAACCTTGAAAAGCTGAATGGCGGCCTTGGAAAAATTCAAACGGGTCAGGAACAGCTGAATCAAGGAGTTTCTGAACTAGCTAAGGGTTCTGATCAATTGGCTCAAGGTGCAGGGCAATTGCAGTCAGGTGAAAAGGAATTAGTTAACGGTATGGCGACGCTTGCCGGTAAATTAGGAGAAGCAAAAGCCGGTTCAGCGGAATTGGCAAACGGGGCTTCAGAGTTAAGTGGCGGCATGAGTCAATTAGACAGCGGATCTAAGAAACTTAGTGACGGAGCTGGGAAACTGGCTGACGGTTCTTCTGAATTGGCAGATGGGACAGTTAAGCTAGAGTCTGGAACGAAAGAACTTCACGAAAAGCTTCAAGAGGCAGCGGAGAAATCTAATTCTGTTAAAGCAACCGATAAAAACTATGACATGATGGCAGAACCAGTGAAGGTGGCCAAAGAAACAAGACAGCATGTGCCGAACTACGGTACAGGATTTGCTCCTTATTTCTTATCTTTAGGATTATTCGTTGGTGCTTTATTGTTATCCATCGTCTTTCCATTACGAGAGCCAGCAGTACGTCCAAAGAATGGATTTAGCTGGTTCATAGGGAAATTCGGCGTACTATTCTTTGCAGGGATTATCCAGTCGCTGCTAGCGGCAGCTGTATTGCTGTATGGATTAAAGATTGAAGTACAGAGCATCCCGTTATTTTTAGCGACGACGATCATTACGAGCTTAACGTTTATTGCCTTAGTCCAAATGCTTGTGACGATCTTAGGAGATCCTGGCCGTTTTGTGGCTATCTTAATCTTGATCTTCCAATTAACAACAAGTGCAGGTACGTTCCCGCTCGAATTAATTCCAGAGGCGTTACAGCCATTTAGTGCTTTATTGCCAATGACGTATTCCGTCAACGCACTGAAGGCAGTGATTTCAAGCGGTGACTTCTCATTCATGTGGACCAATAATGGCATACTTGGTTTATTTGCCGCAGGATGCTTAGTGTTGACTGTGATCTTCTTCCGAGGTCTGTATAAGCGACAGTTCGCTCATCAGCCGAGTGATCATGAGGCAGCCGTTTCAATAAATTAATGAATAAATTGTGAAGTGTCGAAGAGCGATTGCGCTTTTCGGCACTTTTTTCTTTATTTTTCAAACATACTTCACATTTCTTTCTTATAATAGGTGATAAAAGACAGAATAAAGGATGAATGCTGTGAAGAATTACTTTTTAGCAGGCTTAGTCTTCCTCCTCACTTTCCTAACCGGCTGCAATCAGACGGAGTTCACCAAGATAAAAGAGGATAGCTTTTTATTCACGCTGAATTTGCGTGATTCTTCTTTAACGTTTATTAATGAAGACAGAGAAGTATTTGCTGACTGGGCATTTGACGAGCTATATACAGGCGGTGTGCTGTTTCCGGATCATGACAAGCTCCTGCTGTACGGCACGCAGCTTGATCATGCCGATCTTTATTCATTAAAAAAAGGCAAGAAAATCGCTGAGTGGTCTGTTGCTGAAGGGACGACTGGCGGAATATATGTGAATCAAACGAAAGAAATAGCGCTAGCAAACAAACAAGATCGGTCTGTCCATTTCTTTAATGACACGGGAGAAGAAACAGGTGTGGTTAAAACTGGCAAGTATCCAATGACTCTCGCAGAAGAAAAAGGAATGCTATACGTAATTAATTATCAAGATACCATTCTTTCTAAAGTCGATCCAAAGACGAAGAAAGTAAGTAAAGAATATACCATCCCCTCTTCATCGACCGGTCTGTTCGTGGATTCTTCCAAAGATGAATTATGGGTAGGAGGACATGGGCGGGGGAAAGAGCCGCAGAAGAATGTGCTGATTTATTCTTTGAAAACAGGAAAAGAAAAATCGGTGCTAGAGGCGCCTGTGATGCCTGTGGATTTCTTGAGGGATGATCGGAATTACTATGTGGTCAGCCATGGCACAAGCAAAATTTATATGTACAATCATTTAAAAGAAAAAACGAAAGAAACAGAAACAGGATCCAATCCGTTTGCGATAGAAGAGTTTCATTTTTCCCTTGCTGTTGCCAGTTACGATAGCGATGAACTATTTTTTCTTGATCCAAACTCATTGGCTTTAGAAAAGAAAGTCAAAACTGGAAAAGGACCATTTATCATTTTTAAAAAGGAGCAGTAGGTATGCCGCACATATTAATCGTTGATGATGAGGAAGATATGCGCCACCTGATTTCTATGTACTTAGAGAATGCAGGTTTCACTGTTACCCAAGCTGGTGATGAGAGGCAGGCGAAAGAGAGGCTTAAGGAGGAGAACATTGACTTAGTGCTCCTTGATGTTATGCTTCCAGGCAAAAGCGGATTTGAGATCTGTGCTGATATTAGAGCTTCTAATGGGGTGCCTATTATTTTCCTCACAGCAAAGGGTGAAGAATGGGATAAGGTAAAAGGTCTTCAGCTTGGCGGGGATGATTACATCGTGAAGCCATTTTCCCCGGGAGAATTAACTGCTCGAATACAAGCTGTGCTGAGGAGATTTCCTTTTATGAAAAAAGAAGAAAACTCGATCAAGAAAGCAGGGGTACACCTCGACCTGCATTCTCATAGCGTGAAGGTGAATGGCCGCTCGATCACCCTTACATTAAAGGAATTCGACTTATTGCTTATTCTGCTGAAAAATGCCGGACGAGTCTTCTCCCGAGAGCAGCTATTGGTGTCTATATGGGGAGAAGAATACAGCGGTGGGACGAGAACGGTTGATACACATGTGAAGACGCTAAGAATGAAACTCGGTAAAGAAGCAGGTGCGCAGATTGTGACTGTATGGGGGATCGGATATAAGTTTGAGGAATCCTCTCCATGATGCTCGCAAAGAAACTGTGGCTGACCTTATTTATGACTTTGCTGCTCTCGATTGGTTTCGCCTACGGACTGTCGTATACCCTGTATGAAAAACTGTATGTAGAAAGCATTGAGAAGGAATTGCTGCAGACAGGGAAAAGCCTTGCATTAGATTATGATGGCGGGGAAATCACAGACGAATTCGCGAGCCGGATTGACTGGTACAATGAAAAAGCAAAGTTTGAAGCTTTTGCTGTGCGAAATCCTCGTGAACTGGCGGCGTGCGTTCCTTTTGAAGTCGACTATGATACGTTAATCGGTCCAAAAGAAAGAGAGCAGCTTTTAAAAAATGAACCGGTCAAAAATGTGGGGTATGTTTCACGGTTTGACCGCAATATTATCACAGTCATTGTCCCGCTGCTTGAAGAACAGCGGCTTCAAGGCATTATCTATTTATATATTCCTCTAGAAAATATTGAAGAACTGACAGTCGGTTTAACGAAATATTGGGCTGCAGGAGCAGTCTTGTTTCTAGTCATTCTTTTGCTAGTTGGAACGAAGTGGACGAAACATATGACAAGGCCTTTAGAACAAATGAAGAGCGCTGCTGTGAAAGTATCGGAAGGAGATTTCACAGCAAGAGTGACAGCTGAAACGAACGATGAAATCGGCCAGCTGGCCAAAACCTTTAATAAAATGGCAGAGTCCATTTATCAGGAAGACGAGAAGAAAAGAGAGTTTCTAGCGACGGTTTCTCACGAGCTCAGAACACCATTAAGCTATATCAAAGGATACAGTGAAGCGATCGATCAAGGAATGGCAGCGAGTGAAGACGTGCAGAAGCAATACATTCATATTATTACAAAAGAATCTAAGCGAATGGAAAGACTTGTTAATGATCTGCTAGATTTGATTAAATTAGAGGGAGGGAATTTTTTAATTGAAAAATACCCGATTCCCTTTGCCGAAACCATCTATCAGACGGTGCAAAAGCTTGAGCCGGCAGCGAAGAATAAGAAAATTGGCATATCCTGTGACCTCGATCATGACATCATCATCGAGGGGGATGAAGGCCGTTTAGAGCAAGTAGTGGTAAATATACTTGATAATGCGATTCGTTATACAAATGAAGGCGGCAAGATACAGGTATCTCTCTTTAAAGATAACAGTCAAGCTATATTATCCATTGCTGATACAGGAATAGGCATCCCGGGTGAAGATTTGAAAAAGGTCACGGAGCGGTTCTACAGGGTAAACAAAGCCCGTACTCGAGCAGATGGCGGAACGGGGCTCGGGCTATCGATTGTTGACCATATTATTAAATTTCATGATGGAAGACTAGAAATTAATAGTGAATACATGAAGGGAACAGAGGTTAAAGTATTCTTTCCTTTGGTGACGGAGGAAGAAGTCTAATAAAAAGGGTAAGGGAGAGGACAGCGATGCATAAAAAATTTTTAATGATCCTTTTTGCCGCAGGATTGGCTATATTAATGAGCGGCTGCACGGACAAAAAAGAAGAAAGTAAGAACCAAGGCCCCCCACAGCCTATAGAAGCGAATCTAACTGTTCCTGAAACTGCCGCAATTAATGAGAAAGTAACGTTTAAAACGGCAGTTTCGCAAGGGGAAGAAGCGGTAGAAGATGCTGATGAAGTGATGTATGAAGTGTGGGAAGAAGGAGCCAAAGAAACCAGCGAAATGCTAGAAGCAAAGATGGAAAAGGGCGGCATTTACACAGCTGAGAAAACCTTTGAGAAAGATGCTGTCTATCATGTACAAGTGCATGTAACTGCAAGGGGACTCCATACCATGCCTAAGAAACAAATCGTGGCGGGAAATCCCGAATTGGGGGCTGTACCAGCCGCTAATCCAGATGATGACAAAGAGGGAGAAGCAGAAGGTCATCATTAATGCACAAAAAAGAACCAGCCAAGGCGTAGCTGGTTCTTTTTGTGTTTTATGATAATTGGAATTGGATCACGTATTTTATAAGTCTTGAATGTCTGTGCACTCGTCGCAAACACTATGGTAACACTCATGCTGTTCATCTATATGAGAGCCGCATTTTGTACATTGTTTAGCCGGAAGATTTTTAAAGAACTCAACAATATTATTAATCATTCTTATTACCTCCAATTTTTGTTATATAACTGATCTTCTGTATAAATGTATTGTATTATAACAGAATGAAATCGTCAACCGTGTTTTTTAAAATTTTTAAAAAATTTGATAATTAAATATTTTTGGGGATATGCTGTGAAAAATAAGCTGCCTGAATGTTGTCGGAGAAGAAATTGGGGAATACAATAATAGGTGGAATAAATGGACAGAAAGGGGAATGAAACGATTGAATATTACAGTAATCGGCCATTGGGGCGGATATCCAAAAGCAAATGAAGCTAGTTCAGGTTATTTATTTGAGGAAGACGGTTATCGCATGCTCGTTGATTGTGGGAGCGGCGTATTATCTAAACTTCAAAATCATGTTCTTCCCGAAGAATTAAATGCGGTGGTCATTTCTCATTATCACCCTGATCATGTGGCAGACATTGGTGTATTGCAGCATGCTTTGTTAATTGGAAAGTTTATGGACAAGCACATTTCTACCTTGCCTATATACGGCCACAAAGCTGACCCTCAGTTTGATAAGCTTACATATAAAGATATAACAAAAGGCGTGGCTTATGACCCGGGCGATGAATTGCAGGTCGGTCCTTTTACTATTAAATTTCTAAGGACGGATCATCCAGTGGAATGCTATGCGATGAGAATAGAGTCAAAAGGCCATTCAGTCGTCTATACGGCCGATTCGGCCTATCAGGAATCATTCATTCCCTTTGCTGCTGACTGCGATATTTTACTGTGTGAAAGCAACTTTTACAGCGGAATGAACGGAAAATCGGCAGGACATATGACAAGCACGGAAGCCGGGAAACTGGCTTGCCAAACAAACACGAATACACTGATTCTCACTCATCTTCCTCACTTTGGAGATTTAAATAGGTTAAAAGAAGAAGCTGAGAAAGAGTTTAATGGCACAGTGATATTAGCCAAACAAAACTTAGAGTTCGGGATTTAACGGAGGATACCAATATGCTTTTTATTGATAATGAGGGAATAACAGATCCAAGAATTAATTTAGCCATAGAAGAATATGCAGTCAAACATTTAGATATCAATGAGAGCTACCTGCTCTTTTATATTAATGAACCGTCGATTATCATTGGCAAGAATCAAAATACAATCGAAGAAATTAATGTAGACTATGTGGAGGAAAAGGGGATTCATATTGTTCGCCGATTGTCTGGCGGCGGCGCTGTTTATCATGACTTTGGCAATTTGAATTTCAGCTTTATCACAAAGGATGACGGAGAGAGCTTCCATAACTTTAAAAAGTTCACCGAGCCTGTCATTAAGGCGCTTCATAAACTTGGAGTGAATGCTGAGCTAAGCGGAAGAAATGATATTATCGCAGATGGCCGCAAAATATCCGGAAATGCTCAATTTTCCACGAAAGGACGAATGTTCAGCCACGGAACATTGCTGTTTGATTCAGAGATCGACCATGTTGTTGCCGCATTAAAGGTAAGAAAGGATAAAATCGAATCAAAAGGAATTAAGTCCATTAGAAGCCGGGTAGCCAATATTAAAGAGCTGATGGAAGAAGAGCGAACCATTGATGAGTTCCGACAATTATTATTAGCCTATATTTTCGAAGGAGAAACAGACATTCCAAGGTATGAGCTGAAGGAAGCTGATTGGAAAGAAATTCACAAGATTTCTAAAGAACGGTATCAAAACTGGGATTGGAATTATGGAAAGTCTCCTAAGTTCAATATTCAGCGTTCCCATCGTTTTCAGGCGGGGCAGATCGATGTGAGGCTCGATGTGAAAAAAGGCTATATCGAAAGCTGCAAAATTTATGGAGACTTCTTCGGAGCGGGAAATGTAGAAGAATTGGAAAATAAATTAATAGGCTGCAAATATGAAAAGGAAGAAATGAAGCAAGCGTTAACGGAAGTAAATATTTCTCATTATTTCGGAGCAGTAACGGCTGATGAATTAATCAATTTAATCTACTAAGATAAGGGATGTTCAGCGTGTCTGAACATCCCTTGCTTGTTGTTAGCGCCAGAGGGAACTATTGCCTATTGTGGATGAATCATATATAATATAAATTGAAAATTCAAAAATGAATGACTATTCATTCATTACATACAAAGGGGAGAAGGAAATGAATTTATCACAAGCCTTGTCGGAATCGGCCATGAGTTTTGGAGAGAAGGCAGCTTATCACTTTTTAGACCAGACGTCTACTTATGCTGAATTAGATCAAGCTGTCACTCAATTCGCTTCAAGTCTTCATTCATTAGGCATTAAAAAAGGCGATCATATTGCCTTGTTATTAGGTAATTCACCTCATTTTGTTATTTCTCTATATGGAGCCATGCGTGCAGGCGTAACTGTTATCCCGATTAATCCGATTTATTCTCCGGAAGAAATTAGTTATATCTTATCCAATGGGGATGTTAAAGCTGTAGTCATGCTTGACCTTTTACTTCCATTGGCAGAAAAAATCAGTCTTCAATTGCCTAACGTTCATCATTTTATTGTATGTGACTCAAATGACGAAAAAGCAAAAGCCTTCGATGTGACGGAATTTTCGATTCTCCCAAAAATGAAAACGTTTTCTAGACTCCTTTCATCTGACCATTCAAAGTTTGAGTGTCCTCTCTTAGATGATGAAGAAACGGCGGTTATTCTCTACACGTCCGGCACAACAGGAAAACCGAAAGGCGCTATGCTTACCCATAAGAATTTATATTCCAATGCCCGTGATATTGGAGAGTATTTAAAAATAACAAAAGAAGACCGTGTAGTGACGGTACTTCCTATGTTCCATGTGTTTTGCTTGTCGGTAGCTCTGAATGCACCGATGATCCAAGGAGCAACGATGCTGATTCTTCCGCGTTTCAGTCCCAAAGATGTTTTTGCCAGTGTGATGAATCATCAAGCGACAGTATTTGCGGGAGTTCCAACAATGTATAATTTTCTTCTCCAGTATCCAGAAGGCCAGTCAGAAGATCTTGCTTCACTGCGCTTATGTATTTCAGGCGGAGCATCCATGCCAGTAGCTCTTCTGGAAAAGTTTGAAGAGAAGTTTAAAACAGTGATTTCAGAAGGCTATGGATTATCAGAAGCAAGTCCTGTTACATGTTTTAATCCGCTCGATAAAGGCAGAAAGGCAGGGTCCATAGGCTGTTCGATCGTGAATGTCGAAAACAAGGTAGTCAATGAATTAGGCGAAGAGGTCCCTCTTGGACAAGTTGGCGAATTAATTGTAAAAGGTCCAAATGTGATGAAAGGCTATTACAAAATGCCAGAAGAAACAGCCGCGGCAATTAAGGAAGGGTGGTTATATACGGGAGACCTGGCCAAAAAAGATGAGGACGGATATTTCTATATTGTCGACCGAAAGAAAGATTTAGTGATTGTTGGGGGATACAACGTATATCCGAGAGAAGTAGAAGAAGTTCTATATAATCATCCAGACATTATTGAAGCAGCTGTTTTAGGTGTGCCAGATCCTAACTACGGAGAAGCGGTCCTTGCTTTCGTTGTTTCCAAAAACCCTGCACTTACAGAACAAGAAATATTTGACTACTGCAGGAATTCACTTGCAGATTATAAGCTGCCTAAGAGCATTGAGTTTTTAGAGGAGCTTCCTAAAAACACAACTGGAAAAATTTTAAGAAGAGCGCTTAAGACACAAATTTTACAAAATAAGTAAATTGATTAGAACGGCCGCTGACAACAAAGCGGCTTTTTGTATGTGAATAAAAGTTATTGTTCGAAAATTTTGGCAAGTGTATAATAATGAATTAAATGGCAGAGGGAGGGGACAGAATGGAATTAACAGCGAGTCATACGCGGACAAATGAGTTTCGAAGAGGTATTCATGCGGGAATCAGTATAGCCATTGGCTACTTTCCTGCAGCGCTTACATATGGGCTGCTGGCTAAATCAGCCGGACTCGGATTTGAAGAAGCCATATTAATGAGTATATTTGTGTTTGCAGGAGCCGCACAATATATTGCTTTAAACTTAATCACGCTTGGAACGGGCGTATTTGAAATTGTGCTGACAACCTTTATTGTGAATATCCGGCACTTTCTAATGTCCGCTTCCTTAAACGAAAAATCGGAAGACGAACCAGCTTGGAAAAAGGCGATTTATTCTTTTGGTATAACAGATGAAACATTTTCAGTTGCCAGCATGAAAAGCGGCAGCGTATCTAGCGGCTATATGTTTGGTTTAATCGCCGTTTCCTATGGAAGCTGGACAATCAATTCAGGTGTCGGATTTTTGCTTGGCGCCAGCTTGCCACAAGTGATCCAGGACAGTATGGGGATTGCTCTGTACGCTATGTTTATCGGTCTGCTCGTGCCTTCATTAAAAACAGGAGCTAAAGTTGTTTATTTGGCTGTGGTAGCGGCTTCATTAAATAGCGTGTTTTATTTCTCTGAGATGTTCTCTAGCGGCTGGTCAATCGTCATCGCTACGCTGATGTCGGCGATCTTAGTGGAATGGGTGGAGTATATAAAAAAAGGCAAGGTGAATGAGGGATGAATACAACGATTATCACTATGATTATCGGAATGGCTGTAGTGACATATGTGCCGAGAATGCTTCCGTTTGTCCTTTTTAGAGGGCGTCAGCTGCCTGACTTTTTGCAGGGGATTTTAAGGAATGTTCCATACGCTACACTTGGCGCACTCATTTTTCCTGGCGTATTGGTCATTCAAGAAGATATTTGGTTTGGACTAATCGGGGCAGCCGCTGCCTTTTTAATCGCATTTACTGGGGTTAATATTATATTTTGCGTCATTGGTTCTATTGCGGTTCTTTCTCTCTATTCCCTCATTTAAAAATTCTGTTCTATTTTAATAGCTTGGACACTACATATAATAGGGGATAGAGCAGAATGGAGGGTACTGCATGGCAAAAAAATGGACGTTTATTGCTATTGTTTCCTATTTGTTATTTGGAGCTTTTATTTACTATTACTTATTTATATTTTCTTCTGGCAGTTTGCCTGATCTGTACAAAGGGACAAGTGCTGATCCTGAAACGTTTCTTAATGCGAATGAACAGGTGCTAAGCGGAGAATATTCGAGAATACGCAATCTGTTATTCTTTCTCGGCGCACCCTTTGAATGGCTTGTCTATTTTCTAATCTTAATTTTAGGTATTTCAAGAGCGTTTGAAAAATGGTCCGCTCAAGCGGTGAAGTACTCATTTTTTCAGTCGGCCGTTTATTTATTTTACTTATCTCTGCTTACTTTTGTTTTAGCGTTTCCTATGCAGTACATCAGTTACCATTTTTCTAGAAAGTATCAAATTTCCTCCCAAACTTTTTCTCATTGGATGAAGGATGAAATCATTGATTTCTGGATTAGCTATGCCATAATGGCCTTCCTGATTTATGGTCTTTATTGGCTCATGAAGAAATTTCAAAAGAGATGGTGGCTTGCTGCCTGGGCTGTTTTCGTTCCGTTTACTATTTTTATGATGTACATTCAGCCGGTATTTATTGATCCGCTATACAATGACTTTTACCCGTTGAAAAATAAAGAGCTTGAAACGAAAATTCTTGATCTGGCAAATGAAGCGAATATTCCTGCGAACCATGTGTATGAAGTGAATATGTCAGAGTCAACGAATGCTTTAAATGCTTATGTCACAGGGATAGGAGATCATGCGAGAATTGTCTTGTGGGATACGACATTAAACAAACTTAATGACGAGGAAATTCTGTTTGTAATGGCACATGAAATGGCTCATTATGTGGAGAAGCATATCTATTTCGGAATAGGGAGCTATTTAATATCGGCATTTATTGGATTTTGGCTTGTGGCTAAGCTCATGAATAAATTCATTGGAAAGTACGGAGAAACGTTAAAAATGAACAAGGTGTCACAGTTAAGAACCTTACCGTTATTTCTGATGCTGATTTCGATGCTGGCATTTGCATCAAGTCCATTGTCTAATATGATCTCCAGATATGAGGAAATGAGAGCGGATGCCTATGCAATTGAAATGACTGCAGATAAAAAAGCAGCCGTTCAAGCATTTCAAAAGCTTGCCAAAGAAGGGTTGTCAGAAGTACATCCGCCGATTTTAGTTAAGGTGTTCCGTTATGGGCATCCAGCAATGGCCGAGAGGATCCATCGCATGGAAACATACCCAATAACCAAAAAACAAGAATAAGTTTGGAAAGGTAAATACGCTCAAAAAGGTTCCCGTATCTAATGGATACGGGAATAAATCTGTTGTAATAAGAGGGGATATTTAGTAGTAGAGGGCTTTAATTGTTGAAGAAGTTAGAGATTATGAATTGTATTTTTTCTCTAATTCATTAAGATCGGATGATAATTTTAAAAATGCTGTGCGGTCGCCTTTATCCAGAGAATGATCAATTGCGGCCATTAATTTCTTCTTTTCTTGTTTGAAAATCACTTCATTTAGCAAGTTGTCAATAAACTCATCAGTAGCAGTTTTTACTTTTTCACGTGGCATCGGGGACTTCATCATCTCAGCAAAATAATTGTTGTTTTCCATTTTCATCACCTCGGATACCTTTTTTTTATTATATGTGAAAAAGGCTAAACAATCAACAGAAAGTTTTAAATTTTTAGAAAATTATTTTTAGTGAGAAAAAAATCACAGACAAATAACAAAATCAAATGGTATTATATTCCTGATGAAAAGGTGAAGGAGTGAAAATGTGAAGAAAAGTTCCTCGATTTATGTCATAACACCTCAAACGATGCTGGTTGAACCGAGACCTTACGGAACCAAAATTTATAGCTGGGTGATTGAAGAAGATACGAGTTTTCTTTTGCCGGTGAAACCAACTATACTCATCAAGCAAAGCTGTCTTGCATACGGCTCTACCTATGAAGGCCGAAGAGATGCGACGAAACTTGTCAGTTCATTAGCCACGAAAACTCCGATTTTAATTGAAGGTATGTATCTATTTCCTACGTTATCCCCTGCAAACAGAGAATGTATATGGGTTTCACTGAACCATATTGATCACTCAGTCTCGAATGGAATGAAACATACAGATCTTTTATTTAAAAATGGGGTGAGGAGAACTTTAGCTTTATCCAATAGATCGTTCCAGTCCCAAATTAAAAAGACGATGATGTTTCAGCTGAAAATAACAGAAGGATTTAAAACAGGAGATATAGGCACTTCCATCTCAGACCCCCCTATGAAAGCTTCAGAATCCAGCTCTCCTTACGATTTGCAGCATACATGATGCTTCCGCAAACTCATTGTCAGGAATGCAGCCGCTCAAATAAATAATGCTTCAATAACTTTTCCACTTCATTTCGCAGTCTAGGATTAAAATAATTATGGTGCTCTTCATATCCTTTATAGAGAAAAAGGTACATAGTAAAGGCATCATCAGATTTTATTTTCTGCACTTTAATTTTATTGTTCTTTAAGTATCTATTCACTGCAGAGAGTTCTCGCTGAACAATTCGCATAGATTCAGAAATCAGTTGCATATAGGGTTCTTTAATTTTAAAAGGTCCTTTTTCGATGAGCTGAAAGTCAAGATTTAATATAGTAAGCACCATCGGCAAATAGATGGCCTTTTCAATAATATCACGTTCTGGCTCAGGGATTCTTGTCATCGGAAGAAACAGCCTCCTTGCTTTGATCAAACAGCTCAAACCTATAAAAAGTCCATAACAGGAACATTTGTTCTTATTATATTCATTTATAAAAAAATTGCAAGCTTCTCTTTATTAGTTTTAGCCGAAGCCTTGTTTTTAATTAATAAAATAAGGGAAATATTTATGATAAAATGGACAAAGTTAGTTGGCGAATGAGTGACTATTTAAGGGGATATAGAATGAAGCTGAATCAAATAAAGGAATGGTTTTCTGAAGAAAGTATCATGAAACTGATTGACCAGTATCAAGACTTTGGGCTTTTGCCAGGATTTCTTCTCCCTCTGCTGGAGGCATTTCTGCCATTTTTGCCGCTTTTTGTATTTGTTATGGCAAATGTGAATGCTTTTGGTCTATGGGTCGGTTTTATCCTATCATGGTCAGGAACCGTAGTGGGTGCGTTTATTGTGTTTCTTGTTTTTAGAAATTACGGGCAGCGCCGATTGCTAAGGTTTTTGCAAAAATATAAACAAGTACAAAAGCTCATGGATTGGGTAGAGCGTCATGGGTTTGGACCTGTCTTCTTGCTCTTATGTTTTCCTTTTACTCCATCGGCAGTGGTCAATATTGTAGCGGGATTATCGCAGATCAGCATGACACAATATTTGCTGGCTGTCATGACGGGGAAAGCGGTGATGGTTTTCATGATTAGCTTCGTTGGGTATGATGTGACGTCGCTTTTTGAAGATCCGGGCCGGACAGCTATTGTAGCAGGAGTTATATTTGTTCTGTGGTATGCTGGAAAGAAAATGGAATCACGGCTGAATAAAAGCAGTGCAAGGGAAAGAGGTTAATGAGAGCTGGATATTGTATCCGCTCTTTTTTCATTTGTTTAATTAATAGAATCTTTAGATTAGAATGAAAATACTTGAAAAATTGAATAAATTAGTAGAATATAGAAAATAGAATACATAGCTGAAGGGAGATTTTTTATGAGAAATGTAGTTATTACGGCAGCTTTACGAACACCTATTGGAACATTTGGAGGCGCTTTCAAGGATCTCGATCCATTAGATTTAGTCGTACCAGTTATGAAAGAAGCAGCGAAACAAAACAATTTAGCGGATGGGGATATAAACGAAGTGATCCTAGGTCACTGCATCCAGCGCACGGATATGGCGAATACAGCTAGAACAGCGGCATTAACAGCAGGCTTTGCTGACACGGTGACAGGTTTTACTGTGCAGAGACAATGTGCAAGCGGTATGCAGGCAGTTATTTCAGCTGCTATGCAAATTCAAACAGGAATCTCGGACATTGTGATGGCGGGCGGGGTAGAAGCTATGAGTTCAAGCCCTTATGTCATGAAACAGCATCGCTGGGGTCAGCGTATGCAGCATGGCGAAATCCGTGATCAAGTATGGGAAGTGCTTGAGGATCCGATCCATCACATTATGATGGGGAAAACGGCTGAAAACCTAGCAGAAACGCATGAAATTACTAGAGAAGAACAGGATGAATTGGCTGTATTGAGCCATGAGCGCGCTTTGAATGCGATCGAAAACGGGTATTTTGATTCGCAAATTGTGCCTATTACAGTTAAATCCCGCAAAGAAGAGAAAGTGATTGAAAAGGACGAAAACCCTAGACAAGGCTTAACGAAAGAAAAGCTGGCAGGATTAAAACCAGCATTTGCAAAAGACGGCACAGTAACGGCAGGAAATGCTTCAAGTTTGAATGACGGTGCAGCGATTCTTATTTTAATGTCTGAAGAAGAAGCAGAGAAACGCGGTTTGACACCGCTTGCGACAATTAAAGGGTACTCTGTTGCTGGCGTCGATCCGAAAGTAATGGGGCGCGGACCAGTGCCGGCGATTCAAAGAGGTTTAGAGCAAGTAGGCTGGTCAGTAGAAGATGCGGAATTAATTGAAGTGAACGAAGCATTTGCTGCACAGTACTTAGCTGTTGAAAAAGAGCTGGGACTAGATCGCGAAAAAGTAAATGTAAATGGCAGCGGAATCAGCCTGGGACATCCGATTGGCTGTACGGGAGCGAGAATTCTAGTGTCACTTGTTCATGAGCTGAAGAGACAGGAAAAGAAAAAGGGGATTGCCTCTCTATGCATCGGCGGCGGAATGGGAGCCACTGTTTTTGTAGAGGCAAATTAAAAGAGTGACAGGTTGATAATAAGACTGACTCAATAAAGAATCGAATTCTTTTATATGACGATGGGATAGTGGTCTGTAAGGCATCATATCCCCATATAAAAAGTTGATTTCTCTATGGGTCAGTCTTTTTTTATATGTTTTATTTAAGGGCAAGAAGATGACAGAACGTATGATCTTTAATATAGTAATTACATAGATGATATAGAGCAAACGGCGAGACGAAATGAGAGAATAAGCCGTTAACATACATTGTTAATAAAAGGAGGGGCAACATGTCTTTTCAGTTTATGATTGGCCGTTCCGGAACGGGTAAAACGAAGCGGATTCTTGAAGAGATTAAACAAAAGGCTGAAGATCATCCAATGGGGGATCCGGTCATTTATTTAGTACCGGAACAAATGACGTTTTTATCAGAGTATCATTTAGCATCAGACCATGACTTAGGCGGTGTGATAAGGGCGCAGGTCTACAGCTTTACTAGGCTTGCTTGGCGGATTCTTCAGGAAACGGGTGGCATCAGCCGCCAGCATATCACTTCAGCAGGTTTAAATATGCTCATCCAGAAAATCATCGATGATAAAAAAGAGGATCTGAAGATTTTTGCAAAAGCAGCTGATAAAACGGGATTTATCAGTCATGTAGAAACGATGCTGACAGAACTAAAACGTTATTGCCTGACACCAGAAGAGCTGACTGAAAAACAACAGGAGCTAAAGGACAATCGTGCCCCGAAATCATTAACTGATAAACTAGAAGATCTGCAGTTGATCTACAGTGAATTTGAGCAGGGGTTAACAGGGAAATACGTGGATGCAGAAGATTATTTAAAGCTGCTTTCAGAAAGCATTCAAGCCTCCGATTATATAAAGAACGCAGAGATCTACATTGATGGATTCCATAGCTTTACACCGCAGGAATACTTGGTGATGCAGCAATTAATGAAGCACGCCAAGCGAGTAACGATTGCATTGACGGTGGATCAGCTATTTACTGAACGCACCGAAGATACACATCTCTTCCGAATGACGGGGGAAACTTCTTCAACTATTTATGAAATGGCTAAGCAATCAGGTGTGAAAATCGAGGAAACGATCGTGCTGACTAAGGCAGAACGTTATCAGAGCGATGGGCTTAAACACTTGGAACAGCATTTCGACCTTCGTCCTGCTCCGCCTTCTGAAGAAAAAGAATCTATCCATTTGATCCAGTCTGCCAGCCGCCGCGCTGAAATAGAAGGGGTAGCACGAGAAATTAGGAAACTGGCTAGAGAACAGGATGTCAGGTATAAACAAATAGCTGTTCTTATTCGCAATAGCGCAGATTACCAGCAGCTGATCCAAACCGTATTTAAAGATTATGATATTCCATTTTTTATTGATCAAAAGCAGCCGATGTTCAACCACCCCCTAATCGAATTGATTCGTTCTACCTTAGAAATTATCAATAGCCACTGGCGCTATGAATCTGTCTTCCGGGCAGTTAAAACGGATTTGCTTTTTCCAATGAAAGGGAACTGGAATAAGCTTAGGGAACAGATGGATCGATTAGAGAACTTCGTCTTGGCATATGGGATCAAGGGAGAACGCTGGACGAGCAAAGAACGATGGAGCTATCGCCGGTATAGAGGACTTGAACAAGCAGGCCTTGCGCAAACGGACGAGGAACGCAAGATAGAAGACGAATTGAATGAACTAAAGCTTATTATTACAAAACCGATCACCCGGCTGACAAAGAGGCTGAAAAAAGCAGCAACCAGCAGAGATTATTGTGAAGCGCTGTATCTTTATTTAGAAGAATTAGGTGTTCCCGAGAAGATGGAAAAGTTAAGTCTAGAAGCTGAAGAACGCAAAGATTTGGTTACAGCTAGAGAGCATAGTCAGGCATGGAATGCAGTGATTGAGTTATTCGATCAGTACGTAGAGGTGCTTGGAGACGAACAGCTGACCATTAAAAAATTCAGCACTATTATCGATGCAGGACTTGAAGCGATGCGGTTCGCGATCGTTCCTCCTGCAGCTGATCAGGTCATTATCGCGAATCTTGAACTATCAAGGCTTGCGGATGTGGACGCTGCATTTATTATCGGCATGAACGAAGGCGTGCTTCCTGCGAAAATGACAGAGGAAGGAATCCTCGGAGATGAGGATCGGGAAACATTGTCTTATAACGGAATAAAACTGGCAGCGAGCAGCAGAACGAGGCTGCTGGATGAAGAATTTATTGCTTACAAAGCGTTTACCACGCCTTCAAGCAGATTGTATGTTACTTATCCGCTTGCTAATGATGAAGGAAAATCCTTGCAGCCATCACCATATATCAAGAGAATGAAAGAGCTTTTTCCAAATCTTTCAGAGCGGCTGTTAGTCAATGAACCTTCAGAACTCAATGAAGAGGAACAGCTTCAATATATTTGTCATCCTGAGCCGACTCTTTCTTACTTGACATCTCAGCTTCAATTGAAAATGCATCACTATCCGATGTACGATTTTTGGTGGGATGTCTATAACTATTATGTAGAGCATCCTGTGAGGAAACTAAAGGCAGGCCGTGTCTTATCCAGTCTATTCTATACGAATGAAGCACAACAATTGGATGAGCCAATCAGTACGGATTTATATGGGCAAGAGATGCAGGCAAGTGTGTCGAGAATGGAGCTCTTCCATAGCTGTCCATTTTCTCACTTTGCTACTCACGGCCTTAAACTGAGAGATCGGGAAGTCTATCGTTTAGAAGCACCGGCCATTGGGGATCTGTTTCATGGAGCGCTGAAATGGATTGCTGAGGAAGTCACTAGACGAGGGCTAAACTGGGCGTCATTGTCTCAAGATCAGTGTATGTACTTAGCTAAAGAAGCAGTTGTACATCTGTCGCCAAAACTGCAAAATCAAATTTTGCTAAGTTCAAACAGGCACTTATACATTAAACAAAAGCTTGAAAATATCGTCAGCCGGGCATCGTATGTTTTAAGTGAGCAAGCAAGGAAAAGCGGATTTTCCCCTCTTGGCATTGAGCTTGGTTTTGGGATGGGGGCGGAACTCCCGCCGCTTGCTTTTCAATTAAAAAATGGGACTAAAATGACACTTGCAGGCAGAATTGACCGGGTAGATCAAGCGCTTGGACAGGATGAAACCTATTTGCGAGTGATTGATTATAAGTCGAGCGGACGAGATATCGACATGACTGAAGTGTATTATGGCTTTGCGCTGCAAATGCTCACTTATTTAGATATCATTTTAACGTATTCGACGAAACTCGTTGGCGTGAAAGCAAAGCCTGCCGGAGTGCTGTACTTCCATGTCCACAATCCGATCATCAGCAGCAAAAAAATTATGACCCTGGATGAAATAGAGAAAGAGATTCTAAAGAGTTTTAAAATGAAAGGACTTGTACTTGGGGAAGAAGAGGCCGTGCGTTTAATGGATACAAGTCTTACGACGGGTGATTCGCAAATTATTTCAGCTGGATTTAAAAAAGACGGCGGGTTAACTTCCCGGTCGAAGGTAGCGGCAGAGCAGGAATTTGATGAGCTAAGAGGCCATGTCCGAAAGCTATATCAAACATCCGGGGATGAAATTGTTTCGGGGAAAGTAGATATTGTTCCTTATAAATATAAAAAAAGAACGCCATGCCAGTTCTGTTCTTACCGTCCAGTTTGCCAGTTCGACCAAACTCTTGAAGAAAATAATTACCGAGTCATTGCACCGATTAAACAAGACGAGATCATCTGCAAAATAAGAGAGGAGGCGAGTATCCATGACCAAGCAACCGATTCCAATTAAACCGGAGGATGTCACGTGGACAGATGATCAATGGAAGGCAATTGCAGCCAAAGGACAAGACATTCTTGTTGCGGCAGCTGCGGGTTCAGGGAAGACAGCGGTTCTTGTAGAACGTATTATTCGCAAAGTTATTGATGAAACGGATCCGTTAAATGTGGATGAATTGCTTGTTGTTACATTCACGAATGCGGCAGCTGCCGAGATGAGAAGCCGGATTGGTGCTGCACTTGAAAAAGAAATTGCGGCTAATCCTGCGTCGCATCATTTGAGAAAACAGCTCAGCTTGCTGAATAAAGCGTCTATTTCTACCCTTCATTCCTTTTGCCTGGAGGTCATCAGAAAATATTATTATCTGATCGATCTCGATCCTGCCTTTAGAATTGCTGACAGTACGGAAGGTTTACTGTTAAGAGACGAAGTGCTGGATGATTTGTTTGAAGAGGAGTACGGCAAAGATCATAATGAAGAATTCTATCGCTTAGTGGATACTTTTTCGAACGATCGCAGTGATGATGAGCTTCAACAGGTTGTAGGGAAACTTTATGACTTTTCTCAGTCACACCCAAATCCGGATCAGTGGCTGCAACAGCTGGCTGACATGTATGATGTGGATGAAACGTCGACTGTAATTGATGAACTGCCTTTTATAGACGCATTAAAATTTGATATTCAGCTTCAGCTAGAGAGCGCGGCTGAACTGCTTGATGAAGCAATGAAAATGACAGAAATGCCAGGCGGACCCGTGCCTAGAATCGAAAATTTCAAATCTGATTTAGCCATTGTGACACGCATGCAAAATGCCGCTCATTCTTGGCAATCCTTATATGAGGAAATGCAGTTCTTCAAGTTTGGCACGCTGAAAACATGCAAAGGCGCAGACTATGATCCGGAGCTGACAGATCAATCTAAGAAGCTGCGAGATCAGGTGAAAAAAATCGTCAATACGTTGAAAGAAGACTATTTCACCCGAAAGCCTGAAAGTTATTTGCGTGATATGAGAGAAATGAAGGACGTCATTTCTTCGCTGACAGAGCTAGTTCGCACGTTTGCTGCACACTTTAAAGAAATGAAAAAAGAAAAAGGGCTGGTCGATTTCGGTGATTTAGAACACTATACCCTTGCCATTTTATCGGAAACAGGTACAGGCGGAGGCTTAGTGCCGTCAGAAGCCGCACTCGCTTATCAGCGGCAGTTCAAGGAAATCCTTCTTGATGAATATCAAGACGTGAATATGGTTCAGGAATCGATCGTCCGTCTCGTCACTACCGGAGAAGAAGAGAGCGGCAATTTGTTCATGGTCGGTGATGTTAAACAATCCATTTATCGTTTCCGTCTAGCTGAGCCGAATTTATTTTTAAGTAAATACAAACGTTTTTCCCCAAGTGGTGAGACGAGCGGTTTACGGATTGATTTAGCGAAAAACTTCCGGAGCCGCGGCGAAGTTCTCTCTGGCACGAATTTTCTTTTTAAACAGATTATGAGTGTGAAAGTTGGAGAAATTGATTATGATGAAGCGGCTGAACTGGTGAAAGGCGCAAGTTATCCAGAAGAGAAAACCTATCCCGTTGAAGTCGCCATCATCGATCAGCAGCTAAGTTCGTCTGCCGCAGTTTCTGATGAAGAGGATTCATCCGCAGCAGAAATCGAAGACTTAGAACAATCCCAGCTCGAAGCCAGATGGATGGCGAAGAAAATCAAGCAGATGGTGGAAAGCCGGCAGCCGGTGTATGATGCCAAGTCGAATACGGAACGTCCGATTCAATATCGGGACATTGTGATTTTGCTGCGCTCGATGCCTTGGGCGGCTGAAATTATGGAAGAATTTAAACGGGCGGGGATTCCAATTTATGCGAGTCTCTCTAATGGCTATTTTCAATCGATGGAAGTGGCCGTCATGGTTTCATTATTGAAAGTCATCGACAATCCATTTCAAGATATCCCGCTTGCTTCGGTGCTGCGTTCACCAATCGTCCGCTGTTCGGAAAATGATTTAGCCATCATTCGTTTGGCGTCGAAGAAAGGAACGTATTATGAAGCGGTCAAAGCCTTTCTCTCTAAGTCTCCTGAGGAGGATCAGGAAGAACTGCATGAGAAAGTCAGCCGTTTTGTGGAGAAATTAGCTGATTGGCGCGCACTCGGCAGGCAAGGAGCATTGGCAGATCTGGTGTGGCAGCTATATCGGGATACTCATTTCTATGACTTTGTCGGAGGAATGCCTGGCGGAAAACAACGACAAGCGAATCTGCGTGCCTTACATGACAGGGCCAGACAGTACGAGGAAACATCATTCAGAGGGCTATTTCGTTTCTTGAGGTTTGTCGAACGTATGCAGGAGCGGGGCGAAGATTTAGCGGCAGCGAGAGCCCTGAGTGAACAGGAAGATGTCATTCGCTTAATGACAATTCATTCGAGCAAAGGATTGGAATTTCCGTTTGTGTTTGTTGCGGGGTTAGGACGACAGTTTAACATGATGGATCTGCGTAATAGTCTCTTATTAGATAAGGATTATGGCCTGGCATCAAAATATATTAATATTGATAAGCGAATCAGCTACCCGTCCTTGCCGCAAATGGCCTTCAAGCGGAAAAAGAGGCTGGAATTGCTATCTGAAGAAATGCGTGTTCTTTACGTCGCTTTGACACGTGCGAAAGAGAAGTTATTTCTGCTTGGGACAGTAAAGAATGCTGAGAAATCGCTGGTCAAATGGGAGAAAGCCTGGAATTATTCGGAGTGGCTCTTGGGTGATGCCGACCGTGCCTCTGCCATGACGTTTTTAGACTGGATTGGACCTGCACTTGTTCGGCACAATGAATGCGATGTAGTAGCTGGAAGTAATCCGCTTACGCTTTCGGATATTATTGATCATCCTTCCTGCTGGAGCGTTTATGTAACAGCTGCTGATGAATTAGTTGATGAAGAAGCTGAAGCAGATGAGGCAGGTCACGACTGGCTGGAGCACTTAAAACAGAATGAGCCAATGCCGATCGAATCAGGTGTCAAAAAAGAGATTGAGGAGCGGTTAAGCTGGGTCTATCCGAATGGTCAGGCAACAGCTTTGCGTTCGAAACAATCTGTATCTGATTTGAAACGGATGAATGAAATTTATAATGAGGGATCGAGCGGCGATCTCACTCGCAGCTATCAGCGTCCGATCTTCAACCGTCCGAAATTTATGCAGGAAAAGACGTTGTCGCCGGCAGAAATCGGTACTGCTGTTCATACGGTAATGCAGCATGTGTCCCTTATGAAAAAACCTTCTTTAGATGAACTGACACAGTTTTTAGAGAGCCTCGTACAGCGTGAGCTTTTAACAGAAGAACAGGCGCAGGTGATTGATCAGGAAAAATTGACCGACTTTTTCGATACTGAAATTGGTCAATTTATGCTTCAGGCCGACCGCGTATATCGAGAAACCCCTTTTAATATGGGTGTAAGTGCAAGTGAAGTAAGTGCAGATTGGAAGGGGCCAGATGAAGTGGTTCTGGTTCAAGGTGTAATTGACTGTTTGATTGAAAAAGATGAGAAGCTCTATTTGCTTGATTACAAGACGGACACGATTGCGGGGCGTTTTGCCAACGGTTTTGAAGAAGCAGAGCCGATCCTCCGCGAACGCTATCGTTTGCAAATTGATCTCTATGCACGAGCGGTGGAACAGATATGGAAGAGAAAAGTCGATGGTAAGTATCTATTCTTTTTTGATGGCGCGCACTTAGTAAAAGTGGATTGATAAAAGGACAATTGACGGCCAGGAGCTGTCGATTGTCCTTTTTAGGTTAGATATGAGTTGCTGGTTTTGGAGAAACGGCCGACTACTGATAGAAGCGGGGAATTCGTCGGTAAAACTGCGACTCGCCGATAGAAAGCGGAAAGCCGCCGATAGAATCTCGGAAGCCGCCGATAGATCCCAAAATACCCCCAATAGGCTGCTTAAATCGTCCCTAAAGCAGTGCTCTTAATGAAGTGCCGACTCATTGATTGTAATTTCATCAGTAAATGGCCAATATCAGACGGGAATCCCTAATTTTAATTATTTCCTACGATGGGCTGATCGACTCCAGGGCAGTTGAAAACAGGGTTAGCGTTGAGGCCGCTGTAAGTCACTATAAAAGGACCTGTGTTTAAAGAGCCAGCGCCCGCGGCCGTTTTACTGGCGGATTTTGGCGAGATATAAAGGGTATCGCCATAATGAACGGTGCCGCCCCCCATATTACATATAGTGACAGGCCCAATAATGGCAGGCAATTTCTTCACGCTCCTTCAACATAAAGTTTAAGAGAAATCTCTGACGTGTTTGGTGCTCACTCTGTAGGATAAGTGGCAAGCTGATCCTATCAGAACGTTGGAAGCAACAGAGACGCCCGTTACCTTAATTTGATTCACATGGATACATGGGAGAAGATTGATCGTTTCATAGGTTTTGCTTATGCAGCTAGCTGACAAATGAGCGGGAGGAAGTAATATTTCGGGCCGTTCCTCATTACCCTGGAATCGTTCTCTCACTCTTTGAATGGCGAATACATTCGCTTCAGCTCGAATCCTGTGAACGTCACCTATTTCAAAAACGGACGTATTAGAAACGGACGTCACATGTATATTATTCACCGTTGATAAGCGAGTCATATTAGCTCTCCGGACCAAGCGGCACAAATGGGCCAATGATCAATGCTTCAGGCGGAGTGTCGAATGTTGAATGCATTTCAATCAGATGGGTGTCGCCAATTTGTAAGCAGGAAGAACTGGACACACCGGTGATTGTAATTTCACCGACTGCCAGCTCACGGTTGATGATTTGGATCTTCATGGTTAGATTCTCCTCTCATTTCGCCATCCATTTTACTCATAAATAGAAAGAGAGCCTGCTCAATGTCAGCTTTTACTTTAGGGAATACAATATCAAATTGCGCATCCGGATGTGCATTTTTGCTTTGCTGTAAATAAAAACCGATTCGCTGGGGCAGCTGTTTGAAAAGATCTTGTTTCATAAATTGGATCATCTGCGGATCAATGATGCGGTTCATTTGCAGGGCATAATCTGAAGCGATGGTTTCAAGGTGGCTGTCAATAAATTGTGTTGCGGCTTGAAGTACTCTTTCCACTTGCTCTGGATTCGGCTGGTTTTGTTTAGAGAGATCAATGTCAAGATCTTTAATGCCTGATAAATCGGAAGGTGTCAGTCCAATATGCAGTGCACCAGAAAGCGTTTCTACCTTTAGCTGATCGAAGCTATATTCGATTTTTTCCACAGAGACGGGCGGCCTTTTCTTTAATTCTTCAACCTCTTGCTCAAGTGCGGCCAGCTTTTTCTCCATAAGGTGCATTTGCCGCTGCTGCTGCTGCAGCCATTGCCACATCGTTTGTGTATTGGATAAATGATTCATCTTTTCACCCCGCTTGTTCATCGGTTTTTAAGTTGGTGACTGAAGTGGCACAAGAAACTCTTTACCTGCAGGCGTACTTTCTGAGCCTTCCGTAATTATGGTTTGGCCGTTCGCAGAGGGAGCCGGTCCTGTAAATCTGCCTGTATTAAATAAATAGGACGCAGGAGTAACTGACCCTGCTGTGCCGATTTGCAGCATAGACGAATTAGACACACTTCCTATGTTTATATATCGAATGTTAATGCTTTGTGAAATATATATATTCATCATCCATCTCCTAAAAAGACTGGAATAACCCTTGATCGATTTGATCCTGGTCATACGAATTTGTCGCTGATGGTCCTGTTGTGACAGTTAATCCCTGGCCGGTGTTAAAGGAACCTGCACCAGAATACGTTTTTACTTGAGCAATGGGATGGATCTGGTATACATCGCCTATATTGAATACTCCGCTCGAACCAATACTGATGACAGTTACATTTCCTACAAGAGCAGGCAATGCGAAACACATCCTTCCTTCTCCATTTAATGATATGATATGAATGGAATATTAAGATGTGATTTTTGATTGAAAGGAGTGTTATAGGTGGAACTGGCACCTAATGACCAACAGCAGCGAATACTCTCAATAGATAGTTTAAGAGGGCTATCTTTACTCGGCATCTTCCTTGTGAATATGATGGCTTTCCATTCTCCTTATCTTTACTACAATCCCTATGAATGGTGGGATCGGCCGTCAGATGTAATGAACTTTCAATGGATCGATCTCTTTGTCCAGGCTAGCTTTTATCCGCTGTTTGCGATGCTATTCGGTTTCGGAGCAGCCATGCAGCATGAAAAAGCAAATAAAAGAGGTGTATCCTACTGGCCAATAGGCTTAAAGCGGTTTTCCTTCTTACTATTAATCGGTCTTATTCACGCATTTCTGATCTGGTCGGGGGATATTCTGATAAATTATGCCGTTTTTGGGTTTCTATTGCTGATTCTATTAAGATATTCAGGTAAAATATTAATCATTACAGGCAGCGTGCTGTTATTTTTGCCAAATCTCTTTTTGGGGCTGCTGTTGCTGCTCATGGCAAAGACCGATCCGACGAGCGTCATTTTTTGGACAGATATAACGTCTATTTCTCAATCGATCTCTGCCTATGGAAGCGGTAGCTTTATGGAGATCACTGCACAGCGGACTAGAGACTGGCTGACGGTGAATGGACTCGAAACGGTTTTATTGCAATTTATCTCTATTTTTCCGCACTTATTGATCGGTGCGGGTGTGTACAAGCTAGGCGTTATTTCAAAATGGATGGATAAACCGGCATCAGCACTTCGCGTGTTTGGCAGTTTCTTTACAGCGGGTGTCATCTTAAAGGCGCTGCCGATAATCTTTGAGCCGAATTTAGCTTATACATTCATTCAGGATTCTTTAGGGGGACCATTGCTTGCCATAAGTTATGCTGCTCTAGTGATCTTCCTTTCAACTAAAAAGCCAGCAGAGAAGCTATTACATCCTCTTGCCGCCGCCGGACGTATGTCTCTGACCAACTATTTAATGCAGTCGGTGATCGGCACGCTTATTTTCTATCATTATGGTCTTGGGTTATATGGACAAATTAGTTTGAAAACCGGAGTCTGGCTAGTGCTTGCCATATTCTCGATTCAAGTGCTTTTTTCAAAGATTTGGCTGTCTAAGTTCAGCCAGGGGCCGATGGAAAGTTTATGGCGGAAGGTAACATATGGAGGACAAAGAAAAGGGTAAAAAAACAAAGGGGGAATTAGGATGAAATTAATCAGCTATTTACACAATGAAGAAGAAAAGTATGGGGTATACGATGAGCAGGCGAGTACGGTTTATGATGTGCAAAGCATGTCTTTATCAGCGGAGCTTCCTCATATATTGATTGAAGCGATTGCAACGGGCAATGAGTGGGTTCGTCTCATTCAAGAATGGCTAGAATCAGCGGATGCAGAGCAAAGACAAGCTGCGAGTGTGCCAAATGAAGAAGTGAAATGGCTGGCGCCGATTCCAAGACCGTCAAAGAATGTGATGTGTATCGGCAAGAACTACCGTGATCATGCCGTAGAAATGGGTGGGGAAGAAAGTATCCCTACAGATTTGATGGTGTTTACGAAATCGCCGACAGCAGTTATTGCAGACAAAGAAACGATTCCTGCTTATACAGATCTGACTGACTTCATGGATTATGAGGGAGAGTTAGGGGTGATCATCGGCAAGCGTGGGAAAGAAATTAACCAGGGAGATGCGCTTGATTATGTATTCGGCTATACGATTATCAACGATGTGACAGCGAGAGATATTCAAAAGCGCCATAAGCAATTCTTTCTTGGCAAAAGCCTGGACGGCACTTGCCCGATGGGACCTTGGATCGTGACGAAAGATGAGATCGATCATCCAGGGAATTTATCTGTTGAGACGAAGGTAAATGGAGAAGTTCGCCAGCAGTCTAATACAGAGTATTTCATCTTCCCAATTGATGAAATTATCGCGACATTGTCTAAAGGCATGACACTTGAACCTGGTGACGTTATTGCGACTGGAACGCCAGCTGGAGTAGGGTTTGGTATGAATCCGCAATCACCTCTGAAATCAGGGGATACGATTGAAATTACGATTGAAAAAGTTGGTACACTGACAAACAAAGTTCAATAATTTTCGGAGAGATAATTTTTCTCTTGTGGAAACGAACATGGTAATATGGAGAAGATACTTTTAAAGGAAGGAGTGACTGAAATGGATATGTTTTTTGATAGTACTCATTTACATATCACTACCTGGGTTATTGCTGTTATCTTATTTTTTGTTGCATACAGCAAGATGTCAACAGGCGTACATATGGGGCTAAGACTGTTCTATGTGCTAGTGCTGGCGACGGGGCTGATGCTTTTCGGCAAGCATCACACGATCAATGATATGCTTTACGGAATGAAAATGCTGGCAGGAATTTTAACTATTGGCCTGATGGAAATGGTGCTTGTCCGTAAGAAAAAAGGAAAAGATACAAGCAAGGTACTGATTGGCATGGTGCTGCTCTTGATTATCACCATTTATTTAGGATTTAAACTTCCTTTAGGCTTGAATTTCCTTGCCTAATATTTTTCAAAAAAAGACCTGTTCCTAACGGACAAGGTCTTTTTTTGATGATAAACTATCAGAAAAGGAAGACTTGTATAGGGGGATCAGTGATGACCGTTTTCTTTTCACTTGTTTGGATTGGTTTATTAAGTCTATTTATAGCGGCTGTACAAATAGCTTCTAAGCAAATAAATAAAACTGTCCCGCCTGCTGATTCAGAAGAATAGATTCTACTTATGAAATGGACCCGCTTTTTAGCAGGTCTTTTTTTATTGCGAAAAATTAAATTAAAAAAGAGAATATTCATTTTTGCGGCGAAACCGACACCTATGTATAATTATTTGTATAAGTTATGTATAATATTTGTTTATATAAAAGGAGCTGGAAGATGTGGCAATGAAGATTGCGGTCATCGGCGCCGGTCCTGGTGGATTAGCTTCTGCTATGTTGCTGGCAAGCGCGGGGTATCAAGTAGATGTTTATGAGAAGCAGTCGTTTATAGGCGGAAGAAATGGAGCGATTGAGAAAGATGGCTATACGTTTGATATTGGCCCTACATTTTTAAGTATGCCAGAGATTGCAGAAGAGATCTTCGAACAGTGCGGACGCAATTTACATGATTATATCGATTTGAAAGAACTGAAGATGATGTATGAGCTTCGCTTTGATCAGAACAAAATTCAGATGCACCGGGATCAAGAAAAAATGAAGGAGCAAATTGGCAAAGTGTATCCTGGCAATGAAAAGGGATATGAACGGTTTATGAGTGATACCCGTCAAAAAATGGCGAAGCTTAAGCCGATCCTGCAAAGTCCAATGAATAAATACCATCATTACTTACGCTGGAACGTTCTTTCGGCATTGCCGCATTTATCTTTAGGCCAAACGCTTCATGATGTGTTAAGTGAATATTTTTCTGATGAAGAGCTGCGCCTGGCTTTTACTTTTCAATCCAAATACCTTGGCATGTCTCCTTGGGAATGTCCGGGAGCCTTCTCTATCCTTTCGTTTATGGAACATGAATATGGCGTGTATCATCCGATTGGCGGATTAAATCAGCTGCCGAAAGCCATGGCGAAAGTAGTAAAGGAGTATGGCGGGAAGATTCATTTAAATACAGCGGTGAAAAAATTTAAGACGCAAGGTCGGAAAGTTGTTGGTCTTGAATTAGAAAGCGGCACGTCGGTTGAAGCGGATGAAGTCGTTGTTAACGGAGACTTCGCCCACGTGATGACGAACTTGGCGGATGAAGGGCTGCTGAAGAAATACAGCAGGGAAAAGCTGGAGAAGAAAAAATATTCATGTTCTACATTTATGATTTATTTAGGTGTCAATCAAACATTTGATTTGCCTCACCATACCATTCTTTTTGCCTCTGACTACCGAAAAAATGTAGAGGAAGTCACGGGTTCGATGCAGCTTTCAGCTGATCCATCGATCTACATTCAGAATGCGAGCGTGACCGATCCGACCTTGGCTCCTAAAGGGAAATCTGCCATTTATATTTTAGCTCCGGTCCCGAATAATATGAGCGAAATTGAATGGGAGAAGCACGAACAGAACTTTCGTGATCTCGTTCTGGATCTAGTCGAACAAAAAAGTGAGTTTAAAGGTCTTCGCGAGCATATAGAGTTTGAAAAAATAATCAGTCCGAAAGATTGGGAGAAAGACTATTTTGTCTATAAAGGAGCCACGTTTAATTTAAGTCATCGGCTCTCGCAAATGATGGTTTTTCGCCCGCATAATCGCTTTGAAGAATTAGATCATTGCTGGCTTGTCGGCGGTGGAACGCATCCTGGCAGCGGCTTGCCGACCATTCTAGAATCGGCAAGAATCACGAGCAATCTTATCATGAAACAATCCGTACAAAGAGGGTTTATTCCACTTGAGAAGTTAAGAGGTATGTTATGAAGGCGGCGATTGCAGGAGGCGGAATTGGCGGAATGATGACCGCTTTGCTTTTGCGAAAGCAGGGCTTTGATGTAGTGATATATGAAAAGGACGATCGGCTGGGAGGGCGTTTAGCCTTTGTGGAAAAAGATGGTTTCAAGATTGATAAAGGGCCAACGATTGTCTTGCTGCCGGAAATGTTCCGGGAATTTCTTAGAGAAGCGGGCATAGACGATGAAGACTATGAATTAATCCAATGCGATCCGCTGTATGATATCCATTTTAATGATGGAAATAGCTATACAAAGTATGCAGATCTTCAAACACAAATAGAAGAGATTCGCCGCCGATTTCCTGGAGATGAACTGGGGTTTCAGCGATTTATGAAAGATATGGACATCCGCTTCCGTCTAGGAAAAGAGAAATTCCTTGAAAAACCCTTCTTTAAAAAGAAAGATTTTTGGAACACACCTACCTTACAGACCTTATTAAAATTAAAAGCTTATAAAAGTGTGATGGAAAACTTGAAGACTTATTTTTCACATGAAGACTTGCGAACAGCCTATGCCTTGCAAACGTTATACATTGGAGGAAATCCTTTTGTCACACCGTCTATTTACAGCCTCGTTTCCTATAGTGAACATAAGCATGGAATCTACTATTTAAAAGGTGGCTATGCAAGCTTGACGAAGGTGCTTGAAAACGCCTTGTTAAAACAGGGGGTTACGATAAGAAAAGGCGCTCCTGTCAATGAATTGCTGGTAGATGGCAAAACGGCATACGGCGTATCTGTAAATGGACAACAAGAACGAGCGGATTTAGTTGTGCTTAATGGAGACTTTCCTGTCGCGGAAAAGCTTTTAAAGAAATCAGTGCGTAAATATGAGTCTTCATCCAGTTGTTTTCTATTATATATGGGCCTGGATAAAATCTATCAAGATAAAAATATTCATCAGTTTTATTTAGGAGAAGACTTTGAAGAAAATATGAATCAAGTTTTTTCCAAAGAAGTCCTTCCTGAGGATCCGTCGATCTATGTGTTTCATCCATCAGTTGTGGATCCTTCTTTAGCTCCTGAAGGGAAAGGTGTGCTTTATGTACTTGTTCCTGTGCCGGCGGGTGACCATATTGACTGGGAGCGAGAGAAGGACAGCTATAAAGAAAAGATTATGATTCGATTAGAAGAAAAAGGATTTACTGATCTGCAGAAACATATGGAATGGGTTCAAATTCGGACCCCAAAAGAAGCGATGGATGAAGGGTTATATATGGGAGGAAGTTTTGGTATCGCTCCGACGCTCTTTCAGTCAGGCATTTTCAGACCTCAAGTAAAGGCAGGCCCTTACACAAATGTTTATGCGGTAGGTGCGTCTACTCACCCGGGCGGCGGCATTCCAATTGTTATGCAGGGGGCACATGTGCTCTCTGAAACCATAAAAAAAGAATGGAATTTATCATCATTTCCAGAAAAGAGGGAAGATCATGAACATAGCATCCGCTTATCAAATCTGTGAAGATACGATTAAGCATCATTCGAAAACGTTTTATTATGCATTCTCTTTTTTGCCGGAGACAAAACGTCAAGCTGTGTGGGCTGTCTATGGTTTTTGCCGCAAAGCAGATGATATTGTGGACGAAGGCAGCCGTCCTTTAGAGGAGCTTCTTATATTTGAAGCAGAAATGTATCGTTTCTTTCAAGGTGATTTCTCTAAGGAGGATCCGGTCTGGGTAGCGCTCGCTGATGTCTTTCAACGCTTTCCAATGGATAAACAGCCATTTATTGATATGCTTAATGGACAAAAGATGGACCTTGAAAGCAAACCTTTTCACACGCTTGGTGACGTGCTGGATTATTCTTATCATGTAGCCAGTGCCGTTGGATTAATGCTGCTGCCGATATTAGCTCCTAATCAAGATAGACAGCTTTATGATGGAGCGGTTAGCCTTGGCTACGCCATGCAGCTGACGAATATCCTGAGAGATATAGGAGAAGATTTAGAACGAGGAAGAGTGTACCTGCCAGCAAAGCTTCTGCAAAAATATCATTATAGCGTAGAAGATTTAAAAAGAGGTGTAATTAATCCAGCCTTTATTGGAGTATGGGAGGAAATGGCTCGAGAATCGGAAAAATACTATGAAAGAGCAAAAGCTACTTTTCATTTATACCCAAGGGAAGCAAGAGTGCCAGTAAAAGCGGCAGCTTACTTTTATCAAGCCATTTTGAAAGAGGTAAGAAAGCAAGGGTATGATGTGTTTGCCAAAAAGAATTATGTCTCTGCGGAAATAAAAGAAGAAATTCTGTCAAAGATTTCATAAATGAATAAATAAAAAGAGTGAGCGGAAAGGATTCCTGCTCACTCTTTGTGTATGTCTCTAGCTGCTTCTTCTTGCGCGGCGATCATCTAAATTGTTGAGACGGTGAACTAATCCTTCACCAAACGATTGAGGTGGTGCTGATTCGCCAGTCAGCAGTAAATCTTTGAATTCATAAGCGTTTGAACCATGCTCTGCGAAGTCCAGTCCAGCAACCTCTTCTTCTTTAGATACCCGGATCGATGTTAGGCGAGTATATAGGAATAAGAAGGAAGAAGCAGCGAATGCTGTCCATCCGATTACAGCGAGTACACCGAGTGTTTGAATGATCAGAAGGGAGGCATCTCCACCGTAAAATAATCCGCTTTCTATGTGGAAGAACCCAAGTGCCACTGTTCCCCAGATGCCGCAGATTCCGTGAACAGCGATTGCTCCGACAGGGTCATCCATTTTCAAGTTCACATCAATGAACCGAACGGCGATGACCATAATCACACCAGCTGCTAATCCTATAAATAAAGAACCGATGAGAGAAACAAACGCACAACCGGCCGTAATTCCAACAAGCCCTGCCAGTGCTCCGTTCAACGTTAAAGAAGGGTCAATTCTTTTATAAAGCAATTGTGTCATGCCTGCAGTGGCTAATATGGCCGCGGATGCAGCTAGAAAAGTATTTGTAATAACTAAAGGAACAAGTGACGGATCGGCTGCCAGTGTGCTGCCTCCGTTAAACCCGAACCAGCCGAACCATAGAATGAATACGCCGAGAGCGCCAATTGGAATATTGTGGCCAGGGATGACGTTTACTTGCCCTTTATTGTATTTCCCTATTCGAGGGCCGAGGAACAATAAGGTAACGAATGCCCCAGCCGCTCCAGTCAGATGAACGACTGTAGAACCTGCAAAGTCAACGAATCCCATTTCAGAAAGCCAGCCGCCGCCCCAAATCCAATGACCAACTACAGGGTAAATGAAAGAGGTCATAACAATCGTTAAAAGCAAGTAGCTTGATAATTTCATTCGTTCAGCGACCGCACCGGATATAATCGTAGCACAAGTGGCGGCAAAAACAGCTTGGAAAACAAAGAAGCCAACGTCTTCACGGCCTGTCATGAAAAATCCGCTTTTGCCGATTACACCTGACACACTGTCTCCGAACATAAATGCAAATCCGACTGCCAGAAATAAAACGGAAGAAATGGCTACCGTTAAAAAGTTCTTCATTAAGATATTCAATGTGTTTTTTGAGCGGGTAAACCCTGACTCTACCATTGAAAATCCGGCATGCATGAAAAATACGAGAATAGCTCCAATCATCGTCCAAAGCATATCGACCGAGGATTGCACTTCGGATGCAGATGGTTCTTGACCGTAAGCAATTGTAGGCACCAGCAGTAAAAATAAAAACAAAAGACTAGATTTGAATGTCAATGTAGTTCCTCCTTATTAAATAGCTGTATTTCCCTTTTCTCCTGTGCGGATGCGAATGACTTCCTCAATGGATGAAACGAAAATCTTTCCATCACCGATCTCACCTGTCCGGCAATGGGCAATGATCAATTCAATAATCGAATCTGCTTGGTGGTCATCGACGACCATTTCTACTTTTATTTTAGGGAGCAGCTGAATTTCGAAAGCATTTCCCCTGAACATTCCGCTTTTGCCTTTTTGTTTGCCGCACCCAGCCGCTTCAAATACGGTCAAGCCGTTAATGCCAGCTTCAGATAAAGCTTGGCGAAGTGCTTGGAAGCAGTCCGGACGAATAATTGTCTCGATCTTCTTCATACAATCTCCCTCTTTCATGTTAGGTTTTCTTACATAAAATATGATATGTCTTATACTATGCTAAGTTTTAAGAAAAATCAACTGTTTTCTGAAAATTCATGTAAGGAAATCTAACATAAAGTAAAAGTGTTTAGTCGTGTTATGTACTTTTCATGAACTTTTGATAATGGTGTTTGACGTTCATACATGAAAAGGATAATCTTAAAAGCGGTACGATCATTTAATAGTGGGGGGAAGCGGAGATGAAAAGAAGATTATTCTCTCTTTTAGTAATACCGTTTCTTCTTTTATACGCATTTCCTGCTGGAGCTGTAGAAAAAGAAGAACGTGAATGGCAAGATGAAACCATGTATTTTCTAATGGTGGACCGTTTCGGCAATGGCGATAACGCAAATGATAAAGACGTTAATACGGAGGATCCCGCTGCTTATCAAGGCGGCGATTTTAAAGGGATTGAAACAGGGCTAGATGATTTGAAAGATATGGGGTTTACGACCATTATTCTAAGTCCGATATTTAAAAATGCCCCAAATAGTTATCATGGGTATCAAATTACTAATTATAAAAAACTGAATCCTTATTTTGGGTCCATGAAGGATTTTAACCATTTATTAAAAGAAGCCCATAAAAAAGATATGAAAGTCTTGATTGATTTTCCAGTGACCCATGTAAGCGCATCCCATCCGTGGGTGAAAGACGAAAGCAAAGCAGATTGGTTTAAATCGAAATCAGAGACTGATTATGAGTGGATGGGAGATCGATCGGCTCTGGATTTAGAGAAAGAGCCAGTGAAGCAGGAGATCATTCAATCGGCCAAGTGGTGGACTGAACAAACAGAACTTGATGGGTATTATTTAAGTAATGCAACGGGAGCGCCGGCTGACTTTTGGAAAGATTTTTCGAAAGAAGTGAAATCAGTCAAGAAAGATTTCTTCTTAATGGGAGAGAGTGCCGAGAAGGATTTAAACCTGCTAAACGAATACCAGCAAGCGGGCTTGGACAGCGTGACGAATCCTGCAATGACCGAGCCTCTTCGTGAGCAATTTAAAAATATTGATCAAGATTCAGAAACGACACCGAAGCTGTTAAAAGAAACAGAATCAATTAGTAATAATCCGCGATTAACTGCCAATCGGTTCGATTCTCACTTAATGAATCGGTACACGAGAGATATGGTCAATGAACATGTCTTTCCCGGAACTCGCTGGAAGCTTGCCTTAACTTATCTATATACGATTCCTGGACTGCCGATTGTATATTATGGTTCGGAAATTGCGCTTGACGGGGGAGAAGGAACAGACAATCACCGGTTTATGAGTTTTCGTGCTGACAAAGAGCTGATTGACTATGTGACGAAACTCGGAGAACTTCGTCAGCAGCTGCCGGCTTTAACGCGCGGTACGTATGAACCTATTTACTCTAAGGATGGAATGACGGTACTTAAAAGAGAGTACAAAGATGAAGTGATCATTGTTGGTGTAAATAACTCCGGGATCACTCAAAAAGTATCTATTCCTGCTGAAGAACTTGATGCGAATAAAGAGCTTAGAGGACTGCTTGCCGGAGATCTTGTGCGGCCGCAGGACGGAAAGTTTACCATTTATATGGACCGGGAAACTTCTGAAATTTATGCACTAGCCAAAAAGACAGGCATTAATATGTCGTTTGTCATGGCACTTGCAGGAGTATATGTTGTATTTATGATTTTCCTATATCTTGTCTGGAAACGCGGAAGAACTGGCCGGAAAGCATAATAATTAGTGATGGAAAAACCCTTCAAAGCCTCAAAGCTTTGAAGGGTTTTTTCTAGCCATTATCCATTAATCACTTTACCGCCATTGATATGAATCATCTGGCCGGAAATGTAGCTGGAGTCTTCGCTGGCTAAGAACACATAGGCGGGACCTAGTTCGCTTGGCTGGCCTGCCCGTCCAAATGGCGTGTTTGCTCCAAAATGAGATACCTTTTCTGATGAAAAAGTAGAAGGGATCAATGGCGTCCAAATCGGTCCCGGAGCAACGCCATTCACGCGTATTCCATCCTTAGCGAGAGAATTGGACATGGCACGTGTGAAGGATACGATGGCGCCTTTAGTTGAAGAGTAGTCAATCAGCGTTTCGTTTCCTTCATATGCGGTGATCGACGCGGTGTTAATAATGCTTGCTCCTTGTTTTAAATGTGGAAGCGCGGCTTTCGTCATATAGAAATAGCCAAAAAAGTTGGTTCGGAATGTTTGTTCCATTTGTTCTGCTGTAATATCTAAAATGCTGTTTTGCGGGTGCTGCTCAGCCGCGTTGTTCACCAGGACGTCTAGCTTGCCGAATTCATCGATTGTCTTCTGAACAACTTCCTTACAAAAGCTTTCTGTCCCCAAATCACCTGAAATCAACAAGCATTTTCTGCCTTCTTGTTCAACAAGCTTCTTCGTTTCCTGTGCATCTTCATGTTCATTTAAATAAGAAATGACGAGGTCAGCACCCTCACGAGCAAAATGAATCGCTGCAGATCGGCCAATGCCGCTGTCAGCGCCCGTTATTAAAGCGACTTTATCCTTTAGCTTATCGCTGCCTTTATAGTTGCTGCGAATATGGTCTGGCTGCGGGCTCATTGGTTCCGTTTTGCCTGGCTGCTCCTCCTGATGCTGCTTTGGAAATGTTTGTTTAGTTTGATTTTGATCTTGGCTCATTCCATTCACTCCCAGGTTTGTATAGTAGCTTCACATCTAGTCTTTACCCAGGTAAGAAAAAAATAACCAGTTTTTTTAAATAACGACAACGTTCTTAAGGACAAAATAAAAAGCCTGAAACAATTGTTTCAGACCTTTAAGGAGAATCAGCGGAAGTTAACAAATTGAACATCTACCGGCAAATCTTCTTCACGAACAAGTGACATGATTTTTTGCAGATCATCCTTACTTTTGCCGGTGATCCGCATTTGATCATCTTGGATTTGGGATTTTACTTTAATTCCGCTGTTTTTAATTAATGTATTTAACTTTTTTCCTGTCTCTTTATCAATTCCCTGAACCAATTTTGTTTTTTGACGGACAGTGCCGCCAGAAGCGCCTTCTACTTTGCCGTAATCCAGGTTTTTAACTGGCACACTGCGCTTAATTAATTTACTGATTAGTACATCTTTCAGCTGATCCAATTTAAATTCATCGTCTGAAATAAGCACCAATTCTTCGTTATCAAGTTTAATGTCACTTTTGCTGCCTTTAAAGTCATAACGGTTTTTTACTTCTTTTAATGCAAGTGCGATTGCATTCGTCACTTCTGAAAAGTCTACTTTTGAAACAATGTCAAATGAATTTTCCTTCGCCATATGCTACCTCCACTGGTTATATCTTTAGAATAATTATAAAAGACTGCTTAGAAACAAGCAAATGAATTGAAAAATAATCTAGATAAATAGGTTAGCTTTTGTTGGGAATAGGGAAATAAGTGTTGTGGTCTTACTATAGATATAGACAGGTTTTACTTAGGTTTAGAATCCAATTATTTCTGAGAGGAAAATATGCTCTAGCTGTTGACACCCCTAAGTGAGATCATTTACAATGGCATCTTTCAGTGTCAATAAACGGCTTGGAAAGTGTACAGCTGAAAATGGGCTGCAGCTTTGAGAGAATAGCCGTACAATTGGTATCCATTTAGAATGACGAAAGATACTAAATCGAAGGAGGAAAGCGAATGTCAAAGGAACGGATAATTCCTGAAGTACAGAAAATCATCGTTGTGACGATAGGTGCTCTATTCAGTGCGCTAGCGATGAATCTTTTTTTAATACCTGCCAATGTGTATGCCAGCGGATTTACAGGCATCGCGCAATTGCTATCTAATATCTTTGAAACATTTACGCCTTTTCGCGTATCGACCGGTTTCTTGCTCTTATTATTAAATATTCCCGTGACAATCTTAGGATGGAAGAAAGTTGGGAAATCATTTACTGTTTACAGTTTTTTATCCGTTGTCATTACGTCCTTCTTTCTAGAAGTGATTCCAGTAACAGCTCTGTCCGGTGATATCCTGTTAAATGCTGTGTTTGGCGGAGTGATTGCGGCTATAGGTGTCGGGTTAACATTAAAGTGGGGGGCTTCTACGGGAGGTCTGGATATTATTGCGATGATCCTGTCTCGTATGAAGGATCGTCCGATTGGATCGTATTTCTTAATAATGAATGCCGTCATTATCATGACAGCCGGTTTAATATATGGCTGGGAAAAAGCATTATACACACTGGTTGCCTTATACGCTTCCACTCGGGTAGTGGATGCTATTCATACACGCCATGCAAAATTGACAGCGTTGATTGTAACAGGTAAATCGGAAGAAGTGAAGAAAGCCATTCATGCCAAGCTTGTCAGAGGGATTACAGTGCTGCCGGCAAAAGGAGCCTTTTCAGGACAACAGCGAGATTTATTGATGATTGTGATCACTCGTTATGAATTATATGATCTAGAACGAATCATTAAAGAAGTTGATCCGAATGCTTTCACTAATATCGTTGAAACGGCCGGTATCTTTGGCTTCTTCAGAAAGGAATAGAAAAACAGGCTCTTTGTCAGAGCCTGTTTTTCTATTTTAATCCTAAACGATCTTCCAAGAAGACTGCAATGCCGTCTTCTTCATTAGAAGCAGTAATTTCAGCAGCGATGCTTTTTAGCTGGGTAATGCCATTATCCATGGCCACGCCAATTCCGGCATATTCAATCATTTCTAAATCATTGTCCTCGTCTCCAAAGGCAATGATCCGCTGTTTAGGAATATTTAAATCTGCAGCTGCTTTTTGGATGCCTACAGCTTTATTTAAACCGGTTTTAACTAATTCTATGATGTGCCAAGGCGCTCCCCATCTTCTATGGTCAATGAGTTCTGCATGAACATCACTTAAGTGTTTGCGAATGGAAGGGACATCTTCTTCATTCGCGTGAATTAGCATACTTGTTGGGTGGTCAGACAGGAACCGGCGCAAGTCGCCAGTGGTAATAGCAGGGTCACCCATGCTGAAAATATCAAGCAGCTTTTCATCATGGTAGTGAATATACACATCGTCTAGCACTTCTGCGATGATGTTATGGAAGTTAAAGTCATGGCACGCTTCAATGACTTCCTTAGCGGCAGCGATATCCATCGGTTCATGATGAAATCCGAAGCTTTTGCTGTGGGGATTATGCACAAAAGCGCCGTTAAAATTAACAATCGGTGTATTTAATCCGAGCTCCCTATAATAAGGTTCGCTTGAACGGTAGGGACGGCCGGTAGCAATCATGACTTCATGGCCTTTTTCCATTGCTTTTGTGAGGGTGCTTTTTGTGCGAGGCGAGATTGTTTTCGCGTCGGTTAATAAAGTTCCATCTAGGTCTAATACAATCAAATGCTTCTCAAACATCGGGGGCACTCCTTTTTCCATTAGTTATGAATAAGTTTACGCTTATTCATTATGATATGTCCAATAGAGGCTATTATTTTGGGTGTATGGGACAAAATAGAGCATAACATGTGCTATTTTTCTCATTTGTTTGTTATCATGAGTATAGTGAAAACTAATAAGGGGTGACAGGAATGGATCAAGATTTAAAAGATAACATTATGGGCGCATTAGAACAGGTTATTGATCCTGAATTAGGAATCGATATCGTTAATCTGGGATTGGTTTATGACGTAGATATGGATGATGCGGGCAAAACCACTGTAACTATGACATTAACTGCCATGGGATGTCCATTAGCGGGCGTAATTGTGGATCAAGTAAAAGCAGCGCTTGCGGATATTCCTGAAGTGAAGGAAACAGAGGTTGACATTGTCTGGAATCCACCTTGGACGAGAGATAAAATGTCGCGCTATGCAAAAATCGCGCTTGGAATCCGCTAAGCCATCATTAAAAAAAGATCCTCCGCAGCTAGTCTGTGGAGGATCTTTTTAAGTAGAATTAATCAATCTGGCATATTTCAATTGGGCAGTTGTCGCAGTCGATCGCTTCTTTTAAATAATCCAGATTTTGAATAATCAGCTGACTGTCTTTTGTTACTACAACATTTTCTTTTTTGAGTTCACTTAGCATTCGGTTGACCACTTCTCGTGAAGTTCCACACAGGCTGGCCACTTCTTGATTAGTAAGAGAAATATCGAGGGTGATCCCATCAGCTGTCTGTTTTCCAAAGGTATTGCATAATCGTATCAGCGTGGAGTAGACAGCTCCTTTTTTTCCATGCAAGATTAAATCCCGCAGCTTAGATTGTGTCTTCAGGTGTTCAATCTGTGAATGCTGAAACCACTTGACCATTCTAGAAGGGTGGGCAGATAGCTGCTCCTCCATATATTCCTTCGTGATCACCAGTACTTCTGCATCTTCTAACACTTTAGCGTTAGAGAGATAGGAGGTATCTTGGTCAAAAAAAGCAAATTCTGCCAAGATATCATCCTTGCCGCAAATCCTCAATGACAATTCTCGGCCATCGGGAATGAGTTTTCCTATTTGAACTTTTCCGTGCAATAGGAGGAACAGTTCTTTTGCCGGTGATCCTTGCTGAAATACATATTCGCCTTTACGAAAGCTGCGTGTGATTCTTTCTCCCTCAAACAGCTCTTTCATTGAATTTTTTATAGAAGGGGCAGTGGACATCGGATCATCCTTCTTAAATGTATTTTTATGTTAATCCTATTTTAATAGTATGAAATGGATTAAACAACAGCAAATTTTTTGCAAGACATCATAAGAATAGCAGAACTAAAGGACCGACGATGAAACAGTAAATAGCAAAATATTTTAAATTTCCCTGTGCCATAATATTCATAAACCATTTTAATGAAAAATAGGACATGACAAAGGAGCCGATAAAAGCCAGTGTATAAGGAATGGCTAATTCCTGTAAGTGGGGATCTTGAAGAATATCAGAGAAACTTAATATCATTCCGCCTAAACTTACCGGAATGAATAATAAGAAAGAAAAACGCAAGGCAGTTTCTTGTTTCATTCCAAGACCCATGGCAGCTACGATTGTTGCTCCTGAACGGCTGATGCCAGGGATTAATGCGACCGCTTGGGCACATCCGATAATCAATGCATCTTTTATAGACATATCCCCATCATTCTTGCGTCCGCGCAGATTTCTAATGGTCCATAGTGCCACGCCGGTGATGATTAAAGTAATGGCTACCGTTCGTACGGATGATAATTTGTCTTCGATAAAATCTCCGAATACGACACCGATAACGCCTGCTGGGATGGTCGCAATGATTAGGTAAATGATAAACATGAACTCTGATCGATCTTCCGGACGCTTATGTTTAACATAATTTAAGCCATTAAAAGCAATTCTCATAATATCAGCCCGGTAAATAGCTAATACGGCAAGCAATGATGCTGAATTCACCATTAAATCAAAGGTAAGCCCTTTTATCTCAATATCGAAAAAATACTTGGCAAGCTGTAAATGTCCGCTTGAAGAAATAGGGATGGGTTCAGTAAAGCCTTGAAATAAGCCTAAAAACAAATATTTTACTAATAAATATACATCATCCATTTAATAAATCCTCCATCTAATAGTTTCACCTATCTAATTTAACATGAGCATGAATGAAAAAGTAAATAGACTGTTTATCTATTTAAATAAAAATTAATAATTGATATGTGAGAGGGAAAAGGGGAATGAAATAAAAGATATTTCGTTCAATTCAAATAGCTTTACAGAAATTAGGTGAGCGGAATATAATATCTTTAATAGTCAAGAAAGGTCAAAGAGGTGAGGAAGTTGAATATAGAGCGTATGACGTACACGATGCAGGAAGGATTGGCCGAAGCTCAAACCGTTGCAAAGGAAAGGGAACATACTGAAATAGGCATAGAGCATCTGTTATTGGTACTCGCTGCCCGGGAAGACAGTTTTTTCATGAGAATCATGGAAAGGGCAGGGAGCAAGAAGAGCAGCTGGCTGTCATTTGTACAGCAGGAGTTAAAGAAGAAGCCAGTCGTTTCTGGAGATGGAATAAAATATGGAGCCTATTTGTCCTCTGACTTGCAGACATTGCTTGATCAAGCTGATCGGTATAAATCTAAATGGGAAGATGATTATCTTTCTGTTGAACATGTGGCTGTCGCTTTGCCTGAAATAACTAGCAGGACAATGCAGCAATTTTTGCGTAATGAACAGTTAAGTAAGGAGCATTTAGAAAAAACAATACTTGAAATAAGGGGGAACCATAAAGTGACATCACAGCAGCCAGAAACTAGTTATGAAGCATTAACAAAATACGGGCGTGATTTAGTGGAAGAAGTGCGGTCAGGAAAGTTAGATCCGGTCATTGGACGAGACAATGAAATTCGACATGTCATTCGAATTTTATCAAGAAAAACAAAAAACAACCCGGTTCTAATTGGTGAGCCGGGAGTAGGGAAAACGGCGATTGTAGAAGGGCTGGCACAAAGGATTGTCAGAAAGGATGTGCCGGATGGATTAAAGGATAAAACCATTTTTGCTTTAGACATGAGCTCGCTTATTGCAGGGGCAAAGTTTCGGGGAGAGTTTGAAGAGCGTTTAAAAGCGGTTTTAACTGAAGTGAAAAAAAGCGACGGCAGAATTTTGCTGTTCATTGATGAGCTTCATACGATCGTTGGAGCAGGTAAAACGGAGGGAGCGATGGATGCAGGGAATATGCTGAAGCCGATGCTTGCCCGCGGAGAACTCCACTGTATAGGAGCTACGACTCTAGAAGAACATCGCAAATACATTGAGAAAGATCCAGCTCTTGAACGCCGTTTCCAGCAGGTGTTAGTTCAGGAACCCACTGTAGAGGATACTGTATCCATTCTGCGCGGGTTGAAAGAGCGTTTTGAAATCCATCACGGCGTCAATATTCATGACCGGGCAATCGTGGCAGCAGCGGCCCTGTCAAACCGCTACATTACGGATCGTTTTCTTCCTGATAAAGCCATTGATCTAGTAGACGAAGCATGTGCAATGATCCGAACAGAAATTGATTCGATGCCGAGTGAACTTGACGAAGTCACCCGCAGAGTGATGCAGCTTGAAATTGAAGAAGCCGCTCTTCAGAAGGAAACGGACGCCGGAAGCAAGGCGAGGCTTGAGCAGCTTCAGAAAGAGCTGGCTAACTTAAAGGAAAAAGCGAATGAAATGCATGCGAAGTGGCAGGGGGAAAAGGAAGCGATTGGACGCATTCAGGAAAAAAGAGAACTCCTTGAGAAACTTAGACGAGAGCTTGAAGATGCTGAAAGCCGCTATGACTTAAATAAGGCCGCAGAACTTCGCCACGGCAAAATTCCTTCGGCTGAAAAGGAACTGCAAGATCTTGAGAGAGAGACAGCGGAATCAGAAGAAAATGAGAACCGTCTTCTGCGAGAAGAAGTGACAGAAGAAGAGATTGCTGGAATTGTGGCGCGCTGGACAGGCATACCGGTGACTAGACTTGTTGAAGGAGAACGGGAAAAGCTGCTGCGCCTTGAACAGATTTTGCATGAGCGTGTCGTTGGCCAGGAAGAAGCAGTTCAGTTAGTAAGCGATGCCGTACTAAGAGCGCGTGCCGGTATTAAAGATCCTGACCGCCCGATTGGTTCCTTTATCTTCTTAGGTCCGACTGGCGTGGGGAAAACCGAATTAGCTAAAACACTTGCCCACACATTGTTTGACAGTGAGGAGCAAATGATTCGGATCGATATGTCTGAATATATGGAGAAGCATTCTGTTTCCCGTTTAGTTGGCGCACCTCCAGGATATGTCGGATTTGAAGAAGGCGGCCAGCTGACGGAAGCGCTGAGAAGAAAACCTTATTCAGTCGTTCTCTTGGATGAAATAGAAAAAGCTCACCCGGAAGTGTTTAATATTCTTCTGCAAATGCTTGATGATGGCCGGATTACGGATTCACAAGGCCGGACGGTTGACTGTAAAAACACAGTGGTCATCATGACATCGAACATTGGTTCATCTTACTTGTTAGACCGTAAAGAAAATGAAGAAGAGATCCAGGAAGAAACAAAAGACTTAGTGATGCAGCAGCTCCGGCAGCATTTCCGTCCGGAATTTTTAAACCGCGTCGATGATATAGTTCTGTTTAAACCGCTTAGTTTAAACAATATTCAAGGCATTGCGGGCAAAATGCTGAAAGGCTTAGAGAGCAGGCTGAAAGACCAGCAAATGAAAATGAAGGTGACTAAAGAGGCAGAAATGTATATTGCCAAGGAAGGATTCGACCCTGTTTACGGCGCCCGTCCTTTAAAGCGATTTATCCAGCGTGAAATTGAAACGAAGCTTGCACGCGCGATCATTGCGGGTCAGGTTTCTCCTCAAGAAGAGATCATAGTCGATGTTGAAAATGGTAGCCTGGTGATTAAATAAGGACACAAAAAAGGTTAGCGGCGATAGTAGCCGCTAACCTTTTATAATGTGAATAAATTAATGCTCATCCACCGGATCGTTCGGAATAAGAGCTGTTAAAACAAATATTAAAACAGTGACGATCACACCTAATAATAAGCCGATTTCGAAATGGAATGGTGCTCCGTTCATTGAACTTACTACATAAGTCACCATTTCTGCCAATAAGAATGTCCAGAAAAACGTCATAATAAATTGCATTGTTTCCCCTCCTTCAATAAAAAGTAAATATGTAATCTAAACTTAATCTTAGCACAAAAAAGAGGCAAGTAGAAAGAAAAATTTCAGCTCGTTAAAGGATTATTTGAATATGTAAACATTTCGTGAAATCTCTTGTGAATGATTCAAACAATTAATAAATAACTTTTGCTTTTTATCTGAACCTAGTTTCAGTAAAATGGAAGAGTGTGGCACGTATGTATATAAAAGGGGCATTGGAATTGGATGATTAATAAGTGGATCATGATCTTAATTATATTGCTTGTATCAATCGTACCAGGGTGTTCGAATGAGGCTGATAAAGGAGAACTTGAAAGTGTCGGCTTACTGGTAACAGATACAATCAGTGACCAAGTTTGGGGAACCAAAGGCTATAAAGGCATGCTGAAAATTGAAGCTGAATATGGCGTGGATGTTTATTATAAAGAAAGAATTGATTCACAAATACTGACTGAACGAGCAATTGAAGAATTCTCGCATAAAGGGGTTAATTTAGTTTTTGGCCATGGAATGGAATATGCCGAGTTTTTTAATAAAATTGCTCCAGAATACCCGGATATGCACTTCGTCAGTTTTAACGGACAAGCCGCCGAAAAAAATACGACAAGTTTAAAATTTGACAGTCATGCCATGGGATTTTTTGGTGGAATGACCGCCGCTCATGCCTCGAAAACAGAAACGATCGGTATCATCGCCTCTTACAAATGGCAGCCAGAAATCAAAGGTTTTGTTGAAGGGGCTAAGTTTGAAAATAAGGATATACAGATTCTTATAGAATATGTAAATGACTGGGATGATGAAGATAAAGCACTCCTCATTCTTGACGGGATGATGAAGAAAAACGTTGATGTTGTATATCCTGCGGGAGATGGTTATAATGTACCTGTTATCGAAAGGCTGAAAGAAAATCAGCTGTATGCAATTGGTTATGTCTCTGATCAATCGGAGCTTGGGGAAGATACGGTGTTAACAAGTACAATTCAGCATGTAGATAAGTTATACTTGCTCATCGCTCAACGCTTTGCCGAGAATGAGTTAAAATCAGGGAACCTGTCATTTGATTTTTCAGATGGGGTTATTTCCATGTCAGAATTTAATTCCCATATAGACAAAGAGTTTGCTGACCAATTAGTTGAATATGTGGACCGGTATATTGATACTGGGAAGCTGCCAAATAAATAGCTGGAGGAAATCATAATGAACGAAAATAAAAATATGGAATTTATGCAAATTGCTATGAAATATTTGCCAGAGGCACAAGAGAAATTAAAGGATTCAGGTATTGAATTTTCAATGAATTTAATGGAACCATTTATGGGACTATTTTTAAACGTCATGAACGAAGCTTATGAATTAGGCAAGCAAGATGCAAAGAGTGAGTAACAATTAAAGTGAGGCCTTGAACATATATATGTGTTTGAGGCTTTTTTATTTTGGCTCAACGTGCTGATTCTTGGAGATTCATAGGGGCTGTTTTTGCGGAATGATCTCGAAAATCATAGGAATCTCTCATGAAAATATGGTTGCAAATTCAGTATATTTTCAGTAAAATTAGTACCAAGTCATAATAATTGATAGTACATATATAAATAGAAGTCGAAAGAAGGGGAAACCTTTATGAATGCTGGGGTAATTGGAATGGGACGCTATGTTCCTGAAAAGGTTGTCACCAATCATGACTTAGAAAAGGTAATGGATACATCAGATGAATGGATTCGTTCACGCACTGGAATTGAAGAGAGAAGAATAGCTGGAGACGATATTGAAACGTCTGATATGGGAGTGGAAGCTGCTAAGAAAGCAATTGAACAGGCTGGGATATCACCAGAAGATATTGGATTAATTCTAGTAGCCACCGTTACTCCTGATTACCGATTTCCATCAGTTGCCTGCATGATTCAAGATCAAATTGGAGCCAAACATGCAGCAGCCATGGATATTAGTGCAGCATGTGCAGGTTTTATGTATGGTTTAATTACAGCTAAGCAATTTGTGGAAACTGGCACGTATAAATATGTGCTGGTGGTAGGTGTAGAAAAGCTATCTAAAATCCTCGACTGGAATGACCGTAATACCGCTGTTTTGTTTGGAGATGGAGCAGGAGCGGCTGTTGTCGGACAAGTATCAGAAGGAAGAGGGATTCTCTCATTTGAACTTGGTGCAGACGGTTCTGGGTTAAAGCATTTGTATCAAGAAGAGTTCGTCAAAATGAACGGCCGTGAAGTTTATAAATTCGCTGTGCGCCAAATGGGGGAATCATGTGTAAACGTGATTGAAAAAGCAGGATATCAAAAGGAAGATGTAGATTTCCTCCTGCCTCATCAAGCGAATATCCGAATTATGGAGGCGGCAAGGGAAAGATTGAACCTCCCGAAAGAGAAAATGTCAGTCACAATTAATAAATATGGAAATACATCAGCGGCCTCCATACCGTTAACCTTTATGGAGGAAATCGAAGCAGGCAACATTAAAGACGATGATTTATTAGTCATGGTAGGGTTCGGCGGCGGGTTAACCTGGGGCGCCATTGCCATGAGATGGGGACGATAAGTCCATATAGATAGGAAAACCGTTTGGTTATATTATTAAAGGAGTGGAATCATGGAAAAGCGCAGAGTAGTAATTACGGGGCTTGGAATTATCTCGCCTGTAGGAAACACATTAGAAGAAGCTTGGTCAAATGTTATTAAAGGAGTAAGCGGAATTAAACCGCTGACAAGAGTAAATCCGGATGATTACCCGGCGAAAGTAGCCGCTGAAATTACAGATTTTGATCCTGAGCAGTATTTTGATAAAAAAGACGCGCGTAAGATGGATCGCTTTACGCAATATGCGGTGGCAGCAGGGAAGATGGCTGTTGAAGATGCTGATTTAACCATTGATGAATCAAACGCTGAGCGCATTGGTGTATGGGTTGGTTCTGGAATTGGCGGAATGGAAACATTTGAGCAGCAGTATAAAACATTTATGGAGCGCGGCTACAGACGTGTCAGCCCATTCTTCGTGCCAATGATGATTCCTGATATGGCAGCTGGACAAGTTTCGATTTACCTGGGTGCAAAAGGGGTCAATTCATGTACGGTAACAGCTTGTGCGACAGGAACGAACTCGATTGGAGACGCATTTAAAGTCATTCAGCGCGGTGATGCAGACGCAATGATCACTGGCGGTGCTGAAGCTCCAATTACCCAAATGTCCATGGCAGGTTTCTGTGCCAACACAGCATTATCTACTAATCCTGATCCGAAAACAGCCAGCCGTCCATTTGATGCTAACCGCAGTGGATTTATCATGGGTGAAGGCGCAGGCATTATGGTTTTAGAAGAGTTGGAGCATGCAGTGAAACGCGGGGCAAAAATTTATGCCGAGATCGTTGGATACGGCGCAACAGGGGATGCCCACCATATTACAGCACCATCACCAGGCGGAGAAGGCGGCGCTCGTGCGATGAAATTAGCGATTGAAGACGGCGGCTTAGCTCCTGAAGATGTCGACTATATTAACGCTCATGGGACAAGCACGCCATACAACGATAAATTTGAAACGATGGCGATTAAGCGAGTGTTTGGCGACTATGCACACAAATTATCCATCAGTTCAACAAAATCTATGACAGGTCATTTGCTTGGAGCAGCAGGCGGAATCGAAGCGATCTTTACTGCAATGGCGCTTAAGAATGGCATCATGCCTCCAACAATCAATTTAGAAACACCTGATCCAGAATGTGATCTGAATTATCTTCCAAATGAAGCAGTTGAAAAGGATATTAAAGTCGCAATCAGCAATTCACTTGGCTTCGGCGGACATAACGCTACCATTGCCTTGAAGAAATGGAACGAAGGTAACTAATAAATAATAAAAGAAGAGAGTAAATAAATGGCTGCGGCTCTTTATTTACTCTTTTTTTGCATGTTTTTTTAATTAAATCATACATATATAGGACAAGCAGATACCAAAAAAAATAGTTAAAAGGACGAAGTACATGGCAATTAGACTGTTCTTTTTTTTACTAGGGTTTGGACTTTCAGTCATAGGCGGAGTTAGCTGTATCATGTATTTAAATTTACTAGCAGCGGGATTAACGATGGAAGAGTACTTTGCTTACATTGCCGGAAGGACAGAGTGCTATTTCTTAGTAGCAGGGGTTTTTCTCCTGACTTTCTCAACTTTAATTCCTTCAAAGCGATGAAAGGATAAAGAAATATAAGCCGATAAAGGAATATTTTTACTCGATTTTGCCCATACTTTTAGACAAATAGTTGAAGAAGTGAGGAGGTTCATTATGTTATATCTTCATGATGTCTGGGTGAATTGGTTCGAAGGGGAAGAAAACAGTTATAACATTTGCCATTTTCACGAGTGGCGCAAAGATGATGCAATTGAATTATTGGATCAAGTTCCTGTAGTAATTATAGAAGAAAACTTATTTCATTATATTGAGAATGACCTTGCGGAACTGCCGAAGCAACTCCTAGAGGATGTAAAAAAGAAAGCGTTTTTACGAAAGAATCATGAAAGAGTGCAGCTCGAATACTGCTTTGTTGTCTCAGATGGGACAGGTATTCTAGCGGTAGATACAATGGGCTATGGCATTCCTGTTCGAAAAAGCCGACTTGTACCGCGGCAGGAACAGCTTGTCTATGAAATGACTCGAAACTATACGGCAACTCACTACGACTTTGAGACAGGTGTTCAAAATAAGGATTATCATATCCTTTCTTTAAATCCTGACTATGTGAATGGTTTAACCCGAAAAGAAAGACAGTTGAAACAATTGCTGTTTATGGCGCTTGACCAGCTGTTTTCATCCAAAAATACAGCAGAAATCCGCTATTGGTATACGGAATGGGCTCCGGATAAGTATAAACAGATTCAAAAGATGAATTTTGAAGAAGCGAAAGATATGTTCTATGGTGAAGTAAAGGAAGGGTGGACACTTAGCCACCAGAGGCTTTGTGAGAACTTAATTAAAGGCCAGCCATTTTTTGAAAAGCTATGGGAAGTAGAAATGGACACAAAAGTAAATGAATCAACCAAATAAAAAAAGGAAGGGGAGACTCCCTTCCTTTTTGCTTTGATTATCTTTTCCGGCCTAGACCCATCGCTTTTTCCATTTTCTTAAGCATTTTATTCGCTGTATAGTTCGCTTTTTCAGCTCCAGCATCTAAAATGCGGTCCAGTTCATCTGATTCAATTAATTCATAATAGCGTTTTTGTACGGGCTCGAGGTGACGAACCACCACTTCTGCTAAATCAGATTTGAAATCTCCGTAGCCTTTGCCCTCATATTGCTGCTCAAGTTCCGCTGCTGTTTTATTTTCCAAAATGGAATAGATCGAAAGTAAATTCGAAATGCCTGGTTTATTTTCTTTATCGAAAGTCACAATTCCTTCAGAATCCGTTACTGCGCTTTTAATCTTCTTAATGATCTGCTTAGGTTCATCAAGCAGAGTGATAAACGCTTTTGAGTTCGGATCAGACTTGCTCATTTTGCGCAATGGATCTTGGAGAGACATCACGCGTGCGCCCACTTTAGGAATTCTTACTTCAGGAACTGTAAAGATATCATTATATTTTTTGTTAAAACGCTCTGCCAAGTCCCTTGTTAATTCTAAATGCTGCTTCTGGTCTTCTCCTACCGGCACTAGGTTTGTACCATATAACAGAATATCTGCGGCCATCAGCGGCGGATAAGTCAAGAGGCCTGCCGAAACAGCTTCTTTTCCAGTAGACTTATCTTTAAACTGAGTCATTCTTTCAAGCTCGCCAATATAAGCGACACACTGAAGCATCCAGCCGGCTTGCGCATGAGCCGGAACTTCTGATTGTATAAATAGCGTGGCTTTCTCTGGATCAATTCCAACAGCTAAATAAAGAGCAGCCAAGCTCTTAATATTTTTTCTTAACTGCAGCCTGTCTTGGGGCACAGTTATTGCGTGCTGATCGACAATACAGAAATAGCAATTGTAATCATCTTGAAGTTCTGTGAATTGCTTTAGTGCCCCTATGTAATTTCCTAATGTAATCGTGCCACTAGGCTGAATCCCTGAAAATATTGTTTCCATATAGTATGTTCCTCCACTTCTTCATGGTAAAAATTATAAACAAATGGCACGCAACTTTCAAGATACCGAGAAATAAGCAATGAGGATATCCAGTACGGCTATGAAGCCTCCTCCAGCTAACAACGGGTATGTCCACTTGTAGATTCTTTGTTTGGGGTGCTCGATATGAATGTCTTCTGTATCATCGAGTGAATCGAATTGGGAAATATACTTTCCTTCAGACGAAGATCTTCGTAAACGTTTAAAGCTGTAAGTGATTCCATTGAAAAATCCTTTTTCTACCACAAATAAACTAGCCCCCAGCATCGTGACAAAAAGTGAAATAAAAAAAGAGATATTGAGAAAACTTAGTAAGAAGGGGTCAAGAAAGAGTGAACCTGCAAGTGAGGTGACGAGAATTAATCCAATGATCATGAGTCCTAATAGAAGAGGTTTCATTAATGTTCACCGACCTTCATGTGATTGAAACAAACAAAGTATAGCGAAAAAGGGGGATTCGTTCAACTGTATAAAAGCGGCTGGAAAATCTCAGATCATATATATAGTAAGAAATATCCTTAAAATTCAAAATGGACAAATTAATTACTATTCTTTGAAAACAATAATCAAATTTATATTATTACAAACATTGGGTATGAAAGCGCTTTAATGCGGTGAATTGGTATTCAGTAAAAAAGTTTTGCAGTGGAATAGGCGTATTAGCCTAAGTTGGTGAACTGTTTTAATTGTGACAAAATTGTTAATAAAATATAAAATAATTATTGCAAAAAAATTAAGAACTATTATATAATTAGTAATGCAATCTTCTGAAAAATTAGAAGATATATTATTGTAAGGGGGTCATTGAGTTGAAAAAGAAAAGTTTTGCACTTTTTCTCGTACTTTTGCTTGCAATGAGCACTTTCTTAGCTGCTTGCGGCGGCGGTAGTGAAAAGAAAGAAGAAGGCGGAGAAAAAACTTCTGGTAAGAAAGAAAACGTTTTGAAATTAACAGAAACACAAGACATCCCGTCTATGGACTCTGTTTTAGCAACAGATGCGGTATCTTTTAATGTATTAAATAACACAATGGAAGGTCTTTACCGTTTGGACAAAGATGACAAGGCGACTGACGGTATGGCGGAAGGCGAGCCTGAAGTCAGCGAAGACGGTAAGACATGGAAGTTCAAAATCAGAGATGCGAAATGGTCTAACGGTGACCCTGTCACAGCGAATGACTTTGAATATGCATGGAAGAAAGCGCTTAATCCTGATACAGCTGCAGAGTATGCGTACATAATGTACGATCTTAAAAATGCGCAAGCAGTAAATGAAGGCAAAATGAAGCCGGAAGAACTAGGTGTTAAAGCACTTGATGAAAAAACACTTGAAGTTCAGCTGGAAAATGCTGTTCCTTACTTTAAAGAATTATTAACATTTGGTACATTCATGCCTCAAAATGAAAAGTTTGTAACAGAGCAAGGCGATCAATTTGGTCTTGAAGCCAATACAACGGTATACAATGGACCGTTTACATTGGCTGAATGGAAACATGAAGACAAGTTCGTTATGAAGAAAAACCCAGAGTACTGGGACGCAGAAACAGTTAAACTTGAACAAATCAATACAAAAATTGTAAAAGATACACAAACAGACGTAAACCTTTTCGAGAGCGGCGATGTAGATCAAATCAAATTGTCCTCTGAATTCGTTGATAAGTACAAAGAGAACGAAGGATTCTTCAATCACCAAGAAGCAACTCTTTTCTTCTTGCGTATGAACCAAACAAAAAATGAAGCTCTTAAGAATGTCGATGCAAGAAAAGCCATTGCAATGGGCTTTGATAAGAAAGGTATTACCGACGTTATTTTAAATAATGGATCTAAACCAGCTAACTACTTTGTTCCTCAAGACTTTGTTGAAGGTCCAGACGGGAAAGACTTCCGTGAAACTGGCGGCGAGTACTTGAAAACAGATGCGAAAAAAGCAAAAGATCATTGGGAAAAAGCAAAGAAAGCTCTTGGCCAAGACCAAGTGACGATCGAGCTTTTAAACTATGATGATGATGTATCTAAAAAAGTAGGCGAATATTTAAAAGAACAGCTTGAAACAAACCTTGAAGGCTTAACTGTAAACATTAAGCAGCAGCCGTTTAAACAAAAGCTAGATCTTGAAACAAAAATGAACTATGAAGTATCTCTTGGCGGATGGGGTCCAGATTATCTAGATCCGATGACGTTCATGGATATGTTTGTCACAAACGGTGCACACAACCAGCAAGGTTACTCAAATCCAGAATTTGATAAATTAATTCAAGACTCTAAAACAACTTTACTTTTAGAGCCTGAAAAGCGCTGGGATGCTTTAGTAAAAGCTGAAAAGATTCTTTTAGAAGATGATGCAGCAATTGCTCCTATCTATCAAAGATCAAGAGCTTACTTAAGAACGCCGCATGTGGATGGTATCTTAATCCATAAAGTGGGAGCCGATTTCTCTTTCAAATGGACAGAAATCAAATAAGTATTGCTTGCTGAAATAAAAAAGGGAGAGATATGCTAATCGGCATATGCTCTCCTTTTTCCCTGAAAAGGGACAAAAAATCTGAATAAAAAGAAAATTTATCGAAACTTGTCGAAACACCCGAAATCAAAGGGGGGCTATCTATGTTAAAGTACACCATTAAACGAGTAATATATATGTTTATCACACTACTGATTATTGCAACGATTACCTTCTTCCTTATGAAGCTCCTGCCAGGATCGCCACTAACTAATCAAGAGAAATTAAGCCCGGCACAGCAAGAAATCATCTTAGACAAATATGGCTTAAATGACCCTCTCCCTGTTCAATACGTCAATTATATGACGAATTTACTCCAAGGTGATTTAGGTTTATCCTTCCAATATGATAATCGTTCGGTTACTAAAATGATTACTGAACGAATTGGTCCTTCTGCACATTTAGGTTTGCAGGCCATCATATTAGGAACCATTGTTGGAATCATTCTAGGCGTCTTAGCTGCATTAAAACACAATACTATTGTTGATTATGGAGCTACGACTATCGCTGTTTTGGGAATATCCATCCCATCGTTCGTTTTTGCAGGATTCCTTCAATATTATTTAGCTGTTCAATATCAGCTTTTTCCAGTTGCTGCATGGGAAGGCTTTGAGTATACGGTTCTGCCGACCATTGCCTTATCCGTATTTGTTATCGCAACGGTTGCCCGTTACATGAGATCTGAACTGCTAGAAGTCCTGAGCTCTGACTATATTATGCTTGCTAGAGCAAAAGGAATCAGCGGCACGGGGATTATGGTTAAACATGCGGTTCGTAATGCACTCATACCAATCATAACGTTATTGGGTCCATTAGCTGTAAATATTATGACTGGCTCTTTGGTCATTGAACGGATATTCGGAATTCCCGGAATTGGGGAGCAATTTGTCCGCTCCATCATGACCAATGACTTTACTGTGATCATGGGCGTCACACTATTCTACAGTGTGTTATTTATTTTTATCATCTTCGTTGTCGATATTCTGTACGGAGTGATTGATCCGCGGATCCGTATAAGTGGAGGAGGGAAGAAATAATGAAATCAGATAACATCAATACACAGACAGAATATCCGCAAGAGCTTTTTCGAAAAGTTGACCGGCCTGAACATGACGCGGAGAAGATTGGCAGACCCAGTTTAAACTTCTGGCAGGATGCCTGGCTTCGCCTCAAAGGAAATAAAGGGGCGATTGTTGGCTTAATCTTGATCGCGATTATTACATTTATGGCCATCTTTGGCCCTTCAATGAACAAATATACGTATAAAGAACAAAATATCATGCATGCGAAATTGCCGCCTAAGGTAGAAGCATTGGCAGATATCTCTTGGCTTCCATTTGACGGCAAAGATAAAGACGGCTTTGATATGTATGAAGCAAGAAACGTAAAAGAATCCTACTGGTTTGGTACCGATGATCTTGGACGAGATCTATGGACAAGAACATGGTATGGAACGCGTATTTCGATATACATCGGTGTCTTGGCTGCTGTTATTGACTTTATAATTGGAATCGCATATGGAGGAATCTCTGGATTCTACGGCGGCCGTGTCGATAATATCATGCAGCGTATTATTGAAATCTTAATGGGTATTCCGCATTTAATTGTGGTTATTCTTTTTATCTTAATTTTTGAACCAGGTATATTCTCCATCACAATGGCGATGGTTATTACAGGCTGGGTGAGTATGGCTCGGATTGTCCGCGGTCAATTCTTAAAATTAAAAAACCAAGAATTCGTTTTAGCATCTCGTACGTTAGGTGCTTCGAACAGCCGATTGATCTGGAAACATTTAATGCCAAATGTGATGGGTCCAATTATTGTTACTACTATGTTTACCATTCCAAGCGCCATTTTCACAGAAGCATTCTTAAGCTTCATCGGTCTCGGAATTCGTCCGCCGGAAGCATCTCTTGGTTCATTAGTAAATGACGGGTTTAAATCTTTGCAAGTCTATCCGCATATGCTGATCATTCCATCTGTTATCATCAGTCTGCTGATTTTAAGCTTTAACTTGCTCGCAGATGGACTTCGAGATGCACTTGATCCGAAAATGCGTAAATAATGTTGAGGAAGGAGAATACAGCCATGAACAAAATATTAGATGTACAAAATTTGCACGTCTCCTTCGATACGCATGCGGGAGAAGTCAAAGCGGTGCGAGGCGTCGATTTTCACTTAGAAAAAGGAGAAACTCTGGCTATTGTTGGGGAGTCTGGTTCTGGGAAATCCGTTACGACGAAAGCCTTAATGAGACTTATTCCAAATCCTCCCGGCCGAATTAAGGAAGGACAGATCCTTTTTGAAGGTCGGGATTTAGCGAGACTTTCAGAAAAAGACATGGAAAAAGTAAGAGGAAAAGAAATCTCGATGATTTTTCAAGATCCCATGACCTCTTTGAATCCGACGATGACAGTAGGAAAGCAAGTGATGGAGCCGCTGATTAAACATCAGAAGATGAGTAAAGATGCAGCAAGAAAGCGAGCAATCGAGTTATTGACGCTAGTTGGTCTGCCGAATCCGGAGCAGCGCATTAAGCAATATCCGCATCAGTTTTCCGGTGGACAGCGCCAGCGGGTCGTCATTGCAATCGCTCTTGCCTGCAACCCGAAAATCTTGATTGCTGATGAACCGACAACCGCGTTGGATGTGACGATTCAAGCTCAAATTCTAGAACTGATGAAAGATCTGCAGAAAAAAATTGATACAGGCATTATCTTTATTACCCATGATCTTGGGGTGGTGGCTAATGTAGCTGACAGGGTAGCTGTCATGTATGGCGGACAAATTGTGGAAACGGGTACAGTGGATGAAATCTTCTACGACCCTCGTCACCCGTATACGTGGGGGCTGTTATCATCAATGCCAAGTCTAGACATTGATGAGGGAATGGCTCTGCAAGCCATACCGGGAACTCCTCCTGATCTATTGAATCCGCCGAAGGGTGATGCATTTGCCTTAAGAAGTGAATTTGCGCTGCAGATCGACTTTGAACAAGAGCCACCGGTCTATCAAGTATCGGATACACACTTCGTGAAATCTTGGCTTCTGCACCCGCAGGCACCAGCCATTGAACCTCCTGTGAATGTACAGCAGAACCTGCGCCCAATGCCAGGGAACTTTAAAGAACCGGTGCTTGTCAAGGAGGTACGATAAAATGACTGAAAAATTGCTGGAAATTAAACACCTTAAACAATACTTCAATGAAGGCAAACCGAATATGGTCAAAGCGGTGGATGATATTTCGTTCGATATTTACAAGGGAGAAACACTGGGTCTTGTTGGCGAATCCGGCTGCGGAAAGTCGACCACGGGACGATCGATCATTCGCTTGTACGATGCGACCGACGGTGAGGTGCTGTTTAATGGAGAGAATGTACACGGCAAAAAATCCAAGGCAGAGCTTAAACAGTTTAACCGCAAAATGCAAATGATTTTTCAGGATCCTTATGCATCCCTTAATCCCCGGATGAAAGTTGCTGACATTATTGCTGAGGGGATTGATATTCATGGGCTGGCTAAAACGAAAAAAGAAAGAATGGACAAAGTGTACTCCTTGCTTGAGACAGTTGGTTTAAACCGTGAGCATGCCAATCGATATCCTCATGAATTTTCAGGCGGTCAGCGCCAGCGTTTAGGAATTGCGAGAGCATTGGCGGTAGAACCGGATTTTATCATAGCAGATGAACCTATCTCGGCACTAGATGTATCCATTCAAGCACAAGTAGTTAACTTGATGCAGAAGCTCCAAAAGGAAAAAGGATTGACCTATTTGTTTATTGCTCATGACTTGTCTATGGTGAAATATATCAGTGACCGTATTGGAGTCATGTATTTTGGTAAATTAGTCGAGCTTGCACCAAGTGATGTGCTATACAAAAATCCAATGCATCCATACACTCAATCATTGTTATCTGCCATTCCGCTTCCCGACCCGGACTACGAAAGAAATCGGATCAGAAAAACCTATAACCCGGCGGATCATCAATATACAAGTGAAGATCAAGTAGAAATGAGAGAGATCGCTCCGGGCCACTTTGTTTATTGTTCGGAGAAAGAATTTGCAGAATATAAAGCTTCTTATAAATGAGAAAAAAGTGACCGGCAGCTCCGGTCACTTTTTTGTTTGATTAAAAAGGCGGAGATAGTAGAGTAATAGCAGGTTTAGTTGGGTAAAAAAGGATAGAAAGGAGAGGATTAACTATGAAGAAGTGGAAAAAGTGGACGGCTGTTAGCTTGTTAAGTTTCATTCCGTTCTTATCTCCCGGGCAACATGCGTTTGCTGCAGGTATGAAGGAATTTAAAGAGCGTCCGATTCCTGATGTGGGCAAGGAAATTCCAGCAAATATGACGCGTTTTATACATGACAGCGGATTGGAATTTACTTATCCAGATGCTGTCAGAGGCGTGTATGTAACTGGTCATTCGGCAGGAGGCGGCCGCTTTAACCAATTAATGCAGCTTATGGAACAAACAGAACTGAATGCAATGGTCATCGATATAAAAGATGACTGGGGAAACCTTACATACAAACCGGATGCCGATTCACCATATCAGGATATCAGCAAAAATTTCATTAAAGATCCTCGTCAAATGCTGAAGCAAATGGAAAAACAGCAGGTGTATCCGATTGCTAGGGTGGTCGTCTTTAAAGATACGAATCTCGCTAATAAGAAACCTGAATGGTCTTTTACACAAAATGGTTCCGTATGGTCCAATGGCAGCGGCGAATCTTTTGTCAATCCATTTGTAAAAGATGTGTGGGATTATAATATTGGGATTGCGAAAGAAGCGGCAAAAATGGGTTTTAAAGAAATTCAGTTTGACTATGTCCGCTTTCCGGAAGGGTTCGAAACAAGAGACAAAGATTTAACTTATAGTGAGGGTAACTACAAGAATTCCAAGCATGATTCCGTTCAGCGAAGAGTCCAGGCAGTCACTGACTTTGTTGCCTATGCGCGCAAAGAACTGAAGCCGTATGATGTCCAAGTGTCTGTAGATATTTTCGGTTATTCAGCAACATTGCCAGAAGCTCCTGGAATCGGTCAGAACTTCTCCAAAATCTCAGAACATGTGGATGTCATTTCTTCCATGGTTTATCCAAGTCATTGGACTTCTTATTTTGGAATTTCCAAACCTGACTTAGAGCCGTATAGGCTGATGAAAGAATATGCGAAAGTCGAAAATAAAAAATTGTCAGAGCTGAAATCTCCTCCTGTCTCTCGCCCATGGCTGCAGGACTTTACCGCCTCGTGGCTGGGAGCGGGAAATTATATAAAATACGGCCCACAAGAAGTTGAAGCTCAAATTAAAGCGTTAAATGAGGAAGGAATCGATGAGTTTTTGCTTTGGAACGCATCAAATAAATATACGCCAAACGTGGACTATACCCCTTTGAAATAATAGCATTTTTGCTTGTTAGGATCAATTTCATGGATTGATCCTATTTTTTATAGGAAAAAGGGTTTAAAAGCTGAAAAAGAGGGAAAATACATATTGGCAAGCATAATTGGATCTGTAAACACTCCCCATTATTACACCCTATTAATTGTTTTACACCCTTATTATTTCTTTCACTAATTACAAATATCGGAATCGCGTTCTCGCGGTAAAAGGAGAAGAGGCATATTGCATTGGTATGAAAAGTTAAATCAATACTTTCCTATTGAGGAAATGAAAGCGAAAGAACATATGGAACTGCTTTTAAAAGAACGAGGAGATATTTACCACAAGGATGAAGGACCGAATCATGTCTTGATATATGTGGAATTTGACAACTTCGTGTTTGTTGATTATTTATTTGTTTCTAAGGATGCACGCGGGCAAGGATTAGGACGCAAGCTTATTGATAAGCTGAAGCAAAAAGGCAAAGCGGTGATCCTTGAAGTGGAGCCGGTAAACTATGAAGATACAGACTCTGAAAAGCGCCTGCGCTTTTATGCGCGTGAAGGGTTTGAACATGCATCGAGCATCGGTTATCGCCGCCGCTCATTAGCAACGAATGAAGTGAATGAAATGGAGATTTTATACTGGGCTCCGAATGATGAATCAGAAGAGATGATTTATGAAGCAATGTGTAAAACCTATCGTTTAATTCACAAGTATAAAGATGAAGAAATTTATGGCGAGGCGTTTGATCCGGTTCAAAAAGTACTTTCAATTGATGAAACAAAAGAATCGAATATCTTAAAAGAATTAAATTAAACAGCAAGCGTGCCAGGTCAAGCTGGCACGCTTGAATTCGTTCATCGTGATATTTATTAAACCAGCAAATGTTTTAAAAATATATGATGAAAAAGGTTTAAGTTAGAAAGATAAGGGTAACTAATAATAAAGACTAATTATTGGGTATGAGATTTCTAGATAAAGAAAGTTATGTAAATAAATTATGTGATAATTATTACAATGTAATGAAAACTATGTGCAGGAGTCTTAAGTTCATGTATAATACATAACGTAGCCGGATGTAAAAAAGATTACTTTTTTGAATTCTTCATGAACTAAGATTCCTCATAATTAGCAGGTATTATATTTTATTTTTAAGGAGTGTGATTGAGGAATGGTTACTCTATATACTTCACCAAGCTGTACTTCTTGCCGGAAAGCGAAAGCTTGGTTAGAAGAACACGAAATATCATACGTCGAAAGAAACATTTTTTCCGAGCCATTGAGCATCGAAGAAATTAAAGAAATATTAAGAATGACTGAAGATGGCACGGATGAGATTATCTCCACTCGTTCAAAGATTTTTCAAAAGCTAAATGTGGATCTTGAGACATTGCCGCTTCAAAATCTGTTTGAGCTTATCCAAAACAATCCAGGGCTGCTTCGCCGTCCGATTATTATGGATGAGAAACGATTGCAGGTGGGCTACAACGAGGATGAAATTCGTCGATTCCTTCCTCGAAAAGTTCGTACATTCCAGTTGCTTGAAGCACAAAAAATGGTCAACTAATGACTATAAAAACCTTCATACTAGAGTATGGAGGTTTTTTCATACACTTTTTGTTTTTAAGAGGTTGAAAATTTTTAAAAATTCAGATAGAATGACCAAACAAACATTATTTTTCCCTAATCTTTATGTTTTCATTTCTAGACTTTTTATCATACAATAAATATATAGAAAGGAATAACTATTAGTTATTCTGGGAAAAAGCTAAAGAGAGAAGCAGATGCTCTTTAGTACCCTTAGATGGAAGGGAGAGGTAGTTTATGGAAATCGAACGCATTAACGACAACACAGTTAAGTTTTACATCTCGTACATTGATATAGAAGAGAGAGGCTTTGATCGTGAAGAGATTTGGTATAATCGCGATCGCAGTGAAGAGCTTTTTTGGGATATGATGGAGGAAATCCATGATGAAGAAGACTTCACAGTAGATGGCCCTTTATGGATTCAAGTTCAGGCTTTAGACAAAGGACTAGAAATTCTCGTTACACAAGCCAATGTAACAAAAGACGGACAGCGTATTGAACTGCCGCTTCCAGGTGATAAATACCGAGACTTTCCAGTCGATGAACGTTTAGAAGACTTACTTGACGAGCATTTCCAAGAGGACTCGTCAGACAAAAATAAAAAAGAACCGTCACTTGAGTTTTTACTCGCTTTTCATGACTTTGAGGACTTAATTAGTTTGAGCAAGCGCAATGATCTGGAAGAGATGAAAACTCAATTATACGCTTTTGAAAACAAGTATTATCTGTATGTTGAATTCCCAGAGGACCTGTTTGACGAAGAATCTATAGATAATTCACTTAGTGTATTGCTCGAATATGCCTATGAATCAGGCATGTCGGTTCACAGACTGCAGGAATACGGAAAGTGCGTCATGGAAGACAACGTATTTGAAACAGTTCGTAAATATTTTTCCTGATACTTCACGCTGGTCTCATTAAGAGATCAGCTTTTTTTTGATGAAATGACATGGAAGACTTTCCGGAGAGCTGCCCCTTCTAGTATAAAAATGATTTACCTGCTTATTGATATGGCTTCATGATTTATGAAAAGGGGTATAATAAAACCACTATAGAGAGAGTTTTGAGAGAGGCAAGGTGCAGGGGATGAAATACACCATTAAAATCCTATTTTTTATTAGCGCAATTTTTATCATTTATTTATTTGTCATAAGAGAGCATGTCAATGGCATGGCTAGCTACTTAAGTGTGTTTCTCACATTATCTGTTATTATTATTGGGTTTTTAATCTTTTTTGAAAATAGGCATCCGACTCAAACCATTACGTGGCTGGTTGTTCTAGGGGCGTTTCCTTTATTTGGGTTTATTTTTTATTTACTCTTTGGCAGGAATTATCGAAAAGAGCGAATGTTTAAGAAGAAGTATATTCTTGATAAAGAAACGTATCAGCAATATGAATATCGCCATTCAGAATCGGACTTGAAAAAACACTTTGAGAAATATGGTCAGCGAAAGATCTATCCATTGGCAGAGTCACTTGGCAGCAGCGGTATTTCTTTTCATACGGAGACAGAGTTGCTGACAAATGGCGAAGCAACATTTGATTCCATTAAGCAAGAACTGAGAAAAGCTCAGCATCACATTCATTTGGAATACTATATTGTCCGTGATGATGAAATTGGTACTGAAATCAAAAGAATCTTAATCAGTAAAGCCAACGAGGGAGTCAAGGTTCGATTTCTGTATGATGCCGTTGGCTCATGGAAGCTTTCCAATGCCTATATTCGTGAAATGGCAGATGCGGGGATAGAGATGGTCGCTTTTGGGCCGGTGCGTGTGCCTATTCTAAATAATAAGCTTAACTTTAGAAATCATAGAAAAATTATTGTTATTGATGGAAATGTCGGTTTTGTCGGTGGATTGAATATAGGTGATGAATATTTAGGAAAGGTAGAGCAATACGGTTTTTGGCGAGACACTCATTTATATGTCAGGGGTGAAGCGGTTCGTTCGCTGCAATTAATCTTTCTGCAGGATTGGTATTATATGACTAACGACAGCTTTATCACTCCTGGATATTTAACTCCTGAACCTGAAACGAGAGTCAGAAGAACCGGCGGTGTCCAGATGATTGCGGGCGGCCCTGATAATGAGTGGAGCGTCATTAAGAACATCTTTTTCTCGATGATCACCTCTGCTGAAAAGTTTGTTTGGATTGCTACTCCTTACTTCATACCGGATGAAGATATTTTTTCAGCCTTAAAAGTTGCAGCATTAAGTGGAGTAGATGTCCGGCTGCTCGTTCCCAACCGACCTGACAAGCGCATTGTCTTTCATGCATCACGCTCGTATTTCCCTGATTTACTAGAAGCGGGGGCACGAGTATTTGAATATGAAGAAGGTTTTATGCACAGTAAATTTATTATTGTTGACGGTGAGATCGCTTCCGTCGGCACTTCGAATATGGACATGAGAAGCTTTCATCTGAATTTTGAAGTGAATGCATTTTTGTATCATACACAAAGCATTGAAGATTTAGTGGCTGCGTTTATTAATGATCTGCAGTCGGCTAATGAGATTGAACTTGAGGACTTTAATTCGCGGCATTTAGGTTATCGTCTGCTTGAGTCCACCTCAAGGCTGCTATCGCCTTTATTATAAAGATCTGCTCAGAAGAAAAGTCACCTCGGTGGCTTTTTTTTGCAGGAGATCGGATTGCATCGTCGAATGGTAAGAGAGGAAAGGAGTGAATCTATGCTGATTGCCAACGATTCAAATGGGAGAAGCTTTAATCTTGCAGATAATTGGAGCCGTAAAGAGCTGGCTAACCTCAGAAAACACAGCACCTCTTTTCAATGCCCGCAGTGTAAGAAACAAGTTATTTTGAAAGCCGGCCAATTGAAAATTCCTCATTTTGCCCATAAGACAGGTCACTCTTGCCAAGCATTCTCAGAAGGGGAGTCAGGGCGCCATCTAAAAGGAAAAGCGGATCTATATCACTGGCTTAATCAATTTCGTAAAACGTCACTTGAGCCTTTTCTGCCTGACATATCACAACGACCTGATTTACTTTCAGGGGATTTAACAGCTGTTGAATACCAATGTTCAGCGATTACAGCCGAACTGTTTTCCGCTAGAACAGCTGGCTATCTGAACAGAAAATATACACCATTTTGGATTTATGGCGGCAAGTCCATTGAACAGCAATATGGCTATTATAAATTCTCGGCATTTCAACGTTTGTTCTTTCAATTCTCTCCTCAGTTCGGTTTCTGGATGACAGCTTATTGCCCAGATCAAGAAGCTTTCACCTTCTATCACCAATTAACGCCTCTCACTGCATCTCTCTACTCAGCATGTAAACAAGTGATACCCATTGAATATTTAACTTTTCCTCCCATGTTGCAACGCGCAGCCGTCCTGCCTTTTACTATGGATGAATGGATAAAGAGGAAGCATTACTGGATTCAATCTCAGCTCTATCATAGATGCGGCATTCAGCATCCATTGATCCAAACGGTCTATCGGGCGAAATTAAACCTGGCACTGCTTCCTGAATGGATGGGGGTGCCTGTGCGTTTGATGGCACTCCTAAAAAATCATCCGCTGGAATGGCAATTTTATTTATGGAATGACCTATTCGGGCATACTATAAACGTAACGGCCGAAGAAGCGAGTGAAGTGCTAGAGCGCAGAATTCAATCCGGCCATTTACAAAAAAATATCTTTCCTCAGATAAAGACACCATTAGCAGAAATGGCTGAAGAATATTTGCAGGTTCTTAATCATGCAGGAATTCAACTGGGAACGGATTGGGGGATGGAGTCCCGAGTCGAAAAACAAAGAGAAAAAGAAAGTCAATTTGCCAAACAGTATGGAGAATCCATCATTAACCGGCTTATTTTTTGAAAAATGCCTGATGGAATAATATGATAAAGATAGAAAAATAAAATTAGCTAATGGGGGTTATTAAATGACGAAAGATCAAGCGGTAAAACAATTACCACCGAGAGAAGATATTCCGGAAGAATTGACTTGGCGATTAGAAGATATATTTCCGAATGACTCAGCTTGGGAAAGTGAATTTAAAGAAGTGAAAGCATTATCTGAAAAGGCACAAAGCTTCCAAGGCACATTAGGAACAGATGCCGACAGCCTGTATAGATTCTTAACCTATCAGGATGAACTGCTGCAGCGCATGGGCAAGTTATATACATATTCACATATGCGCTATGACCAAGACACGACGAATTCTCTTTATCAAGGGATGGATGATCGGGCAAAAAATCTGTACACGCAGCTTTCAAGTGCCTTATCATTTGCGGTTCCAGAAATACTGGAAATAGATGAAGAAAAATTAAAAAACTTCGTCAACGTACATGAGTCATTAAAGCTGTATAAACAAGCGATTGATGAAATTAATCTTCAGCGCCCACATGTTTTATCAGCGGCAGAAGAAAATCTGCTTGCTCAAGCCTCAGAAGTGACTTCAGCATCCAGTAACACATTCGGCATGCTGAACAATGCTGATCTTGAGTTTCCAGTGATTGAAGATGACAATGGAGAAAAAGTGCAAATCACCCACGGAAACTTCATTCGATTTTTAGAGTCAGATGATCGTCGCTTGCGTGAAGAGGCATTTAAAGCGGTCTACAAAACGTATGGCCAATTCAAAAACACGTTTGCCAGCACATTAAGTAGCCAGGTGAAAAAAGACAACTTTTATGCGCGGGTGCGGAACTATAAAAATGCCAGAGAAAAAGCTCTTTCCAATAATAATATTCCTGAAGCGGTGTACGATAATTTAGTGAAGACGGTCAACGACAACCTGCATCTTCTGCAGCGTTATGTGAAACTGCGGAAGAAAATCCTTGGAGTAGATGAACTTCATATGTATGATCTGTATACTCCGCTTGTAAAAGACGTCAAAATGAAAGTAACTTACGATGAAGCGAAGGAATACATGGTCAACGGTCTTGCCCCACTGGGTAATGATTATATTGCTGTATTAAAAAAAGGTCTTGAAGATCGCTGGGTCGATGTAGTTGAAAATAAAGGGAAGAGAAGCGGAGCCTACTCGTCAGGCACCTACGGAACAAACCCTTATATCTTAATGAATTGGCAGGACAATGTGAATAACTTATTTACACTGGCTCATGAGTTTGGACACAGTATGCACAGTTACTATACACGTGAAGCTCAGCCATATGTTTATGGAAATTATTCAATCTTTGTGGCGGAAGTAGCTTCTACATGCAATGAAGCATTATTGAACGATTACCTGCTAAAAAACTTGGATGATGAGAAGAAGCGCCTTTATATTTTAAATCATTATTTAGAAGGGTTCAGAGGCACTGTGTTCCGTCAAACGATGTTTGCTGAGTTCGAACACCTGATTCATGCAAAAGCGCAAGCAGGGGAATCGCTGACAGCTGACATGCTCACGAAGGAATATTATGAACTAAACAAGAAATACTTTGGTGACGAGATGGTTATTGATGAGGAAATCGGTTTAGAATGGGCGAGGATCCCTCACTTCTACTATAATTATTATGTTTATCAATACGCGACAGGATTTAGCGCAGCTACTGCTCTAAGCGCTCAAATTTTAGAAGAAGGCGGGCCTGCGGTTGATCGCTACATTAACGAATTTCTAAAAGCCGGCAGCTCTGACTTCCCAATTGAAGTATTGAAGAAGGCGGGCGTCGATATGACAACAGCCGCTCCAATCGAAGAAGCATGCAAAGTGTTTGAACAGAAACTCAATGAAATGGAAGAATTGTTGTCATAAGAAAAGAAAAACTGTCCCATCTGCCAGCTATCGAGGCTGGAGGTGGAACAGTTTTTTGTTTTGGATGTGAAATTCAGCAGTGAAATGACTGGATGGTTAGCGTTATCAGCGAGCTTTTGGGGTATATCGGCAACTTTCGAGATATATCGGCGAGTTTTGGGGATATATCAGCAACTCTCAGGATATATCAGCAACTTTTGGAATTTATCATCGACTCCACATTGGGACACTGACAGATCATCCAGTTAAAAATACCTTCGCTGATTCAGCAAAAAAACAGGGATAAATAGAACGAGAAATAGCAAAGGAGCAGTAAAATATAAAGGATATAAATTGATAAGACCTAATAAATTAAAAATAAATGCCGCAACAACTAAGAGGATATAAAGCCAAATTTTCATCTGTTTCATTTATTCTTCCCTCTTTCAAAAAACCATTTTATGTTAGTTTACGCTTACTTATCCAGTGTTATGACAAATGTGTGAAAAGTTCATCTATCAACTTGCCAATACAAGTTGAGTCATGATATATTATCAGTGTGAAGTTGATCACAAGCAAACTTATACCCCTTTGTTTGACCGTGAAAAATTTCTCCCATCCCCTTTGTTCGTGAGAAAAGACCTTGTAGCTTATACAAGGTCTTTTCTTTTTGTCTAAAAAAAGAGATCCGCTTGTTTAAGCAGATCTCATTCAACCGATATATTCCCAAAAGTTCCCGTGCTTAGCAGGGAGCTTTCTTACTTTTCGCTGCAAGAGCAATTTCTTCATTTCTTTATCTACTTCATGGCCCGTCCAGTTGTACATTTCACTGATTTCTTTCGTTGCTACAAGCTGATAATGCTTCAGCATATCCTCTAATGCAGGGAGCGGAAGCGGCTCTGGGATTTCTTCGAGCATTTCCTGTAGAATCTGCACATAGATTTCGTACGAGTATAATCCTGAAATTTTAATACCTTCTTCTTCAATATTTTCATTGAAAAAGACAAGCGTAGGCACTTCAGTGACATCCATTTCACAGGAAATTTTTAAATCACACTGAAAGGCTTTTGCTGCACTGGCCGAATGGATATCATTTAAAAACTCGGCTTTATCTAAGCCAGCATCTTCTGCACACTGGGTCAAAACAGCAATGTCAGAAATGTTTCGTCTTCCTAAAAACAAGACTTCCTGAAGTTTTCGTAAAAACTTGTTTCCTGCCCGCCGGCCCTGCAGTTCAGCAGCCTTAATCGAGATGGAAGCAAGGAAAGGCGATGATACAGGATTATCCACCCACACATTCCCGTCACAAGACATACCGGTGCGAGAAGCAGTAGTGTCCCATTGCTGTGCGATGGACTGGCAATTATTCTTTTTTAAATTCAGTGTCTCAAGCTTTCCGGTCAATACTTTTTTTAGTCGAAAATAATGGCCATATTCGAGTTGTAATTTTCGTATATATGGCTCAAGAGCCCAACACTCAGGACACAGGGGATCCACAAACATGTAAATCTCCAGCGGCTTTTGCTGAGTCGCATACATTCGGTTTAGAAGTAATGTCGGTTTCAATCTTGATCACCTGGTTCTTCCGGCTGATTCACCATGTGCTGCGCCGTTAATTCTAAGCGATGAAAGAGAAATTCTCGAAACTCGCCTTCAATATTCGTCTCATCCATTGCTTCTGTCATGCAAGCAAGCCATGCTTTTGCCCGTTTGGGAGTAATCGGAAACGGCATATGCCGTGCCCTTAGCATCGGATGGCCATGTTCTTCTGTATATAAGGGAGGTCCACCTAAATATTGTGTCAAAAATTGTTTTTGTTTACGTGCGGTTTCAGTTAAGTCGTCTGGGAAAATCGGAACTAAATCTGGATGTTTGCCAACTTTTGAATAAAAGCTCTCAACAAGCTCCGAAAGTTTTTTTTCTCCGATGAAATCGTATGGTGCTTGTGCGTTTTCGGCCATACAAATTACTCCTTTTTTCCTTTGATTGTAGGTTTATTTTAACAAGGAGATTGTCATAATACAAACAAACTGCCTTGAACACAAAAGCGGCAGGCATCACTAAGTTTAAATGGGTAATGAAGCTTAGAATAGTATGCCCATTCCGTATAAGAACCCTTCAGATGAAAGGTATCCATGAAAAAGCACGCGAAAACCTGTCGTAGGATTGCGTGCTTTTATACGGTCAAGCGAAATAGTTGCTGGTGATTTTCTTGACGTAATTTTGAGTTTCTTTAAATGGAGGAATGCCTCCATATTTTTTGACATTCCCGGGACCTGCGTTGTATGCAGCAAGAGCCAAACGAATATTGCCATCGAATTGGTCGAGCATTTGGCGTAAATACTTCGTGCCGCCAAATACATTCTGTTCAGGGTCTAGGGAGTTCTTTACCCCTAAGCCTCTAGCTGTAGCGGGCATCAGCTGCATTAATCCGGTTGCGCCTACATAGCTTCTGGCATTCGGGTTGAAATTCGATTCTTGGCGAATAACTGCCTGAATCAGTTTCTTAGGTACATTATACTTCTCAGCCGCTCTAGTAATAATGTCATCGAAATCGGTTTTAGAAGTGGCTGGCATGGCTTTAATTACATCAGCTCCAGGCTTTGTAGTAAGTGCTGGAGGTGTATAAGATTGAGAAACGGGTGCTGCCGGCTGCGCTAAAGAAGCTAGTGACGCAGTGGGTGCTGTACCGTCTGCAAGCTCTAATCCTTGGATCAATGCTTGTTTAAGAACAGCTCCAAAGATTTGGCTCGGTGCTGTGCCAAAAGAGGACGAGGCAGAGTTAGACGAATACATGGACATTCCCTGAATGGCTTGTGACTCAAACATCGTCTTTAATAGGTCGTTGCTCATGATTCTCTCCTATCATTTACCGCCAGACTGGCGAACTTTTTCATTAAAAAAACGTCTGATCTTATTATCGGTTGTCCGAAGCGGAATTTCATATGTCTTTAATAATTCAATAAATATTTCTTCTCCCGCTTGTCGGTTCTTCACTTCATATTCTAGCTCAAAATCCTCACAATTTAAATATAAACTATTGTCAAAAACAAGAACACCGCCCATATATTCCACTTCCGCCCGTTTCGTTGACAAAGTGCCGAAATGTTCTAATAGGCTAGCGGCTGGCAGAACGGACTGGACAATGGAGCGCACTTCTCCTTCTGGAATCTTGGTATTTGAGAGAACGAGATTCGCTTCTTCTTCCGATAGCTGCTGGTTCGTTTCGAGCAGGCCTTCTTTCACAGGCTGCTTTAGGGTTAATTCATACTTCCCATTTTTTTCACGAATGCGAAGTGCACAGCCGGATTCCTTTAAGTGAAAATCCTTCGTATCAAAGTAATGGTTGTGCTGCAGGGTGAAGTGTTCTCCTGTCAGCTTAAATTCATTGGTCAGATGGTCATACTCTTCTTTTGTTAATAAATTTTTAAATTCTATTTCTAGTTCTTGGCTCACTTCAGTTCCTCTTTTCTGAAAAAAATCTTTGTTACCCATATTCTAAAGGTCTAAGCCTATATTTGAAACGAATTTCTATGTTAAAATGATGTAGGAGAGTTTTATTTATATCAAAGAGCGGAATGGAATAGATAGTACGGTTAGGGTAGCCAATTGCGAAAGGAGCAAGACAAATTGAGAAAAAAATTGCATTTTACAAAAGCAGAATGGAAGGACAACCAGCTAGAGCTTCATACCGATCAGCCAGAAACATTGGCAGATGTGAAAGCAAGCGGACAAGTCATAGTTGATTCTGATGCTACGGCTTTTGTTTACTTAGCCGAAGAAAATGATGAATTCATTTATTTATACATACATGAAAGCACCTGGGCTGAAATCCAAACAGCTCTGCAAAAAGAATCGAAGTTATTCGCTGCAGGTGCAGACACAAGCATAGAATTAATAGGATGGAAAGAAGAACTATCCGATTTAATTGAAAACATTCAAGGCAACAGCAATTACGGAGATCAAATGGTGGAGAGCGTTGAACGCGTTTTTATTAACCAGTAAGACAATAAAGACAGCGCCGCTCTAAAAAAATAAGCAAAGATAAAAACATCACAAGTTCCTAGCTGTCAGAAGAAGGCGGCTAGGAACGCTTGGTAGTGACACTTTACTGAATAAATAATGAGCTGTATTTGAGAGGGAAGAACTATGAGACATTGGGATGAGTTTTTAGCACCTTACAAACAAGCAGTTGAAGAGTTAAAGGTTAAGCTCCGCGGCATGAGATCTCAATTTGAACTTGGGGAAGAACATTCACCGATCGAATTTGTGACGGGCCGGGTGAAACCGATTGCAAGTATTCTCGATAAAGCTAATCAGAAGAATATTCCGCTCGATCAGCTTGAGTCGGAATTGCAGGATATTGCCGGCGTGCGCATGATGTGCCAGTTCGTCGATGATATTAAACGGGTCGTAAGCATTCTGCGCATGCGGAAGGATTTTAGAATAATAGAAGAAAAAGACTATATTTCTTACAAAAAACCAAGCGGCTATCGTTCGTATCATATGGTCATTGAATACCCAGTTCAAACGATTAACGGGGAAAAAAAGATTTTGGCCGAAATTCAAATCAGGACACTGGCGATGAATTTCTGGGCGACAATTGAGCACTCACTGAACTACAAATATAAAGGTCATTTTCCTAAAGAAATTCAAATGCGTCTGAAGCGGGCATCGGAAGCCGCCTTTCGCTTGGATGAAGAAATGTCTTTAATTCGTGAAGAAATTCAAGAAGCTCAAGCATTTTTTACGAAGAAAAAAGAGCAGACTAATGATCATAGAGAGAATGAATAAACTAATAAAGGGTGTGTGATGATGAAATTTGCTATTACGTCAAAAGGTGACGCAAAATCGAATGCACTAATGCATAAAATACGCACCTACTTACTGGATTTTAAATTAACCTATGATGAAAATCAGCCGGATATTGTTATTTCAGTCGGAGGAGACGGAACACTGCTTTATGCGTTTCATCGCTATAGTTCACGCCTTGATAAGACCGCGTTTGTCGGAGTGCATACAGGGCATCTTGGATTTTATGCCGACTGGGTGCCGGATGAAATTGAGAAGCTAGTCATTGCCATTGCGAGAACCCCTTATCAAATTATCGAGTATCCTTTATTAGAAACCATTATTCGATATCAGCATGGCGGCAAGGAAACGAGATATTTAGCTTTAAATGAATCCACTGTAAAAAGTGTGGAAGGAACGCTGGTTATGGATGTGGAAATACGCGGAGATCACTTTGAGCGTTTTCGCGGCGACGGGCTTTGTGTATCTACTCCATCTGGAAGCACCGCCTATAATAAAGCGCTTGGAGGAGCCATTTTGCATCCTTCGATCCGAGCTTTGCAGCTGGCGGAAATGGCTTCAATTAATAACCGTGTGTTCCGTACAGTCGGTTCACCGCTTATCTTGCCAGCTCACCATACATGTATGCTGAAGCCTGTTAATCGGCCAGACTTCCTTGTCACCATTGATCATTTAACTCTTCTTCATAAAGATGTAAAGTCTATTCAATATCGTGTAGCAAGTGAGAAGATCCGCTTTGCCCGTTTCCGCCCATTCCCATTTTGGAAACGCGTCCACGATTCATTCGTAAGCAATTAATAAAGGAGTCGTGTTGAGTGACAAGGTTTCAATTAAGCTGGATCACTGAGGAAGCGGATGCTGGCATGCTGCTCCGTGAGTTTTTAGAGCGTAAACAAATTTCCAAGCGAGCGCTAACTGATATTAAATTTAATGGCGGGCTTATTGCGGTGAATGGGAGCGAAGAAACGGTGCGTTATAAATTGCACGCCGGAGACAGGATTCATGTGACATTCCCGTATGAAAAACCAGCTTGTGGATTGATCGGTGAACAGATTCCGCTTGCTGTCCTATATGAAGATGACTATCTTTTAGTAATCGAAAAGCCAGCAGGCATGAATACGATTCCTTCTAGAGAACATCCTTCGGGCAGTCTTGCGAATGGGTTAATCGGTTATTATGAGCAAAAGGGTATCCGGGCGACGACTCATATTGTGACAAGGCTGGATCGTGATACATCTGGACTTGTGCTTGTAGCTAAACATCGGCATGTCCATCATTTATTATCAGAAATGCAGAAGCAGCATCACATCTCCCGTACATATCAAGCTTTGGCTATGGGAATCTTTACTGAGCAAACTGGATTGATTGAACAGCCGATCGGAAGAAAAGAATCAAGCATCATAGAACGGGAAGTAAGAGAAGATGGGCAGTACGCGTCGACTCGATTTCAAGTGATCGACCAGTACCCTGAATTTGCTCAGGTGAAGTTAAATCTTCAAACGGGTCGCACCCATCAGATCAGAGTCCATTTATCCTATTTGGGTCATCCGCTCTTAGGAGACGATTTATATGGAGGATCGAAAAACCTGCTCTCACGCCAAGCCCTTCACTGCGGAGAACTGGCTTTTTCTCATCCAATGACGGGAGAGAATCTAAGGTTTACACAGCCGCTTCCACAAGACATGCAAGACATAATAGATCAACAGAAATAGGAGCTTGCCAACCGCAGGCTCCTATTTCTTTTATTCTACTGTTAAATAAAAACCAGATGGCGTGATAGTGAATCGCCAACGGTTTTCTGTAATGCTAGGCTGATGATGAATCGCCGATAGAATTGCAGAAGCCGCCGTTAGAATGAAGAAAGCCGCTGTTAGAACCTTAGAAACCGCCGATAGACAGCTCTATAGGTGAGAATCGCACAATAAAACATAAAGCAAATTTGGCGAAATGAGACTGTTTTTTCCTATCTGTTCTAATGTGATCAATTATCGGCTCATTTTTTAAGAGGAAGACTTGATTTTCTTTAGCATTATGCTTCAATTAGCGCAAAACAGCTCTATACGTGTAAAACACATAACTAAAAAACCCAGAATGACTCCATTTCATTGGAGTCATTCTGGGCTTTCTTTAAAAATTCAATTTTTTCAGCCGCCACCTAATATAGAGCCAGGTGCTTTAGCTTGCCCACAAGCTAGATGGCTCTAAATTTCTCCGCTACATAAGGCATCGAAGAATCAACAGATACAATTTCGTGTTCCGGATAGCGGTATGCAGTCAGTTGCCCTCCGAATACTGCTCCTGTATCTATATTCGCTGTGTGGTGGATGATGCGGACGTCTTTAACTGGCGTATGTCCATATATAATCCACGGTTCGCCTTTATAATGCTTGGCCCAATCTCTGCGGACCGGACTGCCGTCGGGATGCTTTTCCCCTGTAATGTCTCCATATAATACAAATGTTTTAACCTTCGAAGTGTATGTGCCAATATCCTTCTCCCTAATGCCTGCATGGGAAATGATTAAATGTCCTTCATCTAAAACGTGGTAAAGGGGGGACTGCTCATAAAGTGTCATAAACTTCTTTTTCACCCGATTGAAATCCCGGTTAGACAGCTCTTCAAGTTCAGCTACAGTCGTCTCCAAGCCGTGACTTACCTGAACTTTATTGCCTAAAAACCAGCGATATAGCTTGTTGCAATGATTGCCGGGAGCATAATAGGCAAGCTGCCTTTCCCAAAGGTCATGCACAACTTCTATCACTTTTACAGAAGCGGGTCCCCTGTCAGTTAAGTCACCGACAAACCCGAGCAGACGGTCGCCAGAATGAAGAGGGAGGCCGCTGTCCCAGTTATAGCCGAGTTTTTTAGTAAGCTGTTTAAATTCTTCTAAGCAGCCATGGATATCTCCGATTACATCTATGTTCATGTGATGCACTCCCTTTGTATGTCGGAATTTGTTTCATTCATTTTAAAGGAACTAAAAGTCCGTTTATCGAAATGGTATATAATCGATACGAAGTTATTGTTTATTATACTATCCCAATTTGCTGAAACTACAAGTAAAAAGGGACGGTCTTGCGCGTTTTGGCAGCTGTCATTTTTATTAATCAAACAATAACATCTTTTCAAAACAGGAGTTTCCTGTTACTATTAATACTAGGTACTAATAACTTGTAATAACGGGAGGAACGGGAATGAATTTTTCGTTAGCTGGTAAAACATTTGTAGTCATGGGTGTGGCTAATAAAAGAAGTATTGCATGGGGAATTGCGCGTTCATTGCATGAAGCGGGCGCCCGTTTAGTATTTACATATGCAGGAGAGCGTTTAGAAAAAAATGTTCGCGATCTCGCAGAAACATTAGAAGGCAATGAGTCACTGGTTTTCCCTTGTGATGTGACAGTGGATGAAGACATTGAAAAATGTTTCGCACAAATTAAAGAAGCGGCAGGAACGATTCATGGTCTGGCTCATTGTATCGCATTCGCCAACAAAGAGGATTTAGACGGTGATTTCGTTGATACCTCTCGTGAAGGTTTTATGCTTGCTCACAATATTAGCTCTTATTCTTTAACAGCTGTCGCGAAATATGCGAAACCGCTTATGACAGAAGGTGGAAGCATTGTCACGCTGACTTATCTTGGCGGAGAGCGCGTTGTGCAGAACTATAATGTGATGGGAGTGGCAAAAGCTTCTCTAGATGCAAGTGTTCGCTACTTAGCAGCTGACCTTGGCAAAGACGGTATTCGCGTGAACTCTATTTCTGCTGGTCCAATCCGTACACTTGCAGCAAAAGGAATCAGTGATTTCAACTCGATCTTAACAGAAATCGAAGAAAGATCTCCGCTTCGCCGTACGACATCTCAAGAAGAAGTGGGAGACACAGCTGTGTTCTTATTCAGTGATATGGCTCGCGGAATCACTGGGGAAAATCTTCATGTAGATTCAGGCTTCCATATTATCGCTCGCTAATGAATGTAAGGTATAAAAAATCGCTCATCGACGAGCGATTTTTTTTGTTGAAAGAATTGTTAATTGATTTTTGATTGATAAATCTTTCACTGGGGTCATACATATGTATAGAAGAGCCTGGCAAAGGAGTGCTTATGATGAAGAAAAAAGAAAAACGTGAACCGCTAATGTATATTCATCAGCCTGTCTTTAAACAAGAAGAAGCTAATATGCAGACGACATACCATGTGAAACAAGCGGCAGTTAAGCAGGAGGAAAAGCCTGCAGAAAAGCAGGAAGAAAAGAGAAAGCCAGAAACACTAAAAAACGAGGAAGCCGAGAAGAAGAAAAAAAAGATTGAGAACAGATGGGTAGAGAAGTGGAATGTAGATGAAGAAAAGACAGCTGTCAAGCAGCCGTTAAAGGAGTTAGAGCCGATTTTGACTCAAGCCGATGAGAAGCCGGCTGAACCAGTCAGCAAGCGTCCATCCTGGATGGAGGTTAAACCCGTAAAGTCCTTTCAAGAGATGGATCTAGAGGAAAAACTTCAGCATATAAACAGGCAATTCATTCCGTTTCCTTGTGAGTTTGTTTGTGAGGGGACTTCACACAAGGGGATTCTCCGGAAGTTGACTGAGCAAGAAATCCACATAAAAACATTTAAAGATGAACAGATGACCATCAAACGTCAGGAGTTAAAGAATATCAGGCTTATTGGTCCAATTTAAAAACAGGGAGCGGTCATCCACTCCCTGTTTTTTGGAATTAGTCACAAATATCTAAGTCTACATCTTTGATGCATTGAACAGCACAGAAGCAATTCAAGTCAACTGTAATACAGCTGTGAGTGCGGCCGAAATTTCTTACACGGCAGACTTTGCCTAAATCAATGCAGCAGTCGTCTGTGATGTTTACTGGGTTATCATTTTCATCAAGCGGCACAAGTACGCGAAGGCGGGCGCAGCAGTTGTCATATACTTCTTCTACTCGGAAGAAGATGGATACGCAAACGTCTTCGCAGTATTTTGAGTTCGTACCCTCAATTGGACCAAAGAAAGCGAAGTACGGCTTTCCATCTTTTGTAGATAAAGTGAATACGCGAGTATCTGCATTGCGGCGGCGTGTGCCAGCTAAATCACCTAGCGGCTCGGTCAGGCAGTCCTTGCACTCAAAGCAGTCGTCAGTTGTGGCATCCTGAAGGTCTTTAATTGCCCGCAGCACCTCACATACACAGTTTGAATGATAATGCTTATCGTGGTGATCATCATGGTGACTTCTACAGCTCATTTAAAAGCTCCTCTCTAATATTTATTTCCCTTACTGTACTAACATATGGACTAATGCGTAGAGATGTCTGGACATTTGTCTGATATTTCGCCCATTTTTAAAAAAAATTTAAAGAAACAGGTGTCTTATGAATGTAACAATGATTGACTTATTCATTCTATTCCTCGCTGCCTTTCGTTTGACACGGCTCTTAGTCTTTGATCGAATTACTGAACCATTTAGGCGTCCTTTCTTTACAGAGTTGAAAGAAGTGTCCGAAACTGGAGAAGTGGAGATATGGGTTGTTCCTAAAGAAAATGGAATCAAAGGTTTTATCGGTCAGCTGCTCAGCTGTTATTGGTGTACAGGTGTTTGGGCATCGGCCATCTGCTGTATATTGTATGTGGCGTTTCAATGGGTTGGCGGTATCATATTATTGATCCTGGCCGTCGCAGGGGCAGCCTCATTCATTGAATTGATCGTGCAGCGTTTGTTAAATGATGAATAAATAACAAAGAAACAACTTGCTGCATAAAATGAAGTAGCCCTAAAAAGGATGTGAACAGCGAATGTATAAACCATCGGGCAAATCAGACAATCCTCAGACTGGCAAAACACAGCCTGAGAAGAAAAAGAAAAAAGGGTGCGGCTGCTCTTCAAAAAAGAAGAAAAAATCCTCATATTAACAAAAACTGCCTAAGAAAAAGGCAGTTTTTTGTTTTGTGTAAATAAAATTAGAATTTCGGAAAAAACTACATAGTAAATGCATGGAAGAATGGAGTGGAATAGATGAAGGCTCTCATTTGCTTAATTATGGCGGTGGCACTTGCTGGATGTATGCCTCAAGAGGAGCATGGGACAAGCAGGTACGCCCTGATGAAAAAAACAGATCCTGAGCCGCTGAAGCTCTCCTACAAAGGAGCAGATGCGGAGGAAGTTAAAAAAGAAGTGGCAAAGATTGATGATATATACGATGTGGCTGTCATTAAAGCGAACGGTGATGTTTTGGTCGCTTATAAAGTGAAACACTTGCACCGTTTTCGGATGAAGCAGATCGAAAAAAATTTGACTGAGCGTTTGGATAAACAATATCATGGCCAGCACTTTGTCGTTTCGAGTGATTATAAAATTTTTTTAGAAGCGATCCGGCTTCAAGAAGATCTTGATGCGAAGCATATTACCAAAAAGGAAGCAAAAAAACGCTTTGAAGACATCTTGAAGCTGAAAAAAGAGAGAACATAGGAGGTATAAGCATGGGTAATGAAAAGAAAACACCGGCCCAGCAGCAATATGACAAGCTGAATCAAAAGCATGAGATTAAACGGCCGCTTCTGAAAAATTGTACGCGCGCGTTTTTCGTCGGAGGAATTATTTGCACGGTAGGTCAAGCGATCTCTTATTTCTATATCTATTTCTTTAACTTCACCGAACAAACGGCGGGGAACCCCACAGTAGCCACCATGGTTTTTATAGCTATGCTGCTGACGGGATTCGGCGTGTATGATCATATAGGGCAATACGCGGGAGCGGGCAGCGCCGTTCCGGTAACAGGGTTCGGGAATGCAGTGATCTCTGCGGCCATTGAACACCGGTCGGAAGGGTTTGTTTTAGGCGTCGGGGGCAATATGTTTAAGCTGGCAGGCTCCGTTATTTTATTCGGTGTGTTTGCGGCATTTATAGTAGCCACAATTAAAACGATCATTATCCTCTATTAAAGGAGTTGCTTACTCATGCTGGGAATGTTTTTTTGGGCGTTTTTCATTGGCGGAATCATTTGTGTGATTGGCCAGCTGATGATGGACGTTGGCAAGCTGACTCCAGGTCATACCCTTAGTTATATGGTAGTAGCCGGAGCGATATTAGCTGGTTTTGATTTATATGAGCCATTAATAGATTTTGCTGGGGCTGGGGCCACCATTCCGATTACCAGCTTCGGAAACGCTCTGGTAGCCGGAGCGATGAATGAATCATATCAACATGGTTTAGTCGGCGTTTTGACCGGCATGTTTGAAGTGACTAGCTCAGGTATTTCCGCAGCGATCATCTTTGGATTTGTCGGGGCGCTGTTTTTTAAACCTAAAGGATGAGACAGAAGAGGAGGCGGATTGCTCTCCTTTTTTTCTTTGCGCCCAAACCAATTGTTGAAACGCTCATATATTAACAGTGAGTTAAGAAAAAGCGAGGTGATATCAATGGGTTACGGATACTGTGGCGGTTACGGCGGAGGTTCTACTTTCGTGCTAATCGTGGTACTTTTCATTTTGCTTATCATCGTAGGTGCCAGCTTCTACTACTAAGAAAAAAGATTCCAGCAGAGATGATTCTGCTGGGGTTTTTTAATTCAAAGTGGTAAAGGCTATAACGGGATTTTTAGTTGGCGACCCCTGCATTTCCAAATGGGATTGAGAAAACGCTCATTTTTAAGCGAACCCTTTTCTATTCTCTGCATAGGATACAGTGAGAGCAAAGGAGGCTGATTCATGTGGATAATGGATTCTTTAAAAACATTGAAAAGAAAACGGGCGTAAATATGAAAGATGTGCTCGAACTAGCGAACTCCCTGCAGCATGCGAATTTCCAGGATGAACAAACGGTACGAGGCGTAATTAAGAAAGTGTCACGTCTTGCTAATAAGTCCGTGCCTAAACAAATGGAAGATCAAATCGTCCAGTCAATTGTGAAAGACGGGAAGAAGCTTGATGTGCAAACCATTACGAATATGTTAAACAAGAAATAAGCATGAAGAAAAAACTTGCTAAAATGGCAAGTTTTTTTCTGGTAAATGGTTTTAGTTTAAGGAAAAACGGATATATATAAGTAACCAATCTTATGAGCAGAAAGGGCGGTGGAAATGATGGGCTACATATTGCCGATTCCTCACTTTCAATACAGACAGTACCGCGAACGGGTAGATAATGAAAGTTCTGAAAGCTATTCATCTGTTGATGCGGTGGAAAGAGTCTCATTCAAAAAAGTGTTAGATGATAATTTCGACTCCTCCGTGCAAGGAGAAAATCCTTCCCGGTCAGAAAATTCCCGCCAAAGAGAACATGATGCATTTCAAGTACATTTAGCCAAAATTAGCGGCAAAGGCATTCAATTCAATGAAATTGTTTAAGTAGGAGGCTTTTCATTTGAAAGCAGTAAAGGATGAATAAATAGGCGTATTCTCGATGTGAAGGAGAATGCGCCTATTTATTTTTTTTTTTTGAAAAGTTTAGTATTGATTGGTTAAGATCTCAAAAGTTCCAGTGCCTCCGTGAATTTGCAGAAACATATTCATAAGAGATTCAGTTAGCTTTGACTGTTCATCTTTTGGCAGGCCAGGACGCAGATAAATCATCTGAAAGGCATGGGTAGTATTCGTTGTAACGGCTGTTCGAACCGAGTCAACAAATGGACTTCCGAAAGGTCCTAGTTCGTCTGCTGTCACAAGCAAGTGGTGCAGTCCGTTCATTCTGCCGTTCAAGCCCTCGTAGGTCTCAGCATCAGCTCCTAAACGAATCGAGACATTTCCTTGAATAGATTTCTGATCGTAAAGACCGATAGGAGACTGGTACTGCAGCGAGAAGAAGTTGTTAAGGTCTACCGCAGAATGCTGGCTTTCCATATAATGCTGCTTTTTAATTCGGCGAAAAAGCGACTCAACGCTTGGGCGATACCGGTTAGGATCTTTGCCAAGTGATTTAAAAAGTGATCGCCATTCTTTAATTCCTTCGAATTCAGTAACCGGCTTTTCTTGCAAGTCAAAGAAAAGCGACTCTTGAAACAATCGAAGCCGGCCTTTGAGCATTTGCGGAGAATCTGCGACAACTATATTCTCATAGTAAATGACCCCAAAGGATAAAGGAATAGGGTGATTGAGTATATCAGAATGAAGGGATATGTTCATGAAATCAGCTCCGTTTATCATATATAAATTAAGTTTATCACAAGAAAAAGATGTTCCAAAAGATCTCATTCTTTTATAACGAGATCTTTGGAACATCTTTGTTTAATTTGACCATTGTTTTTTCATTGTTTTATGGGGGATCCCCGCATCTAAAAATTCGTCTGATATGATTTCATAGCCGATTCGTTCATAAAAAGGAATCGCTTGTGTCTGAGCGTTCAATTTAACTGCTGGCAGCGAATGAGATTTAGCGTAGGATTCGATCGCTTCCATCATCTGACGGCCAGCGCCGGTGCCCCTATACTCGGGAAGAATACAGATGCGCTCCGCCTTTCCGACACCTTCCACTTCTCGAAAGCGTCCAGCTCCGCATGGCATTTCGCCATCATAAAGAGTGAAATGGGCTGAGGAATCTTCATGCTCATCAATTTCAAGCTCTAGTGGAACTTGCTGCTCTTCAACAAATACCTTTTTTCGTACGGTAAATGCATCGTTTAATTCCTGTTGGTTCTGTACAATCTTCACTTCTAGCGGCATATCTATTCTCTTCCTAATAAGATGGTTTCATAAACCGTCCAAGCGCCATTCTCCAATTGATAAAGCAGGTGGAAACGATCTACTTTTTCCTCTTCTTCAATCGAAAGCATATTTAATGAGTTATAGACATCATGATGCTCCGCATTGGAAAGGCTTTGAGCAACAGTTAAATGAGGAACAAATGCAAACTCCTCATCGTTTTTTGGGAACTCATCTGATTGCATTTCTTCATTCAGAGCAGACAAAGTCTCATGCGGATCTACCTTTAAATACACCACATTTGAGACAGGCTGAAATGATTTCACTTTACTGACTTGATACGTAAATGGCTGATATTTCTTAGCAATCACTTTTAATTTATCAGCTAAAGCATCCATATCATTCTCATCTGCTTCGAAAGGACCTTTCAAAGTCAAGTGCGGCGGAATCAATGAATAATGAGGATCATAACGTTTTCGATAAGAATTTACTAAGTCTTGAAGCTTTTTAGATGGGAAAATTACAACTCCGAATTTCATGTATTCCACACTCCTCATAAGTCTAGTGTTACTAAAGCGTGTTACCATTATAACAAATTTTCAAAAAAATCGATAGAATCAGGAACTATTAGGATAATTAACCTATTCAAACATCATTTGAAGTGCTCGTTTCATATCAGGCTGCCAGTACTTCCATGTATGATTGCCATCGAATTCTTCATAAAAAGAATCGAAGCCTTTTTCATCTAATAATTCATGCAGCTCACGATTAGGCGTCAAGAAATCAGCTATGCTGCCATCTGTGGTTTTCACTTCTGTTTCGCCTTTCCCAATCACATGATATAAGCTTAAATGACGATAATCTGTTGCTGCTTTTACCGCATTCATTACTTTTTCATCTACATATGGAGAGTGCATAATCACTTTGCCAAACGTATGCGGATATTCTAGAGCGGCCATTAGTGAGACGGTAGCGGCTAATGAATCTCCAGCCAATGCCCGTCCGTATCCAACATGATAGACAGGATAGGTTTCATCCAAATAAGGCACCAGCTCATGCGCTAAAAAGCGGATATAAGCCCCTTGCTGTTCACCATCCGGATGATATTTTCTGCGTCGATCATGAACATCTGCATAAGGAACGCCTACAATAATTAAGTTTTCAATCTCCTCGTTAGCCAGCAATTCATCCGCTACGCGGGGAAGACGCCCCATTTGAAAATAATCTTTTCCATCCTGGCAAATTAATAAAGAGTATTTATATAAAGGAGAGAAATTGGCCGGAAGATATACAAGAAATGTGATTTCTTCCCCCAATTCCTTTGAATAAAGACTGACATCTTCGATCGTGCCGCGTTCTATTGCCATATATGTTCCTCCCATAAGTTAGTTTAGAAATAATTTTATCACAAAAGAGTGAAAATTATAGATTAAAGACTTCCCTGGAAAAACCTGTGTTATAATGATGGCATTGCAGCTAGGCAGGAGGAAAGTATTATGAAAAATAGAGTTCGTTCTCAAGATGTGACGACGGCGGCGAAAAGCCGTTTAGAAGAGCGGGGAGTGACGATCGAAGATATCGCTGAGATTGTATTTGATATGCAGCGCCCTTATAATCTAGAATTGACCATGCTGGAGTGTATAGACAGCGTGGAAAAAGTTTTGTTGAAAAGAGAAATGCAGCATGCCATATTAGTCGGTGTGGAATTAGATGTGCTGGCTGAGCAAAAAAAGCTGTCTGAGCCGCTGCAATCCATTATTGAAACAGATGAAAGCTTGTTTGGCGTAGATGAAACAATCGCCCTTGGAGCAGCGCTTGGCTATGGAAGCATTGCTGTTACCACTTACGGCTATTTAGATAAGAAGAAAGTCGGTATTATCGAGAAGCTAGATACGAAAAATGGACATCAAGTTCATACCTTTTTAGATGATATCATCGGAGCGATTGCTGCTAATGCTGCCTCAAGGCTTGCTCACCGCATTCGAGACTTTGAAGATGAGGTGTCCATCGAAACGGTACTAGATAAACAGGAAGAAGAACTGATCGGATAATTACGTCTGAATCTTATAGCCTTTCCGGTTCCGGGAAGGTTTTTTTCTGTCATGATCGAATGATTAAGCAATGCCTCTTTTTCTTTTTAGGCTATCGGCAGGATAGGCAGCAAGTATATTAGAAAGCAAGAAGCTTCTCGTGCTTCTGCGCTGAAAGCAATAGGCATATATGGCGGAAGAAGAAAGGGATTTGACGATAATTTTTCGCTGCGTAATAGCCCCGTCTTTGGCGAGATAAATAATGACCAGCGGCTTTTGTTCTTTCATACTGCGATTTAAAAGAGATTTCATTCTGTTCGCCTCCTTGATTTTATTATATGCGAACATACGTTCTTTATGCAAGTGAATATTCTTAAAATGTCATTAAGGAGATCACATATGAAATGCGTAATACAAACCGAAAACGCAAGATTGGATAGAAATGGGCAAGCCATATTGTCAAATCTAAATATTTCAATTATGGAAGGTCAGACCGTTGCGGTGACAGGCCATAACGGTTCAGGTAAAAGTACACTGGTTAAGCTTCTTTCTGGCATACATGAACCTAGTGATGGCAAAGTAATAAGAAATTTTCAATTTTATGGTTATGTGCCAGAACATTTTCCTGAAGGTATACGGTTAACTGTTGCGCGTTACTTAGAGTTTCTCGTTCAAATGTCTAACACTGACCAAGAAAAAGTAAGCCAATATATCGAGCAATTTAACCTGACTCCTTATTTACATACGTCTTTAAAAAATTGCTCTAAAGGTACGAAACAAAAGGTTGGTTTCATTCAGGCAATCATGAAAGAAGCGGATGTGCTGTTTTTTGATGAGCCATTTACAGGGATGGACGAAGCGGCTCAGCAGCATGCCATCAACCTGCTTCTCTCGTTAAGGGGAGAAAAAACAATGGTGTTCGTTTTGCATGAAGAAGCGTTAGTGCAGCAGCTTGCCACTCACAGAATCACGCTGCCAAGTGGAAAGATGGAGAAGCTAACTAAGAAAGAGAATCAAAAGATGCGTTCAATTACCGTCAGGAGTGAACAGCCGGTAGAAGGTGCTCTGCAATTAGAAGAAAATATATATCGGCTTTTTGTCCCGGAAGACGACTCAGATGAAAGGCTAATGCAGTTACTCACAGCGGGGTGCCGTGTTCTGGAAGTTGGTGAGAAACGATGAAAATAAAGGCATGGTTCAACTATCAGCTGCTCTCCTTTTTTTATTCTCTCCGCTGGATGCCACCCGCTGTTGTCTACCTGGTCTGGATCTATTTGCAGTATAATTATAAAAGCGTCCCTATATTAGACAGTTATTCTGTATCTGCGGCTTCGCTTTATATCGTAATGGTTTGGATGTCGATGCAGCTGTTTTCGCTGGATCAAAAAGAAGAGAAGTTCATTATCTTTTCCTATTTGCGTGTGAAAACTCACTATCTCTATGGAAAAATGGCGGTTCTTTTATTTGTAGGGACGGTGTTAATGAGTCTATCGTTTTTATTGCCGGTCCTTTTAGATATTTTCGCGGAACCGATCACTATAATACAGGTTGGTTTATTCTTGTACAGTCATTGGATGTTTTGTTTGCTGGGAATAGGAACTGGCGGTTTATTCAGTGTAACCAATCTTTCAGGAAAGAAATATACATGGCTTTTGGCTGCTTTATTTACGGTAGCTTCCTTAGTGGCTCCGTCTATTGGTGAGGTGCTGCCAGGCATATTGAAATGGACAATTTATATCCTTCCGCCTGTGTCCGCTATCACGGGATTAATGGCAGAAGGGGATCGTATGTATAAGGCAGAAACGATCTGGGTATGTATGTATACAGGGATCCTATTTACGATTCTAACTCGTTTATTTGTGAAAAATGAACGGTTGATAAGATAAATTAAGTATGCTGAAGGAGGAGAGGATATGGGTAAAATGAACGTGATGAAACGGGTGCCAGAAATTATCGCTATCTTAATGAAGCATGGCTTTACCGGCTATTTAAAAGAGTTAGGTCTTGCGGAGAAAATCCCTTTTCATAAACGGACTCTTCCTTCAGAAGATGAACACTTGAGTGTAAAAGGGGAAGAGCTGAGACGGGCATTTGAAGAACTCGGACCGACGTTTATGAAGTTCGGCCAGTTTTTGAGCACGCGCACGGACCTCTTGTCACCGGGATGGACGGAACCGCTGGCTAAGCTGCAAAGCGAGGCGCCACTGATAGATTTCGAGCAGATTAAAGAGATTATCGAATCCGAAATGCAGCAGCCGCTGTCGGAGCTGTTCGTCTATATGGATGAAACACCGCTTGGGGCAGCCTCCATTGGCCAGGTCCACCGGGCTGTACTTGTGACGGGTGAAAGCGTCGCGGTAAAGGTGAGGCGGCCGCATGTGGAGCGGGTGATTCATCAAGATATCCGCATTTTACGCCAGCTGGCAGCGGTGGCGGAGAAGAATTCTGAAACAGCACGGATCTTCAGCGTAAAGGAAACGATTCAGGAATTTTCTGCCTCGCTGTTAAATGAAATGAATTACCGTTTAGAGGCAGCTGAAGCGCTCAGCGTCAAAGAGCAGATGGAGAATGAACAGATCCATATTCCAGATGTTTATCTTGATTACACAACCGAGCGGATCTTAACGATGGAGTATGTGGAAGGAAAGAAGCTGACTGCGGAACATATTGAGGAATTAGACCAAGGGACGAGACAAACACTGGCGGTGGCCTTGGCAGAGTCAGTGCTTGAACAGGTTTATATAAAAGGAGTATTTCATGCCGACCCCCATCCCGGGAATGTCGTACTGCTGCAGGATGACCGGCTGGCCCTGATTGATTTTGGTAACACCGGACGTTTAACCAAGCCGATGAAACAGCTGTTAGCGGACTGTCTGTTTTCATTAAATGACCGCGATTCAGCTTCTTTATCGATTGCTGTTCAAAGTCTTGGTCACAACAGAGAAGTGAATAGTCAAGCACTCGAGCGGGATCTCGACAAGTGGATGAATCAATACCTGGATCGGAAACTTGAAGATGTCAAAATGGGCACGATGTTTCAGCAATTATTCGGTCTGGCCGCTGTTCACGGCATCCGTGTGCCAAAGGAATTTATCCAAGTTGGGCAAGCATTTTTAAAAGTGGAACAAACCATATCCGCCCTTGATCCAGCCGTTAGCTTCAGCCGAATTATCAAAGATACCGCCAACCGTCTTATGCTTGATCAGCTTGATCCGAAGCGTCTCTTTAAAGAAGCGAGATCCTTTACAAGACAAATTAAAATGGCCGCCTCCCGTCTGCCTGGTGTCATGAACGAAACCCTGCAGCAATGGGAAGGCGGCCAGCCGAAGATGCAGATCCGGATCGACCCCGATGAAAATATGATGAAACGAGTCGAGCGGATCGCCTATATGCTCGTCTTAAGTATTATGATGTTAGCCTTCAGCATCATCATGGCCGGCATCTTTATCGGCATGAAAGTCAGCGGCGACAACTCACTGCTTTCAAACACCAACTCTTATCAAATTGCGATCTACACCGCTATCCTCATGACCATCCTGTTTTCAGTGACGATCTATTTAATGTGGAGGAAGAAACGATAACCGACAAGAAAAGTTTGCTAAAAAAGTAAAACAGCATTGACAACTGACCTGAAATTTCATAAAATTAGACTTGTCAGTTGAACGATTCCTTAGCTCAGCTGGGAGAGCGCTACCTTGACAGGGTAGAGGTCGCTGGTTCGAACCCAGTAGGAATCATACTTATAAAGAAGTCACAATCCTTGATGTGTAAGGGTTGTGGCTTTTTTGTTTCTTTGCCCTGTTAAATTTGGATGTTAATAAATACACAAAAATAACGGGAAGCCATAGTAAGTAGGGCTTCCTTCAATCTTGTTATACAATGCATCCGATTCTAGAACGATTAAAAAGTTCAGACCCGACTTATATAGCACGGTTATCTAATGATTCTATTGCTAGTTTTAGTGCAGTTAAGCGACGCTCATTTAATGTTTTTTGAGAACTGCCTTCTTTTGCTTTCGCTATTTGTTTTTCTATAGACGGAATGATCCCTTGTAGAACTTCTTTAGAAGTCAATATGATTTCGTCGCTATAAACAAAATCTTCCCCATTCCAAATACCTTTTAGGCTTTCTAATCCAATTTTAACTGCGTTTAGTCTTTTTTTGACAAGAGTTGTGTTTGAACCTTTCTCAATTGTGCTTTTATAAGCATTTGTAAGTTTATTATAAGTTGACTCCAAGGATTTAATGGACAAATCTTTGATTTCTTGGCTAACAGTATTCATATATAAACCTCACTTTTCATTCTGCTTGTAAATTCCCCTGTAAAATAACAACATAACAAATTCACTAAAACCATTTCACCACCAGTTAAATACTACCATATATTTTGCTGATGTTGTGATAAAGGGTAACTTCTAAGGATATTCACATACCACATTTAGCCGCCTTTCTCCCTATTAAAGCTAAAGTTTCTCAAGTGTATAATAGAAAATATAGGAAAAAACGAACTTATCAAATGATTAGTGTATGGGAGACGGCATGAGTCGTTCGAATACATTAAGTCACATCCAAGCAGCAACTATCTTAGAAAATTGAACGCTAAAAGCAAGCGATGGTGAGAAACTAATAGAAAGGTATTCAATCCGATGAGCAAAATCTATGAAGCCAGTACCTTATTAGCTGCGATGGAACAGCGTCTGACCGAATATACTGCGCTTGAGAAGCAGCTGTTAGCGGTCAAAACAGAATTTGAAGTAATCGTGCAAATGGAGGATGAATTGCAGGGAGAAGGGGCGAAAGCGATCAAGAACTTTTTCCAGGCACAAGCCAAAGTTGTGGATGCTTGGGTCGACTTTATCAGTATGCAAACCTCCTTTCTTAGCGCTATTTCGGGAGACATGGAGGAAGCGGACCTTTCCGGAAACACGTTTATTCAAGAGTCTTTTTTGGAGCAGGAATGTTTAAATGGTCTGACGAATTCAATTATGATGACGATGGCCCAGAGAGAAGCGCTGCAAGAAATCTTTAATGGGATTGACGATATTCTCCCCCTTGAGATGTATGATGCGGAACCATATTATGAAAAGATGGGCGATGCGGGAAAAGAGCGGACTGCTACGGAGGCTGCTTTAAACAAGCTGGATGAACAATGGAAGCAAGAATATCAGCATTCCGAAGCGAGCCAGTCGAATGTATTTGGGCTGCTCGGTGAATTAATGAAAGCTTCCAGCCAAGGTGGCACCGTTTCACCGATGAGCTTTGACAAGCAAGCCTTTCACGACAGTGAGATCTATCAGCTGCAAGGCGAAATGAAGAAATACTCTTCCGACTATGTTCAGTATAAAGAAGATCAGGAAACTGCAAGAGAGCAAGTCAAGAAAGCAAAGGAAATGGAAGCGAGACCGTGGTACGAAAAAATGTGGGATACTGCTTCCACCTTTACGGGAGAGATCACTGGGTATTATGATTATAAGAGAGCCAGCGAAGGCATCGATCCGGTAACAGGGCAGAAGCTTTCAGACGCACAACGAATTGCCGCAGGAGCGATGGCAGCGGCGGGATTTATTCCGGTGGTCGGCTGGGCAGGACGAGCGGCAAAAGGCGGATCAGCTATTTATAAAACCACTAAAGGCGTGAATGCGGCAGCCCATACACTGGATGCCTATAAATCGGCCAAATCCTTTGATGTGCTGCAAAAAACCGAAATGGGGATTTACGGATTGGTGGCCGCCAATGGACTGTCGGAGTACATAAATGGCCAGGATATGTTCGGCAACGAGCTGACGGAAGAACAGCGGCAGAACAGTTTATACACTGCCCTTGGCATTGCCGGCGTAGCCGGAGCCGCTAAGTACGTTGATCATCTACAAGTGAAAAATGCGCCGTTTAAAATCAGCCAAGCGAATACTCGTACGATCACCCGGAATAAGGCTGACTTTGAGAAGCTTGTCAGTTATGTGAATAATGAGAATGGCTATGTGAAGTTGCCGGGGAAGATTGGTAAGGGTACGGGTGATGTTCACCGCTCAGAAATTGATGAAGTAATAAAGAAAGATTATGATATAAATGGAAATGTAGTAAATAGATCTGTGGTTCCTAAAGGTTATGATAGCATAGACGATTTTTTAAAGGCTGTAGATGATACAACTATTAAGGAATTTGGTTATGATAGTGTTGAAGAGTTCAAAATGGTAGTAGGTCATGTAGACGATTATTTAAATGAGTCGCCTAAGAACAACATTCTAAACAAAAGATTAGCAGGAGGAAAACATGTGAAAGGTGTAGAATATGATGTAATAGGATTTCCAATATTTAAAGGTGATGATGTAAAGTTCTCGTTAAAATTAGAGAAAGAATACTATATCATGAAAGATACTGATCAATTTTTGAAATGCACCGAAAAGATAAGAGAATCAATTAATAAAGGAGAAGTAACAAAGGAGCTTTTTACAAAAAAACAATTGGCTCAAATAGAAGATGGATTGCCAAGAATCGATGGATTGGTATGGCATCATCATCAAGTACCTGGAAAAATGCAACTGGTGCTAAAAAAAGTTCATAGCGTAAATCACTTAGGTGGAAATAGTTTATGGGGAGGTGGTATTAGATGACGAATCTAGTGTGGAAGTATGCAGATGATCCAGTTACAGGAGAATTAATTGAAAAAGTAGGAGAATCATTAGGAGTTAAGTTTCCGCATGATTATATCGAGTGTGCAAAGGTTAATCATGGAGCCAACGTAATACCTTATAGATTTGATGTTGAAGGAATAGAGAGAGCCTTCGGTACACTACTTTCTTATGATGAAGAGAGTAGTGATAACCTAGTGGAGGAATATGGGAACTATCGAAATACCTTGCCAAATGATATTATACCTTTTGGTGTTGATCCAGCAGGTAATTTAATCTGTTTCGATTATAAGGGAAATACGGAAGAACCTACTATTGTTTTTTGGTATCATGAAGGTGCATGGGAAAAAGAAATGTTAATGGAAGAAGAAGGGCTAACTGAAGAACAGGCTGAAGAACGTGCCAGAGAAAATGTATTCTACGTTGCAGATACGTTTACGGAATTTCTTGATAAGTTACATGATTAAAAAAATTAAAACATAAACGAAAAAATCAAACATGCACTTGATTGTCTTTTTAGGCGACAGGTGCTTTTTTGTATTTTCCAGAAGCACATTTTGAGCTAGACTGACGTAAGAACAGCGACAGAACAGTTTATATAGTGCCCTTGGCATTGCCGGTGTGGCAGGAGCTGCTAAGTATATCGATCATCTGCAAGTGAAAAATGCGCCATATAAAATCAGTAAAGAGAATACTCGTACGATCACCTGGAATAAGGCCGACTTTGAGAAGCTTGTCAGGTATGTGAATAATGAGAATGGCTATGTGAAGTTGCCGGGGAAGATTGGTAGTACGGGTAATAGAGTTGCTGATATTCCGCCAGCCTTCAAGCAAGAGGAATTTGCTAGTTCGTATGAAGCAAGGATTAATCAGACGCCTGCACAGATTAATCCAAAGGTTGAATTTGAAGGAATTAGAGGAGAATCTTTATGTACGCTTAAACCACCACCAGATCCTAAATTAAAAAGTATATTGGATGAGGCTGGTATTGAAGGTATTCAATATAAAAATGGAGTTCCTGATTTTTCGCCAGTATCAAAAGCACAGTTGGAAATCGATCATATGTTAGGTGGGAATGGAAAACGAGGAACAGATGCTAGAAGGGCTAATTTTGCTCAAGCAGATCAAAAGCTAGCAGAAGAGCTTAATAATTCTCCTGAGATGGCTCACGAATTTGGAATGCAACCTGGTGAAATTAAAGCCAGGGATATAGAAAGATATCGAGAAAAATACAAATTAACATGGCACGAATTGAATGATGTTAAAACAATACAGCTTGTACCATCAGTGATAAACAGTAAATTCGGACACATTGGTGGTGTAGGAGAGATAAACGCAGGCGCCTTTGGGTCCAAGGGATTTGCCAATAAATAAAAAAGGAGAATTTGATAATGAAAATAAATGATGTGGTTTTTGGTGAGCTTGAATATAATTATGGATGGGTTAAGTACACTACCATTGAATTTTGTGGAAAAGAAGCTGAAATAGCATTAATGGTTAAAGGTGAAGAAGACGGTAAGTTTGATGAAGAACAATATATTGCTTATAACTCATTAGTGCAAAATTGGGAACAATTACAGCAAGGTTTTTTACAAGCAATATTAGACTATTACAAACTAGAGCGTCAAGAACTAGGGTATGACATTGAAGTTAATGAAAATTATCCGCAAATCGAAACAACTAATCAATTACTTGAGATGATAACTTTAGTTGGAATTGTTGTTCCGTATGGAGATATTAATGAAGGTCGAGATATTGGGATAACCTTTGATTGTACATGGGACACAGAAAATGGACTAGGGCTTCGTCTATTAAATGAAAAAGTAACTGAAGTGGGTTACCAAGATGTTGCAATATAAAATTGGCTGTTAAAAAGTAAATACTCATGCTGGTTGTACAATCATATAAATTATGGCAATGATAGAATAGAAAAAGAAGTACGAGCTTAGGTGAGATGACATTTTACTGGGTGATGAATATAAACACATGACCGATATACAAAAGGGCCATACTGTTTTTATAACGTTACGAAATTAATAAATTTAAAGCTAACATAGAAATTTAGAAAACATATGTACTTAAAGCACTTGATTGTCTACGATAGGCAACAAGTCCTTTTTATTATTGTATTACAACATAGGATATGGGTAAGGTTGCTAATTTTTAAGGAAAATAGAAGAAAATGATAAGTATTACCTTGATATATTAGTAGATTGAAAATTTAACGAATATATTATTTATTCCTTGATTGGCTATATGCCTTTTAAGGTTTTTTTTGCTTATTAAATAAATGGTTAATATTATATTAAATTTAGGCACACTACTCATGTATAAAAAGGGATGGAGAACAACAATAATTTGTTTGAGAATCGAAAGTTCATGATGGTAGTACCATCATGGAGTTTTATTTTTATACTGGGCTATTAAGCAAAGTGTGAGAATTTGGCGAGATGAAAATATCTTAGAGGACTAATAGGTGATCCACCTATAGCTATGATAGATCCACATGCACATCACATTTTATTTAAAAAGGGTTTAGGTGAGACTCGACAAAACTCGTTCAAGAAGGTCAAGAATTATTAAGAAAACATGGTGTTGACCCTATAATTGGTAAAGAAAATTTAGTTTGGGCGCCAAATAGAGTTGCCGGACAACATAGTATTTTAGCCTTAGAGAATGTTGTAAATCAGTTGAAAGCAGTTGATGCGGCAGGTGCAGATTTAGATGATATTATTGAAATACTAGAAGACCTTAGAAAACAAGCTGCTTCTAGGAAATAGAGGTTAAAGGAGGAATTAATGTGGAGAAGGCTCAATTTGCAAAAGATATTAGAAGTGCCATTAAAAGTGGTCAATTGGATACTTTAAAAAATTTACTCGAGAAAGAACCAGAAATGTTAACATGGATGACACCTTTTGGAACATGGTTACATATAGCAGCAGCTCATGGACATTTAGAGATAGTAAAATACCTTATTAATGCCGGAATAGATATTAATGCACAAGGTGGAACTTTTTCTACAAATGCTCTTGAAAGAGCGACTACAAAAGGACATTTAGAAATTGCTGAATATCTACTTAGTCGGAGTGTGGAGATTGATACTAGTGAACCAGATAGAAATCCTATGTTTGGTGCAATATACGGTGGATATTTGGAGATTGTTAAATTGTTAGTTAAGAACAATATAGATATATCTATAAAATACTCTGGTGAAAACATGAAAGATATGGATGCCTATGCATTTGCTCTTGAAAGAGGGCAAATAGAAATTGCTGATTATTTAAAGAAGAAGATGGATGAAAAAAAGTAAAAAAACGTAACAGGGAATAAGTCTAAAATCACGAAATCAACAGGCTCGTTGTTATAAAGAATCATGCTATATAAATGTGAAAAAAGCGTAACGCTGTACTCCATACACGGGTGCCAAGAAGATTACCGATATTTCTCAAAACAGCTTAAAGTTTGAAGTATATATAGGTGAAGCAACAGAAGAAGGAACAAAATTCTTCACAATTATAAATGAATATAATTATTTTGGAGAGTGACACGATGGAAGATAGAAATAAGGTGCTAGCCAATTACTTCTTTCGAGTGATGGGAGATAGGTTTTTAATAGTGTTGGAAAATATATAAATGGGGAAGGATTTGGGATTGAACATCTGTGGTGTATTTTTGCAAAAGTGGAATGTATTCAAGGATGATATAAATGAAGAGAACTCTAACTAAAGATGTTGATTTTATAAATCCTTTCGGACGTTATGAAAGCCTGCGTTTTACAAAAGCATATAATGAGATTTTAAAAATTATTGACTATACCCCTGGTTATGAGTTAAACGAGTAGACTAGAAGATCTAAGGAGGTAAGGACATTGAAAAACAATGTTTCTTTGTGGTTGGGAAACTTCAGCAATTATGATGAGGTCGAAAAATACACTGAGATAAAATATGATGAAGATGGGGAAAGTATACCTTCCGTATTTGAGAGAGAATTTAAATTAGGGTATTATGATGATGACTTAATGGAAAAAGATTGGGTACCTGATGCTGAAGATGATATAAAAGAGATTCTAGTTAATTGTTCCTATGATGATCAATTAATAGAGCAGTTTATGGATGTTAAGTTAAACTCTAAATATAATACCATTATTTTAATTTATAACTATAATTATGATAAAGATGGCCCAGCTGTAAATTCAGTAAACAAAAATACTTACCAACTAGATTTTATAGGTGTAGCAGAGTATATAGATTAAACTTGTTGCTATTTAATATAGAGCAAAGCACTTGAATGTCAAGTTGCCATCAGATGCTTTTTTTGAACTTACTGCTTAGGAAAACGTAAAAAAATGACTGTATGAAGTTCCCGACTTATGAAAGTTGACCTTCAGGGCATTCTGTTTTATACCTTGTTTTTATAACCACATAATTCTCACCTAGCTTTACCCTCAATTTTTACGAACAAAATAGGAGAACCCCCGTGTTAATCACATAATTCCTTAGTGATTGTTAGAAATATCTTTGTCACAGGGTTACTGGAAAAGGATTTTTACCCTCCGTATCGAAATAAATTAATGAAGTTATTTGTTAGTATCAAAAACTTGAAAAGGAGTGAAGGTGGATGTTTAGCAAAGTTGGCCAAATCATGCTTTATGTCAATGATCAGGATGAGGCTAAAAATTTTTGGGTAGAAAAATTAGGGTTTACTCTTATTGCTGAAGAGAATAACGGCTCCGGAATGAGATGGATTGAAATTGCTCCAAAGGGGGCTGACACTAGCATCGTTCTTCATGATAAGGAATTCGTTGCTAAAATGTCTCCTGATTTAAATCTTGGCACTCCTTCTCTAATGTTTTTCACAGAGGATTTGGATCAATTATACAGTGACTTAACCAGCAAAAAAATGACTGTCGGAGAGATTGTTAATATGCCGACTGGCAGAGTCTTTAACTTTGCGGATAATGAAGAAAATTATTTTGCGGTGATGGAAAAAGAATAGTAGAACAATAGTATATTCAGAGAAAAAGTCAGCAGCTCATGTTGGCTTTTTTTGCTGTGCATTTTTTTCTTTAACTGAGAAGCAGATGCGCATTAAAAATCTTAGAATCGATAGGGTGTTATCAGAGTCCAATCAAAATTAAATGAACTGTCAGTCTCGCCATTGTCATAGGGACAGCGCTCGCTCATCGAATATATCTATTGATATATAAATTCAACTACCCAAACAATCACATACAAGGGAATCGCCACAATGATCATCCCTGAAAGCAAATAGCTAATGGATTTGATAAGAAACTTAATGACATCATATACAGCACCAGCTAAGTCATCGATAAATTTAAGCACTTAAAAACCCTCCAATTTATATCTTGTTATCTTCATTTTAACATTATTTTCCTTGATATATATATCACGGTGCCATAAACAATTAATTATTGACCAATACTTGAAAACAGATTCAGCAACTGGCGAATTCAGTAGTACTTACAAAGTATCTTCATAAGATTAACAGCTAGAAATACTTTTTACCGTTTGAAAATTTTTACGCTCGACTTACACAATTTGGTATATTAATAACATAATAAGTAAAATAGCCTATTTAGTTAGATGGATAATAAGCGTATGAGTTGTCTGGATAGGTATAAAAGCTAGAGGTATTGGAAAAGCTATTATTCTTTGGTCCAACAGAAAAAGCACGTTTTCTTCAAACGGTCAGAAGCCAGCTTGAAACAAAAAATAGACTGCTGGGTTTAATTATCAGAAATCCTGACCATAAAACTTCATTAAAAGAGAGGCAGAGGAAGATCAACAGATATGAACAGCAAATTTACCTTCTTCAGCAAATGCTGCTGACAAGTGAAGAGGTGAAAGATCGAAGCGGGCTGAAGAAATTAAATCATTTTATTTCTGCGTATCGGGCAATTGAATGAGTGAAGATTAGGGGGAAGAGTTGTGTTTGGCTGGTTTAAAAAAGAATGTTCTATGTGCAAAAGAAAAATGACAACGGTATATAAATATATTGATCGAAAAGGGAAAACAGTTAAAGTCTGTGCGGGTTGTGCTTCGTATGCGGAAAGAAGAGCCTTTAGAAAGAAATCGAAATAGATTCTCTGATAAAGCAAGGGTGCTCAATTGCTAGCCAAAAAAGCAGCTAAGCTTTTGCCAGAGTACACGAATCCGAATGACAAAGTGAAATTACAGTGTCCTAACGGCGATGAATTGTACATATGATTTGATTATACCGGCGCTAAGATTTGGAATATGCCTTTTAAAGATAGTGTTGAATAAAACAAAGGTGATCGGCATAAAAGTGTTCCTATTTTACTCGTAATCTAAGCATTCATTTTAATAAAAGTTTTTTATTGATAAAGTTTTTCTTTTAATAATTATTCTAATCTGTTATATTTTATTTATAATGATTCTAATTTAACTAATGACTAGATTGGAAGGGGAAATGAAAGATGAGCCAAAATCAAAACCACGATCAAAAAGACCATACAGCGGCAGGACAGTGTCCATTCACGCATCATCAAGACAGTGCGATTACGACATCGCGCGCGCCACAAGGGACAACGAATAAAGACTGGTGGCCGAATCAGTTAAATTTAGGAATTCTACGCCAGCATGATAAGAAATCAAATCCGATGGGAGAAGATTTTGATTATAAAGAGGCGTTCTCCAAGCTTGATTATGAAGCGCTGAAGCAAGACCTGCATCAATTGATGACGGACAGCAAGGACTGGTGGCCGGCCGATTATGGTCACTATGGGCCGTTCTTCATTCGGATGTCATGGCACGCAGCGGGTACATACCGCACATCTGACGGACGAGGTGGCGGTTCGACTGGCTCACAGCGCTTCGCTCCTTTAAACAGCTGGCCGGACAATGTCAATCTGGATAAAGCGCGCCGTCTATTATGGCCGATTAAACAAAAGTATGGAAACAAGATTTCCTGGGCGGATTTACTTGTGCTTACTGGGAACGTGGCACTGGAGTCAATGGGCTTAAAAACATTTGGCTTCGGGGCAGGTCGTGAAGATATTTGGCATCCGGAAGAAGATGTGTACTGGGGGACTGAAAAAGAATGGTTAGCGGACAACCGCTATTCAGGCGATCGTGAACTTGAAAATCCGCTGGCAGCTGTGCAAATGGGGCTGATTTATGTCAACCCTGAAGGTCCGAATGGAAAACCAGATCCGCTTGCGAGTGCCCGTGATATTCGCGACACATTCGCCCGCATGGGAATGAATGATGAAGAAACGGTGGCGCTTGTAGCTGGCGGTCACACATTCGGTAAGGCGCACGGTGCTGGTGATCCCACTCATGTTGGGGACGATCCGGAAGCGGCGACATTAGAAACACAAGGATTAGGATGGCTGAGCTCACATGGAAGCGGAAAAGGCCACGATACGATTTCAAGCGGTATTGAAGGAGCTTGGACGTCTAATCCGACGAAGTGGGATAATGGCTTCTTCGATTTATTATTCGGCTATGAATGGGAATTAACGAAGAGCCCTGCCGGAGCCTTCCAGTGGACGCCAGTTAATATGCAAGAAGAGCATATGGCGCCAGATGCTGAAGATTCATCGATTCGTGTGAAGACGATGATGACGACAGCTGATATGGCTTTGCGAATCGATCCAGACTACGAAAAAATTTCACGCCGGTTCCACGAGAATCCAGAAGAGTTTGCGGACACATTTGCCAGAGCATGGTTTAAGCTTCTTCACCGTGATATGGGACCAAAAGCAAGATACTTAGGTCCAGAGGTTCCTGAAGAAGAGCTGGTGTGGCAAGATCCAGTTCCGGCAGTTAATTACGAATTAACGGATGCTGAAATTGCTAATCTGAAAGAAAAAATCTTAAACACAGGATTAACAGTGAGCGAGCTTGTGAAAACAGCTTGGGCTTCAGCAAGCACCTATCGCGGGTCTGATATGCGCGGAGGGGCAAATGGGGCGCGAATCCGTCTAGCTCCACAAAAGGACTGGGAAGCCAACGAACCAGAGCAGCTGGCTAAAGTTCTTGGGATTTACAAAAACATTCAAAGTCAACTTGATAAGAAAGTCAGTCTAGCTGATTTAATCGTACTTGGCGGCAGCGCAGCCATCGAAAAAGCGGCAAAGGATGCCGGTTTCGATGTAACGGTTCCATTTACTCCTGGCCGCGGTGACGCAACAGCAGAACAGACAGATGAGGAAAGCTTTGATGTATTAGAGCCGGTATCTGACGGATTCCGCAACTACCAGAAGCAGGAATATTCCATTAGCCCGGAAGAAATGCTTGTTGATAAAGCACAGCTTTTGGGATTGACTGCCCCTGAAATGACCGTTCTTCTAGGCGGCATGCGTGTTCTCGGCACCAACTATGGCGGCACGAAGCACGGTGTATTCACTGACCGTGTCGGTACTTTAACGAACGACTTTTTTGTGAACCTGCTAGATATGAATATTGAGTGGAAATCAGCAGGCTTCAATCAATATGAAGGCCGCGACCGTAAAACAGGTGAAATGGTGCATACAGCTTCACGCTTTGACCTGGCGTTCGGTTCCAACTCTGTTCTTCGCGCACTCGTTGAAGTGTATGCGCAGGATGACAATAAAGAGAAGTTTGTCCGTGACTTTATTGCCGCTTGGGTAAAAGTGATGGATGCAGACCGCTTTGATATCAAATAAGAAATGAAAAACACGCCTGATCCTATTTGGATGAGGCGTGTTTTCATTTGCTACCCGGTTACCCGGGCCATTGACGGGCACTGGCTTGAATAATTCCCAGCAGCTGTTTGCGGCGGTCTTCAATTGTATGAAATGCTTTCTGAATCTGCTCTTCAGACTTGATCGGAAGGTTATTCAGCTGATTTTTATATTCAGGAATTGGGGGTGCCGCTTTAGCTGGGTTAATATGTGCCGTGGAGAGCGTGTGTAAATAGCTTGCGATACTCGACCTTGTTTCTTTCATCAATAATTGGTTCGGCTGCTGTTCAATTGGCACACACCCTAGCAAGGTTAAGGCATCGTCTAATATACAAACCGCTGTAACAGAAGATTTTTGAGTAGATTCACTGCGGTAATAATGAAGGATCGGGTAGGCCTGGTGCTGAGAAACCAGCTTGCTTAAATCTGCTGAAAATGACTGGAGCAATAAATCCAAGTCGTGAAAATCTTTTTGATTCCATGCTGATTCCACGATCTCGATACTTGTCTCGCCAATTCCGGTGACACTATTTGCAAAAGCTCGTTTTTGATTGACAGCCGTTAAGATGTTCAGCAAGTAGGTGACCGATAAAGTGACGGAAAACATGCCAGTAGCTGTTGCAAAAATCGTGATCCATTGCCAAATTGGACCGTTGGGAACAATTTCTCCATTTCCTAATGTGAATAATATGTAACCTGTAAAATAGAAGCGGTCTGCTAAAGAAACGGGTGTCGCAGTGTTAGAAAGTACGAGCGAGGTGCTGCTGCTTGAAAAAACGAGCGTCCAGCCGCACCAAAATAATCCGATCCACATCGTAAAGGTAGCTAATAAAATCAGCGGACCCGCTAAGCTTAGCAGCCGCTCATTAGTGGTGAGGTGCACAAATGCTCGCCACAGTCCAGTTGATAACCGTCTAGTTAACGGACCTGCCCCGCCTTCCACCCATAATGTGGTCCATACAAAATCGACAGCCGCTGCTGCTAATATAAGAATTCCAAATACGATATACCATTCATTCATCACTGTATCCCCTTTACCGAATGACTTCCTTATTCTGATTACCTTAATCACTTTTTTTAAACCAGTTTAAAAAGAGAAGTTAAGGAGTTGGTCTGCTGCGTCTTATGTGCAGTCTTTATTAACAAATGTTTTCCATAAATAATAATTTCCATAGATATTATTTAAAAATTCTAATGATTACAACATTTATAAAAAATAAAAATAATATTGTAATATATCGTAAATCCCTTATAATTTACTTATGGAAAAGACAATTGTCCTTGGTAGGCGGAATTTAAATTGTGCTTATAGAAGGTACATGGCTTATCAAGTCTGGTCGATAAAATGGAGGAAAATGAAATGAATATATTGAGGAAATGGAATCAGATCAGCCTGGTTAAACAGATCATCATTGGTTTGTTAATTGGCGTCACTCTGGCTGTGACAGTTCCGGAATCAGCAGCATCACTAGCTATTTTTGGGTCATTGTTTGTCGGCGCGCTAAAAGGTGTGGCGCCTATTTTAGTCTTCATACTTGTTATGTCTGCGATCGTTCAGCATAGAAAAGGACACCAAACGAATATGAAAACGATCGTTGTCTTATATCTTAGCGGCACGTTTTTTGCCAGCCTTGCAGCGGTTATTGCAAGCTTTTTGTTCCCGGTACAATTATCGCTTGCAGAAAGTGCGGAAGGTGTAACGCCTCCTACTGGAGTAACAGAAGTTCTTAAGACGCTATTAATGAACGTGGTAGACAATCCAGTTAACGCGCTTGTTAATGCCAACTATATCGGCATTTTAGCTTGGGCGCTTGTGCTTGGGTTTGCATTAAGAGGGGCAGCTGATTCAACGAAAGCGATGATTGCTAATTTCTCTGATGCTGTATCGAAAGCAGTCGGATGGATCATTAAGCTTGCTCCGCTCGGCATCATGGGACTAGTGGCAGAATCCATCACAACGAATGGATTGGAATCCCTGCTTGGCTATGGAAAACTATTAGCGGTTCTTATTGGCTGTATGGCCTTTGTGGCACTAGTGATCAATCCGATCATGGTCTATGCTCTTATTCGCCAAAACCCATATCCACTGGTATTTAAGTGTATGCGTGAAAGCGGAATTACAGCCTTTTTCACTCGCAGCTCGGCATCGAACATTCCTATTAATATGAAGCTGTGTGAAAACCTAGGATTGGATAAAGATAATTATTCCGTTTCGATTCCGCTAGGCGCCACGATCAACATGGCTGGTGCGGCTGTCACGATTTCAGTGTTAACACTTGCGGCTGTTCATACGCTTGATATTCAAGTGGACATAGCTACAGCTATCATTTTAAGTGTTCTTGCTGCGGTCAGTGCATGCGGAGCTTCTGGTGTTGCCGGAGGATCTTTATTGCTGATTCCTCTAGCAAGCAATTTATTCGGCATCCCGGCTGACATTGCTATGCAAGTCGTTGGTGTAGGATTTATCATCGGTGTGCTGCAGGATTCATTTGAAACAGCGCTGAATTCATCAACAGACGTTTTATTTACAGCGGCTGCTGAATTTAAGGAATGGCGCAAAGAAGGAAAGAAAATCAGTATATAAATCAGAATAATGAATAGATGGACGGCCTCTCTAATTGTGAGTTAAATAATTGGAGAGGTCGTTTTTTTGTAATTCTAAAGTATAACCGCTAGTTCATCTATTTTGCTACCAGGTAAATACTACCTATATAGTTAAAAACCTGTGACAAATGTCCATACGTTAAGCCATTCTTATACAATATTTAGCCGTCTTTCTCCCTATTAAAGCTGAAGTTTTCCACGTGTATAATAGTAAATATAGGAAAAATTGAACTAATATAATGAAAAATGGAGTGATGATGACTCTATGAGCCATTCAAGTACGTTAAGTCATATCCAAGCAGCGATCTCTAGCAGAGCCTCTGACCTATCTGAGAAGATCGAGCGGTTAAATCAAGCCAAAAAAGACATTCAAAGCGAGCAGGATGAATGTTTAGGAGAAATAAAGAAGATTCTTAATCCGGATTTAGGAAATCAATGGGTTGGGAAACGAGCGGCTGAATTTCAAGAATTCCGGCAAGCTGCTTATACAGAAATGGAATCTATTATTAAAGACAAATACGACGACTATATGAGCAGTATTAGCTTAAAAATACTTCAGCTTCAGGCAGAATTAGCAGCGGCACAAGCGGCTAGTTTTGCGGCTCAGGAAATCGGTTCGTTAATTAATAAAGGAGAAGATTTCATCGATCAAGTGAGCGACGGAATAGCTTCTTTAAAGGGGTGGATTAGCTAATGGCAGAGATTAAACTAAAACACGCAGCCGTTATTGACCAATTGAACAAAGTGAGAAGCAAGCTAGAGGCGGTAGTAATTCCTGCTCCTCCTTCTGTTGGCGCGAATCAGATGGACTATACGTCTGCTTGGACGGAAAGGGAAGAAGCCATTCATCAGATGGTGAACCAGTATAAAGAAATAGTCAGCAAAAACCTTGAAGATACAAAAGCGAATGTTGATTTACTGAAAGATCAGGATGAAGCGATGGTGAGAAACTAAATAGAAAGGTAAAAAAACTATGAGCAAAATCTATGAAGCCAGCACCCTATTATCTGCCATGGAACAGCGTCTGACTGAATATAAGGCACTGGAAGAGCAGCTGTTAGCTGTTAAAACAGAATTTGAAGTCATCGTTCATATGGAGGATGAGCTGCAAGGTGAAGGGGCTAAAGCGATCAAGAACTTTTTCCAGGCGCAGGCCAAAGTCGTGGACGCTTGGGTCGACTTTATCAGTATGCAAACTTCCTTTCTCAGCGCTATTTCAGGAGACATGGAAGAAGCCAGCCTCTCAGGGAACACGTTTATCCAAGAGTCTTTTCTGGAGCAGGAATGTTTAAATGGTCTGACGAACGCGATTACGATGACTATGGCTCAAAGAGAGGAGCTGCAATCAATCTTTCACCGCATAGATGATATTCTCCCTCTTGAGATGTACGATGCGGAACCCTTTTATGAAAAGATGGGTGATGCGGGAAAAGAGCGGACTGCCACGGAAACTGCTCTAAACAAGCTGGATGAGCAGTGGAAACAAGAGTATCAGCATTCCGAAGCGAGCCAGTCGAATGTATTTGGGCTCCTGGGTGAACTAATGAAAGCTTCCAGCCAAGGCGGAACCGTATCACCGATGAGCTTTGATGAACAAGCCTTCCACGACAGTGAGATCTATCAGCTCCAAGGCGAAATGAAAAAATACACCGACGAGTATGTTCAATTTAAAGATGAGCAAGCTGATACACGGGAACAAGTCAAAAAAGCAAAGGAAATGGAAGCGAGACCTTGGTACGAAAAAACTTGGGATACCGTTTCCGCCTTTACGGGAGAGATCACGGGGTATTATGATTATAAGAGAGCGAGCGAAGGCATTGATCCGGTAACTGGGGAGAAACTTTCAGACGCGCAACGAATTGCGGCCGGAGCCATGGCAGCAGCAGGGTTTATTCCGGTGGTCGGCTGGGCAGGACGAGCGGCAAAAGGCGGTTCAGCCATATATAAAACGACTAAAGGCATGAATGCGGCTGCCCATACACTGGATGCCTATAAATCCGCTAAATCGTTTGATGTGCTGCAAAAAACCGAAATGGGCATTTACGGATTAGTGGCCGCCAATGGATTGTCCGAGTATATGAACGGTACAGATATGTTCGGCAACGAGCTGACGGAAGAGCAGCGCCAGAACAGTTTATATAGTGCGCTTGGCATTGCCGGAGTAGCTGGAGCCGCTAAGTATATCGACCATCTGCAAGTGAAGAATGCGCCATTTGAAACAAGCAGAGCCAATACAAATTCGGTCATCCGGGAAATGAGTGAAGCAGACCGGAAGAAGTTAGATAACTGGGCATATCCTCCGAATAATGAGAAGTATATCAAATATAAAGAGGTGTATGACAACCCAAAATACTACGATCAAGAAACGGGAAATATTAATTGGCCTCCGAACAATGGATTTAAAGGCGAACCAGTTCCGATGGAGCTAAAGAAGGATATGCTGCTTGACAGATATGGCGGACCGCAGGGGAATTTCTTCTCACAAGAAGGAGTGCCGTATGAGCAGCGGGCTCTTGCTTTGCATAGTGATGAAGCCGATTACTATGTATATAAAGTGCTGGAAGACTTTGAAGCCGTGGGCGGAGAAGCGGCTCCCTGGTTTGACAGACCAGGCGGCGGTGTTCAGTTTATTAAATATCACGACAATGGCAAGATGTATACGATGGAAGAACTCGTACGCGATGATCTCATAGAGTTAGTGAGGATAGATAAATATGAATCTAAATGAAGCATGTAAGCTGTTAGAAGAAAAATTTAATATTAAAGAAGACACACAGAATATATATGTTTATCCTAAAAATAGCGATGGCAGTACGAATCTTGATGCCGGCATGAAATTATCAAGTGTCCATGACCAATCGTGGACTCTCTATGAAGTACAAAGAGACCAAGAGTTTGAGTTAGGTCAATTTGACACGAAAGAATTAGGTATACTCGCTTTGTATGTCGCAGTTAAAGGGCGGTTTGAAACGTTAACTGTCGATCAGCAAGTAAAAGAAGAATTAAGAGAAGCTGGAGATGTAAAAAGTGGATTGGCTATACTGCAACATCATGTAAGCAAGGCTTATTTTTCATTGGGTACAGAGAAAAAAGAGGCGATAAACGTCGGAGAAGAAGGTAATAAATACAGCGTTTATTATGTGGCAGCAGATGCCCAAAGAATCATGATATCTAAATCTAGACCGTTGCCTGGTGCGTTAGTCGTAACCTATAACTACGGCCGTATGCTTGAAGAGTTTGACCGTCTAATCAAACCTTGGAAAGCGAAGCAGACGATTTCTGTTTATGAGGAAGAGCAGTTAAAAAGAATCTATATGGGAAAGTAATTATAAATAATTTACTAATAAACCTCGTGAAGCCGCTTGAATATTTTCAAGCGGCTTCACGTCTTTTTATGGATAAGTATAACCATGGAGGCAAGAGTTTGTGGCAAGCAGTATAATGAAGTGGCAGTAAACTGGGATAGAAGACTATGGATACTCTAAATATAGGCTTGCGATAAGTTTAGTATTGGGTTACCATTGTGCAGCTTTTTAAAACAAGAAAGTAAGAAAACCCCTCTTAAGAGTTCGACGATTTTATTTTTAATAATTCATCAGTCAATTGGTCAATTTGCTCCTGCAGTTTTTCAAGCTTAGCATCCAGTTCCATTTGATCCTGTTTGTCTTGCTGCTGACTAATGATTTCTTCATCAATTGCTTGTAAAGCTGCTATAGTAGCAATACCATCCGCAATCGTAGTTAATATCCCAGCAATTAAGGCAAGCCTTAGGCTAGAAGATATTGTTGATTGTTCATTTTGATTTTCTGATGCCGCACCTGGTTTGTTCATATTATCGCTCCTTGATTGGCCATTTCCTCACTATAAATTTATGCTGTATGTGTTTCTTGCATGCATTTTTTATGAAGATCTGCTAGTTCTAGTGATATATACTAAAGCACTGAAAATAAATAATTAGATATTAATAAAAATATATATTTTTATAGTGCAATTGACCTTTAAGGTGATAATATATATATTATTAAAGCAGTATATATTACTAATTCTATTGAAAAAGGCAAACTTATTGAAAAATAAGGACGCAAAGCCACGGGTCTAATGATCTATTTAGATTGATGACAGCCGGGCTGCCAAATGGGAATGGATTTCCGCATTTGGTTATTTTCATATATGAAAGCGGGGACCATGAATATGGAAGAATGCCAGGAGTTAAAGAAAAGTATTCAGCAATTTCAACAATTATTAAAGAAATACCCAGACCAGGCAGAATCGGCTTATGATTTTGTCATTTATCTGCGGTCTTTCTTAAAGATTCAATCTAAAGCACCTCTGCCAACAACAGAAATTATGACGATTCTAAAAAAGCATAAACCCAATATTTTTTATGCATTAAGAAAGATGTCTGAGAAAAATCTCATGCTAAATATATTAACTCAGCTGTCTATGGAAGAAGAAGCAGCGGAAGAACGATTGAGAAGCTATGGAAGCGGAGTAGTAGTTTAAGACATGTATTATGTGCTTAGCCCATAAGTTATTTATTAACAAGCTAATTCAAGGATCACTTATTGAAAAGTGGTCTTTTTTATATAGAAAGGAGACCCGCCATGAGATTGCGTGATAAAACAATTGAAGAGCTGCTTGATCTGGAGCAGGATCTGCATGCAGCGAAAGAGGAAGAAAAGACTGGCTCTTTGTATCAAATAATTACAGTGTACGAGGAAATATATAAACGGATAGATAGGGATAGAAATAGCGAATATAAAGACAGTCTGAAGATTATTAAACATCAGCTCGTTTCCTATCTCATTCGATACGGCTCGTATTTAAAAATGGATTATCAAAAAGATGATCATTTAGCAGAAAGCACGTTGAAAAAGGCGCTTACATATGATCGGCAAAACCCGCTTGCTCATTACCGGCTTGGTTTTCTATCTTATAAGAAACGTAAATATGTCCAAGCGCTTTTGCATTTTCAGAATGCGGCAAATTCAGCAGACAGAACCTGTCATCGGGACTATATATTAAACGAGCAGCAGCTGTATAATCTGCATTTATATTTAACGAACAGCGCGCTTTATATTGCACAGAAGTCAACCGAGTCGTTGGATCGAATACAGGGACCTCTCAATAGAGGAGGCGTTCCTCACCTTGAAATGTCTCCTATGTATAAAATCATTCAGCAAAATGAACAGATCTTAGAAAGTCAGGCGTTTACGAAGATGACAAAAAGCGAAGAAATCCAATGTTCGAAGGAAGATTGTGAGGAAGAACTGGATTTGGCGGACCCTAATACGCTGATTCTTTATTTTGCTGACCTGCAGAACTCGGTATTTTATCATCAGCGGGAAATGTCCCTTACCAAGGATCAAGCAGAAATTCTGCGTTATTTTTTCTTCAGCACAGAAGAGCGGCCTGTCGTGAAGCAGGATTTATACGCCTTGTTCGAACAGGTAAATTTGAATGGTGAAATTGAAGATAATACATTCATTCAGCGAATGCGCAGGTTAAAAAGAAAACTCGTTAATTTTGGCTTGCCGGAAACGGTGATTCAAAATAAGCGGCCAAGTTCCGAACCTGCTTATTACTTTGATGAAAACATCCCTTTTCTTGTGATGCACCGCAGCGACCGATCATTTATGCTAAACCGATGACAGGGGTGTCATCGTCTTCTTGAGATAATGTACTTACAAATCAAGAGGAGATGATGAACAATGAAAACATGGAATCAATTATTTATTCGTCACGGGTGGCTAGTAGAAGAGAAAGCAAGCAATGAATTTATTTGCATACATGAAAGAGCGGAGAATGTAGCGTTTTTACTGGAATGCTTGAACCGTGCAAAGGTTACCTATCAATATACAAACGATCTGCTGATTCTTGAAAATCAACCTGTCAAAGAATCATTGTGGCTTGAAGCGGTTCACTATAATTACCGCGGCAGAACGGGGGCCTATTGGTGCCGTTCGGAAAAAGAAGACGTCATCATTCGTCACTTAGACGTATATATCAGCGGGGTGGTGCGGCAGTTAAACCGTCTCGGATTCTATACAGATATGTCCTGTGACGGTCATGGTGAGAGTCCCGCTTTTATATACATTCAAAAAGGAGTCAATATAGATCAGCTGGAAGAGCTTTTAAGAGGATTAGGTGTAAGCAAAATGAGAATCCGCGAACATGATCGTTTTCACGATTTAAAGTTATCACTGCCAAGAATAGAACTTCTAACTATCGCAGAGAACTTAAGCTTCATTAAGAAAGAATGGTTAGATAAAGGGGCAGATTTTATTCAGAAGCAGATGTTTAACCGCTTGCTTGAAGAACTACTTTCCATTCCTGGTGCCAGCGGGGATGAAGGGGAAGTCCGCGAATTTGTGATGAAGCAGCTGACGCCTTATGTGGATCATATGACAATTGATCCTAACGGGAATATTTTAGCAGAAAAAATCTATCGCTCAGGTCAAGGACCAGTCATTTTATTAAATGCCCATTTAGATACGGTGGAGGAAATTGTGCCAGGTCGTCTGATTAAGAAAGACGGTTCTGTTTGGTCGAGCAGCGAAGGGATTTTAGGTGCAGATGACCGGGCAGGGGTGGCCGTTTTGCTTCATACCGCTAGACAATTAGCTGAATCTTCATTTAGCGGCAAGGTAAAATATATTTTCACAGTGAAGGAAGAAGTTGGGCTAGTCGGAGCACGCGGAGTCAGTGATTTCTTCTTATGGGGAACCGATGCGGCCATTGTTGTTGACCGTCGGGGCACAGGTGATATTGTCACGTCATGCGGGGGATACATTCCGTTTTGTGATGAGCGGTACGGCCAATTTATTGAATCAGTAGCAAATGTAGAGGGACTGAGCGATTGGAAATGCACAGCTGGAGGAAGCAGCGACACGAGAATCTGGGCGGAGCATTCGATTCAAAGCGTCAATTTATCTGCCGGGTATAGAAATGAACATACGGATGAAGAGTTTCTCGACGTGGCGGCTTGCTATCGGGTAACGAAATTGATTGCCGGTATTTTTAATCGATCAAGAGAACTGAGAAAAGTCTTGAGAGATATTCGTCAGCCTGCAAGAGAGAGAGTACGGGTGCGTGCTGTAAGAAAAGATGCATAAGGGAAAGGTCACTTCTTCGGAGGTGATCTTTTTTTATTTTTTTAGCTGATGAAAAAAACTTAAATTGGGACTTTTTAATCTTGTTTTACCAGAAATTACTTTATATTTATGACGATTAGCAACATAGTTCGACAGTAAGATAGAATGGTTTTTATTAACTCTAGAGGAAAAGTGAACACAAATAATTCAAGATGTGCTATTAATAAAAATAGATTGATAATTTCAACATTGAGAGGAGGTGAATGGATGCGCCTTCAGCAATTCGTTTTAAATAGTTTTATGTTGGGTGCGATTTTATTTTTACCGACCAATGCGCTAGCTGAAAAACCTGACGTTGAACAAAAGACGGAAGCACTCAAGGAGCTGCCAGCTCAAGCCGCGAATCCTGTCCAAAAGCAGGTCAATGAAAAGCAGGAAGATGCAAAGGGTATTGTTCAAGAGAATAAACCCTTGAAAAAAGAGCCTGCTGTACTTCCGGTTCAAGCTAAGCCTGAACGTACGGTGAAAACATTGCCAGAGCAGGCAAGCCAGACAGCAAAGAAAGCCGTTCAAGCTGTTGAAAAACCAGTCCAGTCGGCTGTCAAACCTGCCAAACAAATTAGCAAAAAACCGTTGCCGGAAAAAGTAATGGACAACCCTGGCGAGAAAAAGGGATTGCAAGATCATCCGCCTGCAGAAAACAAGCAGCCGGTACAATCGGAGCCCGTAAAGCCTGATCAAGTGATACAAGCGGAAACGCCTGAAAAAACAGCTGTTCAGTCTGAACCAATCAAACAGGCAGAACCGGTTCAGCCTGCTGCAGCCGAAAAGAGCTTGTCTGCTGTTCAGCCAGATGTCGTTACTTCGGAATCAATGGTTTCGACGAAAGTTCCGTCAGTTCAGCAAAGTCAAAAGCTGCATATAAAAGTAAACAAAAATCAACCTAAAGAAACGAAAAAAAGTAATACTCAACCGCCGCCTGTTTTCGGTGAACCGAAACAAGATGAACAACCATCTGGCAAAAAGAGCGTTCCTAACGAAAAACAGGCTATCACTCAGACAACATCTAACCAGATTCAAGGAGGATCTTCAAAAGATCGCTTGAAAACTGGGAATGGGTTTGTCAAATATACGGAGAAATGGCTGGATTGGGAGAATTATTGGACACTGGATCACAGCCAGACGTATTTGTCCCGAATGGAAGAATTCAGCACCCAGTGGATGAATGCACCGCCATCGCAGCCACCAGAACAAATCCTTTTTCTTTAAAAACCAACTATCAAAAAAATTGGATAAAAGAAAAAGGAGAGAATTAAAAAATGAAAAATTATCTATCAGCAAACAAAGTGGTTAAATCGATCGCATTAGCAGGAGTACTTTCAGTAGGAGTATTAGCTGGAGGACAACTTAGTGAAGCAGCTCAAAATGACAAGAACATGAATCAGCCGAAAGTGGTTTCTGTGAAGTCACAAGCGAGTGTTCATGCTTCAGAAACAGCGAAAACTCACGCGGCTGCTCAATCTGCTGTCCATGGAAAAGCAGAAGTGAAGGTCAAAACGGAAAAAGAGCAAACAGCTGCACCAGCACCAGCGCCAGCGGAAGATACGGTACAAGAAACGACTCAACCAGTTGTTGATGAGGTAAAACAAAATAAGTCAGCCATCAATAAGGCGGCTTCTCAAGCGAGTGCGAATGCGAGTGAAAATGCAAAGAAACATGCTTCTGCAAACTCAGCGGTTCTAGCTGTTAAAGAAACAACTGAACCAGTAGTTGAAGAAACAAAGGAAGCTACAGAAGAAGCAACACCAGTAGTTGAAGAGACAAAAGAAACTGCAGAAGAAACAACAGATGCAGTGACTGAAGAAACAGAAGAGGCTACTGAAGAGACAAAAGAAGCTGCAGAAGAAACAACGGAAGCAGTAACTGAAGGAACAGAAGAAGCTGCGGAAGAAACAACAGAAGCAGTGACTGAAGAAACAGAAGAAGCTGCAGAGGAAACAACAGAAGATGTGACTGAAGAAACAACAGAAACAGTTAATGAAGTGAAAAAATCCGTTGAAGAAAAGGTTTCCGAATTAAACAAAGTAAATTCTCAAGCTTTTGAACATGCAAGTGAGAAAGCAAAAGAGAAAGCTTCTGTAAACTCAGCAGTTTTAGCTGTAAAAGAAACTGCAGAAGAAACGACTGAACCAGTAGTTGAAGAAACAACAGAAGCAGTAACTGAAGAAACAGAAGAGGCTACTGAAGAGACAGAAGAAGCTGCAGAGGAAACAACAGAAGATGTGACTGAAGAAGCAACAGAAGAAACAACAGAAACAGTAACTGAAGATAAAGAAGCAATCGAAGAAAAAGTTTCTGAATTGAACAAAGTGAACTCTCAAGCTTTTGAACATGCAAGTGAAAAAGCGAAAGAAAAAGCTTCTGTAAACTCAGCTGTTCTTGCTGTAGAGGTAAAAGCAGCAACAGAAGATAAGTAATTTAATAGCAAGAGACCCCCATGCAGCTAGCTAGTATGGGGGTTTTGTCTATTCTGAATGTTCTCGTCAAAGTTAGAGGAAACTAATTTCTAAGTAATTCTTACAAGCGATACACAATTAATAAGTGTGTAAATTCAGAAAAGCTAAATCGCCGATAGAATGGTAAAAGCCGCCGATAGAAACCATGTAACCGCCGATAGAAGTTCAAAGCTTACAAAAATCGGCCATATTTCTCAATTCATATTCGAGAAAAGAAGCATTTAACTTGTTTTATATAAAAAATATGACTAGTAATGTACCTTAGCTGGGTGAGAATGATGCATATTCTTACAAAAGAGTGCAACGAAAGAAGAAGTCGTTGAGGCTATCATGGTTACCACTGCTTTAAAAGCAGGATCGGCGCTTGCCCACGGTGTTAACACGTTAAATTCATATGATGAATGAGGGTCAAAAACGCCTACACTAAATAAACTTAATAACACAGAAACCCCCTGCTAAAAAAAAGGGGGTTTCTGTGTTATTGCTTTGTTTTCTGCTCATTTATCCACCAATCAATGTGATCTAAATTAAACATCATGTGATTGCCGATGAGTTTGCTATGAGGAATATGCTTCTCGGTGATTAGATCATTAATTTGCTCTTCAGTCATCGGGTAATGGACTGATTCAAGGTAGTCGATCAAATTTTTAATCCCGTTGACTTTTCTCATTTAATCACCTCCGCTAAGATTTCTTGATTAAAACGTACATGAAAAAATCTTAGAGAAGCGACTAAAAAGAATTTCCTCATTCATATACCCCACCACCTAATTTTTATTCCTGTTTTTTAAAAAGAAGTCTAGAGACTTCATACGAAAAGTTTGATGACCGATGGTTGATGCAGAATATAATGCCCTTCTAGTATAAAGATAATTTATGAAGTCAAAACCTATACAGACGGAACCGTACTTACATGAAGAATGATGGTTGTAAAGCGTTTGTAAATTGGAATTTACACATCTTAACACGAAGAAGGTTTTTGCTTAATATTTGTTTTGTATGTTTAGGGTGTAAACAAAACAAAAACAAAAATAAACATCTCCAGGAGGGGTAATCAATGTCAAAGAATCATAATTGGAAAAAAGGAATTGTTGGGCTTATGGCGGTTTCCATGCTAGGCGCTTGTTCGTCAGACGATGCGGCTAAAGGATCAGAGGAAGCAGCAGATTATAATAAATTGACATTGGAAGAAATAGAGTCTAAAGCGAAAGAAGAAGGCAAGATCAATTCAGTAGGGATGCCAGACTCTTGGGCCAACTGGGTAGAGACTTGGGATGAAATTGAAGGGAAATATAAGTTGAAGCATTCCGATACAGATATGTCCAGTGCGGAAGAGTTAGCCAAATTTAAAGCAGAAAAAGAAGATGCTACGGCTGACATGGGTGATGTGGGTATAGCCTTTGGACCGATTGCCGAAGAGCAGGAATTAACGCTTCCTTATAAAACATCCTATTGGGATGATGTTCCAAAATGGGCGAAAGATGATGATGGGGACTGGGTCGTTGGGTATACCGGCACAATGGCCATCCTGACTGATAAAAATAAAGTAAAAAATGCTCCAAAGTCTTGGAAGGAAATTAAAGACGGCAACTTTAAAGTTAGTATTGGTGATGCTTTAACAGCAAACCAAGCTCAATTTGCCATTTTAGCCGCTGCCTACGCTTTTGGCGGTGACGAAAAAAATATTGAACCGGGCATTAAATTCTTTGCAGATTTAGCGAAGCAAGGAAGATTAACAGGAGATCCAACCGTCGCTAACCTGGAAAAAGGAGAAATAGAAGTGGCTTTATTATGGGATTTCAATGCATTAGGCTACCGCAGTCAAATTAACGAAGAACGCTTTGATGTGACCATTCCGAAAGAAGCTTCAGTTACATCTGGTTATGCCACAGTCATCAACAAATATGCGAAAAATCCACATGCAGCGATGCTTACTCGTGAATATATTTTATCTGATGAAGGACAAGAAAATTTAGCTAAAGGGTATGCCCGTCCAATCCGTGAAAATGTGGAGCTGCCAAAAGAAGTTGAATCACAGTTGCTGCCTGAAGAAGAATATGCAAAAGCAAAACCAGTGAAAGATGAGAAAGCTTGGGCAGAAACAACGAAAAAGATTCCTCAAATGTGGCAAGACGAGGTTTTAATTCATGTCAAATAATCGTCTCATAATGATTGTAGTAGATGCTTTGCGATTCGATACCGCTTGTACACATATGGGATTCATGCAGCATCTCGTTGAACAAAAAGCAGCAGCACGTTATGAAGTGAAATCAGAGGTTCCTTCATTGTCTCGGCCTCTTTATGAAACAATCTTGACGGGAACCCCGCCGTTAGTTCATGGAATTGTCGGCAACAGTGTGGTTAGATTATCGACACAAGAAAGCGTATTTCACCTGGCAAGACGCAGCGGTAAGACTACTGCTGCGGCTGCCTATTATTGGGTGAGCGAGCTCTATAATCATGCTCCATTTCGGCACGGGATGGATCGAATCCAATTAGATAAAGAGGCACCGATTGAAAACGGGGTCTTTTATTTTGAAGATCATTATCCGGACAGCCATCTGTTCGCAGAAGCGGAATGGCTTGTGACAGAAAAGCAGCCAGACTTTCTTTATATTCACCCAATGAATGTGGATGATGACGGCCATAAGTTCACGGCTGATTCTGTTTCTTACCGCAATCGTGTGTTAAAGACTGATGGTTTATTGGCTCTTTCCTTACCCAAATGGATAGAGAAAGGGTATGACATTATCGTCACGGGCGATCATGGAATGACGAGTGACGGAAATCATGGAGGCAATACAAGAGAAGACCGCCATGTTCCACTATTTGTTATCTCTAATAAAGTGCAGCCAATGATCCATGACCAGTTTGTATCTCAGCTGCAAATGGCGCCGCTTGCCTGTCATTTGCTTGGGGTCGAGCCTTCAAGCGTAATGGATGCTCTCAACATACCTGGTTTAATCAACTAAGAAAGGGAGACTTCATGATGACTGGAAAAAAAAGCGTACTTTTTATATTAGTACCATTCGCATTGTTAATGACCTTCTTTTTTCTTGTGCCGCTTATTTATATGCTTATAAGCAGTTTTACAGCAGGCGGGGCTTTTACTCTAGAACACTACCAAGAAGCGTTGACAAGCTCCTATATTTTACAGGGGTTTAAAAACAGCTTTGCTTTATCAGTTGTTTCTGCTCTTGTCGCATTAGTCGTTTCATTATTTGCTGTGTATGGAATGAATCGTTTTTCAGAGCCAGTGCGTGAACGGATATTAATTTTATCGAATTTAACATCAAACTTTGCGGGTGTTCCGCTTGCGTTTGCGTTTATTGTGTTACTTGGAAACAGCGGTCTAATCACGTTAGCTCTGAAGTCATTTGGGTGGGATCTGTCTTTTTCTTTATATAGCTGGACAGGCTTGCTGCTGATCTATATTTATTTTCAGCTTCCATTATCTATTATGCTCTTATATCCGATTTTTCACGGAATCCAGCAGCAATGGAAAGATGCAGCTTCCTTATTAGGAGCTTCTGCTTTTATGTTCTGGAAGAAGATCGGCTTGCCGATTATTTTACCTGGAATCGCTGGGACATTCACTGTTTTATTCGCCAATGCGATGGGAGCGTATGCGTCTGCTTATGCGTTAACAGGAAGTGATTATAACCTGGCCTCTATTCGCATCGGTGCAGTTATTACTGGTGACATCTTTGCCCAGCCGGAACTAGCGAGTGCCATTGCGGTGCTGCTCGGTGCGGTCATGATTACTGGAATGCTTCTCAGTGAAGGGTTCATTAAGAAAACGAGAAAGGATTTGTCGAAACGATGAAAAAATTCACAGTCGTCACACTCATCCTGATAGGAATTTATTTAGCAGTTCCTATTCTCGCGACAGCTATGTATGCTTTTTCAACAGAATGGAATCAGACGATTTTGCCAGAAGGATTTACTTTTAAGTGGATTGGCACATTATTTCAAGATGATCAATTTCTGAAGGCGTTCGGACGGTCTGTTCTTCTATCTGGCGGGGCAGTATTGATTTCTATTTTGTTTATCGTCCCCGCTATTTTAGTGATCAGCTTATATTTTCCAGCACTAGAAAAATGGTTTCAAGCGGGAGTCGTCATGGTATATGCCTTCCCGGGAGTCATTCTATCAGTCGGCTTAATTAAATTTTATTCAGGGACAAGCCTTCCGATGGTACTTGCTGTATTGGGTGTGTATGTAATAACTGTGCTGCCTTATATGTATCAAGGCACCCGCAATAGCTTGAGAAACGTGAATGGCCGCCAGTTAATGGATGCCGCAGAATTATTAGGCGCTTCAAAAATTGAGGCTTTTCGTAAAGTGCTCTTTCCTTCTATTTATCCAGGATTATTTGTCGCCGCCCTGTTATCGTTCTCCATTTTATTCGGAGAATTTGTCCTGATTAATCTTGTGGTAGGTTCCCGGTTTGAAACCGTACAAATTTATTTAATGAAGAAATTAAATACAAGCGGTCATATAGCAAGTGCGGTTGTGTTCGTATACCTTGTTTTGATGGGGATGTTGACGCTAGTTGTGGCAACGTTAACGAAAAAGGCGAAAGGAATGAAAGGCGCATGAGTTATATCGTTTTGAATGATGTATATAAACAATATCAAGATACAAAAGTTCTCTCAGGCATTACTATGAATATTCAAGAGGGAGAGCTTGTCACATTGCTAGGCCCGAGCGGTTGCGGAAAAAGCACGATTTTACGGATTCTCTCTGGTTTGACAGATGCCACAGACGGATCCATATTTATTGATGGCAAAGATATGAAGAATATCGCACCGAAAGAGCGAAAAGTCGGGATGGTGTTCCAATCCTACGCTTTATTTCCTAATATGAATGTATATGAAAATGTGGCCTTTGGCTTAATGATGGACAAAAAACATGCAAATGAAGTGAAGGAACAAGTGGAGAGAATGCTGCAGCTTGTTGGTTTGAAGGAAAAAAAAGAGGCCTATCCACATGAACTTTCAGGAGGCCAGCAGCAGCGGGTGGCACTTGCCCGGTCTCTTGTTAAACGCCCAAAAGTATTGCTGCTTGATGAGCCGCTCAGTGCATTAGATGCGCAAATCAGGAAACACCTCCAGCTCGAACTTCGTAAAATTCAGCGTGAACTAAATATGACGATGATTCTTGTGACACATGATCAAGAAGAAGCCATGTCCGTTTCTGATCGTATATTTGTCATGAATAAAGGTGAGATTGCCCAAGAAGGTACACCGACTGAGATTTACACCCACCCGAAAACAGAATTTGTAGCGAATTTTATTGGACACTATAATGTGTTTTCTAAAGAACAGCTTGAGAAGTTAATAGGCGGAAATATAGCGGTATCGGCAAGAAAGTACGCCATTAGACCAGAAGCTATTCATTTACAATCAAGCCCCTCTTCATTCCCGATCCAGGCGCAAGCAGGCGATACGATAATGAATGGAAACGTCATTCGTACGACTTTCCATACGGATGGCCATCAATTTACGATAGAACAGCTGAATCACAGAACCTCCGCCTTTAATAAAGGTGAGAATTATCAGCTGTTCGTTGAACGAGAGGATCTAATCGCTTTATCGTGAGCCAATTAAAGGAAGAGCGCCAGCAAATCATCGTTCAGTGGGTGAATGAAGCAAAGCGAGTAAATGTCACGGACATGGCCAAAAGATTTGATGTGACACCAGAAACGATTCGGCGTGATTTATCAGAGCTTGAAGAGCAGGAGCTATTGACACGAGTCCATGGCGGGGCTGTGATCTATACAAAACTTGAAAAAGAACAAGCATTCTTTAAAAAGCTTGATATAAATAGAACGGAAAAAGAGCAAATCGCCTTGCAGGCATCATTGCTGATAGAAGATGGGGATACAATTGCTATCGATGTTGGAACAACCACCGTTCATATTGCCAGCTTCATTCAGAATGTGGAGAACTTAACAGTGGTGACTAATTCCATCGCAGCTGCCCATTTAATGAATAAAGCAATTGAAGAAAAGCGGGTAACTGGAAAGGTGATCATGCTAGGAGGAACAACAAATCCTGCACAATCATCCGTCTCCGGTGCAATGACTTTGGAATGGTTAAGCCATATGACTGTAGACAAAGCATTCATTTCTTGTGGAGGGATCGTGGCTGATACCGTATATGACTACGATTTAGACGAATCCCTCGTCTCAGCGAAAATGATGGCGAACAGCAAGAGAAATATTTTACTTGCCGATTCATCTAAATTAGGGGTACCGTCTTTTTTTTCTTTCAGTAAGGCGTATCAATTTGATGAAGTCATCAGCGATCAGGCGTGTCCGAAAGATTGGCAAGAGTGGTATCAGCGTTGGACTATTGCAAAGAGGAGTCGACAAGAATGTTAATTGATTATCATGTACATCTAGAAGAAGGACCTTATTCATTTAATTGGCTTGAACGAACCTCGAAGGCTCTTATGCATTTTCACCGAGATGGAAAGCCTGAAAAGGGAACGAGAGCAAGGATTGAGCATCAATTAAACGAACTGAACAATCGTTTAAATAAAGGGTGTTTCAGTGAAGAGTGGCTAGATCTATATTTAAAGCAAGCGAAGCATATAGGATTGAAAGAAGTAGGCATTGTTGATCATTTATACCGTTTTAAAGAAACGAAAAGTTATTTTGAGCAAGCGATGATTCTAAAGCCATCTGATCCTTTAGGAGAGTTGCAATCCTATTGGCTAAACAGTGTGATGACAGAAGAGATGGGTGATTTTGTTCAAGCTATTTCAGACGGAAAAAAACGCTGGGAAAAACAAGGTGTTTCATTAAAACTGGGGATAGAGGCAGATTATTTTGCTGGGCAAGAGAAAGAGTTAGAAGAGTTATTAGATGGTCAGCCATGGGACTATGTCATCGGCTCGATTCATTTTGTAAAAGGGTGGGGGGTTGATAACCCGCAGACGGCCGATCGTTTTGAACAAAATGATTTAAAGGACTTGTATACCCAATTCTATGAGTCAGTCGAAAAAATGATCCGTTCGAAACTGTTTGATTTTGTCGCTCATTTGGATAATTTGAAAGTATTTAATTATAAAGTGGACGACCTTTCATTTAATCAAATGTGGTATGAACGGATTGCAGGCGCATTAAAAGAAACCAATACCGCCACAGAAATTAATGCCGGTTTATTCTATCGCTACCCAGTCAAAGAGATGTGTCCTTCCGAGGATTTTTTACAAGCGATTGTCAATAAAGGGGTGCCAGTGACTCTTTCTTCTGACGCTCATTTTCCTGATGATCTCGGTAAGTATGCAGCTGAGAATAAAGAGGCTCTTAAACAATTAGGTGTCAAAAAGCTCGCCACTTTCGATCAAAGAAAAAGAATTTTAGTAGACATTGAGTGATGCTGTAAGCTGATCGCAAGTTAATAGTGAGAAATAGAAGAGACCCTTCCAAAATGAAAGGGTCTTTTCACATGTAACTATTGATGAATTTTTTCAGCTTGATCTTGGAATACCACGGAATATGTTTTCCATCCGCCATCTAAGCTTATCGCTACAAAGCCATGTCCTTTCAAAATACGTGTGGCTAAATATCCTCTGAGTCCCACTTGGCAATGGACATAAATTGGTTGATCTTTCGGCAATTCTTCCAAGCGGTCGCGAAGTTCATCTAGAGGAATATTAACAGACCCCTTAATGACACCTTGATCTCTTTCTTTCGGGTTTCGGACGTCGATCAGAAAGCCGCCTTTTTCAACAATCTCATCAATTTCATGCCATTGAACGGTTTGAATGTCTTCTTCAACCATGTTTGCCGCCACATATCCAGCCATGTTGACAGGATCTTTCGCAGAAGAGAAAGGTGGAGCATAGGCTAATTCAAGTTCTGTTAGGTCGAAAATAGTTAATCCGCCTTTGATCGCTGTTGCAATGACATCAATTCGTTTATCGACACCGTCAGTTCCCACTCCTTGCGCACCAAGGATTTTCCCTGTTTTTTCATCAAAAATGAGTTTTAACGCAATCGGCGCAGCACCAGGATAGTAGCCGGCGTGAGAGCCAGGATGAATGTGAACCACTTTGTACTCCATGCCAACACGTTTAAGCATCTTTTCGTTATTGCCTGTAGTCGCAACAGTTAAGTCGAATACCTTCGCAATACCAGTGCCCAGTGTTCCTTTGTAGGCTTCTTTCTTGCCATAAATATTGTTAGCCACAATGCGTCCTTGGCGGTTAGCAGGTCCGGCTAGCGGAATCATGGCGCCGTGGCCATTCGTGTAGTCAGTGACTTCAATTGCGTCCCCAAGTGCATAGATGTCCGGATCGTTCGTCTGCATGAATTGGTTAACTAAAATGCCGCCGCGCTCTCCAACTTCTAAACCAGCATCAACGGCTAATGTATTTTCAGGCTTAACACCGATAGACATGATGACTAAATCCGTTTTTATTTCTTTTCCGCTAGAGAGACATACTTTGCGTCCATTGTCTTCAAATGATTTCACGCCATCTTCTAAGATCAAGTTTACGCCTTTTTTTCTTAAATGAGCATGAACGATCGCAGCCATTTCAATATCTAGCGGCGCCATAACTTGGTTGGCCATCTCCACTAAGGTAACACGAACGCCGCGATCCGCCAGGTTTTCCGCCATTTCAAGACCGATAAATCCGCCCCCAATTACCACTGCTTCTTTTGGAGAATGATGGTCGACATGCTGTTTAATCTTATCTGTATCTGGAATATTTCGAAGCGTGTATACATTATCTGCTTCTGAAAGGCCTGGAATTGGAGGAACAATTGGTTTTGCTCCGGGTGATAACACTAATACATCATAGCTTTCTTCATACACTTCATCTGTTTGAAGATTCGTTACAGTGACTGTTTTCTTCTCGCGGTTGATCTTTGTCACTTCACTTAAATTGCGAATATCTAAGTTAAATCGCTTGCTCATTCCTTCTACCGTTTGCACTAAAAGCTTGCTGCGGTCTTGAATGGTTTCTCCTATATAATAGGGAAGTCCGCAGTTAGCGAAGGAGATATATTCGCCTCTTTCAAACATCACGATCGTTGACTGTTCATCTAATCTTCTCAACCGGGCTGCTGTTGTGGCACCTCCAGCAACTCCACCAATAATTACTATTTTTTTACTCATCATCAGTCACTCCTCAAAAAGTAATTTGTATACCCATACACGTATATTAACAGGTTCTTTCATTTTTTTTAGTGATAAATATCACAAACTCGTGAAAAAAATGAAATGGCTAACTTGCTGTTGACAATATACCTATAAGGGTATAATGTATTCCTTGTAAGCAATGGCTATATGATAATAATGAACGATTAAATAGGTAAGAACAATTTAGAGAAAGGAAGCATCTAATATGGAATATACTGACCAAATTAAAAACAGAGTGAAGCGGATGGAAGGTCAGCTTCGAGGCATTTTGAAGATGATGGAGGAAGGCAAGGATTGCAAGCAGGTCATCACGCAAATGTCAGCTGTTCGCTCAGCAATGGACAGAACAGTCGGTGTAGTCGTAAGTTCTAATTTAGTGGACTGTGTGCTAGAGGCGGATCAATCTCCTGAACAAACAGACGAATTGATTAAAGAAGCTGTAAGTTTATTAGTGAAGAGCCGGTAAATTTGCGGTTGACATTATTTTTTTTATTCGCTAATATACCCTTATAGGTATATATGGTGTCAAATTAAACAGTAAACAGACATTTTACTTACTAAAAATATATTGAATTTCTCAAGGAGGATATTATGAATAACAAGAAAAAAACAACGATCGTACTATTTAGCGGGGACTATGATAAAGCAATGGCAGCATACATCATTGCCAATGGAGCAGCAGCTTACGACCATGAAGTAACGATCTTCCATACATTCTGGGGATTAAACGCTTTGCGTAAGGATGAGCATGTGGAAGTGAAAAAAGGCTTTATGGAAAAAATGTTCGGGAAGATGATGCCAAGAGGCGCAGACAAAATGGGTCTTTCTAACATGAACTTTGCAGGAATGGGTCCAAAGCTAATTAAAGACATTATGAAGAAACACAATGCAATGCCGCTTCCAGATCTAATTTCAATGGCACAGGAACAAGAAGTTAAGTTAGTGGCTTGTACAATGACAATGGACTTATTAGGTCTTCATAAAGAAGAATTATTAGAAGGCATTGAATATGCAGGTGTTGCTGCTTACTTAGCAGATGCTGAAGACGGACATGTGAATCTATTTATTTAATTTTAACATTTGCAGGGGAGCTTTTCCCCTGTTCATAATAGAAGGGAGATATAAATGGATTACTTAAACTATATACTTCTGGCATTGATTGCCTTCCTGTTCATCCAGCGTATGATGCCGACAAAAGGGGTTAGACAAATTACCCCATCAGGTTTAAAAAATGAATTACGGGATAGTAATAAACAGTACGTGGACGTTCGCACACCAGGTGAGTTTAAAGCGAACCACATTCAAGGGTTTAAAAACATCCCTTTAAATCAGCTGCCGCAAAAATCAAGCCAGCTTTCGAAAGACAAAGAAGTGGTAGTGATTTGCCAAAGCGGAATGAGAAGTAATAAAGCAACGAAGATCTTAACGAAACAGGGCTTTAAAAAGGTCACAAATGTCAAAGGCGGCATGAGCGCCTACTAAAATTTAAATCTCGAGGAGGAATTATTTTGAAGCATCTGTCAGCACAAGAAGTAGAAGCATTAGTGATAGACCAAAAAGATGTAAACATTATTGATGTACGTGAAGCAGCTGAAGTTGCACAAGGAAAGATTCCTGGAGCGGTGAATATTCCTCTAGGTTTGTTAGAATTTCGCATGCATGAATTAGATAAATCAAAAGAATATGTTATGGTATGCCGTTCTGGCGGCCGAAGCGGTCAGGCTTCTCAGTTTTTAGAGGGTCATGGCTTTAAAGTTATTAATATGGATGGCGGCATGATGAGCTATACAGGAGATGTTGAATAAAAAATTTGTTTAAAATAATACCTGTGTAGGTATATAAGAATAATGAAAACGAATATGGAGAGTATAGGAGTGTTGAATATGAATTCAATTACTGTTTACACTACAACAAGATGTCCTTATTGTGTGATGCTAAAAAACTATTTATCAGAACAAGGACTTCCATATAAAGAAGTGAATGTGGAAAGAGATCCTGGGCTGATGCAGAAGCTTGTTAATACGACGGGACAAATGGGGGTTCCGCAAACCGAGGTTAACGGGAAGTGGGTCATCGGGTACGATCCGGCAAGCATTATGAGCGCGATGAAGTAAGTAAGACAGCAGCGAATTAGTAATTACACGTAAACATGAGGAGGAAATAATCATGACAAAAAAAGTAGCCATTATCGCAAGTAACGGTGGAATGTTTGATGCCTATAAAGTATTTAATATCGCAACAGCAGCAGCGGCGACTGAACAAGAAGTAGCGATTTTCTTTACATTCGAGGGATTAAACTTAATTCATAAAGAAGCTCATAAACAGCTTCCAATGCCAGCAGGAAAAGAGCATTTTGCAGAAGGATTTGCGAATGCAAATGTACCTGGTATTCCTGAATTAGTGGAAATGGCACAAGAAATGGGCGTTCGTTTCATTGGCTGTCAAATGACGATGGATGTCATGGGACTTGGTAAAGAGGCTTTCGTTGAGGGAATTGAAGTAGGCGGAGCGGTTACATTCCTAGACTTTGCCAACGATGCGGATGTTACGCTGACATTCTAATTTACATGCATTGAACCATAAGCGGGAAGTTCTGCTTATGGTTCAATTTATGAAAAAGAATATATTTAAATTTTTTTGGAATAAACTATACCATATAGGGTACTATTACAATGCCTCTGTGTGATTTGAATTGGCATAAAGAGAAAAGAGTTTTTTACAAAAGGGAGGCAATACCATGGAATTAGGCTTTATTATTACAATATTTTTAATTGGTTTTGTTGGATCTTATATTTCAGGCATGCTTGGGATTGGCGGTTCAATCATTAAATACCCGATGCTCTTATATATCCCGCCATTGTTTGGGTTAACGGCTTTTACCGCTCATGAAGTGGCCGGAATCAGTGCCATTCAAGTATTCTTTGCGACGATCGGCGGTGTCTGGGCGTATCGTAAAGGTGGATATTTAAATAAAACATTAATTATTTACATGGGTGTAAGTATTTTAATCGGAAGTTTCATTGGCGGATTTGGATCTAAATCAATGAGTGAAGACACCATCAATATCATTTATGGCATCTTAGCCCTGATTGCAGCTGTTATGATGTTTATTCCGAAAAAAGGTATTGATGACATTCCACTCGATCAAGTGACATTTAATAAATGGCTTGCAGCCGGTTTCGCCCTAGTTGTCGGTATTGGTGCTGGAATTGTTGGTGCGGCAGGGGCGTTCCTATTAGTGCCGATCATGCTCGTTATCTTGAAGATTCCTACGCGCATGACGATCGCTTCTTCACTGGCTATTACCTTTATTTCATCAATTGGTGCGACCATCGGTAAGATCGCCACGGGGCAAGTGGATTATTTCCCGGCATTTATTATGGTTGTGGCAAGCTTAATCGCAGCTCCGCTTGGCGCGATGGCCGGAAAGAAAATCAATACAAAAATCCTTCAAGTGGTGCTGGCTGTCTTAATTTTGGCGACAGCAATTAAGATTTGGATGGATATTCTGTAAGAAAAGAAAGAGATGTGCACTCGTGGCACATCTCTTTTTCGTTAATTTATACTGTTCACTAAATCCTCCATCATGCCTTCATCCATCGGACCGACAATTTTATTTGCGATGACACCTTTTGTATCAATGATGTAGCTTGTTGGGATGGTGTAGGTCTGGTAATGAGCGCCGATAGAGCCTTGTTCATCTAAAGGAATGGGGAAAGAAAGTCCGTAATCACTGACAAATTCTTGGATGTTTTGACGCCCTTTATCTGCATTCGTTAAATTGACAGCCAGTACTTCGATTCCTTGATCTTTATTTTTTTCATAAAAGCTTTGCATATGCGGCATTTCAGCTTTACAAGGCGGACACCAGGTTGCCCAGAAGTTTAAAATTACTTTTTTTCCTTGATAATCAGATAACTTCACTTTGTCTCCGCTTAACGTCGTTAACTCAAAGTCAGGAGCTGGTTTGCCTTCTTGAACTCCTGCGGGCTCTGCATTGGATACTTCCTCAGTCGCAGAGGAATCTTGGACGGCTGATTCCGTTTGCTCCTCCTTCTCGCTCGTTTTCCAAAAGTTAACGGCCACAATAGCAATGGCCAAAACGATGACAGCGATTCCTACATATGATTTCTTCATAGCTTTGATTCTCCTTTATCTTGTTATAGCTGTGTGTAACAAGAGTATGAAGCCGCTTTGTTAAGGAATGATTAAATTCGTGCAGTTACGCCTGATGCAGAGGGAATTCAATCTGAAAGTGATGCTCTGTGCCGTCGGTCGTTAAACCGATTGTACCTTTATGAGCGGAAATGATGCTTTTAGCGATAGCCAAGCCTAGGCCAGCCCCGTCCGACTTCGTACTTCTTGCTTCATCCACACGATAAAACCGTTCAAAAATCAGGTCTTTTTTTTCGGGATCGATGTATTGTCCGTGATGGGTAAATGAAATCACGTAATGTGTCTCGGTTTTTTTTCCAGTCACCGTCAAGTCTCCCTGGGTCCGGTAATCTAAAAAGTTTTGAATTAAATTTGTGAACACCTGTCTGAGACCGTCCGCATTTCCCAATATCTCAGCTGGTTCTAAGTTCATTTGAATAGCTGACAGATTTTCAAGCTTCCATTTAAAAGCAGTAAAAGTCTCTGTCATCACTTTATCGACTTCTACTGAGTCAAATTGTTTCTCGAAAAAGTAGGTTCCGTGGCTCCAAGAGTTCAGTTCTGTAAGAAGCTCTACAATTCTTGTAATTCGTCTCGATTCTTCAAGCAATGACCCAAACAGCTCAGGGTCTCCGTCGATCACTTCGTTTTGCAGTCCTTCCAAGTAGCCATTAATATTGGTCAAAGGTGTCCGAAGCTCATGAGCGATGTCTTTCAGCATTTCTTCTCGCTGCTCCTGGACCGAATAAATGGTTTCTGCCATCGAGTTAAAGTTGTCGATCAGCTCTTGCAATTCTCCGGATGCGGATGAATCAACCTTTTCGGGGGGGTGGCCTTCTTTCATTTTTTTGGCGGCCTCCGATAATTGTTTAATCGGACGCAGGATTTTTTTGACGGTGAAGTAGTGAAACAGTCCGACTATAAGAAAAGCCACAATGCTGATTTTAAAAAGGAATCCATTTAAAGAGGAGACAAGAAGCTGGCCTGTTACTTGCTCTGAATTCACTAAAAAGCAGGCATAGTCTTTGACCGACAAGCCTGCTAGAAGGATAACAAAAAGAATGACTAGACTATTTAAGATGACTAATTTAGCTAATAGCTTAGAATTATGCCCCCACAAATTTATACCCCATTCCTCTTACAGTTTGAATATAGTCTTTTGTCGTTTTCTCTCTGATTTTTTCTCTTAAATGCTTAATGTGAACATCGATCGTTCTATCAGAAACAGCCCGCTCATTATTCTCATACACAAAGTTTAAGATTTGTTCTCTGGATAAGACTTGGTCAGGGTGCTGCATGAATGTATGTAAAAGTTTGAATTCAAACAGGGTTAATTGCAGCTGTTCGCCATTGATCCAAGCTTCTCCCTTTGCTGGTTTAATCGTAAAGCCGGTGAAGCTAAGTTTTCCGCAGCGACTGGCCGTTCTTCTTAATACCGCTTCAATTCGCACCATCAATTCCGCAGGGCTAAAAGGCTTCACCACATAGTCATCAGCTCCCAATTTAAACCCTTCAATTCGTTGCTTCTCCGATACTTTCGCTGTCAGCATAATAATGGGCATCATGCTTTTCTGATCTTCCCGAACCCAGCGGCATATTTCTTCACCGCTGATTTTCGGGAGCATAAGGTCGAGGATTAAAATACATGGATCATGCGCTTCGATTTTTTCTTTTGCATCCAATCCATCCACCGCCTCGATGACTTCATAGCCGTCTTTCGTTAAATAAATAGTTAATAGCTGGCGGATTTTCGGATCATCTTCTACCACTAAAACTGATTTGCCAATCAGACTTTTTTGATTCATGAAATCACCCTTTGTTATTGAAATAAACTGTAGGCCGAGAGCCAGGCGCTGATCTTTTGCATTTGTCCGCTTAAGACGAGAAATCCAAGAAAGACCATGATCATTCCATTAATAAAGGCCAGCTTCGATAAGTGTCTATTAATCTTTTTCATCGTTTTTAATGAATAGGAAATGACAACGGTTATCACAAAAAATGGAATGGCCATCCCAAGGGAGTAGGCGCCTAAAAGCATCACTCCATAAGATAGTGTATCAGAAGAGCTTGCTAATAATAAGATGGAAGATAACGCTAAGCCGACACACGGCGACCAGCCGCTGGCAAACGCCATGCCAAGTAACACAGAACTGAACATGTTTTTCGATTGACGTTCTGAGTGAATTCTCTTCTCTTTCATTAGAAATTTAAAGTTTATCAGTCCAGCCATCTGTAAGCCGAATATAATAATCAACAGTCCAGCCACTTGCATAATCAGCATTCGATAATTCATTAATAACTTCCCTATGAAGCTTGCAGAAGCACCAAGCGCCATGAATATAATGCTAAAGCCAATGATAAATCCGATCGAGCGCATATACAGCTTCCTGCGATCCACTTCAAGCTTGGAATCTTCTATTTTCCCCCCGGTCAAATGGGTGACGTAAGCTGGAAGCAATGGGAACACACAAGGGGAGAAGAAGGATAATAATCCTCCTGCGATGGCAAAAAACACGCCGATTTCATTCATATCTTTCACTCCTTTTCTGTTTAAGTATGGAGCCTGATTGTTAATCTTTTATTAAGAACCTTAAAGGAGATATTTATAGCTAGAGCCAATTATCGGGTTCGAGATGTGGTTTGCGAAATTACATTCAGATTTGACGTGCTATTCGTAATAAGTGCTTGCCGGCTTAAAATATTTAGACATGTTCTATTTAGCCCCTCATAAAATGTAGAAAGATCCTAAAGCGGAGGAGCCCTGTATGCACGAAATGTCGCTCATGTCAGAAATCATTGATCTGGTTTCTTTGGATGCTGAATCAAAAGGTTTCGTCAAAGTGAACAAGATCCATGTGGTGGTTGGAGATTTATCGAATGTCCTGCCGGATGCCTTAGAGTTAGCGTTTTTTTTCTTTCAACAGCAAGGTGTGCCTTTGATTGATGAAGAGACGGAGTTATGTATTATTCGTGAAGCGGCGAAAGCGATCTGTTCAGCCTGTCAGATCGAATTTGAACCTGATTACCGAATCGCGCTTTGTCCTGAGTGTAAGCAGCCACATAGCCTGCTCATATCAGGTGAAACGTTTAGAGTGGAATCCTATGAAGGAAGTGATGGAAATGAAGGTTAATCTTCAAGAAGACGTGTTAAAGGATCATAACTTAGCAGCCAAGTATAATAGAGAAATCTTTCGAGGCAATCAAACGCTGGTGATTAATTTAATGAGCTCACCGGGCGCGGGAAAAACAACGCTGCTAGAGGAGACGGTCAAAGCATTAGCCAAAGATTTTTCAATTGCGGTGATTGAAGGAGACCTTGCAACAGACAGAGACGCTGAAAGATTAAGAGCTTTGGGCATAAAAACGGTACAAATCAACACAGTGGGAGGCTGTCATTTAGATGCAAGAATGGTTGCCAAAACGCTTCCGGAGTTTGACCTGGATGATATCAATATCCTTTTTATTGAAAATATCGGAAATTTAGTTTGCCCGTCTGGTTATGATTTAGGACAGCATCATAAGGTCGTCATATTAAGTGTTCCAGAAGGAAATGATAAAATTCCTAAATATCCGGTCATGTTTAGACGGACGAATATGACCATTATTAATAAAATTGACCTTCTTCCATATGTCTCTTTTGATGTAGAAGAAGCGAAAAAAGATTTAGAGGCAATCAATCCAGAAGCCCAGTTTAAAACCCTTTCTGCACGAACAGGAGAAGGGATGGAAGAATGGATCAATTGGATAAAGGACGCTTACAGTGAATGTGCAAAGCAGTAAAAATAAGTGTGAGGGGAAGAGTGCAGGGAGTTGGCTTTCGTCCATTTATCTATTCACTTTCAAAGAAATATCGGCTAAAGGGGACCGTCCAAAACAACCTTGATCATGTGCTCATTCTTTTGGAAGGGGCTGAAGACAAGCTGGAAGAAATGGTGAATGAAATAAAAATGTCTTCTCCGCCACTTTCGAAAATAAGTGAGATCAGTGTTGAGGAAGTTCCAGTCATAGGGTTTAAAGAATTTACAATTGCTATGAGTCAAGCAAGTGGAGAGGCTGTTCCGTGGATAGCTGGGGACGCTGCTGTCTGTGAAGAGTGTTTAAACGAATTAAAGGATCCCAGTAATCGACGCTACCAATACCCATTTATTAATTGTACACAATGCGGACCACGCTATACGATCATTCGTCGTCTCCCGTATGACCGGCCCAATACAACGATGAAAACATTTCAAATGTGCCATGCCTGCCAGCTGGAATATAACGATCCTAAAAGCCGGCGACACCATGCGCAGCCTATTTGCTGTCCTGAATGCGGACCAGGGTTAACTCTTTATAACCAGAGAAAAGAACAGTTGGCTGAAAACCTGTCAGCGGTTGCTCAGGCAGTTCGTTTCATTAAACAAGGCAGCATTCTAGCGATCAAAGGTATAGGCGGCTATCATTTTGCTTGTGATGCCCAACAGGAACAAGCGGTTGATCAACTAAGGATTAGAAAAAAACGCCCGCAGCGGCCTTTTGCCGTCATGGTAAAATCCTTAGAAGCCGCAAGAGAACTATGCCATATTTCTCATCAAGAAGCAGATAGGCTGACAAGCTCGGACATGCCTATTGTCATTTTACGAAGAAAAAAGCACAGTTTGTTACCTGACAAACTCTCTCCGGGTTTATCAACACTTGGAGTGATGCTGCCATACGCCCCTTTACATCATTTATTGTTTGAAGAGACGGGATTAAGCTGTTTAGTTATGACAAGTGCTAATTCAACAGGCCTGCCTATGCCATACAAGGAATCTGTCAACTCACTTTATGACATAGGTGATTATTGCCTCACTCACAATCGGGACATTTATCTTCCAGTTGATGATTCAGTTGTTCAATGTGAAGGTGAAAGCTTGATGTATATAAGGCGTGCAAGAGGCTTCGTGCCAGACCCTCTTCTCACAGAGCAGAACGTGGACCGAATTCTTGCATTAGGAGGAAATCAAAAGAACACGTTTGCGATAGGAAAACAAAATCATGTGATCATGAGTCCTCATATTGGAGATCTGGAAAATGAAGAAATGATTCAATCGTTCGAATCTCAGCTGCAGCATTTTAAGAAATGGCTGAAGGTTGATGAAAAGTATATAGCAGTTGATAAACATCCTTTCTATGCCTCGCAATCGATCGTTGAAAAACTAAATGGAGAGGTCATTCCCGTTCAGCATCACCATGCTCATCATGTATCCTGCATGGAGGATAATGGACTTAAAGAATCCTGCTTCGGCTTGATCTTAGATGGGACAGGATACGGAGAGGATGGCCATATTTGGGGATTTGAATGTTTATACGGGAATGCAAATTCTGTTGAGCGGTTAGGTCATTTGCAATACACTCCGCTGCCGGGAGGTGAACAGGCAGTGAAAGAACCATGGAGAAATGCCGTTGGGATGCTATTGCATTACTGGCCTCTAGAAGGAAAAGCGTTAGCTGAAGAACTGTTTCCTGACAAATGGAGTGAAATTAACACGATAGACCGTATGATCAAATACAAGTTAAATACACCGTTGGCAGGCACGTGCGGCCGGTTATTCGATGCGGTGAGTGCGATGCTTGGGATCTGTTGCACGTCCACATATGAAGGAGAAGCGGCAATCAAACTATCTGATTATATGTATCAAACATCAAATGAATCCGACGAAGCCTATTCCTTTCATCTAAATACTGACAGTCATCATTTCCTGGAGCTTGACCTGTCTCCCATGATAAGAGAAATTCTTCAAGACCAATTCAATCAACGCCCCCTTGCACAAATTGTTCAAACCTTTCATCAAACGATCGTTTCATCCTGTGTAGAGATGGTTCTAAAAGCAGCGGAAAAGAGACCGGAATTAAATCGAGCGGTCGTGCTGTCGGGAGGATCGTTTCAGAATATATTTCTAGCCAGAGAAATGAAAAGGCAGTTTCAAAAGAAAGACTTTAACGTCTACACTCATAAAAATGTGCCGTGTCATGACGGAGGTCTATCTCTAGGTCAAATCATTATTGCTTCTCGTTCAAGCCATCTGTAACCAATATAAAAGAGTGGGGGAAGCCATGTGTGTATAGGAGTACCTGCGAAAGTGATCACTTTGGAAGAACAAAGGGCTCTCGTAGATGTAATGGGCTCAAAGATGTACGTAGGCATACTGTTTGTTCCAGACGTGAAGGCTGATGATTATGTGCTGCTCCACGCAGGACAGGCTATGACCATAATCGATGAGGCATATGCTAATGAGAGCCTTGAAGAATGGAGGAACGTGCTAAATGTTAAACATGGACCTGTTTTCTGATCTTACAATAACCCGGCATTCCCTGAAAGCAGTAAAAGAGCTCGCGGAAACGTTTAAAAAAGAAACAGGAAGACGTCCTGTATTAATGGAAGTGTGCGGTTCGCATACAATGGCTTTTGCTAAAACAGGAATAAAAGCTAGTTTAAAAGATCATATAGAATTAATTGCGGGGCCGGGATGCCCTGTTTGTGTAACAGATCAAAAGTCGATCGATGCGATGATTCAATTATCCGATGGAGCGAACCGAATCCTTTGTACGTTTGGTGATATGATGCGAGTTCCTGGATCCAAACGTTCTTTAATGAAAGCTAAGACAGAAGGCAAGGACATCAGAGTCGTCTATTCTCCATTGGATAGTGTGAGAATAGCGAAAGAAAATCCAGATAAAGAGGTCATATTTTTAGGGATAGGATTTGAAACGACTATTCCCATTCTTGTTTTGGCTATTCAAGAGGCAGAGCGAATGCAGTTGAATAATTACACGGTATGGATGACTACTAAATTAGTAGAGCCAGTATTAAGAACACTTCTTGATTCAGGAGACATTCAGCTTGATGGTTTTTTATTGCCTGGCCATGTGTCTGTTGTTATAGGAAGTCAACGCTATCAATTTCTGGCCGAGGAATATGGCATGCCTGGAGTTATAACAGGGTTTGAGCCTGTACAATTGCTTAGCGGGGTGTATAAGGTGTTGCGGCTGCTTTTAGAAAAAAAGGTGGATATCCTCAACGACTATACATATGTTGTTAAGGAAGAAGGCAATCTGATTGCTCAAGGTTTATTGGAAAAGTATTTAGAGCCTCATGATGAAAGCTGGAGGGGAATCGGCATCATCCCAAACAGCGGATTAGTGCTTAAAGAAGAATTCGAACAGTTTGACGCGAAAAAGAAGTTTCAGGTGTCTGCTGGAGAACCGCGAAAAACAAAATGCCGCTGCGGGGAAATCATTCGGGGCTTAATAAAACCTGAGGCGTGTGTGTTGTTTAATAAAGGCTGTACACCCTCTCAGCCAATCGGACCTTGTATGGTATCAGCAGAAGGAACGTGTGCCGCTCATTATCAGTACATGAGGGAGGGGCAGGGATGGAACAGCGAATTAGCTTAGCTCATGGAGAAGGAGGAGAATTAACGCACCAGCTCATCCAAAAAGTATTTGTTCAGTCTTTTGGCCATTCAAAGCAAACGCAGCTTGATTCTGCTATTTTTACCTTGCCAGGGCAAACGATCGCCGTCACCACAGACAGTTTTGTAATCAAGCCTCTTTTCTTTCCAGGAGGTGACATAGGAAAGCTTTCAATAGCAGGAACAGTTAATGATCTGGCTGTATCCGGAGCTATGCCTTGGGCAATAACTGCGGGATTTATCATAGAAGAAGGGTTTCCGCTCCAGGACTTAAAAAAGATTGCTCAAAGCATGGCGGCTGAAGCAGAAAAAGCGGGAGTAAATATTATAGCCGGTGATACAAAGGTAGTCGAAAAGGGCAGTGCTGATGGCTTATTTATTAATACAACAGGAATTGGCCTGCTGCAAGAGAGGCGGAAACTAAAGCCTGAAAAAAATAAGGAAGGGGATGCCGTTATTATAAGCGGCACAGTAGGAGATCACGGGATTTCGATATTAAGCGCGCGACAAGAACTTGGGTTAATGACGGAAGTTGAAAGTGATTGTGCTTCATTAACTCCAATGATTCAAGAGTTAATGAACTTTGTTGATGGAATCCGAATCATGCGCGATCCTACGCGGGGCGGACTAGCGACAGCGCTGGTGGAATTATGTGAGGACTTTAACTTTACCATTGAAGTAGAGGAAGCCTCTGTACCGATCCGAAATGACGTAAAAGGAGCGTGCGATATTCTAGGATTCGATCCGTTATATCTCGCAAACGAAGGGAAAGTAGTGGTGATTGTTGATTCTAGTCATGAGCAAATCGTGCTAGACATCATGAAAGAACATTCCTATGGAAAGAATGCCCGCGTGATTGGCCATGTGACTTCGAGTGATGATTTGATAGGAAAACTTCTGCTGAAAACACCGATTGGCACAACACGACGCCTGCAGCGGCTATCAGGTATGCTCCTGCCGCGGATTTGTTAGCTGCTTCCAATTGGGAAATGCTCTTAAGGAGATGACAGAATGCAAAACACCGAGTTAATTAGACTGCAGCTCAATCATCTTGTTACACAGGCTCGTTATGATATTTACACACTTTCCACCATGCAAGATTATTCTATGAAGCAGCCCATTCTTCAACGGCTGTGGGATACCATCTCATCTATCCATTTTCTATCTGAGTTATTGGCAAATCAAGCAAGAATAAATAATCATTCAACGGTTTCCCAGTACTCTGCAGCTGTTCCAGTCAATACAAATCAACAGCAAATTCCGCCAATCACACCTTCACCTAACCAATTTCTGCAGCAAACAAACCAGCGTGTATTCACAATTGAAGAATTAGCTACCTATAACGGGAAAAATGGCAAACCAGCTTATGTGGCAGTTAACGGTACGGTTTATGATGTCACAAATAACAGAGCATGGGCAGCCGCCACCCATTTTGGTCTGACCGCAGGAAAAGACTATACAGCAGAGTTTGCTTCCTGCCATGCAGGGCAGCAATCCATATTAGCGACTCTGCCGGTTGTGGGGAGGTTAGCTTAATGGAACGATTCGTTTTGCCCCCGGAGCCTTTAACCAATGAAGCCATTGCCAACAGATTAACCAATACAGCTATAAATAATATCGACAAAGGGCTCATCAAGAAGCAAAACCTTGTATATTTAGAGCTGAATGGGTGTTCGGGAAATATTATTTCATTGTTAAATGGGAATAACCCTGACTTTGCCTATATGCTAAATTCAATGGTTAATCTTCGCTACAGCAACAGCTTAATGGCTGCTGAAGGCGAGCAAGCCATGGAGAAGCTAATGAATGCTCTTGAAGAAGACTATATTTTAGCTGTTGAAGGGGCAGTCGCGTTAAAAAATAATGGGCTGTACAATGTGATCGGAAGCTGGAAAGGCGAGCCGCTGACCGGTCTTCAGGCAGCAACGATGCTTGGAGAAAAAGCTTCGCATATTTTGGCCGTTGGAGCCTGTGCGACTCATGGCGGAGTATCTGCGGCTAGGCCAAACCCATCTGAATCTGTGGGGTTGCAGACCGTCCTCCCAGGTAAGAAATTAATTAAATTACCAGGGTGTCCTGTTCACCCTGATTGGTTTTTGGGAACTCTAGCTCATCTTTTACTATATGGAGAACCAGATACAGATAACTTGGATCGCCCGTTAATGTTTTACAGTACGCTCATTCATGACCGCTGCCCGAGAAGACCGTTTTTCGACCGGGGTATTTTTGCTGAAAAATTAGGCGATAAAACATGCTTATTTAAGCTTGGCTGCCGAGGTCCTGTAACGAGAGTGGATTGTCCGACGAGGCAATGGAATGGACATGTGAACTGGCCAATTGGTGATAATACGCCTTGTATCGGATGTGCTCAGTTTGGTTTTCCGGACGCCATGGCTCCGTTTATTAGCTATGACACGACTAGGGTGGTGAAGGATGAATAAACGAATCGTGATTAATCCGCTGACTCGAATTAGCGGATTTATGGAAATTGAGGTAATGGTGGACAATCATCAGGTAGTGGAAGCGAAGACGACAGGGAATTTATTTCGGGGGTTTGAGCAAATGTTAGTGGGGAGAAGTCCCTTTGACGCGGTCTATTTTACGCAGAGAATATGCGGGATTTGCTCAAGCGCTCACTCGATGGCCTCCTCCTTAGCTTTAGAGGATGCTCTCAAGATTAAGCCGCAAGAACAAGGAAGGTATTTGAGAGATATTATTCATTGCTGTGAGTTTCTGCAGAACCATATTCGCCATTTCTATCAATATACTGTACCCGATTTCGTAAAGATTGATCAAAATCCTCTGTTCCAATCAGACCACGATGACTTTAGAGTGCCGCAAGCGATCAATGACCGCATTTCACAGCATTACTTTGATTCCCTTGCCATCAGCCGTTTAGCTCATCAAATGCTGGCGATATTAGGCGGGAAAGCCCCTCATAACCATGGTGTATTTATTGGTGGCATCACTGCGCAAGCCACAGCGGAAAAAGTGGTGCAGCTGGATTCGATTTTACAGCAGATCACTTTATTTATTAATGAAAAAATGATTCCCGATGTCTATGATATTGCCCGTTATTATCCTGAATATTTTCGCTTGGGAGGAGGGTATGGCAATCTTTTAACATATGGCTCCTTTAACAATTATCAAGAGCTGGGAACGTTATATGTAGATCCTCTCGTATCAAAAAATAGTGCTGTTGAACCCTTTGGTGAACGAAAAATTAAAGAAAAAATTGATTACTCCTGGTACACAGCAAAAGAAACTGCCTACAAGCCCGACGAATTGGTGCCGCAGCCAGATAGAGAGAAGGGAAAAGCCTATTCATGGGTGAAAGCGCCAAGGTATGATGATCTTCCATTTGAGGTAGGCCCGCTCGCCAGGCTAATACTAAGCGGCGCGTACACTAATGGCATATCAGCCATGGACCGAACCATTGCAAGAGCACTTGAAGCGAAGAAAATTGCAGAAATCATGAACATATTATTACAGCAAATTATCCCTGGTGTGGATGTACAGAAGAAATATGAATTGCCCGAAACAGCCGCTGGGAGAGGGCTGGTCGATACGACGAGAGGCGCTTTAGGACATTGGCTGAAAATCAAAGAGAAAAAGCTGTCGTTTTACCAAATTATTACCCCTTCTACTTGGGACTTTTCCACTCGGGATGATTTAGGATATCGAGGGACAGCTGAAGAAGCATTAATTGGCACACCTATTCAAAATCATGACAAACCGGCTGAGGTCGGAAGAATTCTGCGTTCTTTTGATCCGTGTATGTCGTGTGCCACCCATGTATACAGCCCCGGAAAACAAGTCAAAACGATTAAGGTGTTCTAATGGAAAATATCATTGCGCTAGGCATTGGCAATCAATTAATGATGGACGATGGAATTGGCATTTATCTTGTACAAGAATTGGAAAAGCTGGATCAGTCATCTGGCATTCGATATATAATCGGGGAATCAGATATTGATTATTGCATAGAGCAGATCGAGTCAGCTGCATTTGTTATTATCATTGATGCAGTGTGTTCAGGCAAACAAGCGGGAGAACTGTCTCTCTATCGGCTTGCGGACTTACATGAACACCATTCACTCGATATTTCCATCCATAATCTGCATCTATTTCAAATGCTGTATCAGCAAAGAGAAACAATCAAGGGGTATCTCATAGGGGTGGAACCTCATGAAATAAGCTTTCATATGGGGCTTAGTCAAACATTGGAGGAACAATGGAAGAGTATCCTTGAGGAAGCTGAAAAAATGATAACGGACTTAATTGGAAAAAAGTGAAACAGCAAAGGAAAAGAAAATGACCTGTCTTAAAAACGAAGCATGCTTCACGTCTTTTTTAGCATAGTTTGGTAAAGTAGAAGTAGTCGAACGTAAAGGGGCGATGAAGATGGAGAAAGCACAAAAACAACAGATGTTTAAGGAAGTCATGGGGAACTATCCGACCGGTGTAACGGTGGTTACAGGGGTAACGGACGATGGCGTGCCAGTTGGTTTGACGGTCAATTCTTTTGCTTCAGTTTCACTGGATCCTTTGATGGTGCTGTGGTCGATTGATCATAAAGTGTCTACTCTTCAGGCGTTTACAAAGGGCGGAAAGTTCGCTGTTCATGTGTTAGCTGGAAATCAGCAGGAGCTTTGCACAACGTTCGCAACGAAAGGCGCGGATCGTTTCAACTCATGCCAATGGAACCTGTCTAAAAACGGCCTTCCGATCATTGAAGGAGCATTCGGCGTGCTGGAGTGCAAAACATTTAAAGCAGTGGAAGCGGGAGACCACACCGTGTTAATCGGGGAAGTGACGGATATCAGCATTGATCAAAGCAAGGATCCGATGCTTTATCATCGTCGCTTTTTCGGTCCGATTCCTGCGGAGTTTTATACAGATAAATAAAAGATATAGCAAGAACCAGATTTTCTTCAGCATGGGAGGGAAATCTGGTTCTTTTTTAATCCAGCTTTTTTAATTGCTTATTATGATATTTGGATAGTAGCAGGAGGGCTAAGATGGAACCAATCAATAATAAGGTCATGTCCCATTGGGTATCCCATATGTCGCCTTGTGTGCCTAAAAACTGTTTCGATGTTTTACCGTCTTTTGAAACAGCGGATGCTGCCCATTCAATGATTTCATACAAAGCACTGATGGCGAGCGCAATACTTAAAGTAATGAATGTAGTCCAAGCCCCTTTTTTTAAAGGACTCAGCCGAAGAAGAAGTTCTCTAATGACAATTGCAAATAAACCTTTGAGAAAATGACCGAAGCGATCATAGTGGTTCCGGTTTAAATTGAAGTAGTCTTTAATCCAATCGAATAGCGGAACTTGTGAATAGGTATAATGCGCGCCAATAAACATCATAATGGAAAGAGCGGCCATCACTATATAGGATAACGTAGTGAAGCGAAACCTTTTATAGACAGCAAGGACGATGATCCATAAAACGACTGCAGGCAGTACTTCCAGTATCCAGATCAGATAGCCTTCAGGTTTAATGAGAGACCATATGAATACCGAGGCTACAGATAACAATATGAATACAAGGATGGGTGTACGTTGGTCTTTTTTCAATTGACTCACTCCTGTAACTGACTGAGGGGTTAAGAAAATGTTTTAATTAGTCCATTCCTTATAGTGTTCTCCAATTGGCTATTATTTATAAGTCTAATCGAACAAAAAAAGAGTCTTGAAATGTGGCATTTCAAGACTCTTAGAGCAGTTATTTAACAATAAGCACCGGGCAATTTACCCGTTTGACTACTTTATGGCTGACGCTTCCGAGTACCATTTCCTGCAACGCATTTAAGCCGCGGCTGCCGATTACGACTAGCTCAAAGCCATTTTTATTCGCATATTCAATAATGGACGGTCCTGGCTCCCCGTGTAAAATGGTCACCTTATAATCTAGCTTGTGAGACTGTAATTCTTCTTCGATCGGCAAGATTTTCTTTCGTCTCGCAATCTCTAATTCTTCTTTGCTTTGAGAGTGAAGAATGTCCGACTTAGATTTTGCGTAGTCAGCGACGAAGACGATTTCGATACTGGATTGATCGGTTAAAGAGGCGATCTTAACTGCTTCTTTAGCAGCGCGTATCGAGTTTTTTGAACCGTCTGCAGCGAGCAGAATGTTTTTATACATAAATGATTTCCTCCTAAGGGTTAATGAGCAGCGATATTCGCATTCGGATCATTGGATACAGTCAATTTTTCAACAAGTTTTTTGCTTGCGTGATCCAAGCCTTTAATCTTTACATCGTTATTGTTCTCACGGTATTTAATCACTGCCTTATCAATTGCCCCCACCGCTGAGTCATCCCAGACATGAGCTTTTGTAAAATCAATGACGACCTTTTGATCTTGAACCGAGTAATCGAAATTCTCTAAGAAACCTTCCACAGAAGCGAAAAATAATTGGCCTTCGACGTTAAATGTAATTTGATTGTCTTCTTGAAGTTTCGTCACTTTAATCTTAGAGATCTTGGCTACAAAGAAGATGGCGCTTAAAATGACCCCGGCAATGACACCTTTAGATAAATCATGAGTCGCTACTACGATGATTACGGTTGTAAGCATCACAACCGAATCAGCGATTGGCGCTTTCCTAATATAGGAGAATGACGACCAATCAAATGTGCCGACAGATACCATTATCATAATGCCGACTAACACTGGCATTGGAATTTGGACAACTAAGTCGCCAAGAACAATGATTAAAAACATTAATAAAAGCCCCGCCACCAGCGTCGACAAGCGTCCGCGTCCACCGGATTTAACGTTAATCACCGATTGGCCGATCATCGCACACCCAGCCATTCCTCCGAAGAAGCCTGTTGCGACATTGGCGATACCCTGTCCGCGGGATTCTCTGTTTTTATCACTGTCCGTATCTGTCATATCATCAACGATCGACGCGGTAAGCAGCGATTCCAATAAGCCGACGATGGCGAGTGCAATCGAATACGGAAGAATAATTTTCAGCGTTTCAACCGTAAATGGCACGTCCGGGATAAAGAAAGCCGGGAGCGATTGTGTGATCGTTCCTAAGTCGCCGACTGTCCGCATATCTAAGTTCGCGTAAATGGCAATAGCTGTTAGTGAAATAATTGCTATTAAAGGTGCTGGAATCGACTTGATAAATCTAGGCAGCACATAAACAATGACTAATGTGATGGCAACAAACAGATAAGTAAGATTAGAAATCCCTAAAAAGTGAGGGACTTGAGCCATGAAAATTAAGATGGCCAGTGAATTCACAAAGCCGATCATGACTGCTCTCGGGATAAATTTCATCAATTTAGCTATTTTAAATACCCCAAATAGAATCTGGATAATTCCGGTTAAAATTGTCGCAGCGAGTAAATAATTCAATCCATAATCCTTTACTAAAGGAACCATCACGAGCGCCATGGCACCAGTGGCTGCTGAAATCATTCCAGGTCTTCCGCCTACAAAAGCAATAATAACAGCGATACAAAAGGAAGCATATAACCCTACCATCGGATCCACACCGGCAATGATGGAGAAGGCAATAGCTTCGGGAATTAAAGCGAGCGCCACAACGGTTCCAGCCAGTATGTCAGCTCGAACGTTGGAGAACCATTCATTTCTTATTTTTTCAATCACTTGTTCACACACCTTATCTTGTTTTTATTTGATGACTTTTCACTCTCATAAAAGTCAGGAAGTCGGATCAATAAAAAATAGTGTAACACCATTTGTCCCTAAAAGGAACCCTTTTGAAACTATTAATTAGATGATAATAATGATAGTTGTGGTTAAAGATGTGGGAATCCTGCGAGTTCTTATTTTTGGGCTTCGCACAGGCTCCAATCTTTCTAATTCGGATGAAATTCTTTCTAATATGGGTAAAAATCTTTCCGATTTGCCCAATAATCATTCCAAAACGGGCGACATTCTTTCCAAAAGAGCTTATAATCCTGTCAGTCTCTAAATTAGAGCACTTTTGAGACTTCAATCTTTCTATTTTGGGTAAAAATCTTTCCAATTTGCCCAATAATCTTTCCAAAACGGTCGGGAATCTTTCCAAAAGAGCTAATAATCCTGCCAGTCTCTAAATTAGAGCACGTTTGAGACTTCAATCTTTCTAATATGGGTAAAAATCTTTCCGATTTGCCCAATAATCTTTCCAAAACCGGCGGGATTCTTTCCAAATGAGCTTATAATCCTGCCAGTTGCTAATTCTAGTCACCCGGGGCGCGGCGTTCATTCTGTAAATTAACGAACGAAAGCTATGGTATGATAAGTGGAGAATCAAGAAAATGTGTGAACAGTTAGGGGAGTAAGCCATGTTGATTGGATACATGAGACCTTATGAAGAAGACGCAACATGCGAATTTCAGCGGATGCAGCTTACAAAGCTGAATTGCGAGGCGTTCATAGAAGAGGAGCATGCCTCTGCCAAAAAAAGAACGGAACTCAAACGAATGATTCAACAATTAAAACAAGGTGACAAAATCGTAGTTACCAAACTTTTTATATTAGCTGATTCTACTCGGCATTTAGTCGAACTATTAGAATTAATCGCTGAACGGGGAGCTTACATGCAGTCACTTAGTGAAGGAATCGATACAAGTAATCCCGATGGGTATGCTTTCGGTGATGTGGTCAAACACTTGGTTGAATTTCAAAGTGATTTAATCAGTGAAAGAACGAAAAAGGGGATAAATGAAGCGAAGCAAAAGGGTGTTGTCACTGGCCGGCCGAGGAAGCCGGATGAAAATGTGCAGCGGGCGATTGAAATGTATCAAAGTAAACAATTCAGTTTAAATGAAATTAAACAAGCGACTGGAATCAGTAAATCGACGTTATATCGGTATTTAGAAAGTTAACCTAGTCCATCCTCGTAATGTAAACTATAATTAAAATCTAGTTGACAATATAACTCCTCCATTATAAAATGACAGAAAATAATCTGATCATTTTAGGAGGATATGATGAAAACGAGAGATATGACATATGTTGCTTTATTTGCTGCTGCGATGGGAGCTTTAGGGTTAATTCCGCCCATTCCTTTATCATTTACTCCTGTTCCGATTACACTTCAAACACTGGGTGTTCTCTTAGCAGGCGGATTATTGGGAGCTAGATTAGGATTTATAAGTATGGCCACGTTCTTATTAATCGTAGCTGCAGGGATGCCTTTATTATCCGGCGGCCGTGGAGGAATGAGCGTGTTTGTCGGACCGAGTGCCGGCTATTTATTCGGTTATCCGCTGACAGCGATGATTGTTGGTTATTTAATTACTCGCATCGATCAATTAAGTTTAAAAAAGGTGCTATTTGTTAATTTAACTGCTGGAGTTTTTCTATTATACTTATTCGGCATTCCAGTCCAGTCTTTCATTATGGACTTGCCTTTAGTCGAAACAATTAAAATCAGCCTTGTTTATATCCCGGGTGATTTAATCAAAGCGACTCTTGCTTCTTACTTGGTTTACAAATTAAGAAAAGCACCTGCTATTGCCAGACAATTGCAGCAAGCTAGCTAATGATGCAACAAAATATATAGGTAGAAAGGAGACTGGCAGATATGACGCCGTCTCCTTTTTATCCATTCAGAAAGGGGTATGGGATGGACGCGATTACATCAACGTATGAAAAATATGCGAAATGGCATCCGCATAAAACAGCGATTCGAACGAAGAATGATTCCATCACGTATCAAGAATGGCACCGCTTAGTAGGACAAACCGCGGCTTGGCTTTGCTCATTATCGGCACGAAATAAAGTGATCGGTATTTATATGGATGGGGGCCTGCCATTCTTACAGGTTTTTGCAGGTGCGGCAGCTGCCGGGTGGGTTGCTGTGCCAATCGACGGCAGATGGAGCCAGTCTGAATTAGAGAAACGTCTTCAGCTATGTGAGCCAGGCATGATTGTAGCGAGTGCGGAATATGTAGAGTTGGCTAGATCCTCTTTTGCGCATACAGTCATTTGGGAAGAGGTGAGTGAAGCCATTAGTCGATTCGCGCCCATTTACCAGGAGGTGGAAGGGAGTATCCCTTTTTATATGGGATTCACCTCTGGTTCCACTGGCGAGCCGAAGGGGTTTATTCGATCACACCATTCTTGGGTCGCAAGTTTTAGGTGCACACAACATGATTTTGGGGTAAGTGAAACGGATGAGGTACTGATCCCAGGTGCGCTCATTCATTCTCATTTTTTGTATGGTGCCGTCAGTACATTGTATCTTGGAGGGACCGTTTACTTATTAGATAAATTTTCTGAAGTTAAAACACTCGATGTGATCGATTCCGCACCGATCACATTGGTTTATCTCGTTCCCACGATGATCCAGGCTTTGCTGAGAGAAGGAAGAACGGTTGAAAAAGAGTTGACCATTATTTCGTCAGGAGCGAAATGGGAAGAGGATTCGAAGCGAAGGATAAGAGAGCAGTTTACCAGCCTAACGATGTATGAGTATTACGGAGCCAGCGAGCTGAGCTATGTCAGTTACTTAACGAATCGTGACAATCAATTAAAGCCGGGGTCTGTCGGAAAACCATGTACAGGTGTACAGATTGAAATTCGGACGCCAGATCGAAAACAGGCAGCACCGAACCAAATAGGAAAAATTTATGTTAAAAGCGATTTAATATTTTTAGGATATGTCACAAAATCAGGCGTTCAAACGATCAAAGATCAAGAAGGCTGGTGTACGGTCGATGATATGGGCTATGTCGATGATGATGGTTACTTATACATAACTGGCCGGGAAAAAAATATGATTTTGTACGGTGGGATCAATGTGTTCGCGGAGGAAATTGAAGCGGTATTATCCCAGCATCCAGAGGTAGAAACAGCTGTGGTTATTGGTATGAAGGATGAATATTGGGGGCAGATCATTACAGCGGTTATTAAAGGAACGGCAGCTAAAAAGGAATTGCGGACGCTCTGTAAAAATCAATTAGCCGCTTTTAAAATACCAAGACGCTGGATCTATATGGATCACATTCCGCTGACTGCTGGAGGAAAAGTGGATCGGCCAAAGGTGATTCAAATGGCAGAAAAGGAGGGGGCAGCTGTTGAGTAAGGCAGTGATCGTAAAAGCAAAGCGGACACCGATTGGAAAAAAGAATGGGCAGTTTCAAAAGCTGATGCCTGAAAAACTGGCTGCGCCTATACTGCAAACACTGGGTGAAGGTATGGAGGAAATAAATGATGTCATACTTGGAAATGTTGTGGGACCGGGCGGCAATATGGCAAGGCTGTCCGTATTAGAAGCAGGGCTGCCTCTTTCTGTGCCCGGTTTAACAATTGATCGGCAATGCAGTGCAGGTTTAGAGGCCATCCGATTAGCCTGTAATTTAATTCAAGGGGGAGCAGGGACGTGTTTCTTAGCTGGCGGAGTGGAGAGCACAAGTACATCTCTTCAGCAGACGAGACCTCGATTTTCACCAGACACTCTAGGAGACCCTGATATGGGAGTCGCAGCTGAGAATGTGGCAGAGAAATACGGCGTGACACGAGAGAAACAGGATGCGTATGCAATTAAAAGCTATCTGCTAACTCAAGAAGCACACGAGCAGGGGTTATTTTCAGAAGAGATCCTGCCGATCCAATCTATTGATATAGATGAAGAACTAGTGAAGAAACGACCGATTGAAAGATTAGCCAAACGGGCAAAACCAGTGTTTAAAGAAAATGGAACGGTTACAGCAGTTAATAGCTGCGGCATTCATGATGGAGCGGCTGCTGTGCTAGTCATGGAAGAGAAACAAGCGATAGCGGAGGGACTTCAGCCTGTGCTTCGTTTTGTCGATAGTGAAGTGGCAGGCATTCACCCTCATTTTCCAGGAGCTGCTCCGATTCCAGCGATCCGTCAGCTGCTTGAACGCAATGGGTTAACAGTGAATGACATTGATTTATTTGAAATTAATGAAGCGTTCGCATCCAAGATTGTGGCTTGTGCGGAAGAATTATCGATTCCCTATGAAAAGTTAAATGTACGGGGCGGGGCGTTAACGATCGGTCATCCATATAGTGCATCGGGTGCGGTCTTAGTCACACGTCTGTTTTATGAAGTGCAAAGACGCAAAGGTGCAAAATATGCTGTCGCAGCAATCGGCAGCGGTGGCGGAATTGGTGTAGCGGTGCTGTTTGAAATCGTATGACTCCAAATTTTCGAAATAGATCTCTATGTGAGGTCTTTTTTTCTTACTCATTTTTCCTTATTTTTGACGAAAATTTGAATAAAGTTTGACAAAATTGTGTCTAAGGGTAAAATAAAGATAGAAGGGGATGGTAAATATGAGTAAAGAACAACAAAATATTCTTACATTTATTAAGTTCTTTTCGGGCATCGGCTGTACACTTGGTATCTTACTTTTTCTTATGAGCGTATTATTAATAGACAGTTATTTGTTAGCGGTTACAGGAGCAACGATTCTTGTGATTTCGATGTGGATTTTTGGCATTGGCTTGTTTTTCGTGTTAATTGAAGGATTAAGTATCAAGAGGCATCGAATAGAATAACAATTGAAAAACCCCAAAGCGACATGACTCGCTTTGGGGTTTCTTTGGTATAACGTTTAATAATTGTATCCCCATACCATTGCGAACAGTGTCCCCACAATGGTTACGACACCAACAAACAAGGCATACAGAATGTTTAAATACAATGTTTTGCGGTCAGATGATTCTCCCATGTGCATAAACAGCAATAGCTGAACGCAGGCCTGTGCAATGGCAGTCACTAATAAGAGTGCCATGCCTGCTTTGTAAGAGAGGTCGAAAAACACAACAGCTAGTGCGACAAGTGAAAGGACCAGTGAGAAGATGAATCCCATCACATGACCAACAGGGAATAGTTGTTTCATCATTCTTACATCATTCCTTTCAAATAAACGAAGCTGAAAATAAAGATCCAAACGACATCAAGGAAATGCCAATAAAGAGAAAAGATAAAGGATTTATTAGCTGTTTCAGGAACAAATCCCTGTTTCTTAATCTGCAATAAAATGGCCGTTCCCCAGAATAGTCCAAATGTGACGTGAGCCCCGTGCGTTCCAAGCAATGTAAATAGGGCTGATAAGAACGCGCTTGTCTGCATCGTTGCACCTTCATGCACATATGTGACAAATTCAAAGATCTCGACGCCTAAAAATCCAAGTCCTAAAAGCAATGTAATGGAAAAGAAGGTCATCATGGCTTTCTTATAGCCAAGGCGCATGGCATGAATCGCTAGTCCAATGGTAAAGCTGCTGCTTAACAGCAAAATCGTTTCAAGCATAACCGGCGGTAGCTGGAAGATTTCCTGTCCGTTTGGTCCGCTGGCAAAGCGATTTTCCAATGTAAAATAGACAGCGAAAAGGGTGGAGAATAGGGCGATTTCCGCCCCTAAAAAGATCCAGAACCCTAGTATTTTCAGTTTATTTTCTTCTGTGCTGTATTCCAAAGGCACTGAGTGGTCAATTTTCATTATTTGTCACCTCGCAATGCTTTTTCCGTCTGTTCAATTTCTTCCACAGGAATGTAGTACCCGTGATCACGTTCAAATGTTCGATAAGCCATTGTCGCAAATATTGCTACACTAGCAATGATGGCCGGAATCCACCAGCTGAAGACCATAAAGAATCCCCAGAAGAAGAAGGCGACACCCATAATGAACGGCTGGCCATTATTGCTAGGCATATGAATCGGTTCATATGGACCTTCTGAAAGCGGCTTATTGTTTTTCTTCGCGAACCAGTGTGCATCTAATGAATCAACAGTCGGCACTTTCGCGAAATTATAAACAGGAACCGGGCTATGCGTGCTCCATTCAAGTGAGCGTGCATCCCATGGATCGCCGTCTGTATCACGCGGACTGTAACGGATGCTCCAGTAAATGTTGTACACAAGAACGATAAAGCCGATCGTTAAACCAATCGCTCCGACCATTGAAAGCATATTTAACGCACCGTAGCCAGTGCTTTCAGAGTACGTGTACATTCTTCGTGTCATTCCATTTAATCCAAGTATGAATAGAGGGAAGAACGTAACGTTAAAGCTGACTGTAATAAACCAAAAAGCAATTTTTCCAAGACGTTCATTTAAACGGAAACCGAATACTTTCGGGAACCAGAAATGGAATCCGGCAATGACGGCGAATACCGTACCCGGAATCAATACATAGTGGAAATGCGCCACTAAGAACATCGTGTTGTGATATTGATAATCGGCACTTGCCATCGCCAGCATAACCCCGGTTACGCCGCCGATTGTAAAGATCGGAATAAAGGCAAGTGAATAAAGCATCGGAGTGGTAAAACTGATTTTTCCTTTATGCAGCGTGAACAGCCAGTTAAAGATTTTGACTCCGGTTGGAATCGCGATTGCCATCGTCGTAATGGAGAAGACGCTGTTAACCATGACTCCGTGACCCATTGTATAGAAGTGATGCACCCAGACAACGAAAGAAAGCAGGGAGATCGCAACCATACTGACAACCATCGATTTATAGCCATATAGATTTTTGCGCGCAAACGCAGAAATGATTTCACTGTAGATACCAAATGCTGGCAAAATAACAATATATACTTCAGGATGTCCCCAAACCCAGAACAAGTTCGCCCAAAGCATGTCCATTCCGCCGTTTTGCATCGTAAAGAACTGTGTGCCGAATTGGCGGTCAAGCATCATTAAAGCAAGGGCTACTGTTAAAACTGGAAAAGCGAATACAATAATGACGTTCGTAATTAATACCGACCAAGTAAACATTGGCATTTTCATTAACGTCATGCCTGGTGCACGCATTTTAAGAATCGTCACCAAGAAGTTAATCCCGGTCATAAGTGTACCTAACCCGGCAATCTGTAAAGAAAGAGAATAATAGTTATTCCCGACAGTTGGACTGAACTCTATACTTGCAAGCGGGAAGTACGCAGACCACCCAGCGTCCGGAGATCCTCCAATAACAAATGAGATGTTAAATAGCATGGCCCCTGCGAAGAACAGCCAAAAGCTGACTGCATTCAAGCGAGGGAAGGCTACATCCCGTGCTCCGATTTGAAGCGGAATCACGACGTTCATCAATCCAATAATAAATGGCATCGCCATAAACAGAATCATAATGACTCCGTGAGTTGTAAAGATTTCATTATAGTGCTGGCCGTCTAGTATTCCATTCTCAGGAACAGCTGTCTGTGCCCGCATTAGTAAAGCATCCACGCCTCCGCGGAACAGCATAACGAGGGCAGCTAAAATATACATAACACCTATGCGCTTATGGTCAACAGTTGTCAGCCATTCGCGCCAAAGGTAACCCCACTTTTTTAAATAGGTGAGCCCGGCGACAATCGCAATTGATACAACGACGATACTAACCATAGCCGCATAAATCATCGGTTCACCGGTAACGAAAAATTCGTCCCATTTCATAGGTTGTGACTCCTTTCGTTTTGTAAAGTCTGATACATTCGTAAGTTATTATTCAGCATCGTGGTGATGGATATGGTCATGATCGGAAGATGGAGCTGTTTCTTTATCATCTTCATGTTTCTCATGTTCTTTAGAACCTCCGCCATGGTGATGGCCGCCATTTTCACCCTCAGGTGCAGGGCTGAATTCTAAATGAGTGGACGTGTACGTTTTGCGTCCGACATGATGAGTCTCTAATAATTTATTAAAATCTTTTTCTGTTAATTTAGGAGCAGTTTGTTTTACATCTTTCACCCATTCATCATACTCAGCTTGCGGCATAGCTTGCGCCTCAAATTCCATGTGAGCATAGCCTTCACCGCTGAAGTTAGAGTTTCTGCCCATGTAAGATCCCGGCGTTTCTGCCGCCAAATTGATTTTTGTGACCATGTCACTCATCGCATATTTTTGTCCGGCTAGCTGAGGAATCCAGAAGCTTGTAATTGGTCCGTATGAGTAAAGACGGAACTCTACTGGGCGGTCAGTTGGAAGGTTGACGTAATTGACCGTCTCAATTCCTTCCTCAGGATAGCTGAAATGCCATTTCCAGTTGGAAGAAGAAGCATAAATGACAAGAGGCTCTTGATTGGCATATCCTTTTGGCGTATTCTCCACTTCACTTGTCGTACGAACGGTAACGACAGATAAGAAGATGACGATAATGACAGGAATAATGGTCCAAGTGATTTCGAGCCATTTGCTGCCTTCATCATGAGGAGGCTCATAATCGTCTCCCATTTTTGATGCCCGGTATTTAACGAGCATATAAGCATATAACACATAAACGACGAACAAAATGCCAGCCATCACGAGAATGGATAGGATAATCGTGTCTGACAGCGTTTTTGCTTGAGGACCTTTAGGATCCAAAATCATCAGGGAATTTTCACAACCTGTAAGTACTGTGGTAATAGTGAAAATTATTGATAAAAACACCCATTTGATCTTCATAATGTACCCCTTTCTTTTCAATGGGAATGTTGTGAAATCAACGCATTTCCTACATTGTTAAATATTTCACAATAATGGTTAGCAGAGGAAAGAGACTATACACCTTCTCGCTAACTAATATTTGTTTATATATTAGTCTCGTTAAAATTAAAATTCAAATAAAAACACCGAATGTCACAAAAGGTTCATTTTGTAAGTTAATCATTGGGAAATTTATAGATAATTGTAAAAAATGTAAGTGTGTATTAGATTAGCGTATCTTCTAAACTTACGAGGATAGTTACATTTTTTGGGAGAATTGATAGAGATAAATAAGAGGGGATTTAATTATTTAAAAATAATAATACACTCGTTAATAGGATGATTAGAGATATAAAGAAGGCATGGGAAGCAATTCGAAATAATGAGGAGAAATTAACAGGTTCGCAGCCGAATAAAAAACGCTTTGGTTAAATACCAAGCGTTTTTTATAATGTTTATTTATAAGCTATTTGTTACTTTTTACATAATTTTCTTATCAAAGTATCACCTAAAATCAATACGATTGCACAAATGACTAAAAACCACCACCCGAATTCTTTCCAGTAGGTTGTGGCTAAAAATGACATGGTAAAATACCAAGTTAACATTATGAGCCAATATAAATATTTCATTGTATCTTCCTTTATAAGAAGTTTTTTATCATGTGTTCTTGCGCATTCATATTTATTTCCCATCAAAATATAAAAGGCTCATCAAATTTGAATTATTTTTATTACTAGACTATTTTGGCTGCTTCTCTATAAAAGTCGATCTGTATACATAGATAATGAACCAGCTTTCTATCCATTATTCTTAAACCAGCCTTTGGATTTAAACCACACAAACATGCCAATACCAATACATCCCATTAGGCCAAGCACAACAAAATAGCTGTACTTCCATGATAGTTCAGGCATGTGTTCAAAGTTCATGCCATAAATGCCTGCAATGAATGTCAGAGGCATGAAAATAGTGGTGATTACTGTCAGAATCATCATGACATTGTTCATCCGGTTGGAATTTAAAGAAATAAAACTGTCCCTAATATCTGAGGTGAGTTCACGATTCGACTCAATACTTTCTGCCAGTTTTAATAAATGATCGTAAATATCTTTGAAATAGGCTTTCGTCTTTTTAGGAATATGAATCCGTTCTGAATTGAGCATCCGATAAAGCAGATCACGCATCGGAAAAACGATTCTTCTGAGCTTAAGCAAGTCTTTCCTGATTTGAAACAATTCACTTGTATCATGATTCATCATATCTTCAGCTTCAGCTTCGGTTTTTGTCAGATCATCTTCAATTTGATAAATGCTCGGGAAATATTGATCGACGACTTTGTCGAGAAGCAAATGAAGAACTTGTACAGGCATTTGGCTTACTGGAGAAGGAGAGCTGGTCAATCTTTTCCATACCACGTCCGTTTCTTGAGAGTGTTCATGATGAAAGGTGACAAGAAACCGGTCTCCCCAAAAAATATCAAGTTCCTTCGGCGACAGGGTTTTCGGGTTTAAACTATTCAATACGAGAAAGTTGTAATCATCATAGTAATCCATCTTAGGCCGCTGTAAAAAGTCGAGACAATCCTCAATCGCTAATGGATGAAAGTTGAAAAAGGTATGCAATAAATCAGATTCCTCTGGTGTAGGGGAGTGAAAGTCCACCCAGTACCATTTAATATCTGGCTCCTTTAGTCTCTCAAGCGGTACGGATTCGATTCGTTCCATTGAAGCAGTGACAGCTAGTGTTCTAATCATGTCAATCACCTTCCGTTATATGTGTATGTAGATTAGCACGTTAGATGAGGTGAATACAAATCATTCAACTGTACAGCTATAAAAAGTAATCCTAACAGGTTGATAGTCTGATAATTTCCATTGACGGGTGAAAATTTATTCATTACTATTTATAGTAGATTTTGTAAAATAAAGGAGGTTCATACATGTTTAAGAGAAAAGCTTTGGTTACTGTTTTATTATTATTTGCTTTATGGCATCCTGCTTCTTCCATTACTTCTGCCGCTTCTTCACTTCCTAAAGCCACAGTGAATGCTTCTTCATTGATTGTCCGGGAGTACCCTAGTCCAAAAGCGAAAGCCTTAGGCCAAGTGATGCGCAACCAGCTTGTTTATATTCATTCTACACAGCCAGGGGGCTGGGCAGAAATTCGGCTAGATGGGAAGAGAGGATATGTGCCGGCGGGATTTTTAAAACTGATGGCTCCTGCATCTGATTCCAAAACGATTCAGAAAGCAACCGTTCAATCTTCTACTCTATTAATACGCAAATATCCGAGTCCGAAATCTGTTTCAGTCGGATCATTCAAGAGAGGGGCAGTCACTTACATTCATGCCGTAAAACCAGGCGGCTGGGCTGAGATTCGTCACAACGGTCAGCCAGCTTATGTGCCAGCTGCTTATTTAAAGGTTGTGCCAGCGGTAATGCCTAGCTATAAGCCGGGACAGTATATTGTCGGCAAGCAGATCCAGCCAGGTCTCTATTATTCTTCTGGCGGCGTTGATTATTGGGAGCGCCAAAGCAGCTTGAGCGGATCATTGGAGGACATTCTTGCCAATGATATTCCAAGCGGTCCCGCATATGTAGAAGTTAAATCGACAGACAAGGCATTTATGTTCGAAGGCGGATCGTTCCAAAAATTTGATCAGAGAAACCATAACCATACTCTGAAGTCCACTTTTAAAGATGGTACGTATTTAATCGGTGTTGATATTCGCCCTGGATTTTATCGAGGCGTTGGAGATGGATATTGGGAACGCTCAACAGCCGTTACGGGAGAGATTGAGGATATCATTGTCAATGATGTGCCATCAGGAACTTTCTATGTAGAAATAAAAGCAGATGACTTTGCTTTTAAAACTCATGGCATTACATGGACGAAAATTAAGTAAATACGAAGAGGGCGCCTAAAGTTACGGAGGGCGCCCTTATTTTTGTTTTCACTTATCTAGATTTCTTTTCAATCAAGTCATGTTTCTTGCCATCCGCAGAGCGTTTGTCTTCGCACACGTCGAATTCTTTTCATTCAGCGAACTTTTTACTCTCGCTCTTTTAGGAAAGACTCAATCGTTTTAGTTAAACCTGCAGGCAAATCGACTGCTGGTTCCCAGTGAAGAAGCTGTTTTGCTTTAAGATTTGTTAGCTGGCTATGCAGAATATCTCCGTCTCTTTTTGGCAAGTAGAGTGGGGGCTTAGAAGAATCGAGAAGGACAGACAGGTGAGTGAGGAGTTCATTAATAGAAGTTTGTGTATTTGTTCCGATATTGATCGTCTGATTGTCTCCATATACCATGGCAGCTACATTTGCCTGCGCCACGTCCTCTACATAGACAAAATCTCTTGTCTGTGTTCCATCTCCATAAATGCAGGGCTGTTCTCCATTCAGTAATTTCTCTATGAAAATGTTAATCACGCCGCCTTCACCGTCAGACCTTTGTCTAGGCCCATAAACATTTGCATATCTTAAGATCGTATAGGGAAGACCGAACAGTTCATGGTAAAGACGAATATATGATTCTGACACAGATTTTGATGTGCCATAAAATGATAGTGGACTTGCCGGGAAATCCTCTGAAGCTTCACCTTCTGCATGCCCATAAACAGCACTTGAAGAAGAGAAAATAAACTTTTTAACATTATATTTCAGGCAATAGCCTAGCAATTTAATCGTTCCCAGCACATTGATCGCTGCATCTTCTGCCGGGTCCTCCAGTGACTTGGCTACACTGACTTGCGCTGCTAAATGAATGACCATGTCCGGCTGCTCTTTTTTTATTATCTTTTCAGTCTTTTTTGATAATAAATCAGCAGGGTAAATTCTTACCTCTTTAGGAATATTAGAGGTGCGTCCGCCAGAGAAGTCATCAAGTACAATCGGAGTATGCCCCTGTAAAACCAGCGCATTCACCACATGTGAACCGATAAAACCGGCTCCGCCTGTGACTAATACTTTCATTGGTGAACAAGAATGCTTTTCTTACTCATTGAGAGTCTCCTTTCTGTATTGTTTATAAACTTCTTCAACTTTAGCGGCCATTACTTGGCTGGATAAATGCTTATGTGCATAGGCTGCCGCTGCTTTAGCCAATGTTTCACGGTCATCTTTATGAAGAACGAGCCGCTTGATGGATTGAGCCAGCTGTTCAATGTTGCCCGGTTCACATAGAATTCCTGTTTGTTCATGCTGAATCATTTCTGGAATACCGCCGCAAGTCGTTGTAATCACAGCTTGATGTGAAAACATGGCTTCCATGACGGAGAGAGGGAAATTGTCGTTGACTGTGGCGAGAACATAAATATCTGAGTGAGAGAGAATGTTAGCGATATCATCGCGTTTGCCGAAAAACACCACATTATCCAGCTTGAGATCCCGAGCCTGCTGAATAAGTGTTTCTTTCATCACCCCGTCACCGACAATCCATACTTCCACATTCGCAAGCACCTCAGGAATACGGGCTAATGCTTGAAATAGAATATCGTGTCCCTTGCGAGGGGAGAGGCGGGAAATGCAGCTAAGAATGATTTTGTCTTGGTTTATTTGTTTAGGAAACGGCTGATAATCGATGCCGGTATGAACCGTTGTCATTTTTTCTTGTCTTGCGCCTAGTTCCATGAGTGAAGGGCGGAAAGAGTCTGCGATTAAGATCAATTCGTCACAAGCTTCAATGCCGCGTTTCTCAATTTCAGTGAAATAGGCCTCCTCGAGCGAGTTTTTTTGAATTTTATTAAATGTTAAACGGCTTTTCGTAAAAAAACCGTGCGGCGTAAACAGCAATGGCTTTTGATAGGTTTGATTCAGACGGGCGAGCACGAATAAGGCAAATAAGTCCTGGGCATGAATGAGATCATAATCTTCTAGGTGCTTTTCTTTCAAAAACAATTCGAATACATACAGGTAACTTAGGTTTTTGATGATTTTTTCATTTACAAGGCCGTAGCGGTCGTTCATAAACTTGCGGATTTCTGCTGCTGCAGGAACGAGCTGTTCTTTAAATGCTTGAGACATCTGGTTTGGTGCAAGTACGTCTGCTTGATGGCCAAGCCGCTGGCATCCATTTTTAAGAGAAGTAATGTAATTGGATAGCCCTCCGGTATGAGGGTACTCGAAAAATGTGACATATAAGATTTTCATAGGCTTTGCATGATGATTTTTTACCTTTTTGCCGAAGGATTGTAAATGGTTAGAGATCTGATTGGACTCGTTTATGTTGAAGTAACGATCCATTACAGCTAAAAGGGAGGGAGGGATGATATGCGGAGGCACATGATCTGTCTGTTCTTTGCTCAAACCATCTCATCCTTTCAATTTATTTACTTATAGATTCCTAGTTCACTTCCCCAAGTGGAGACCTTTTCTAAATGATAGGAAAGCAGTTCTCCGCCGCGGTTGTCAAAAATACGTCTCAGCTGAGTGTGCAATCCTTTTTCGAGGGTTCGCTGCAAATAGGCCATTTTATAAAGCTGCATCGGTTTTGTTTGAAAGTGAATGCCATATTTCTTAATTTCGTTTGTGTACAACTGGACGGTCCGAGTGCGAATCTCTTCCGCATGACGCTGCCAATCCAAGCGAAACCCAATTAAAAGCTCCACTAATACGACCATATCAAACCATGGCGGTGAGAACTTGGCTGATTCCCAGTCAATCAGCTGAATATCCCACGGTCCAGCCTTTGCGGTGTTGTGCGAACAAATATTTTGCAAATGAAGATCTCCATGAGTGATGCATGATCCGCATTCTAAAAGTTCAGGAAAGAAATCCGGTCCTTCATTTTCATATATATGCTTTAATGACTGAAAGTGTGGTTGAATGACTTTACTCAATGACTCTTTCCCTTGAGACTGATCTAAAAATTGAATAGTATTCGCGATAAACTTTTCGCGGCTTGCTTTCATGTCTTGAGACTGATAGAGGGGCAGCCACGGGGAAAAGGTTTTCTGATGCTGGTGAAAGTTCTCTTCAAATGTATGCGCATGAAGTTTAGCAATCGTTGGGATGATGGAATCGAAATGTTTCGGTGTAAAGGTGAGCTGACCGCGGATTTGCCGGACGAACTCCATGAAAACCCATGTTTCCTTTCCGTGCTTTTCGATAAGGTAGATCTCGGGAAGGAACTCCTGTAAGAAAAGAGAGGCCTCGCTGTAGATGTTTACTTCTATCTCATTCTTATATTTTTTCGAGTGATAAATTTTAAAGATTACTGGCAATTCATCTGAATCGAGCTGAAGCAGAATCTGATAGATACTGCTTCGCTGAGTAGACTTCAATTCTCGGATTGATTGATAATCGATGACTGCCTTCTTGTGTAGTGCGGCCGAAAGCTTTTGTTCAATTTGCTGCTCCTGAAGCTTAGAAACTAATTCGCGCTGTGAATACAAAGCTACGACTCCTTTCGTTTTTTCTTCCAGGCGTTCCATAGGTGAGAAGCTGTACTTCTGATAAAAGGCATAGGATCGTCTAGGGCGAATAACGCAAAGACTTTCTTGCCTTTAAAACCAGTTAGGAAATCCTTAAATGTCATCTCGCCGCGTTTTCTTTTTTCGAGGAAAGTAAGGAAATAGCGGACAAGATAAATCCATTGAATATTGTCTTTTTGCTCAAGCAGCGGGGCAGGGTGCTGATTCGTGACTGTTAAATAATACTGATAAGCAAAGTCGACTCCTGCGTGACCTGTTAAACTGTGAGTGAGCCAAAATCGCGGGTTAATTTCAATCACTTTATAGAGACCGTCCCGTGGATCTTTCTTATATTCAATCATTCCGACACCTTTAAGCTTAAGTTCTTTCAATAGCGTTTTTCCGTATTCAGCAAGTTCAGGTACCGGGCGGCTGACGATGTGGGCTCCTGTTCCAAATTGGGCAGGAAACTGGTGGTTTTTTTGCAGGGTGAATAAAGCCAAGAGTTTCATTTGATCATCAAACAAAGTAGCGACTTTATAGAAGCATTGATTATCTCCAGGGATGATTTCTTGAATAATCAGTTCGCCATATTGACGATAAAGCGGAAATTCTCTTTTCAGCTGGATGACGTCATGAATATAGATGGCTTTCGTGTTGATATGTTTTCGATACTCATGACCGGCCACAGGTTTTAAGATGCAAGGAAATTCAAGCTGAGTAATGGCGTGGTTCAACTGTGTGACGGTTTCAACAAAGAAGGTTTTCGGTGTCGGGATCCGATATTTCGTTAAGAGTTCATACGTTTTCTTTTTATCTAATACATTTTCAATTAGTGAGTGGTCAGGGCATAGGAATAAATAATGTTTAGCCAGTTCTTCCCGGAACTTAGAGATGAATACGACATAATCATCCGCCCCTGCATACAGCACAGGCTTTTCCTGGAATTGTTCGGCTGTTTCAATTAAAAAGTCAAGCAGCTGCTTTTCTTGTGTGAGCGGACTTGGGCAAATGCCACATGAAGCGAGGCGTGATCTTCCGATGGCGTATGCTTTTTCTGTATCAAAGGCATGCACTTCAATTCCGCGTCTGGCTAACGTATGAATCAGCCCAACACCATTGGCGCTTAAGTCTAGGACAATAGCAGGATGCTTATGGTGCCTGCGCTCGTATTGAAAAAAATGGTGATAAATTTCTTCGATTTTTGCCGTCATTGCTTCCCGTGTCAGGTGCTGTTTGGCATATTGCAAGGCTTGAGTGCCTAATGTGTCTCGAAGCTGTTTGTTTACGATTAATTTCCTTAACTCTTTAGCGAGCTGACGATGATCTCCAGGCTCTATGATGAGACCTGTTTCTTGATGATGAACGATTTCGGTAATTCCTCCACAGTTCGTCGTGACGATGGCTGTACCCGCGTGCATGGCTTCAAGAATGGAGATCGGAAGGCTGTCATTAATGGTGGCTAAGACAAAAATATCTGTCCGGCTAAGAATGCTGGCAATATCTTTTCTCTTACCTAAAAAGCGCACATTTGTTAATTGCAGAGCGGCTGCTTCCGCTTCCAGCTGTTCTCGCATTTCACCATCTCCAACAATCTGAACTTCCACGTCTTCTGTCCATTGGCTAATTTGAGACAAGGCTTTAAGTAAATCTGAATGCCCTTTTCGAGGCCCCAGTCTGGCAATGCATGAAATAACGATTTTTTTTCGATAACTAGTCCGATTTGGAGTCACATGAAAATCAATTCCTGTGTGAATGGTCGTCATATCTTTAGACTTTGCTCCAAAAGAGTTCAGCGGCTCTCGAAATGAATCACTTAAAATGATGGTATGAGAGGCGTATTGAATCGCTTTTCTTTCAATGGCTGTGTAATAGAATTCTTCTGGCGAACCCTTATCAATACGGTTAAATTTCAGACGGTTATAGGTAAACATCCCATGCGGCGTAAACAGGAGCGGCTTGCCGAATTTTTCATTTGCTCTTCCTAAAATGTTTGCTGTGAAAATATCCTGTGCATGAAAGATATCGTACTTTTCTAAATCGAGGGTGTTAAGCATTTGTTCATAAACATAAAGCAGGCGAGAGCTTAACAAAATCATATTAGTAAATGAACCGTAGCGTTCTTTAAACAGTGTTTTTAATTGAGGGACAATTTTTCTCCGTAATCGCTCTCTTTGTAGTTTTGAAAACTGATTGGGTGATATGATATCTACTTCATGGCCCAATGCCTGTAGCCCCTCTTTTAGTGTCGTGATGTAATTGGACAGCCCGCCTATATGAGGATAATCCCAAAAGGTCGCTATTAAAATCGATAGTTTTTTAGTTGGGAATTTGTCTTGTTTTTTGACTGTGAATAAATGGTCCTTTTTTCTAGCTGCTTGCTGATTTGAAGAGTTAACTCCGTAATACCGATCTAAAGCATCGATGACATAAGGGTAGGGGAATGTTTGGTCCTTCATTTCCATACACTCCTAATGAGTTCAAATGCTTCCGCATAATGAACGCCGACTGTCATGCCTCTTACATGGGCTAAATGACGAATGCCATCATAAGAACGTGGGTGCGGGAAGTCTCTCATTTCCACATCGTAATGTTTGAGAGATTCAATTTTTTGATCAATAACAGATGTGATATCTACAAAGAAATTGGGTTTAAATGATTTGTCATTTGTTTGAATATTCCATTCGCTAGAAGATAAAGTTTCAAATGTAAGAAGTTCGATAGGCTGTTTATTTGGCAACGGTCGTGCAGCTGTTAATACAGCTTGAAAAGTGATTTGATGATCTCGGTTCACATCACCATAATGGTGGGTAAAGATCTTAGAAGGTTTGTACACATTAATTAAATTCTCAATCTCCTTCGTCAAGACGTGAAGAGGAATCATCTCTAATTCAAGATTAGGGTGTTCCAAAAAAATGACTTCTTTAATGCCAATGACTTGATTGGCTTTTCTTGCTAATTTCTGGATATGGTGACTTTCTTCCTTTCGGCCATTAGCGGTGATGATCGATACGACTCGGCTCCCTTGGTCAACAAGTCTTTTTAACGTACCTGCAGAACCTAGAAGCTCGTCGTCAGGATGAGCAGCTATGACCAAAACAGTTTCCTTCACTCTATTCACTCCATTCCGCTGGCTATTAATTCATCATATGAAAGGACTGAGCATAAGAAACAGACAATAGCACAAAGCTATTGTCTGTTTGTGAAAAATTTCCTTGAAAATAGTAGATTCAAGATTTTTGCTTGTCCCAGCAGCGGAACTAAGGACTAATCAATCCAGTCCTTCCATTCCTCGTATAATTCGGGTCTTAGACGGCGTACATTTTCTAAGAATGCTGCTAGCATGCCAAACTTATCCATTCCTTTAAACAGCTTCGTTGGGACTGTGGCATCTGAAGTGAAGGCCCGTTTATGATCAATGACCTTCAGGTGACCCTGTTCGCTGATTAAGATATGCCGGACTTCTGTATCCCATCTAGTAAATCCTAAACGAATAAATTCGTCTCTTACAAACAGGATCTTTTTTGTCAGCTCAGTATCAATCGAACCAGTATGCTTCATGTGCTGTGCCAGAGATTGTCCCATGATAAATTCCATGACAATATAATTATCTCCATGTTCATATAAACGGGGAATGATTGAAGATGCTTGGCCTACTTGCAGGGCTGCTAATTCTTTTTGCTTGGTTTCTTCTTTAAAGAAATATTTGACGCACTTATCATTTGAAATACGGTAGATCTCTCCGTCTTTTCCCGAGCCAATCATGGGATAGCGGGCTAATGCTCTTTTGGTTACTCTTTTCATGCCTTTAAATGAATGTTCCATTTTCCCCTCCTTTTTGCGTCAGAATCACTTTCCCTGTATTGTATGAAGGCTGTCCGATATTTGACACTGCGTTAGTCTTAGATAGAGTGGAAAGCGAGAGATTGTGTTAAAATATGTAAGAAAGAAGAGAGCGGAAAATGATTGGAGGGGAGAGGGATGAAATTTAAGTCAAAGCAAGACTGGTGGCTCACATTGATCGTGTGGGGAGCGATGTTTTTTTCGATTGGGAACGGTATGTATACTTTGATTGAAGAACCTTTCAGTGCTGATATGTTCTTTGTCTTACTGGTGTCGATCATACTCCCGTTGTTTATCATATGGATGTGGCTGACGACATGTTATATTCTAGATGAACATCATTTGGTTGTTAAGTTTGGCCCATTCAAGAAAAAGATACCGTTAGAATCGATCAAGTCAGTAAAGAAAACGATGAATCCATTATCAAGTCCCGCACTGTCGTTAAAGAGGCTGGAGATTGTGTATGGAGATTTTCAAACGGTTCTTATTTCACCTGAGGACAGAGAGGAGTTTATGAAGATTCTTTCGGCTAAGTGTCCTCATGTGAAGGTGGAGAAACTTTAGAAGTTTGGAAGGCTGGTTACTGAAGAAATACTTCGCTTTTCGTGAGGGTTTTTCTGTAAAATAGTGGAACCGCCGATAGGACGTCAGATGCCGCCGTTAGAATCACAAAAGCCGCCGATAGAATGTCCATTACCGCCGATAGAACTCCAGTAAGCGCCGATAGCATGAAAAAACACAAATTAGCTCATTCTTAAAAGTGGTTGTTTTCGCTTGTTTTATCTTAAATTCCTTACTATTGAATCGTTTTCATAAGAATAGTTGATGATCAGCAGCTTTTTTCCAACGTTTCACAGCAGCTTCACACAATCTGCTCTTATGATCCCAGCATCTAACTTTAATTTAGCTAATAAAACGGCCAAACCCCTTACATTTCCAAGGGGTTTGGCCGTTTTTAATTGATATTGGGTTCACCTTGCCAGTGCAGCGGCCATTAAATTTCCCCATCTTACGTTTTCGGAAAAGTAAACCCTTCACCAAACACATCCCTGACATCATGCACCACAACAAATGCTTTATCATCGATGGACTGGATCATTTTCTTTAGTTGAAACAGCTCCTGCTTGTTAATAACAATATAAAGAATTTCCTTGGACTCTTTTGAGTAATGACCGTGTGCTTTAATCACTGTAACGCCGCGGTCCATCTCTGCGGCTACTTTCTCGGCAATGTCATTGGCTTCTTGAGAGATAATCGTAACGGCTTTTCGGGTATCAAAGCCTTCAATAATGTAATCCAAAATCTTTGTGCTGATATAAATAGAGATTGCTGTATACATGGTATTTTCGGCACCGATGACAAAATACGATGCGAGAACCACTAGCATATCAAATGAGATCATCGCCACGCTGATGCTCCAGCCTAAGTACTGATTAGCCATTCTTGCTAGAATCGTAGAGCCGCCTGTCGTTCCTCCTGAGCGCAATACGAGGCCAAGGCCGATTCCAATAAAAACACCGGCAAAGATCGTGCCGAGCAACGGATCATGAAGGGGAGTACCCATGCCTTCAGTGAATTTGATAAAGACAGATGTAAAAAAGATAGCAAAAAATGTATACCATGTAACGCGCTTGCTTAATAGTTTATATCCGACAGCTAACAGGATGCCGTTCATCACAAAGTTGGTCAGGCCTGGTGACCAGTCGAGTACATAATAAAGAATCATTGAAATCCCAGTGACGCCGCCTTCTCCCAGTTCATTAGGAATGGCGAATAAGTTAATGCCAAGAGCAAAGAAAAGGGATCCTATAATGATCAGTGTCATTTCCTTTAGCGTACTATTCATATAAGTTCACTCCAATCGTCATAAAAAAATAAAAGCAGGCGCCAGTCGGCAGCCTGATTCTAATTCTAACTGATGAGACAGGTAGGGCGCTATCTCAAATTGTAAAAATTTCATGTGGCTTTTACAGGTGACTTAATAAATCGCTGATTGTCGTCACGGTTAACCCTTTGCCAGAAGCATCATTTAAAATCGCAGGGAGAGCAGAGAGTGATGGCTGAGTGGGGTGCATGAGTATGATTGAACCGTTTGTCACTCTTGAGGTAATCGATTGAATAATAACGTCGGGCTGTTTAATCTTCCAGTCGATCGTATCTAGTGACCATAAAATGGTTTGCATATTCTCGCTCACTGCCACTTTCATCATCCGCTGATCATAATGTCCATAGGGTGGGGAAAACAAGCGGGGAGTAACGCCGAGAATATCAGATATTGCTTCATTTGTTTTCAAAATTTCTTCTCTTATCAAATCTTCTGAGATCAAAGTCATGTCGTAATGAGAGTAGGCATGATTGGCAATTTCATGTCCGGCTGTATGAATCGATCGTGCCAGCTCAGGGAAGGAATGAACCCATCTTCCTTCAAGAAAAAAAGTAAGATGCACATTGTATGTTTTTAATAGAGATAAAAGCTCTGGAATAAATTCATTCCCCCAAGATACATTCACCATAAAAGCGATCTTAGAAACAGTTTGATTTCCATGATAATCAGGAATCAGCAGGTGTTTGTTTTCCATCTTATCTTCCTTTCGGGTCTTTACTGATAACGTATGAAACTACCCGCTCAATGGTTTGTACAACTTATTCACCTGACTCTCGGTGTCTACCCATTTTTATGAGCAGGTCCCTAATTATGGAACGTAAAGATTTTTATTTTCATAAGTTATAGAGTACATTCATGCTTACTATCAAAGTGTTTTAGGAGTGGAATTTGATGAGAGTGCTGTTTTTAGAAAGCCATCCGATGTGGATCCATGGCTTGCCTAATGGATTTCGGGATGCTGGATACAGTGTCGAGATTTCAGGACCAATTGAGAAAGAAAAGCTGGATCGCCTAATCTCTTCCTTTCAGCCGCATTTATTGATCACGCTGGGGTGGGGACCGGAAAATTCATCAATAGATAAACAAACATTAATATATGAAACAAGCAAGAAATGGAATATCCCCCATGTGTTTTGGGCAACGGAAGACCCCACTTCCACAGAAATTTTTTCAATGCCCTACATTGAAAGGACGAGGCCGGACTTTGTCTTTACGATTTGCCGTGAGCGCGTGCAGTACTACGAAGAACATGGCATTCCTGCCGCTCATTTAGACTTTGGTTATCATTCTAGTGTCCATGCGCCAGCGGAGCCATCCTTGCCTAACGCTGCTCCGGTTGCTATCGTCGCGAATGGTTATCCGAATAAACTGGGCTTTTTTCCGGAGCACTTCAGGTACCAGTCATTACGTACATTAATCACACCATTAATTGAACAAAACATCCCTATTGATTTCTACGGGAGAAGCTGGGAGGAAATGGGGTCAATTTTAGGAGTGGATGTTCCGAAAGAATGGATTCGCGGATACATTGACTATACAGAAGCGAAAAGAGTTTACCATTCTTCACCCATTATTATCGGCTTGCAGAACCTGCCTACCCAGCTCACGCAGCGCACCTATGAAATTCTTGGATCAGGTGGTGTACTGCTGACGGATGATACACCTGAAGTCAATCGTTTGTTTACACCTGGGAAACATTTGCTTACATCCTCCTCCCCAGAGGAAACGATTGCCCTAATAAATGAATACCTGTCATCTAAAGAAAAAAGGGAGAAAGTCAGAAAGCATGGGATGAAAGCTGTGAGGAAGCATTCCTATAAAAGAAGAGCGGAATATATGATTGATGTGTTATATGATGCAGGAATATTTGATGGCAGACGAAATGCGTATACCATAAAAGCACCTGCAGAAAAAACATTCAACGTCGGAGAATTCGAATGTTACCGCATTCGGAACGGTGAGACATTATCGAGTGTAGCGGCGCAATTTGGTCTATCCGTCCAAACGATTAAAAAATGGAATGGGTTAGATTCGGACATTATTCAAGCTGGTTATCCGTTAAAGGTAAAGAGAGTAGCAGAAAAAGACAAAGAAGCGCCGGGTTCTCAGTTCAGTTATTACACCATTTGTTACGGGGAAACGTTGAGTTTGATTGCGGATCAGTTTGGTGTTTCTGTAGAAAAGCTAAAACAAGACAATCAATTATCCTCTGATTATATTTATGCTGGTCAGCTATTAAAGCTAGATAAAGGAGCGGCAGAAAGCGTATCAGATACCTCTGTATTAATTACGAAAGGAGAGACGAATGAAAAAATGGTCGCTCTAACGTATGATGCGGGGGCGAGTGCGGAAGAAACAGCAGGCATATTAGATGTCCTCAGCGATCATCAGGTTCAAACAACAGTCTTTTTAACAGGAGAATGGGTAGAACGGTATCCAGAATTAGCTAAGCGCATGATTTCAGACGGACATGAATTGGCTAACCACACCTATTCTCACCCAGATCTTACGAAGATATCGACGGTGAATATTATTAAGGAACTAAATAAAACGAGCCGAACGTTTAATAGAATATTAGGGACGAAAGGCAGCCCTATTTTCCGTCCTCCGTTTGGTCATTGGGATAAAAAGGCATTACAAGCGATTGGCCGAGCGGGATTCCCGTTTACTGTTAATTGGAGTATCGATACATTGGATTGGCAGGAGCCTCCTGCAGAAACGATTGTTCAGTCTGTGGTGAACAAAATCCAGCCAGGAGATATTGTCTTGTTTCATTTAAACGGGAAACCAACGGCAGCAGCATCTGACAAAATCATTTCTGAATTGAAACGTCAGGGATATCGATTAGTAAAGGTAAGCGAACTTCTTAATGAATTCCCTTAAAGGTAAGGAGAAAATGATGCAAAGGAGCAAGTTTTCGTGCGGATATTATTTTTGGAAAGTCATCCAATGTGGATTCATGGGCTTCCGAATGGTTTTTGTGATGCTGGACACGATGTGCTTGTATCAGGAGCACTGACGGAAAACGGGATACAGGACATGGTATCCCGTTTTCAGCCAGATTTAATCGTTACTTTAGGTCACACACCAGAGCACACAGAGGAGAAGCAGCAATGGATCCGCAAGTATGTAAAGCCTTCTGGCATTCCTCATGTGTACTGGGCGACAGAAGATCCCGGCTATATTCATACCTTTTCTTTGCCTCTGATTAAAACCACTCAGCCGGATTTTGTTTTTACGATTTGTTTAGAGAAGGTAGCCTTCTATAAGGAACAGGGGATTAGGGCAGCCCACTTAGATTTCGGCTATCATTCCAGTGTTCATCATCCAGCACAGACAGAACAGAGATATGCTGTTAATTTAGCGGTTGTGGCAAATGGCTATCCCATGCTTCATAAAGAAAGACCAGATCACTTTCGCTTTCAGGCAATGAATAGGCTGCTCAGTCCATTTTTAAAAGAAAATAAGCGGATTGATTTTTGGGGGCGTTATTGGGACCAAATGGATCACATCATCGGAAAGCCCATACCGAAAGAATGGATTCACGGATATCTGCCATATACAGAAGCCAATAAAGTGTATAGTTCGGCGGATATTATACTGGGGATTCAAAACCATTTGACTCAAGTCACGCAGCGGACGTATGAAATATTAGGTTCAGGCGGGCTGCTGTTAACAAATGATACGCCAGAAGTCAGACGGATGTTTCAGCCGGGAGAAGATTTGCTTGTCTCTTCATCTGCTGAGGAGACAGTGAAATTAGTGAATTATTATTTAAATCATCCGGAAGAACGCAAAGAAATAGTCAAGTCCGGGGTGGAGAAGGTAAAGAGGCATTCCTATGAACAAAGAGCGCGCTATATCATTAAGACTCTAATTCAAGCCGGCCTGCTCTCTAATGAAAAAGCTAGACCAGGGAAAGGCAGCCTCACAGATTATTCTGCCATGCTTAGTAAAGAATATGAAATCTATCAAGTTCAGCCGAATGATACATTATGGGCTATTTCAATCAAGTCAGGGATCAGTGTGGAGCAGATCAAACGGCTGAATGGGCTAAAGACAGATCTGATTAAAGTCAACCAAACCCTTAAGTTAAAAGAGAAGTAATATTTATTGCCGCTTATCCTACACGCATGATTCCGACTGTAAGTAAACTAGTAGAAAGGAGGAGATTGCATGCGTATTATTTTCTTAGAGAGCAGTCAAATTTGGTGTAATAACCTTCCTGTTGGGTTTCAGGAGGACGGGCATGAAGTGATGATTTCAGGTCCAATCAATAAGGTAAACCTTGAAAAAATGTTCGCTGAATTTCAGCCCGATGTTGCTGTGTCCATTGGCTGGGGGCTAGAGCAAACAACAGAAAAACAGCTGCTTATTCACGAGCAAGTAAAGAAGTCAAACGTACCCCTTGTTTACTGGGCTGTTGAAGACCCTGCCTATACGGACGTATGGTCCATCCCTTTAATTGAACGAATGAAGCCTGATTTCGTCTTTACTCTTTGCCCTAAAACGGTCAGAAGGTATAAGGAGTTAGGAATTCCTGCCGCTCGGCTGGATTTCGGGTTTGAACCTTCCCTTCATTGCCCCGTACAGCCTATCGCTAGATACTGCGCCAATATTGCAGTAGTCGCTAATGCCTACCCTGATATTTTAGATAAGTACCCGGATCATTACCGCCACCAAGCGATTCAGACATTAATCCGCCCGCTGCTCGAACGAAATATTCGCGTAGATTTTTGGGGGAAGAACTGGGATAAGATGGGTGATTATTTTGGCAAAGAAATCCCTTCCCATTGGATTCATGGGCATATGCCGTATCCAGAGGCGAACAAAGTCTACAGTTCAGCCAATATCATGATCGGCTTGCAAAACTATCCCGATCTATTGACGCAAAGAACGTTTGAAATTCTCGGATCAGGCGGATTTCTGTTAACGCTCGATACGCCAGGTGTAAGAAGCATGTTTAAACCAGGAAAAGACGTCGCGGTGTCTGCTTCTCCAGAAGAAACGGTGCAGCTGGTAGAAGACTTTTTAGCACACCCTCATAAGCGTCATGCCATTCAAAAAAAAGGCAGAAAATCTGTTCAGCACCATACGTATCGGGCTCGTGCGAAGCAAATGGTCGATATATTAATTGATTCTGACATACTCTCAATAGAATCAGACCGCCGCCGTAAAAACGGGACACTTATTTATTTCGAACAAGAAAAGGAAGACGACTATCTTTTCTATACAATTAAAAAAGGAGACACCTTATATAGTATTGCTAAATCCTTTGGTGTCACAGTGGCATCCATTCAATCATTAAATCAAATGACTTCTGAGATGATTTATGAGGAACAAAGAATCAAAGTGAAAGATTTGAGAAACGAAGGATAAGAGGAAATCCTAAATATAAACCGATGAAAGGAAGGACAGAATATGTCTGATGCGGCGGAGTTTCATCGTCCGGTTATTGCAGTGACGGGAAGTTCGGGGAAGACAACAACAAAGGAAATGACTGCGTCGATCTTGCACCAGCGATTTAAAACGTTTAAATCACGAGAAAATGGCAACGATGTCTGGTTTACTTCCCAGTATGTCAAACAAATCGAAGAGTCAGATGAAGCTATTGTTTTAGAATACGGCATGCTTCAAGCGGGTCAAATCGCGAAGCATTGCCAACTGATACAGCCAAACATTGGAATGATTACAAATGTCGGAAAAGCTCACATTGGCAATTTCGAAAAGCGGGGAGGATTAGCAGGGGTAGCTGCAGCGAAATCTGAGTTAATACACGGGATGAAGCAGGATGGCTGGCTTTTCATCAATGCTGATGATGAGAATTCAAAGCTATTATCAATCAGCGGCTTTCAAGGGGAAGTCATTACGATTGGAATGAAAGGTTCCGCAGATTATTATGCGAAAGACATTCTTTATACGGAAGATGGGATGTCGTTTAAGGTCTTTTTGAATGGAGAATACATTCTGTTTACTGTTCCTATCTATGGAGTTCACCACATTTATAACGCCCTATTCGCCATTGCAGTTACTCATCGATTAGGGTGCAGTCCACTCGAAATGCAAGCAGGGCTCGATACATTTTGCGACAATTACTCCTCTTACTTCAGGTTAAATGTACACCGTTTAACGAATGGAATGACGTTTATGTATTACACGTTTGACGCGAAGCCTTGTGCAGTCAAAGCAGGACTCGACGTTTTAACGGAAGTCGGCAAAGGTGTGAATATTGCTGTCTTAGGAGACATGCTCAGCCTAGGTATCTATTCCAAAGATGAGCATCTGCAATTAGGAGAGCACGCAGCCAAAAAGAACGTAAATTATTTATATACGTATGGCCAAGAAGGTAAATGGATTGGAGAAGGAGCTCTTGCAAGCGGATTTTCAAAAGAGCAATGGATGCATTTCGAATCTATTGAGGAATTACAAGGGAAAATAATTGAAAAGGCACAGCCGCAGCTTTCCATTCTTCTTATGGGGTATATGAGCATTGAAAATAAAAAAGAAATTGAAATGACTGAAACGGTTCGATACCTGCTTCAAAACCTTCCAACGATCAAGTTAGATCCAGAAAAATATACACAGCCTAAGAAAGAACTGGCTAAAGATGCTCCTGCCATATCAACAGATTCTAAAGCGCCTAAAACATTCTTTGGGTCGATTCAGCAGTGGTTTCCATTTCCCTTCTTTTATAACAAAGAGAAATAGGAACGGAGAAGAATATGAGCAGACATTATGGAATCATTCATGTAAATGGGAACCCGATAGAAACAGAATATTGGATACAAGATGGAAATGTGATGGTTTCTGTGCTTTTTTTTAAAAATACAGGAGCTGCAGTAGATGTGAACCTGGTGCAGCGGATGGCCTATATTTATACTGACGCCCTCTTTTTGGGCGTCTATCGTTCAGGTGAGGATGGACATTTTTTTCTGAGACATCCTGATGGTTTGGTTCAAGGCTCCTTGCGAACACCGTTAGTCGTCAAAAATGGCCGGTTATGTGTCTCGCTAAGAGAAATAGGGAAGAAACTCGGTATGAAAATATGGACGGAAGATCAGCTTTCAATCATTCATGTGTGTACTAACTTATGCGATGATTCCAATCAAGATCTCTATTACAATGGGACTGGTGCATATAAACAGATTGCCCTCTCATTCGATGATGGACCGGATGAAGAATATACGCCTAAAATTTTAGACATTTTAAAAGAAAAACAAGTGAAAGCGACCTTCTTCGTAGTCGGACAACAGGTTAAGTGGTTTCCGGAAATGCTGTGCCGGATCATCGATGAAGGACATGAAGTTGGTAACCACAGCTTTACTCATCCGGAATTTAGTGAATTGACAACGTCTGAATTAATAGAGGAGATCGACCAAACGGAGCAAGTCATCGCGCAAGTGTCCGGCTGTTTTCCAACGGTCATGAGGCCTCCATTTGGAGATGTTACAGCGAATGACATAGAGGTGATCAATGATTTAGGGTTAAAGGTAGTGTTGTGGTCGGTGGATACACAAGATTGGAAAGGGCTTTCTAAAAAGAGGATCATTCATAAGGTGATGGATCAGGCAATGCCTGGTTCAATTATTTTACAGCATTCCCATAACTGTATGCCTTTAGATGGAACAGTGGAAGCACTGCCAGTTATTATTGACCGGTTATCAGAGCAAGGCTATCAGTTTGTTACGATATCTGAAATGATGTTTCTGGATGAGTAATTGAATTGAAAAAAGGTTATCGCTAAAAAGAGATAACCTTTTATCTATTAAGCCAGCTTTTTTATTTCATGTCTTTTTTCAATGCGAGTTTCTATTTTCTCCAATGCCTGCTGATCATTTAACAACTCTTGCTTATTTTCCTTCATGAGTTCTTCAAATGTTTTTTTGCTTTTGCGGCGCATGTGAAACACTCCTTATATTTAATTGATTAAAAAATCAGAAAATAAACTCTTTTTAAAATAATACAACAATTATGAGGTTTTGTAACAGAATAAATTTGACGAAAGTATGACAAATGGTCACATACCTCCGTTTTTAGATGTTAGTTAGGAATAGTGGAACATTTGAGCAGAGAAAAGGATTGACAGAGGGGCTTATAGTCCATTATTATTAATTTTAATTAAATGAATGTGTCTCCTAAAGGGGAGTAGCTTTTACAGCAAAGTCGTCATTACGGTGGTTGGTATGCCCCCCGGCTTTGTTGGCAACCTGACGTTGTTAGCAAGACCTTTACCATGTTGGGTAAGGTCTTTATTTATTAAAAAAACCTTTACCTGAAATGGGTAAAGGTTTTTTCTGTTTAAGCACACAAATGGAGATATAAATAAATTGGAGGATGGTTATGATACTTAGAAGATATATGTCTTTATTGGGAATAGGCTCAGCAAAGATTGATTTAATACTAGAAAAGGAAACTTATAAACCGGGTGAAAAAGTAGAAGGCTACTTTCTGATCAGAGGAGGAACGGTAGAACAGCAGCTAAAAGGGATTAATTGTGATTTAGTCGTGACCGATCATGAAGAAAAAACGGAAACATCAGTTGATACAGTAACGATTTTTACTTCGACGCGCATTCATTCTGAGGAGTTGAATAAAGTGTCATTTACCTTCCGGTTGCCAGAAACTCTGAAAGCGTCCGCTAGCCATTTGTCTTATCGTTTTAAAACAAAGCTTACGTTTAATGAAGGCGTGGAGAGCTATGATCTGGATATGATTCGCATAATTGAATAAATAGAGAAGAGTGCCTGACCTCTTTAGGCCGGGCACTCGTAATCTCTTGTTTAGAAACCGTCTTCAGAGGCAGCAAAAGGTATGTTTAATCTGTTTTCTACTGCTCTTAAACGCTGGTTTAAGCGATTCAGGCGGCGTGTGTGCCGCTGATCATTTTGATTCAGTCGATTAATTTCCTGGTTAATGCGATTGATTTCTCGATTGATTCGGTTGATCTCTTGATTTTGGCGGTTAATTTCTTGAGTTTGACGTTCATTTTGTCTTTCAAGCGCAGTTACTCTTCGCTGCAGCTCCTGACTCGGAGGCTGTCGGTCGTCTTGAACAGATTGATCTTGAAGCTGATAAGAATATGGATCGTATGGCATAAATGAAGCATCCTGCTGGGGGTAATATCCATAAGGAAATTGATATGGATTCATTCGCTTTCGTCTCCTTTTCATAAAAAAATTTGGGTGAATACCTTATAGATTATGTAGGCAAAGGCGAATTGACAGGGTAAAAGCCTAGCAGACAAGAGGGAATAGAGAAAGAAGCCCTCCGATTACTCGGAGGGCTATACACTTTAGTGTCGAGGATCTACATAATCTGGATAGTCTGAAATAATGGCATCTACATTCATTTTTAATAGAAATTCAGCTGTCTCTGGACTGCGGACCGTCCAAGAAGAGATTTGCATTCCTTCTGCATGCACTTGGTCAACCAAGTCTTCTGTTACAAGGGAATAACTCGGATTAAAGTAATCAGCATACTGTGCGAACTCCTTTAAGGCTTCTGGAGTCGTATCCAGCTTAGAGGAGGTTAATACACCGATAGGCACTTTGGGCAGAAGCTCGTCCATTTTTTTCATAGATTCAAAGTTAAAAGATTGAAGAATTGTTTTTTCATTCTGTGGCTGATCCAGCTTTCTTTCCTTTAACTCTTCAGCTACTTGTTCTTCCATCCCTGGATAAAGTTCTGGTGATTTTAATTCGATTAAAATGCCGATCTTTCCGTGATATGTATCTAACACTTCTTCAAATGTAGGAACCTTTTCTCCTTTAAATTCTTCGCCTTTAAAACTTCCGGCATCAAGTTCTCTTATTTGGTCAAAAGTTAAATCTTTGATGTAGCCTGTTCCATCCGTTGTACGATCAACTGTATGATCATGAATAACCACTAATTCGCCGTCTTTGCTTCGTTGCACATCTATTTCGATATAGTCTGCCTTCATTTCCATTGCCTTATCAAATGCGGCCATCGTATTTTCAGGTGCATACCCCGCAGCGCCCCGGTGAGCCACATTATCGACTTGTCTAATCTCTCCGATTGAATCTGTTGCATAGCTTTGTTGAATAGGCTGAACCATAAAAGCTAACGCCATCCCTGCTCCGATTAAAGCTTTTTTCGTCATTCTCTCAGCTCCTCATTATTATTAACTACATCGTCAGTTTATCGATTGGATATTAACCCAGTATGTGGAGTGTGTGGATGTAAGGTGACATTTATATAAACAATAACAGGAAGATTCTCACCTAAATCTTTACAATGGGAACAGGGGCATTGACTGGGAGGAGGCAGAAAATTTTTTAAATAGTCAGCTCTCTCTAGAATTTTATATTGAAATAACAATTGTAAATAGATTGATAATATAAGAATCATTCGTTTTGTCTACTCTACTGTAAAGGTTGATTGTAAAGAAAAAGTAAATATAAAAGAAGGATTATATTACTTTATGTTGAAATATATTATAGTTATAAAGAAATAGTCCATGATATCTGTGGGGGATGTGAATGGGTTATTGTAGCTAAGGAGGGAAAAATGATGGTTGCATTATTTGGTAGGAAATCACAAGAAGTAAAGTGGTTAGAGAATTTGACAGACGTGCCAGTCACCCTTTCTATTGACCATTCTCAATTAGCAGCGAAATTGGAAATGATCCATTTAAAAAAAGAAGATTTACAATTGATCTGTAAAGTGCAGCCTTTAATTAAAGAGTATATTGATCAATTGGTGGAAGAGTTTTACTCAACGATATTAAAAGTAAACGAGTTAAGTGATATGGTTCAAAAGCATAGCAGTGTAGACCGGTTAAGAAATACACTCAGTGACCATTTGATTGATCTATTTAACGGCCGTATCGATCAGTCATTCGTCGAAAAAAGAATCCGAGTGGCAAAAATCCACTACTTAATCGGCTTAAAGCCGGCTTGGTATATGGGCGCCTTTCAAAACCTTCAATACGCCATGCTCCGCTTAATCTTTGAGCATGTCCCGTCAAGAGAAGAAGTAGAAAAGATCTCGTTAGCCATAACAAAATTGTTGAGCTTAGAACAGCAAATTGTGTTAGAAGCGTATGAAACGGAGAGTATTCTTCAAAGAGAGAAGCAGTATGACCAAGTAAAGGGCGAGATTAAAGGGAAAATTCTTGATACCAGTACAGAACTTGTTGCTCTTTCGGAACAGACAACGGCTTCACTAGAAGCATTGATCAGCAATAGCAATGAAGTGACCCAGCTAGTATTTGAAACAAATGAACAGTCCAAGCGTGCGCAGCAATTAGCTTGTGAGGGCCAGCAATTAATAGACGACTTAACGGCAGAAATCCAAGTCATTTTTGATCATAACAGCAAAATGAATGAAATTGTTAATCACTTGATTGAATCATCCAGCCAAATAACAGATGTAGTAAAAATTGTACAAACCATTGCCGATCAAACGAATCTTTTAGCATTGAACTCTGCCATAGAGGCAGCAAGAGCGGGAGAGCACGGAAAAGGGTTTGCGGTTGTGGCCGATGAAGTAAAGAAGCTAGCCGATCAAACGAAAAATTCGATCGCTCAAATTGATCATTTGATTAAGACATCGAATGAATACACGAAGAATGTGAATGAAACATTACAGGAAGTGAATGAATCCGTTCAAGCGGGTAAAGAAAAATCATCGCAAACAAATGAAGCCTTTCACCATATATCCTCTTATATGACAGAAAGTGTAGTGAAGATATCGGAAGTTGGTTCTCAGATGAATACGCTTTCAGAAACAATTAGAGAAATTGGTTCTGCTATGACAGGTGTAGCCGAATCTGCCGAGAATTTAAATGAAGCTGCTAACATGGCTTAATTAAGTGGAAAGCCGTCCGAATAGGATTCGGGCTTTTTTGTCGTTTGCTAAAGTATTCGTTCGTCACAACTCCTTGTTTTTTTGCATTTTTCAACAATAAGTATCAGAGAATTAGCAATAATTTTGCTCTTGTGTCAGCAAACCTTTATAATTGAAGTCAAAGAAATAACTTTTAGGAGGTGCCGGCTTTGAAGAAAGAGTTAGAAACGTTTTACGACATTTTCACAACGACGAAAGCAGCTATTGAAGACTTTATGGGGATGCTTGATCCTGTGATCAATCAGGCAACTGATGAGCATGAGCGGCTTTATTATCATCATATTTATGAAGAAGAAGAGCAGCGGCTTTCAAGGCTTGCTGAATTAATTCCGTTAATTGCGAAGTTTAAACAAGAGGACAATGAAAAAGCATTTTCTCCTGCTAACAATGAGTTCAACCGGCTGTTGCAGGAACTGAATTTAGAAAAATTTGGTCTGCATAATTTTGTAGAGCATCTTGATTTAGCTTTATTTCAATTTAAAGATGAAGAACGCCAGACCCTATTAACAAGCATGCGCGAAGTCAGCTATAAAGATTACCAGCAGTTAAAAGCATGGCTAGCAGAAGTAAACGCGCGATTCGATACGAATTTTCATGATCCGCATGCCCATCATGATGAGCACCATGATCACTTATCCAAGCCAGCATCCAATACCGAATCTGTTCAACCTCCGGCTAAAAAAGGTTTTACAGTCGGCACATTAATTTCTAAACATTGAGGAGGATTTATATATGAATAAAGCCCAGCTATATCCAGATGCACCTTTAAAGAGCCACGATTTCGATTTATTAGATCAAACAGTCATTGAATCCGCAAGAAGACAGCTAGTAGGCCGCCGCTTTATTGAGCTGTATGGTCCGCTTGGAAGAGGCGTGCAAAGCATCCATAATGACATCTACATGGAAAACAGCGAAGCAAAAATGGATGTTCAAGGAGCTTTCGATACCGACTATGAACCCGGAAAACGAGTGAATTACACGATCCCAATGATTTATAAAGATTTTGTTCTATTTTGGAGAGATTTAGAGCAAGCCAAAACATTAGATATTCCGATTGATTTCTCCCCGGCTGCAAATGCTGCCCGTGAAGTAGCAAGACTAGAAGACCAAATGATTTTCCACGGATCAAAAGAATTGGACATTCCTGGACTCATGAACGTAAAAGGACGTCAAACGCACCTGATTGGCAATTGGTATGAGTCAGGAAGTGCATTCCAGGATGTGGTAGACGCCCGCAATAAGTTAATGGAAATGGGACACACTGGCCCGTTTGCCATGGTTCTGTCTCCTGAACTTTACTCATTGCTGCACCGCGTGCATAAGGATACGAATGTATTAGAAATTGAGCATGTTCGCGAACTAATTACAGACGGCGTATTTCAGTCTCCTGTTCTAAAAGGGAAAACAGGCTTAATAGTGAATACAGGCAGAAACAATTTAGATTTGGCTGTTTCTGAGGACTTTGACACCGCTTATTTAGGTGAAGAAGGCATGAATCATCCGTTCCGCGTGTACGAAACTGTCGTGCTGCGTATTAAGCGTCCTTCCGCTATTTGTACATTAGCAGACCCGAAGGAATAAATGGAGGGGTTGGATGACGAAGAAAGCTTTTTCTGTCGGTTCCTTAATTCCAGGGAGAGAAACCGTTCATCAATCGCCTCAGCAGGTAAAGAAGGATGATCATATCCAACTCTCTCAAAAATCAGACGCTGTTCAAGAAATAAAAGGTTCTCAAAAAGGAGTTTCATGGAAAGTTACGCCAATAAAAGGGCAAAGCTTGTTAGAAACTGCATTAGAACAAAAACAACAGATTCAGTATAAGTGCAGGAAAGGAACTTGCGGGGTTTGTACAGTAACGGTAGAAGAAGGACAAGCCTTGCTTTCCGAGCCCAATACTGCGGAAGAAAAGAAGCTTGGAACGGCACTAAAAGATGACTGCAGGCTTGCATGCCAAGCAGCGATTATATAAAGAAAGACACAAGTCGATGCAGACTTGTGTCTTTCTTTCGTTTGCAAAAAAAAAGAGACTCAAAAGAATCTCCTTTATGCAAACAGTTTCTTATTCATCATAACCAGGTTGTTCTCAATAGGGAAAGGAAGCTGAACTTTTCTTTTTTGAAGTTCAGTGACACTAATATCCTGCACAAGCTTTAAAGCTTCTTTCTTGAAGGAATTCGTAACGAAGCCATCATTCACTTCACAAAGCTTTCTTAAATAAAGAAGGGTTTCATCCATCAGCATATTCTTTACATAGGTGTTATTCAGCTGGCAAATTAATTTATGTTCAAGCCCTTTCATAACGGCAATTTGGTCGACATGGGCCATGACGTTATTTCCTTGATCATCAATAAAGCAAAGAGACACATATTGTCCTTTAGACACGTCCACGTTTGTAAACACAGGATGATGATATGTTTCGCCAGAAGCTAAAGTAATTGAGCTGGCCTCGGCAGCTCCGCCAATTTTACGGTGATTGGAAATCACCATCTGAATATCTTTTAAACCATGCAGCATAGAAAGCATGATGTTCCTCCTTCTTCTTGAATATGTATCACAAATCCGAAAGTAGTTAATTTCATTGTAAGGAAAATGATAATCATTGTCAATTGCATTTTTATATAATTATTATTTGCGATTTACTTATTAATTATGACTATTTTTTTAACGAATGCGCAGAAGCTTGAAATGTAAATACACGATACGTATACTAAAACCACAAAGTAACAGGGGGAAATTGAGCATGAAAAAAGTTAGTTTTATCATCGGAGCATCATGTTTAGCGTTAGGATTAGCATCATGCGGCAATGATGAAAAACAGCCGCCAGCGGAAGAAAAAGTGAAGACCGAAGAAAATGCGCAGACGGAAAAAAACTCTAAAGAGAGCCAGAAACCATCTGAAAACCAAACAGTAACCATTGCAAATGATGATTTTTTTCAGCCATTTTCAGGAAAGATGGAACATATACATGGTATGGGCTATGCGGGTAATGAGGACGCTCTTTTTTTCGCTTCTCATCATGGACTAAAAGTGTATGAAGACGGCAAGTGGTTAGAAACGAAAGAACAGAAGCATGATTATATGGGGTTTGCTCCGGTAAATGACGGGTTTTACACGAGTGGCCACCCCGAAGAAGGATCTAGTCTTCCCAATCCTTTTGGCATCAAACGCAGTGTCAATAATGGCAGAACTCTTGAGACCTTAACGTTAGAAGGAGAAACAGATTTTCATGTGATGGGAGTCGGTTATAATCAGCATACAATTTATGTGCTGAATCCGAACAAAAATTCAGAGATGGAAGCAGGAGCTCTTTATTTCAGTGAAGATGATGCCAAGACATGGACGCAAGCGGAAGCAGAAGGATTAGGTAATGAAATTTCGATGATGGCCGTACATCCAGATAACCCTGAGGTTGCTGCAGCTGCTGGAAAAGATGGAATCTATCTGACTGAAGACAAAGGAAAGACGTTTACGTTACTTACAAAGGGTGGGCAAGGAACCTCTGTATTTTTCACGTCTGAATCACTATGGTACGGCAGTTATGACAGCAAACCAGGATTAATTAAACGCTCACTCACTGATGGGACGGAAAAACGTATCGATTTACCGGTAATGGATCAAGATGCAGTCATGTATTTGGCAGTGAATCCTAACAATGAGGAAGAAATTGCCTTTACTTCATTTAATGGGAATGTCTATTTAACGAATGACGGGGCCAAATCTTGGGATATGATTACAGAAAAAGGCAGTATTAAATAAAAACACCGAGCCGTTGGACTGATGAGGTCCAATGGTTTTTTTATTGACGAAATTTGATTATAATTATAAACTTAGTTACATAAAGTAACTTATTGATGATAAAAGGAGTGAGGAAAATGGTTCCATCATTATTTCTAGCTCATGGTTCGCCTATGCTTGCACTTGAGCAAAATGAGTACACCGATTTTTTAGGCAGTCTAGGACAAAAAATTAAACCGAAAGCTATTGTCCTATTTACGGCTCATTGGGAAAGTGAGCAGACGATCATGTCCTATCGTGATGATACGTATGAGACGATCTACGACTTTGGAGGGTTTCCTGATGAGTTATATTCCGTTGAATATCCTGCCGCTGGCTCAAAGAAGATAGCTAATATTGTAATGAACCAGTTAGAAAGCCAGGGAATATCTGTGGAGTTAAATGAAACAAGGGGGCTTGATCACGGCTCTTGGACACTTTTATCCCGCATGTATCCTAAAGCGGATATTCCGGTTGTACAAATGTCTATCAATCCTTATCTTCCTGCAGAAGAACAGTTTAAGCTGGGCCGATCACTTCGAGCATTAGGCGAAAAAGATATATTGGTGATTGGCAGCGGAGTGACGGTCCATAATTTGCGTGTGCTAAAATGGGGAGAAACGGAACCTGAATCATGGGCGACTGAGTTTGATGATTGGCTCATCGAAAGAATGGAGCAAGGAGATACGGAATCATTATTTCAATGGGACACACTTGCACCGCACGCCCAATTAGCTGTACCGAGAGCTGAACATTTTGTGCCGCTTTTTATCGCTATGGGGAGCGGAAATGAGGCAAGAGGAACGGTTATTCACCGCGGGTATCAATATGGAAATTTAAGTTATCTTTGTATGCGGTTTTAGTTCCCATACTAATTTGATAAGAGGAAGACATCTAGGGTATGTTTTTAATGAATTTTGAAACCTTTTAATGTTAAAGATTTTGCGAGTGTTATTTTTCTCGATGTACTCTTATTTTGTTTGGTTTTTTTCTATATAATGTAGAAAACGAAACAGAATAAATGAGGTATAGCATGAGAAGTAAAATATTCAAGCTTACAGAAAGATTATCAACCGTCCAATTAATTGTTCTTTACTATGTCACAGCAGTTGTTATTTCAACCATTTTAATTAGTTTACCGATATCATTGAAATCTAATGTGGATATTTCCTTAATAGATGCGATCTTCACTTCAGTGAGTGCCATCAGCGTAACAGGATTATCAACAATTCCCATAAATGAGGTGCTTAGTGTTCCAGGCACTTTCATTTTTGCGGTTATTCTGCAGTTTGGCGGGATTGGAATTATGACTTTGGGAACTTTTTTTTGGCTTATTCTTGGTAAAAAAATTGGGTTGAGGGAAAGAAAGTTAATTATGACTGACCAAAACCAATTTGCGCTGTCTGGAATAGTAAAGCTCATTCGCCAAATACTTGTGTTGATTATTACAATTGAAGCAATAGGTGCGTTTATTTTAGGAGTTTATTTCCTGAGATATTTTCCTACGTGGCAGGAAGCCTTTCTTCAAGGTTTTTTTGCCTCTGTAAGTGCAACCACCAATGCAGGATTTGATATTACAGGTGAATCTTTAATACCCTTTGCTCATGATTACTTTGTTCAATTTATTAATATTTTATTATTAATCATAGGAGCGATCGGTTTTCCTGTTCTTATTGAAGTAAAAGAATATCTCAAATATAAAGAGAAGGTGCCTTTTCATTTTTCTTTGTTTGCGAAAGTAACCACCTTTACTTTTTTTGGTTTAGTTGTCATAGGGACTATATTGATTTATTTATTTGAATTCAATCACTTTTTTGTAGGTAAGACATGGCATGAAGCTTTCTTCTACTCGTTATTTCAATCAGTAACCTCCCGTAATGGGGGACTGGCGACCATGGATGTAAATGACTTTTCAATCCCAACTCTTGTCTTACTATGTATTTTGATGTTTATCGGAGCTTCTCCAAGCAGTGTGGGGGGAGGCATTCGGACAACCACTTTTGCTATCATGGTATTGAGCATTTATTCTTATGCCCGTGGCCAAAGCAGAGTGAAAGTATTTAAAAGAGAAATTGTATTGGATGATATTGTGAAATCGTATATTGTCATTTCTACGGCAGTAATGATTTGCAGCTTAGCGGTTATGGTGCTTGCCTATATTGAACCTCAATTTTCGTTAATGGAAATTATGTTTGAAGTTTCTTCCGCATTCGGTACAACAGGGCTCTCGATGGGAATTACAGCAGATCTAAGTATAGCCGGAAAAGCTGTAATTATTGTCTTAATGTTTATTGGACGGATTGGAATATTTTCATTCTTATTTTTAATACGAGGAGTGCCAGAGAAAGAAAAGTACCGTTATCCGAAGGAACGAATAATTATCGGATGATGACACGAAGGGTTATTGCAAAGCGTAGAATATTAAAAAAACTGGGGTCTCTTATTCATAGAGACTCCAGTTTTTGGTTAAGCATTTAAAAAATTTCATTAACTATATTTTTCTTCAAGCTGGTCCAGCTTTCGATCATAAATAAAGTTGCCAAATGGAATAAATGCAACAGCGACAGCGATGACCGACCAAATAATATTCCAGCGCACCTTTAATTGGACATAAGCTATGATGACGCAATAAGTGACAAATAGAGCACCGTGAATGCTTCCCACAATTCTTACTGCTTCAGGAATATCTAATCCATATTTTAAAGGCATAGCAATGAACAATAATATAAGCAAGGAAATTCCTTCGAAGTATCCCATAAAGCGAAGCTTGCCAATTGGCGTTTTTAACATCTATTTTTTCCTCCAGTCATAAACGAATAAGCATAGTAAGATTACGATTACTAACATAACGGAAAAATAAAAAAATTTCATCTTTTTTTATTTAAGTTCACTGGATTGTCAGATATATTGGGGATAGATGGTACGGGAAAGAAGCAGAGTGATAGGTCGGTTCTCTGAAAAATGACTGCAAATATCGTTTATCAGCAACTTCAGGGGTAATATCGGCAACTTTGGAGATATATCAGCAACTTCAGGGGGAATATCGGCAACTTTGGAGATATATCAGCAACTTAAGAGGGTATATCAGCAACTCCTAAATATAGACAAGTATGAAGAAAAAGGAGAGGTTACAATGGAGCAGCACATATTTAAGCATATGGATACGATTCGTGCCATTACACTTAATGTACTTAATGAGGTTCCGGAAGAAAAAATGGCCGTTTTGCCGCCGGGATTTAACAACCATATTCTATGGAATGCAGGTCATATAGCGTTTGTCCAGGAAAAAATAGTATTAGGTTTGTCAGGGGATGAAGGGCAATTAACGCCATCTTTTGAGGAATTTTTTGGTGCTGGGACTAAACCCGCAGACTGGGAAGGGACTCCGCCATCCATTAAAGAAGTAAAGGAAGCATTGATCAATTTGCCTAAACGGATTAAGGAGACGATGGCAGGTCGTATAGCAGAACCGCTAAAAGCCCCTTACACGAACAAAACTGGTGTTACATTTACAACAGTGGCCGATGCGCTTTTCTACAGTTTTTACCATGAAGCACTTCACCTTGAAAAAATGAAGCTTATCATGAAACATCTTCTGTAATCGTCTGCGTATGCACTGGTAAAATATTGTTAATAATGGAATAAGCACTTGATTTTAACGTGTGCTTATTTCATTTATTGAAAGGGTGAAACTTTTCGTGGCAATTGTTTACTGGCTGCTCTCGCTTAGTTTTTTTGATGCGTTATTTACGGATGTAGGACTGCAGCATGGAGTGATCGAAGAGGGAAACCCGTTTGCTAAATTTCTTTATGAGATCCATTGGATAGCCTTTTATGGATGGAAACTTTTACTGCCGTTGTTCTTAATATGGATTTATCCATTGGCAGCCTCTCACCGTGCTGTTCCTATCGCTATGAAGACAGCGGTATTCATTTATGCTTTTTTGTTAATATATCATTCGTGCTGGCTTATATTAGCTATAAGGCAACAAGCTTTTTTAAATAATTATACATACTAATAAAACAAACCGGCAGATCATTCTACGATGCCGGTTTGTATAATTTGTACGTCCATCTTATAAGTAATTGGTATACTGGGATACTTAGACTGCCATTCCTTTTCATTAAAACCACGGTTTTGACTGCGAGCATATTCGCCAAGCCCCACCGGATCAACATTTAATTTTTGAAATTTCTTCAGCATATTTTCAGCTTTTCTTTCAGCCTCTTTTTTTAAATCCTCTTCAAGTGATTTTATTGTTTTTTTACGATCTAAAGACAGTCCTGATGCTTCTGTGACTTTCCCTTGCATGGTGACATGAATGGTTGCTTTAGGCTGGTCTGATCCATCTCTCACTTTGATCTTCACTTTAGAAGACAGATTTTCAATTGCAATAAAAGTCCCTTTGGAAGATCGAAATTCAAAGGTTCCATTTTGAAAGTTTTCTAAAATTGTTTTAAAGATAAAGCTATCTTTGAACGGCAATGTGCCAACCAATCGATCATCTTTGAACAAAGCGATTTCTGTAAAGCGAATGTGCTCGCCTTGCGACTTAAGAATAGGCAAAAAAGGATCAGCTCCAGTCCCTTCATATTGAGCGACAAAATGATGCAAATTCGTCTTCGGGATATTTTCCTCTTTATTTTCTGCGATTAAATCTGAGATGTATTGGGTCGTGGTATCGGCAACTGGATAATCCTGATTCAGTATATCCTTTGTTTGACCATCTGCTACGACCAAAAAAACATCTCTCCCTAAGTGGGGTTCACGAAGAATTGAATCAATTAAAGAACTCAGTCCCTTTTCCGCAAGCTTTTTGTTAAAGAGAATGGTATTAAGCCGTCCAATAACAAGGGGAGCGGGAGATTCCCGCTGCAGGCTTTGTTTAATGTCCTTCGTTGTATGTCCTGTTGCAGTGAAGGTGATCGTTTCAGGCTTTGGATTGTCTCCTGCAAAGTAAGCAGGAGAGGCGGCAGTCCCTTGATAAAGGTCTTTATCTACATAATCATAGCCGATAGCTGTGACAAGTTGAACATCCTCTAAAATGTGTGGCCGAATGGAGTAGTTGGTCACAAGGACAATAAAAAATATAATCCATCCATATTTACTCATAAGCTTTTCCTCATTTTATTTTTTACTAGCTGTACGATAAAGATAAAGGGGATGTAAAGATAAATGGTGATGATCCCCATGTTGCCAGACAGTGTATTCAGCTTATCGATTGAAAACCGATCGGTAATTAACACAACTGCCACTAGTGTAATGAATAAAAGTGCGATAAGTGAATCCTTTTGTTTAATAGAAAACAATTGCTTGACTCCTCTTGAGGCAGCCCAGGTGTACATACATAGGTTGGGCAGAATGACGAATAGCCAAATTGCGATTCCCGCATATTCAAATCGTTCAATAAAAGGAAGATCGACAACTTTCCACAAAGTTAGCGTAGCCCATATGGTACGCTGAAGCTGTTCTTGACTGTAATATAAAAAAGAGACGATAGCGGATAACAAGTAAATGAACGTACTGAATAGCACGCCAAAATGGGCCCATTTTTGGGAACTTTGAGCGTTTTTTATAAATGGGTAGAAGAAAAGCAAGGCTTCAAAACCGGCGAAGCTGAATGCCATCGTTTTTGCGCCTTCATAGATCTCAAAGACTGAATGGTCCATAACAGGCAACAGATAGGATGGTTTCGCTTCTTGTAAGGGAAACCACTTTAATGCAAGCAGCGGAATGGTCATGAAAAAACCAAAAAAACAAATCCCAACAACGGCACGAAAGCCGCCAGACACATACATATACGTCAAGGCGAGGAGAATAATGGCCATATACCAAGTGGCCAGGTGAGGAAAAATCCATATTTGGATGACCTCAATATATGTTCGCACATTCGTAATGAGGAGAAGAATGATATAAGCAATAAGGTATAAACTGAACAATCCGCCCAGCCATTTTCCGAATAGCTGTCTGTGTATGACAACAATATCGTTCTTGCCGCTATTTAAAATATAATAGCTCATCCAAATAATGATTTGGATGGATGCTCCTGATAACAAAATCGATATCCATGCGTCATGCCCGGCTGATTTCGCTATATAACGCTCAAACCCAAGCACCGCCACGCCGATTTGGAGGTTATATATAATATAAAACACAAAAAACGGTGATACCTGTCGATTTTGTCCCGGTAATGGCAGCATTATATACACCTCCAATTAAGCTTATTCATCTATGTCCTGCATCTTGGGTTTTTTCGGCTTGGATTCAAATCTTACAGGCTGATTTGATCTCATTTGCAGGGGGCGCGTGGTCTGTGTCTCTAAAGGAAGACGGATAAAAGCATCCTTTAAATCCTTGAACCGGAAAGGATACAGAGGTTCGAGATAGGGTCTTCCAAGAGATGTAAGTTTTAATAAATGTCCAAGCATGCAAGCAAAGCAGACAGCCAGTCCAACCAATCCTAACAGCTGAGCCATGATCAGAAAGGGAAAACGAATTAATCGAATGGTATTGCTCATTTGATAGATAGGTGTGGTAAAAGAGGCTAAAGCACTTAGAGCCACAATGATTAATAGGACGTTGCTCGTGAGTCCTGCTTCCACTGCTGCGGTTCCGATAACAATCCCTCCTACAATCCCGATAGTTTGGCCAATTTTTGTCGGTAGTCTTGCTCCAGCTTCCCGAAGCAATTCAATCGTGATCTCAAGGATAACAGCTTCTAAAATGGGAGGGAAAGGAATCCCGCTTCGGGAAGAGACTAATGTATTTAACAGATCCTGCGGTATCATTTCATAATGGTAAGTAAGAATGGCGACATATGCGGGTGTCGCTAAAACAGAAAAAATCACCGCAAATATCCGGATTAGCCGAAAAGCAGAAGCGATATGCCAGGTGATAAAGTAATCTTCTGTAGCTGAGAAAAACTCAATAAATGTGGTTGGCCCAGTTAATGCATGAGGAGAACCATCTGCGAGAATAATTATTTTGCCCTCCACAAGACTGCCAGCAACCCGATCGGGACGTTCGGTATCGATTAATTGCGGAAATGGCGAGTGCGGATTATCCGTAATCAGCTGATTAATAAATGAACTGTCAATCACTTGGTCATACTCAATCGCCTGAATCCTCTGCATGACGGTTTGAATATTATCCTCATCAGCAACCCCCTTGATGTAGATCACGGCTACACGAGTTTTTGTTAGCTTCCCAACGTGTAATTCTTTAATAGTCAAGTCAAGGATAGGCAGCCGGGATCGTATTAAATTCAAGTTAGTATCTAACGATTCAACAAAACCTTCTTTAGGCCCAACCACACTGTACTCTGTTTCGGGAATAGAGATTTGCCGCTTCTCTTCAAGCGGCGCAGGCAGCAATAAATAGGAATCCAGGTCGTTTTCGAGATGAAATAGGACAAATCCAGTTAAGAGCTTTTCCTGAACCTCATTTAAATCTGTCGTCAATATTGGATTCTCAATAGGTACAGCACATGAAATTTCCGCTAGCGAGGAAACCTCTTTTTCCTGCACATTCGAAAGGATCTCCTGATGAAGCATATCAGCATCTACTAATGTCTTAAAGTAGGATATGGTAACCATTTGCTTGGGATCATATTTATAAGTTAAGAAATCCTTTGATTGCTTACATTTTTCAAGAAGCTGGGACAGCTCAGGACGAAGGGACTCGCGTTTTTTTATGGGAAATTTTTTTCTCATCCATCCTGTCCTCCTTTTCTTTTTTTAGAGGAAAAATCCTCTTAGTGCGAAATAATAATAATATTGTTAAAAAAAACAAAAAAAGTTTAGATGGAAATAAAAATCCAATATATAATATAAGAATGCTAAGACATTTCTTGTAGTTGGTATATAGAAAATATTTATTTAAAGTAAAGATTGTTTTTCAAAAATAGCTTCTCCAAACGGGGAATCAAGTATACAAAAATACAGGATAGTTATATAGCTAAGAACAAAGGAAAGAGTTTAGAGGGGGTTATGAGTTGAAGCATTCAGAAATTATAGATTCTGACGAAAAAAGCCAAGTGCACCAATCAGTCGATTTTATTGTCACAATAGGTCAAGGAGGGCACTTGCGCTATGCTAATCCTTCATTTAAAAAGTGGCTTGGAACCGATCGAGATAAAACTCATTTTGATTGGTACGAAACGATTCATTCTGATGATTTAGCAAACGTTACAGATAAATTAGATCGATGCAGAGAAAACCGATCTGACGAGATTCTATTCATTCGTATCATGAATCATCAGGGAAAATATCGCCGTATGATTTGGCAATTTACATACAATGATAAAGACGGCGCCTATATTGGCATAGGAAAAGAGGCAATTAAGAAAAACACCAAATCATTTATTTCCACGTTTCTCAATACAACAAGAGAAGCTTTAGCTATCTTAAGTCCACAAGGGCATGTTATTAAAGTAAATAAAGGGTTTGAAGAGCTCTATGGCTGGAAACTTGAAGAGATAGAGGGGAAAGAGCTGCCGATTGTTCCTATACAATTCATGGATGAATATCATAGTGTGAAAGAAAAGACGATGGCTGGTAGCACTGTCAATGAACATCAAACCATTCGGCAAAAGAAAGATGGCACGCTTATTTATATTAATTTATCCACAGCACCGATCTATAATGAAGCGGGTCAGCTGCTGGGAATCATAGGGATTACTCGAAATGTGACGGAACAGGTCAAAACGTCTTTGCTGTTAAACCAAAAAGCGGCAGAGCTCAAAGTGAACGAGATGAAATTTCTTGAAATCGCTGAAAATATAAATGAGATCTTTTCTGTATACGACGTGGAGAAGAAAAAAGTCATTTATATTAGCCCCTCTTATGAAAGAATTATGGGTCATTCTGTCAATAAAATATATAAAGATCCTCGAGCTTTTATAGATACGATCCATCCTGAAGATCAAAAGGAATGCATGGAATTTATTAAAGGGAATTCACAGCAGGAAATTGAGTATCGGGTGATCCATAAAGATGGCTCGATTAAATGGATGAGATCAAGGGTGGCGGTTAAAACAAATAGTGACACTCCATTTAGATTGAGCACCATTACTCAAGATATTACCACGCTGAAAGAAAAGGAGTTTCTTTTAAGCAAGAGGGACAAGCTAGGTGTAGTAGGCCAATTAGCAGCAGGCATTGCCCATGAAGTCAGAAATCCTTTGACAGCTGTCAAAGGGTTTGTGCAAATTTTAGGGGAAGAAACAAATAATAAGTATACACAAATTATCTTGTCTGAACTTGACCGAATCGAATCCATCATGCAGGAGTTTCTGTTACTTGCTAAGCCTAATCAAGATTTCTTTTTTGAAAAGGCGGATCTTAATCAAGTGATTAGAGAATCGGTAGAGTTCCTGCAGCCAGAAGCCTTGCTTTATAAGACAGAGCTAAAAATGGATCTTCATAATCTTTCTAAATTAGTTCGGCTTGAGAAAAAGCAAATCAAGCAAGTCATATTTAATTTAATTAAGAATGCGATCGATTCTATGCCAGACGGAGGAGTCGTGTGGGTTAAAACCATTGAATATGATGAGGAGTATGTTGGTATTCAAGTGATTGACCAAGGATTGGGGATCGCGCCAGACAGGATTACTAGGCTCGGAGAACCATTCTTTTCCAATAAAGAAAAGGGAACCGGCTTAGGTTTAATGGTCAGCTTCAAAATTATTGAAAATCATAGCGGAAAGATTTTCTTTACTAGTGAAGAAGGGCAAGGGACAAAGGCAGAGATCTTATTGCCTTATATTTAAAATGAGTTCGAAATAAAGCATCACGAGTGGTCTATGGCGGCTCGTGAGCAGAAAAAATAAAATGATAACGCTTCCAATAATGTTGGAATCAACGTAATATGGTAATAAAGGACAGAGCAAAGGCATAAGGGAGTGTACTCATGAAGAAAGATCAGATGAAGATGGAAACAAGCGTTATTCACAGCGGGTATGATTCAAAAGATTATTTAGGAAGCTTGGCGACACCAATTTTTCAGACGTCTACCTTTACATTTGAAACAGCGGAGCAAGGGGAAAGCAGATTTGCCGGTGAAGAAGAGGGCTATATTTATTCAAGGCTTGGCAATCCGACCGTTCGGTCATTGGAAGAGCGAATTGCGGCATTAGAAGAAGCCGAAGCTGGGCTTGCTTTTGGATCAGGGATGGCTGCCGTATCAGCGATTCTTTTGTCACTGACTAAAGCGAATGATCATGTGATCTGTTCGGATGGAATCTATGGCTGCACATACGGCCTGCTAAAGCTAATGAATGAAAAGTACAATATTTCCACAGATTTCTGTGCGATGCAAACGGCTGAGCAGATCGAACAATTGATTCGTCCAGAAACAGCTTGTATTTATATAGAAACACCGATTAACCCAACAATGAAAATAGTCGATTTAGAATTAGTTGTGAAAGTGGCTAAAGCTCATGGCATTCCAGTAGTAGTAGATAATACCTTTTCTTCTCCATATTTGCAAAAGCCTATACCGTTAGGCTGTGATGTGGTCATTCATAGTGCAACGAAATATATTGGAGGGCACGGCGATGTGATCGCAGGTCTTGTTGCGGGGAAAAAAGAATTCATCCAGCACGTGGCTATGACTACTTTGAAAGATGTAGGCGGAGTCATTTCACCATTTGACGCCTGGCTGCTGCTTAGAGGGGTGAAGACACTCCCTGTACGCATGGATCGTCATTGTGATAACGCTCATTTTGTCATGGAGCAGCTTAAAAAGCATCCATTTGTTAAAGGTGTTTATTACCCGGGAGATTCAGAGCACGCAGATTATAGCGTCGCTAAGAAACAAATGAGAGCAGGCGGCGGAGTCATCGCTTTTGACATCCGGGGCACAAAGAAAGAAGCGCAAGCGGTCTTAAATCACCTTTCCTTAATCAAGATTGCTGTAAGTCTTGGTGATACTGAGTCACTCATTCAGCATCCGGCTACCATGACTCATTCTGGCATTCCAGAAGAGGAGAGAAATAAAATGGGAATTACGGATCAGCTCATTCGCCTGTCCGTTGGTTTGGAAGCGAAAGAGGATATATGGGAAGACCTGAAGCAGGCTTTGGATCAAGTTCAGTCAAATTAAAAAAACAGGCAGCTCTAGATGTGAGCTGCCTGTTTTTTTAGGATTAAACCCCGACTAATTCTTTATTGACAGCAGGAAGGTTCACAATTTCCTGAACTTCACTGCCTTCAAGTGTTTCTTTCTTCAGAAGAGCATCTACGAGCAATTCAAACTGATGGTCATGCGTCCGGATCAATGCTTCTGATTTTTCCAATGCTTTTTGGAAAAGCTCTTGCATCAATACATCGCGATCCGCTTTGCTGAACGTTAATGTAAAGCTGTCTTGCAGGACGCCTGTATCTACCATTTGCTCAATAATCTTCTTCGCTTGCTGCACATCTCCGCTGACGCCGATGCTATGTTCACCAAGGTACATTCTTTCAGCTACACCACCCGCAAGAATCATGGAGACTTGATCCATTAGCTCGCTTGCCGTGGAAAGATGCATTTCCTTAGGAATCGGTGCCACATAACCTAGAGCTTGTCCACGTGGAATGATCGTTGCTTTCCTAACCGATCCCGGTTTCGTTGCTGCCTGAACTAAGGCATGACCCGCTTCATGAATGGCCACACGCCGTTTCGTTTCAGGGTCTTGCAGCGAACGCGAGGTGCTGCCAAGAATCGTGCGGTCTAGCGCATAATCGAGGTCGCTTTTCTCAATGATGTGGCGCCCTTTTCTAATAGCGCTGCGGCTAGCTGTTTCAAACAGCGAGTGCAGTTCGGCACCGGAAAATCCTGAAGTGCTTTCAGCTAATTCGCCAAGTGAAGCTGCTACACTTTCTTCAAGCTGCTTGCCCTTTACATGAATATCAATAATTTCTCTTCTTCCTTTTGTATCCGGAAGCGGAACAAGGAAGGAGAAGTCAATACGGCCGGGACGCAGGAAAGCTTCATCTAACATATCTTTTCTGTTAGTGGCCGCAATAAATAAAATATTGTCATTAGCATATCCGCCATCCAGCTGAACAAGCAATTCAGTCAATGTTTTTTCGCCTTCTTCACCGCCATGAGCTTTGCGGCGTCCGGCTAAAGCATCCACTTCATCAATAAAGATAACAGCAGGAGCTTGCTTTCTCGCTTGCTCAAACAAACTGCGCACTCGGGAAGCACCGACACCAACGAATAATTCGGTAAATGCAGATCCGCTTGCTGAGAAGAAGCTTGCATTTAAATCTCTAGCAATCGCTTGAGCGAGCAGAGTTTTTCCTGTTCCAGGCGGTCCGTAAAGCAGTATGCCTCGCGGTGCCTTAAGACCAACTTTAGATGATTGTTCCGGCTCTTTCATAATAGCCAGTGTCTGAAGAATCTCTTCTTTCATTTCATCCGAAAGTCCGCCGATGTCATCCATCGTAACAGACGGCAGCGGTCTTGCTTTTGAGACCGTATTTTTCATCGATCTTGCGGTGCTTTCGCCGCCTTTTCCTCTTCTGTTCATATAATAGGCGATAGCGATCAAGAGGAGAATAACGCCGCCAATCATCCAGCCTTCATAGGCATTGCTATTAGAATAAGAGTAAGTAATATTGTATTTTTCAATGAGCTTATCTGCTGAGAGAGTGCCCGGTGATATATGTGAAGTGTATTCTCCATCTTGTGTGTGGAGGATCAGTGTTCCATCAAATTTTTCTACGAGAGAAACAGATTGTCCATCTTGCTCTTGAATAATCTTTTCTAATGAAGAATAGGGAACGGTCTTTGTTTGATCAGTGTCTATTATTATCCAAAAGATGCACGCAGCTACTACTAGAAATCCTAAAGCATAAGGAAGTATTTTCTTCGTGAAATTGGATGGTAAATTCAATAACTTCACTCCTTAGAGAATATATTTACCATTATAAAAGGTTAAAAATATTAATAAATAGGAAAATAGAACTATATATTGTGGAGATTATATGAAAAAAGTATTTATAGTTAGCGAGCTGTCCGAAATATTTATGGCTACAAGCAGCTGTTTTAAGATTGCGTTTATATCAAGTATAAATTTTCCTTGTACAGCCAATAACAAAAGCTGAAGGGGGTATTTATTATGAAGGGAATAGTCTTATTTAATAAAGGAATACACGCTCCAAGTCAGAATGGTACTCTTACTAGTATAAATAATTGGCTGTTTCAAGCAGGTATACAGCCAGTTAAACTGAATCGATTTCAATTTAATGCTTTTTATACGATTCCGCATGCCTTATTATATGATTTACAGAAATCAGATCTGTACTTAGACTGCCTTGTAATTGATTCCTTTCTTTCTGTAGAAACATTTATTCACATTTTTCCTGAAAAGTGGGTGCTGTTGACGAGCTATTTTCAAAAGGTAATCTTTCTTCAAGATTTAGACATGACTGGACAAGCTTAAGCAGAATGGTTTTGTTTTCTGAATAAAAAATGCTATGATAAAGCGTAAGTCATTATACATAAAAGGAGATGTTTCTTATGGCAAAAAAAGGATATATCTTAATGGAAAACGGCGAGAAAATTGAATTCGATCTATTTGATGATGCAGCGCCAAATACGGTAGCAAATTTTGAGAAATTAGCAAACGATGGTTTTTATAACGGTGTAGTATTCCACCGCGTCATCCCTGGTTTTGTTAGCCAAGGTGGAGATCCTACAGGAACTGGTATGGGCGGCCCTGGCTACTCTATCGATTGCGAAACAGAAGGCAATCCTTACAAGCATGAAGCTGGAAGCCTTTCAATGGCTCATGCCGGCAAAAACACGGGCGGAAGCCAATTCTTCATCGTTCATGAACCACAGCCGCATTTAAACGGTGTTCACACGGTGTTTGGTAAAGTAACTTCTGGTCTTGAAACGGCTAAAGCAATGAAAAACGGCGATAAAATGGAAAAAGTAGAAGTATTTGAAGCATAATTGAAATCGAACAGAAATCTGCTGGTTTAGCGGGTTTCTGTTTTTTTTGTGGGAAAAGATTTGGGAAAAGGACGAGCGCCGTTAGAAAGTGAAAAGCCGCCGATAGAATTCGAAAAGCCGCCGATAGAATTCGAAAAGCCGCCGTTAGAAAGTCCAAACCCGCCGATAGAACCCCACACGCTGCTAAACGAACTCAATATTTTACTGAAAGTCTCCTTTTAAGAGAATGAGCAGCCGTTTCATTTGTCCCGACGAAACTTTAACCGGTATGATAGTAGTAATAAAAGATAAAGAGGTGTTTCCATTGAAAATTGAAGTATGGTCAGATTATGTGTGCCCATTCTGTTACATAGGGAAAAGACGTTTAGAAGAAGCGATTGAATCCTTTCCACATAAAGACAATATCCAAGTCGTGTTTAAAAGTTTTGAATTAGATCCAGGCGCTGATCGTGATTTGAAAGTAGGCATTCATGAGAAGCTGGCTGCTAAATACAATATGACCATCGATCAGGCGAAAAACTCAACGAAGGAAATGGAAAAACAAGCAAAAGCTGCAGGATTGGATTTTCAGTTTGACGGTATGGTTACGGCCAATACATTGGATGCTCACCGTTTGGCTAAATACGCAGAGGTGCAAGGCAAAGATAAAGAGGTAGCTGAACTGTTGTTAAAAGCTTATTTTACTGAAGCAAAACATATTGGAGAACTAGACGTTCTGTTAGAAATTGCTGAAAAAGCAGAGCTTGATCGATCGGAAACGTCGAAAGTCTTAGAGAGTGGTCAGTTTACTGAAGAGGTGCGTGCAGATGAACAAGCTGCACAGCAAATGAGTGTCCGGGGTGTTCCGTTTTTTGTGCTGAATCAAAAGTATGCGATCTCTGGAGCGCAGCCCGCAGCTGTGTTCCAAGATGCCCTAAAAAAGGTTTGGGAAGAAGAACAGGCGTCACCTCAAATTCAACATTTGTCTTCCGATCAGCAAGAAGTATGCACTGAGGATGGATGCGACATACCAGAGAATAAATAATCGAGGCTCATAGGTTTGACGCTTTTCTTTTTCATAGAAAATAAAGGTATTATTTACTATTTTGTAGAAGTATGTCTTGAAGCACTTAATGTCAAAAGAAATATTTTTCGATTTTATTTTCATCAGAAATATTTTTTGTGCTATTCAAATTTTTAGTGAAAGGGAGAGTGTACGAATGACGGTGACTTCAACAACAACCCTAAAGAACTTTATTAATGGCCAATGGATTGATGCCCAAACGGATTCTTATGAACAGGTGCCTAATCCGGCGACAGGAGAGATTTTGGCGGAAGTGCCTATTTCAACGCAGGAAGACGTTAATCAAGCGGTAGCTGCGGCAAAAGCAGCTTTTAAAACCTGGAGTAAAACGCCGGTTCCAAAAAGAGCCCGGGTCATGTTTAAATATCAGCAGCTGCTGATTGATCACACAGATGAATTGGCAAAAATCATTACGCAGGAAAACGGCAAAAATACGAAAGAAGCGCTCGGTGAAGTGCAGCGCGGAATTGAATGCGTGGAATTTGCGGCCGGAGCTCCTACTTTAATGATGGGAAGCCAGCTGCCGGATATTGCAACAGATATCGAATCCGGCATGTATCGTTACCCTGTCGGTGTAGTTGGAGGCATCACGCCGTTTAACTTCCCGATGATGGTTCCATGCTGGATGTTTCCTCTGGCCATTGCGACAGGAAATACATTTGTATTAAAGCCTTCGGAACGGACGCCGCTTTTAGCTAACCGCTTGGCAGAGCTATTAAAAGAAGCTGGATTGCCGGACGGCGTGTTTAACATTGTCCATGGGGCACATGATGTGGTGAATGGATTATTAAATCATAAAGACGTACCGGCTATTTCATTCGTCGGTTCACAGCCGGTTGCTGAATATGTCTATAAAACCGCTGCAAATAATGGCAAGCGTGTTCAAGCATTGGCGGGAGCGAAGAACCATTCCATCGTTATGCCAGAAGCGGATTTAGACATTGCCGTCAAAGAAATCATCAATGCGGCATACGGTTCAGCAGGCGAGCGATGCATGGCGTGTTCCGTAGTGGTGGCAGTGGGCGATGTGGCAGACAAACTAATCGAACGTCTGAATCAGGCAGCAGATGGACTTACAATGGGAGACGGCCTGGATGAAAATGTCTTTTTAGGACCTGTCATTCGTTCGGAGCATAAAGAAAAAACAGCCGGATACATTCAGTCTGGTGAACAAGCTGGAGCTGTATTGGTGAGAGATGGACGGAAAGATGAATGTCATTTGGAAAAAGGATATTTTATCGGACCGACCATTTTTGATCAAGTGAAACCGGATATGAAAATTTGGAAAGAAGAAATTTTCGCGCCGGTACTATCCATCGTTCGTGTGGACAGCTTAGAAGAAGCAATTGAGCTGACGAATCAGTCAGACTTTGGAAATGGAGCTTGCTTATTTACCACGAGCGGTCATGATGTTCGCTACTTCCGTGAAAATATTGAAGTGGGCATGCTCGGAGTAAACATTGGCGTGCCGGCTCCAATGGCGTTCTTCCCATTCTCAGGCTGGAAGAATTCTTTCTACGGTGACTTGCACGCGAATGGCCAAGACGGAGTCAATTTCTATACGAGAAGAAAAATGCTTACCGCTAGATGGTAATTTTCCGCCCCCGGTGAAGATCTCTTCGCCGGGGGTTTTCTTTTTTGTCAGAACCACTGAAAAAGGTATAATAGGAAGCAAATATTTTTGTTTGACAGGAGCTGTGAAAATGGATTTACACTTACAAGGTAAACACGTACTCATTACAGGCGGATCAAAAGGGATTGGCAAGGCAATTGCTAAAGCATTTGTTTCAGAAGGGGCGATTGTTTCCATTGCGGCGCGCGGGGAAGAGGCGCTTCTGCAAACAAAAGAGGAACTGGGTGGAAGCATGACAATTTTTCCAGTGGATATCACGGATGCTGATGCACGGGAGCGATTGATTCAAACCTACATAGAGCAGCATGGAACGATTGATGTTTTAGTTAATAATGCAGGCGGCAGCAATGGAAGCCAAGCGATGGATACAGATATGGAATTATTTCATCAAGCCATGGAATTAAACTACTTTTCAGCTGTACATTTAAGTAAGCTGGCTGCCGAGGAGATGAGAAAGAACGGTGCGGGTGCCATCATTAATATCACATCGATTTTTGGAAGAGAAAGCGGCGGGAAAGTGACTTATAATAATGCTAAATCAGCGCTGATCAGTTTTACGAAATCTTTCGCTGATGAGGTGATTAAGGATGGCATTCGAGTCAACAGTGTCGCACCGGGAAGTATTTTGCATGAAACAGGCAACTGGAAAAAACGCCTCGAGGCAAATCCGGAAGCGATCAACAAGTTTGTAGAAGATGAAATTCCAGCCGGCCGGTTCGGTACACCGGAAGAAGTGGCAAACGTGGTGGCCTTTCTAGCTTCGGAAAAAGCCTCTTGGGTGGTGGGCGCCAGTTTGAATGTAGATGGCGGACAATCGCGGATGAATTTTTAACTGGTGAAATATACTAACAAACACCCCCAATCGTTTTTGGGGGTGTTTGTTGTAGAAACTTTTTTATACCATTAACAGCATGGGGCAGGTTTAGGGGGTTGAACTTTCGAGAAATTTATTTTCATTTTGACCCGATCAAACCAACTAGTATTTGGCAAGTCTTTCTGATATTTAGTCTGTGATATATAATGTTCCAGTTCTCTCTTTTTTTCGTTCATATGAATTTCATAGTCATGCATCATTTTCTTCGCTCCCTATATCAATTTTTTTTGATTAATTAACCATGGCTTATCTCAGCAGGATGGCCGGAATAAGCAGCAAAGCTCTTCAGATAAAAGGTGATTAATAATTGGCTGGTTTAGCTGGTAGTAGCTCCATGTACCTTTTGTTTCTTTGGTCACGAGGTCTGCATCCAGTAGAATCTTTAAGTGGTAAGACAATTTAGACTGAGGCATATCCATCTTTTCACTCAAATCACAGACGCATTCCGAGCCTGCTTCGCATAAAAGATTTAAGATTTTTAAGCGCTGCTGATCCGCTAATGCTTTAAACTTCTTTTCATATTCAACAAGAGAATCAGATTCAGACAATTGTATAGGTTTCATAATAACCACTCCTTAATCAATATTTTTTGATATATTCACATCATATGCTAAAGTTTGGTAAAAAACAACTATTAAATCAAAAAAATTGATTTAATAACTCGTGTAAATTGATGATTCTTTCCAAAAGTGCCCGTATTCTTTCCGATATGCAGGTTATTCTTTCTAATAAGTAAAATAATCTTTCCAAACTCAGCGTTATTCCTGCCAAAATAGAGAATAATCCGTCCAACACATAGATTGACGCTAATACATAAGTAGTTTATTATATAAGCAATTAATTATATAAAGACAGGAGGTGCTTGGAAATGGTGATCACATCAGTTGATATAGCGAAAGCTTCTGATATTTTAAAGCTTCTAGGTGATAAGACGCGGCTCTCGATGGTGAAGACACTTGATTCGGAAGATGTATGTGTCTGCGAATTTGTTGCACTTTATGAAATGAGCCAGCCCGCGGTTAGCCAGCATTTGCGGAAATTAAAAGACTTTGGACTGGTGAATGAAAAGAAAAGAGGGCAGTGGAAGATCTTTTCTTTGAACAAAGAAAGCGAGTATTATCCATTTGTTCAAAGCTTGCTTGCTCATTTGCCAAGCCAAGAAGATCGTTTAGCAGAACTTGCTCAAAAAGGGTTGCGCATTTCTTGTGAATAATCGAGCGGTCAGACACGTGTAAAAAAGAAAAGAGGGTTAGACAGTGAGTTCAGTTATTTTCGCTTCAATTATTTTTCTATTGACGTTAGTTCTCGTCATTTGGCAGCCGAAGAATCTGTCTATTGGCTGGTCTGCAGTTGGAGGAGCACTCCTTGCGCTTGTTTTCGGAGTTGTTGACTTTAATGACGTCGTAGATGTGACACAAATCGTATGGAATGCGACGCTTGCATTTATTGCGATCATCATTATCTCGTTAATTTTAGATGAAATTGGCTTTTTTGAATGGTCCGCCTTACATATGGCCAGAGCCGCGGGCGGGAATGGATTAAAGATGTTTGTGTATGTATCCTTTCTCGGAGCGCTAGTTGCGGCTTTATTCGCCAATGACGGAGCGGCGTTAATTTTAACCCCGATCGTTCTTGCGATGGTTCGGGCATTGAAATTTGATGAAAAAATGGTCTTTCCGTTTATTATGGCGAGCGGATTTATTGCCGATACGACCTCACTTCCTTTAGTCGTATCCAACTTGGTGAATATCGTCTCAGCAGATTTCTTTGGTATCGGATTTGTCGAATATGCTTCAAGAATGATTGTACCGAACTTCTTCTCGTTGTTCGCAAGTATTCTTGTGCTGTATCTGTATTTCAGAAAACAAATACCAAAAAACTATGAAGTAAAAGATTTAAAACAGCCGTCTGAGGCCATTAAAGATCATCGGATGTTCCGTCTTTCATGGATCGTACTTGGTGTGCTATTAGTTGGTTATTTCGCCAGCGAATTCTTAAGCATTCCTGTTTCCATTATTGCAGGAATCGTGGCAATCTTTTTCTTAATCATGGCCAGAAGAAGCCCGGCTGTTCAAACAGCGCAAGTGGTGAAAGGTGCGCCATGGGCGATCGTGTTTTTTTCCATTGGCATGTATGTCGTTGTTTACGGTCTTAGAAATGCCGGTTTGACGGATGTGCTGGCTGATGTCATTCGCATGGGAGCGGATCAAGGACTGTTTGCGGCTACGATGTCCATGGGATTCATTGCGGCGATTCTGTCTTCAGTGATGAACAATATGCCGACAGTAATGATCGATGCCTTGGCGATTCAAGCAACAGGAACAACTGGCACGATTAAAGAAGCGTTGATTTATGCCAACGTAATCGGGTCTGACCTCGGGCCGAAAATTACGCCAATCGGTTCCTTGGCCACGCTTTTATGGCTTCATGTCTTGAGTCAAAAAGGCGTAAAAATTGGCTGGGGCACGTACTTTAAAACGGGTCTCATCTTAACGGTTCCGACTTTATTTATTACCTTATTTGGCTTATACATCTGGCTGTTAATCATTTAATTAATCAAGAGTTGTGTATAAATCTCAACTGAGGCTTTACTATATAACAATACTTACAATAGGCAATCAAGCCAATACAAAGGAGCGAATCCATCATGACTAAAAAAACAATTTATTTTCTATGCACAGGAAACTCTTGCCGAAGCCAAATGGCGGAAGGATGGGCGAAACAGCATTTAGGAAACGAGTGGAATGTTTATTCAGCAGGAATTGAAGCACACGGGTTAAACCCCAATGCAGTAAAAGCAATGAAAGAAGCAGGAATCGATATTTCTAGCCAAACGTCGGACATCATCGATCCCGAAATTTTAAACAATGCAGACCTAGTGGTGACACTATGCGGAGATGCAGCAGATAAATGTCCGGTTACGCCTCCAACTGTCAAACGCGTTCATTGGGGATTTGATGATCCAGCGAAAGCAGAAGGAACAGAAGAAGAGAAATGGGCGTTTTTCCAAAGAGTCCGTGATGAAATTGGTGAGCGTATCGACCGTTTTGCGAAAACAGGTGAGTAATAGAAAGGGGAAATAAACATGAAAAAAGTTGAAATCTTCGACCCGGCTATGTGCTGTTCAACGGGTGTATGCGGACCGAGTGTAGATCCTGAGCTGACTCGTGTAGCGGCTGCCGTTTCTTCTTTAGAGAAAAAAGGGTATTCCATTGTACGTTACAATCTAGCCAATGATCCAGCTGCCTATGCAGATAATCAAACAGTAAACACCATTCTTCATGAAAAAGGACCGGATGCATTGCCAGTGGTCATGGTTGACGGTCAGGTGGAATTAACAGGAACATACCCTTCAAATGAACAGTTAGCAGAGTGGTTTGCGGTGTCTCCTGAGGAATTAAAAGGAGAGAAACCTCGGATCCGTTTAACATTAAAGACGTCTCAAAATCAGTAAGGAGCGATTCATATGTTTCCTTTATTTAACCCTGACACTTCCGTTCAAACACCTTTTTTATTTTTCACAGGAAAAGGCGGGGTCGGAAAAACGACTGCGGCAAGCTCTACTGCTGTAGCTCTTGCGGATGCTGGCAAGAAAGTGCTGATTGTCAGTACAGATCCAGCTTCCAATTTACAAGATGTATTTGAAGTGGAATTGTCCAACGATCCAAAGCCCGTTCAAGGTGTTGCCAATTTGTTCGCCTGCAATTTAGACCCAGAAGAGGCGGCAAGGTCTTACCGTGATAAAATAATCGGCCCCTATAAAGATAAACTGCCAGATTCTGTGGTTGCTTCGATGGAAGAACAATTATCAGGGGCTTGTACAGTAGAAATTGCAGCTTTTGATGAGTTTACTAATTTACTTTCTAACGAAGAACTGATTCGAGACTTCGATCATATTATTTTTGATACGGCACCGACTGGTCACACGCTGCGTTTATTGCAGCTGCCAAATGCCTGGACCGATTTTTTAGAGGATAACACTCATGGTGCTTCCTGTTTAGGACCGCTGTCCGGTCTAAGTGCAAAGAAAGATCTTTATGCAAAGACGGTAAAGGCTTTATCTAACCCTGATCAAACGACATTAATTCTAGTTGCAAGGCCGGATGCATCTTCACTGGCAGAAGCGGATCGTGCGGCCAATGAATTGAAACCAATCGGCTTAAAGAACCAGGTTCTAATCATCAATGGATTAATGGAAAATTATAAAGCGGGAGATCCGATCGCTGAAGCTTTCCATCAGCGGCAGCAGAAGGCGATTGAGAAGTTGCCTTCGGGATTAAATGAACAGACGATTTATTATCTGCCGTATGTTTCTTTTTCTATTACGGGCATTCAGCAGCTCCGCCGATTTTCGTCACAGAAAGATGAAGAGTCACCAGCAGCGGCTTCTGAACCAAAAGAAGACCTCGTTCTACCTGGTCTGAAAGCCGTAGTAGATGATCTATCAGAAAGCGGCAAACGGGTGATCTTCACTATGGGGAAAGGGGGAGTCGGTAAAACGACCGTTGCTGCGGCTATCGCGGTTGGATTGTCTGAAAAAGCGCATCGAGTACACTTAACGACAACCGATCCAGCTGCTCACCTTGACTATGTAATGGGGGATCGCAGAGAGGAACACTCTTTATCCATCAGCCGCATTGACCCTAAACAAGAAGTAGATCGCTACAAGCAAGAAGTGTTGAATCAAGCGAGTCCGGATTTAGACGAGGAAGGTCTTGCCTATTTAGAAGAGGACTTGAATTCGCCATGTACAGAAGAAATTGCGATTTTTCGCGCATTTGCCGATGTCGTGGCCAAAGCAGATGAGGAAATTGTAGTTATTGATACGGCACCGACTGGACACACATTGCTGCTGCTTGATTCTACCGAGACCTACCATAAAGAAATGGAACGGTCTACTGGAAATGTATCCGACAATGTGAAAAAGCTGCTTCCTCGTTTAAGAAATCCTGAAGAAACAGGAGTCATCATTGTGACACTGGCTGAAACGACCCCTGTATTAGAAGCTGAACGCCTGCAACAGGATTTAAAACGCGCAGCTATTCAGCCGGCCTGGTGGGTCATTAATCAAAGTCTGTATGCGACGAATACGAGTGATCCAATTCTTGCTGGCAGGGCGGCATCCGAAATGAAATGGATTCGTTACACCAGTGACTTGATGCCGGAGAAAACAGCTATTATACGGTGGGCAGCTGAAGAAAAAATTGGCTACGATCAAATGAAAGAGCTTATTTTATAAGGAAAGGGAGAGAAGAAATTGATTATTACCGATACAGCAAAAGCCGTGTTAGAAGAAGTGTTAAAAGAAAATAAAGCAGAAGGCATCCGTTTTTATTCTGAAGCCGGGGGATGCTGCGGACCGCAAGTGGGTCTGTCACTTGATGCACCTGAGGCCAAAGACAGAATCGAAGTGATCAATGGAATCCAAGTCGCTCTTGATGAAGAAGTGGCTCCGTTGGCAACGGATCTAACATTGGATCACCAGGAAGCAGGCGACCAAGCAGGATTTGTTCTGCTTGGCGTGAGTGATTGCTGCTAAGATCAATTATTTTTAAAAGAAATATATATAGCTGCACCCCTATTGTCAGTCAACACGATATTAGGGGTGCAGTTTTTTATATTGAAGGCGGCTTTATAGAAAGCAAATATTTGGGTATATATAAAGAGTTTCAGATCATGTAAATAATATGAAGGCGGGTGGATAGAGTGTCAAGAAATACATTTTTTGTCTTTTTTCTAGGCTTCTCAATAGGTGCGCTTATTTTAGGGTTCATAAAAGGTGAGTTTAATTGGTCGACATGGATTGGAATGATTGCAGGACTGACCTTCTTATATTTGATTATTAATATGATAAAAAAATAGAATGATATGCAAGTATTTTACAGAAAATTTCCTCTATATCGACAATATTGGCAGGAATTTTTTCAATCATAGAGAATGATCAATAGTAAGTCATATAATGAGGTGAATAGGTATGGAAGAAACTAGGTACGAAATAGGAATGAAAAAATTTAGAGAATATACAGCTAATTTGCCTGAGGCAGCAGTCGGGCAAAAAATGAGTGATCCGCTAGATTCAGTGGCGCCAGAATTTAGAAAATGGATTATCGAGTTTGCTTATGGAGACATCTACAGCCGGCCGCATCTTGATAATAAAGAACGAACGTTGATCGTGATTGCCTCTCTAGTTACACAGGGAATGACGACACAAATCGCCACTCATATTAAAAGAGGGCTCGTAGCAGGATTAACTAAGGAACAAATTAGTGAATGTATCATTCAGTTAATCCCTTACACTGGTTTTCCTAAAGTACAGCAGGCGTTAACCACTGCTAAAAGTGTATTTGATGAATCTAACCAATAAGAATACATATAAATGATAAGAATGAGGGGCTGTCTGCTAATGATTAAGTTTAGCAAAGAGGCAGTCCCATTCTCATGCCATAAAAATGGAGATGGGTTATAAAATGGAGTGGATGTTTTCGTGAAGACATGGATTGTATTTATTGTGAGTTTCTTAGCACTTGATCTGTATTTCCAGCTATCCGTCCAGTGGGCGCCGAATGTAGTTTGGAAATTAGCTGCTATAGGTTTGTTTTTCCCGTTTGTTTATTTCGTGATGAAGTGGACCAACAAAGGCGGGTTTAGAGAATTAGGTCTTCATTTTCATGCAAAATGGAGGCGGAATTTACTTTATGGATTTCTAATCGGCTTTTCTTTTTGGGCGAATAAATACGGCATAGAATACGCTTTCGGGGCTTTTGAAATAAAAGGAATAAATGCTGGACCAGATATGGGTTGGATGACTTTAGAAATTGTAGGAGGATTCTTTTTAGGCTCACTAGTGAACGATTTGATCGTACGGGGCTTTGTATTTGCTCAATTAAAAGATAAACTATCGATCCCGCGAATTTTCGTGCTCTCTGTCTTTCTGTATTCAATGGAGGATATTTGGATGGAAGGATTTAGTCTCGGAAATACCATATTTTCAGTTGTTTTAGGCCTGTCTTTAACCTATGCATTTATGTACACAGGCTCCATTTGGGCCAATACCGGCTTGCACTGGGGGTTGAACGTTTGCTATGGAATGTTTAACGGCATGGTGGGCGATGGCGGCGGAGGTATCTTCATCATTGAAAATGGGACTAATACGATTGCTTCTGAACTAACGGGATATATCATTCCGTTGCTCATGTTCTTTTTTGTATGGAAATTTCGTGCGATTTTTTGTGAAAGTTTGACAGCTGATGAGCCTCCTGAAGTAAAAAAGGCTCTCACATCCTAATATTAAGGGAGCTGCATTATGAAAAAAATTATATTAACGCTCGTCGCTGTGGCAATCGGTTTCTTACTTAGTGCTTGCAGCAGCGAAGAGCCTAAAAGTCAGAAAGGATATTTAACAATCGAACCGTCTCAGTTGTTTGTCGGCGACACGAAAAAATTAGAGCCGCACATGGGATTAATAGGAGGAGCGGTGCATTTGAAATATGACGGGGATTATAAAATTCTTCAAACTAAATATGAAATATGGGAAAAAGGAAAGTTAACCAAATCATCGAACGCGTTTGGAACTTCCTTTGAAGAAGGTCTTGACGATGAGTTGACATTTTCTTTGAAAACCAATGAGAACATGTTTGATGCTGTTTTGGCTGTCTCATCAAATAAAAAAGGCTACAGTTCTTCTCATTTTTCCGTACCGAAATTTAATGAAGAGTATGCGTATGGACCTGTTCCTATTGAAGAGTCGATCAAAGTGAAAGAAGGAAAGGATGAAGCCATGTGGGGGCTGATCGCGAATAAAGATGGCCGGATCTCCTCGGAAGGTGATATAAATAAAGCAGCTAAAGTAGCGGATTGGGCGTTTGTTGTTAAGGTATCTATTGAAGAAGAAATGAAATAATGAACACTTTAACAGCTTGAGAGAATAAAATAGATTGCCACTCTTGATAGTTGTGCAACAAAACATATATAAAAGAACCACTCACAAAAATTAACAATGAGTGGTTCTTTTCTTTGGAGAAAGAATTAGCTGTTTGCTTTCTGCAAGCCCTGTGAATTGACTAAGTCTCGATACATCGCGTGCTGATCGTATAGTTCTTCGTGTGTACCCGTTCCAGTCACTTCACCGTTTTCAAAGAAAATGATTTGATCGGCGTGAAGAACGGTAGACAGTCTGTGAGCGATAACGACCGATGTTCGTCCTTCCATTAGCTTGATCAGTGCCTCTTGAATTAAATTTTCAGAAGCAGCGTCCAAGCTTGATGTGGCTTCATCAAGTAAAAGCAGCTCAGGGTCTGCGATTAAGGCTCTGGCAATAGCAATCCTTTGGCGCTGGCCTCCTGAAAGCTTCATCCCTCTTTCGCCAATTTCAGTTTGATAACCATCGGCCAGATCTTCAATAAATGGGTGTGCATTAGCTAAGACCGCCGCTTCAACAACTCTCTCCATAGGAACTGACTCATCTAATCCATAGCAGATATTTTCATAAATCGTGCCGGATAATAACGGACTTTCCTGCGACACATAACCAATGGACTTTCTCCAAAAAGCTAGATCAAACGCCTCTGCAGGACGTTCTCCAAGCAGAATTTCTCCTGCATCTGGCTGGTAAAATTGTTCAATTAATGCGAACAGAGTCGTTTTTCCGCCGCCGCTTGGTCCTGTAATCGCCGTTGTCTTTCCAGGAGGAATCGTAAATGAGACGTCTTTAATAATGTGCTGCTCTTTTGAGTAGCTAAATGATACCCGGTTAAAGTGCAGAGGATCATTGCTCCATTCCTTCAAGCCTCCTTGGTCAAGCGGCTCTAGGGACATTTTGATTATTTCTTGAATACGTTCCGTTGCCCCGGCTGCTTTTTGAAAAGCGGTGAAGGAAGAAGCCATTTGTGTAAAGGGAACAATGATTTGAAACAAATAAAAGATAATCGCTACAAGCGTGCCGGCAGAGAGTGCACCTTCAGATACCCGCACGCCGCCATACCCTAAAATGACAACGAGAACAGCCATAATGATAAATGTCATGACAGGTGAAATGATGGAAAGGATTTTTGCTTCTTTTAAGCCAAGTGTGTAGAGAGAGTCAATGCCATTATTTCCTTTGACCTCCTCTTTATTCTCCGCGTGGAAGGACTTCACCAATCTGATTTCGGACAGTGTCCGGCCAAGAAGTCCGGAGAAATTAGAGGTTTCATCTTGAGTACGCCGAGAAATCTTATACATCATGGCGCCAAGTGGCCGAATAATCAGCAACATGACCGGAACACTTGTCAGCATAATAAGTGTCATTTTCCAATCAAGCACAAGCAGGAATGCGATGGAACCGATTATGGAAATGATTCCGGTGATCACATTAATTAAATGGCCGGTAATTAAATTCTTTAGTGCCCCAGTATCCTGCGTAATCCGGCTCATAGTCTGCCCAGTCTCATGGCTGTCAAAGTAACTGACAGGTAAGCGCAGTACGTGTCCCCATAAGCGGTTGCGCAGCTGTTTGACAATGGTCTCTCCGATTTTAGATAAGAGATAGTAGGAAAACCCACCCGAGATTCCTTGAAGCAGAAAGACGGTAATGAGTATGGCGATTCCCTGCCATTGAAAAGTCTCTCCAGTCAATCCATCGACGAGGCGCATCGTGAAAAGAGGGACTGCGAGTTTAAAGAAAGTTTCGGCTAAAGCAAGAATAAGTGCAATGATCACCAGTTTTCTTGGCCAATGAATGGATTGCAGAAATGCCCAAAGTGAACGCAGGGAAGAGCGAGAGGCTTTTGATTCGTCTCTCTTCATCTTTTAGCCTCCCAGTAATATTCTGCCGCCTCTTGAAACCACTTCGTTTCTTGTTCGGATAAAGGGTATGGAAAGAGTGCTTCTTCCTGATCGATCGCTTGGTTTAACTCTTCTAGATCATCCTGTTCGCGGACAGAATTTAACGGGAAGTAAGCGGAGATTTCCGTAATAAATTCATGAATAAATTGCTCGGCCACCGGCTCATTTGGAGCAACGGATTGCTTCATTAACTCCTGCATGGCTAAAAGCTTATTGACATATATCTTCTCGATCTCAATTTTATCAGCATCTGAAATATGTAAGATAGGCTTCAAGTTTTCTGGCATTTTATCCGCCAGTACTTCCATTTGCTTGTTTTCTAACTGAGCATTTCGCACAAACGAAAATAGAATGGAATCATTTACGTTCTCATTCCCATCAAGAAGGGCCGCTGTATGTTCAATAGAGCGAATCCTTTGCTGCAATTCAAGCTGTTTTTTCTCTAATAATTTCTTTTGCCATTGCAGGGATTCCTTTAACGTTCCGCGATCCGCATGCAAAAGCTTTTTCATTTCGTCTAACGGGTAGCCTAAGTATTTTAATGTAGAGATCTTGACCACTGCGGCAAGTTCTTTATCGCTATATTTGCGCCGTCCAATTGCATCGATGTGCGCTGGTTTCAGCAGTCCAATTTCATCATAATAATGGAGCGTCCGAATCGTCATGCCTGTTTTCTTGGCGAATTGTCCAATGGAATACATATATTTCACCCTTTCGTTACTTCTATGATAAATCATAATGTAACGTCAGATACAAATATTTTTTCAAAGAAAAGGAAAGAGCACCAATCGCTACGATTCATAGTAACGGCTGGTGCTCAATGTACTTATCTCGCGTTTGGAAACACTCTTCTCGTTGTTTCAGTAAATTCATCGTAGAATCCATCTACAGGCTCGCCGCGCTGAATTCGATCGCCGTATCCAGTCATACGGTTCATGAAATCAGGGTCCGTTGACACATACACATTATCAATGTCATTGTCAGCTGATTTCACTGCACGAGAGATTTTTTTCTCGATCTCTTTCGTCATTTCACCTTCGTAATTATCCGTTAGATCGGCTGACACATAGGCATTGTTTTCAGTGACAATCACGTTAGCCTCTTTTACTTCTTTTAAGTCGACTACTTCCTTCGCTGCATCATCAGCTACTTCCATGCGTGTTTCGTTTCGAGTTACATCATTTTGGTCCATATCCATGTTACCATCATTCACATCTCTGACATCGTAACCGACATTATTGTAACGAACGTCACGAGTCTCCATGCCTTGGTTCGTGTCATTTCTGCCTTCCTCATTACCAGCACAAGCAGCGAATAAAGGGATAGCTAATAAAAAGGTGAAGCCTAAAGATAATTTTCTCATTGAATTTCCTCCTTCTTTTTGATTCTTTATTAAGGTCAACAGAATTCACAGAAAGATACGGTGTAAATATTGTAAAAAAAGAAAAAACTCCTGCATGAAGGCAAGAGTTTAATGATCAACTGCTTTATTAATTTTCACTTTCTGAATCCGGTTGTATTCCATCTGCAGAATTTCAAAATGTAAATCTTCATACTTTAAAGAGGCACCAGGCTTTGGAACGTATCCAAGTTCATGCAATATAAACCCTGCGACAATGCCTTCTTCTTCGGGTAAATCTGTATGGAACACTTCATTTAAACGATAGAGGGGAAGGCGGCCGTTACAAACGATGTAAGAATCGGTTATTTCTTCGATCAGTTTATCTTCCTCAACATCCGTTTCATCTTCAATTTCCTGTCCGATCATCGCTTCAATAATATCTTCATGGCTGATAATTCCTGATGTGCCGCCGTATTCGTCAAGGACAATGGCTAAATGCTTTTTCTCTTTTATCATCATTTTAAATACTTTTTCAATCTGAGTGGATTCTACCACATACAAGGGATGATTATCGGTGAAATCTTCTAATTTTTGATCGGGGTTTAATGCCCAATTTAGCAAAAGCTTTGAGTGAAAAACACCAACGATGCTATCCATATCCCCATCATATACAGGATATCTGGTGTAGTTATTATTTAAAATAATATCTTGTGCCGCCTTGAAATCGCTTCCCAATGGGATGCCGACAATGTCCATACGGGGGGTTTTAAGGGCATCACGAACACCTTTTGTATAGAAGTCGATCACACCTTTAATTCTTTCCGTCTCATCTATTTGAAAGGTTCCTTCCGTTGAAGCAATATCCATCATCACTTTTAATTCTTCTTTTGAAAAAGAAGCTTCTTTTACTTTTCCTTTAGATAAAAATGAAATGATGATTCCAGTAAATTTTGATAATAGAAAAGTAAGCGGTTTAAGAACAAATACCAGCAACGAAATAATTGGGGCTACAATGTAGGCAATTTTCTCAGAGAAAGTGGCCGCGATTGTTTTAGGAACCACTTCTGCAAACACAATGAGTGCAACAGTTAATATTCCAGTAGCGATCCCGACATTCCAGCCATACTTTAAGGCAATAATCGTCACGAGGGTAGGAAGCATAATATTGGCAATGTTATTACCAATTAATATCGCAGTAATTAACTCATCGGGTTTAGAGACAAGGTCTAATAGTTTTTTTGATTTCACATCACCGTTTTCGGCCTTTGTTTTAATTTTCATTTTATTTACTGCAGTTAAAGCTGTTTCGCTTCCTGATAAAAAGAAGGACATAAGCATAAAAAAAAGTATCGCGAATAACAAGTAAATTCCTCCTTAAATATGTATCGATCATGTCAGGTATGGGCTATTCTTCACACCTGGGCAAACGGCTTTTACTTTTCGGTGTGTCTAGTAAAAGCCGTTAGGTGCTTGGGTCAAAAGATCTTTAACCCTAAAGGCAAAGAGCGCCTTTTGGGTTAAAGCCTATTTGCCCTTCACACCTGGGCAAACGGCTTTTACTTTTCATTTTTCCCTTAATGATAAGGATAAACCTTTATGGTGTAAAGATAATTGCTTTTTGGCAGCGGATTTATTTGAACCGGTGCTGTTTGGTGTGCATAGGATGAACAGTGAATAGGAAAAGGGGGCGAATGGTTTGAATAAAGAGAGCTATGTGGATCAGATGAAACAGTGGACGGAAGATCTTCTGAAGCAGCAGGAAACATTCATCGATCTATGTGATCAAAGGGAACATGACAAGTTAGCAGCTTGGAAAGAGAGAGTAGAGAAGTTTCGCGATTCACTAAATGACATAGAGGATATAGAAGGTGAACAGCTGAAAAAGATGGCTGAAGATTTATATCTTGAAGGTGAACAGGTTTATACAGGTATTTCTTTTACTCAGCCATTTAATGAATTAGATTTGGGAGAGGTTCAGTTTGCAGAAAGACAAATGGCCGTACCTATTGGCCAGCATAAACTTCCGCCTCTTCCCTATCCATATAATGCGCTTGAACCTCATATTGATCAAAAAACGATGAGGCTGCACCATGATAAGCACCATCGAAGTTATGTGGAAGGTCTTAATAAAGCAGAAAAAGCATTGCAGCAAGCTCGTCTGGTCAATGATTACCAGCTAATTAAGCATTGGGAAAGGGAGCTGGCTTTTCATGGAGCGGGTCACTATTTGCATACAATCTTTTGGGAGATTATGTGTCCAGAAGGTGGAGGGAAACCGTCTGGCGAGCTGCTGCAAGAGATAAATGACGCGTTCGGAAGCTTTGCTCAGTTTCAGAAGCAGTTTTCTGAAGCGGCAAAAGCTGTGGAAGGCTCAGGCTGGGCGATTTTAGTATGGGCGCCACGAGCACATAGGCTGGAAATTCTTCAGGCGGAAAAGCATCAAAATCTTAGTCAGTGGGACGTCATTCCTCTTCTTGTTTTAGATGTTTGGGAGCACGCGTATTATTTGAAGCATCAAAATAATCGGGCGGGCTACGTGGAAGCATGGTGGAATGTGGTTTGCTGGAAGCAAGTGACTAAACGGTTTAATGAAGCAAAGAAATTGAAGTGGAAACCGTATTGATGAATAACTAATTTTTTTTGCCTATTAACAATTATCGAATTTTGTCGATTTTAATATTATTGAAAAAAATAGTAGCAGGATATAACATAATGAAATTTTTATATATCTTACAGGGGTCAGAAAAGGAGAAAAACTAATATGAAAAAGAGTAAAAGTATTTCCTTAAAACTTTCCGGGCTGATTATTGGATTGTTTTTATTATTGTTTATGATTTATTCAATTGTAACGAATGTTAATTTGTATAAATCCAGTACAACCAGCACCGAAAAAAGTACAGTAGAACATACTGAACTTTACGCAGCTCAAATAGAGAAAAGGTTCAATCAAACAAATGAAACATTACGAACAACGAAGCATATTTTTGAATCATTAAATGCGGAAGGGGAACTTACTGCCAGTACAACATTAAACGTAATTGAAAACAACTTAAAAGAGAACCCAGATATTTTTGGAATGGCTATGATTTTGGAAAATGGGACTGTACCAATCGAGCCTGATGTCAACAAGCAATTAGTAGATGGAAATCAGCGTTTTGTTCCTTATTTATATAGAGACGGTGAGAATGTAAAAGTCGAACCTTTAAGTGATTACGAAGAGGATGGCAGCGGGGATTGGTATTTAATTCCCAGAAAAGAAAACCGAGCAATTTTAACAGAGCCCTACGAATATCAAGCCGGTGGATCCAGCGTTTTAATGGCGACCATTTCTGTACCTTTATCAGCAGAAGATGGTACATTCCTAGGAGTCATTACAGCGGATTTTTCAATTGACTTTCTGAATGACTTAGTGAAAAGCATGAAACCGGCTGGCGGATATGCAAGTATTGTGACGGATCAAGGTTTTCTAGTCGCGAACAGCATTAATCAAAAGTTAATTGGTTCGAATATGAAAGATTCTATTGATTGGAAAAGTATAAAATCTAACTTGGATAATGACAAAACTTCTACTCTGAATGTAGACTCTAAACAATTAAAAGAAGAAGCCTTCAATGCATTTGCACCTGTGGAGGTTGAAGAGATAAAGGAAACTTGGTCTGTTCAAACAGTCGTTCCACAGTCAACTATTCTTCAACCGTTTATGACGAATTTAATGATGACAATCACAGCAGCCATTTTAATGATTATTTTGATGTCTAGTGTGACGTTCTGGTTTATCCATAAACAATTGAAGCCGCTGACTTATTTGCGTGAATCGCTGGAAATGGCGGCTTCTGGTGATTTGACCAAGGTTGTAAACGAGTCTCATATTCGCGAAGATGAAATTGGAGCGGTGGCTGTTGCTTTTAATGATATGCTGCAAAAAACAAGTGACGTCATCCATACTGCTAAAGGATCTTCACATCAGTTAAATTTATCTGCGCAGAAAGTTCATGACATATTTGAAGAAGTTGTTGCTTCTAGCCAGGAAGTGTCGGTTGCTGTTGATGAAATTGCACAAGGTGCTTCACAACAATCGGAAGACACGGAAGATACGAACCATCAAATGGTTGATCTTTCTGAGCAAATCGATTTTCTCTCAACTATTTCTGATGAAATGTACGACTTATCTCAAGAAACAGCTCAATCGACTAAACAGGGAATGGAGCAAGTAAAGCTGCTTCGTGAGCATAATATTGCTACAAATGACATGAACGAAAAGATTCAGCAACAAATTCAGGCATTATCTATTAAGATTTCAGATATTGATAAGGTGATTGAGTCTATTCATGGGATCACTGCTCAAACAAATTTATTAGCATTAAATGCAAGTATTGAAGCAGCGAGAGCGGGTGAACATGGGAGAGGCTTTGCTGTTGTAGCGGAAGAGGTACGAAAATTAGCGGAGCAATCCAGTAAAGAAACAGATATTATTCAAAAAACCGTACAGGAAATCTTAAAAGAGATGAGTCAGACAGTATCAATTATTACAGAGAATATTCAACTCATGGAAGGTCAAAACCAGTCTGTTTCTGATACGGAATCAGCCTTTACTCATAATGCAGAGCTTGCATATAATCTTGGTCAATCAGTCAGTGACCTTACTGCTAAATTGAAAGATATGATCGGCTACAAAGAAAAAGCGATGCTCTCTATTCAAAGTGTTTCTGCTATTTCCGAACAAACGGCTGCTTCTGCTGAACAGGTTAGTGCATCGGCTTCAGAGCAGCAAAGAGAGCTTGAACGGGTGGCAGAGACAACTGAACAAATGAATCAAATTGCTAATGAATTAGAAGAAGTCGTTAATCGCTTTACTCTATAGTTATTTACTCTTTTCAAATGATTCGGAATCATTTATACTATAGTCGCAGTCAGATAAGGAGATTGCTTTTATAAAAAAATAATCTTTACTACTAGGGGTGCCTGTTTGGCTGAGAGAAAAGCGAATGCTTTTCAACTCTAAGAACCTGATCTGGTTTGTACCAGCGTAGGGAAGTAGTGTGAAAACGCCTATTTTCTTATGCACATATTTAAACCAGATCCTATATACCGGATCTGGTTTTTTTACGTTAAGAAAGGGAGGTGAGATAGCTGAGAAAGGTTAACCATTTAACTGTAATGGCGTTATTTGTTGCGATTGCAACATTTGGATCATCTTTTTTAGCGATTCCGGCTGGAGTGGCTAAAGCATACCCAGTACAGCATGCAGTGAATGTGATAGCAGGTGTACTTCTTGGCCCCGGTCCGGCCGTCATCATTGCTTTTGTAACTGGGCTGTTAAGAAATGTATTAGGAACAGGTTCCTTATTAGCCTTTCCAGGAGGCATGATCGGGGCCTTTGCTGCGGGGTGGCTATATCATAAAACGAATCGAACTTGGAGTGCTTCGGTTGGTGAGATGATTGGCTCAGGAATGATGGCGCCGCTATTTGCTGTACCATATGCCAAACTATTCATGGGCACAACGGCTGGCTTTTTCTTTTTCCTGCCTTCTTTCTTTGTCAGCAGTTTGATTGGAGCAGTAATAGGTTTTGTGCTTGTTCAGCGGCTTTACAAGCTAAAGGTTTGGAAAGCGTCAATAAACTAATGCGTAAAAGTTACCTCCATTTCAGTGCGATCGTTAAATGGCAGCAGTCATACCCATTCGTTTTTCCAATGAAGTTTAAATGAAGACCGTCAGGCGTAAATGATGTTTCAACTGTCGATTGAATACCAGTTGATTGAATGAGGCGATCTACTTCTTTATTATTTGACTGCTGAGCAGCCGACATGATCTTTTGATCAAGATCTTTAGACGCGGCTAATTTTTTTATAAGCAGCTGAGCATCCTTCATTAGATTTTCCATCTCAATGGCTGATTGATTAAAAAGTGAAGCATCGACCTTTGGAAATTGCCTAGAGGCAACTGGCGTAAAGTAAATAGGGTGAGAGTAAAAGGCCGGGTGGCCGCAATGATAGGGGCAGTTAAAGATCATCCGCGCATTCCTCCTATTTATTCATCTTTTACAATATACGGTGAAATGTTTTTTGAGTGTATGATTCAGGCGATTAGACAGAAGCAATTCGGCTTAACACTAGAGGCTGATCAAAAAATTTAACTCAAGTTTTTTTTAGCCTTCTATGTTACAGTCGGAAAAACAGAAAATTTGAATGAGGTGACTGTCTTGGCAAAAGGATTGAATAATAAGCGTATCGTCATTGCGGGTTCGCGAAAAGTCGAGGAAATGAGTACATTAATTGAAAAGCAAGGCGGACATCCGGTTTCACGTCCGCTTCAGGGAACCATTTTTTTGGCAGAAGAAGATGTATTGCCGGATTTAAAGCAATTGATTAAGCGGCAAACAGACTGGTTTATATTCACAACAGGGGTTGGAACGGATGCTCTTGTTGATATGGCGGACAAATTAAATATTCGCAATGAATTTCTGACTGTCATCCAAAAGGCAAACATAGCATCAAGAGGATATAAAACCGTAGCATCACTAAAGAAGCTGGGAGTTCAGCCAATTGTTACAGATGATGATGGTACGACAAATGGGTTGATTCGCTCTTTACAAGGTCACGACTTTAAGAATAAGCGCGTAACGATTCAGCTTCATGGAGAAACGGCTCCTGTTTTAACCGAATTTCTTGAAAGCAATGGAGCGGAAGTTCTTTTACTTCTTCCTTATCAGCATATTCCCGCTGACGATCATATAGCTGAAACATTATACAAAGAACTGATTGACAGTAAGGTTGATGCAGTATGCTTTACTACAGCGGTTCAGGTTCGATCGCTTTTTGAGTTTGCAAGAAAAAGAGGAGTTAAACAAGAAATTATTCGCTTATTCAATGAACATGTGGAAGCTTGTGCGGTAGGAAAAGTGACGGCAGAAGCATTGAAGAATGAAGGGGTCAAAAGGGTGCTGACACCTGAAAAGGAGAGAATGGGTGCGCTGATTATTGAATTGTCTCGTTATTATGAGTCTAAAAAAGAACATGGAGATTGAAAGAAAATATAAAATCAAAGGGGATAAAAAAATGGATGTATCTGCGGTGAGTCAAACATTCTCAAAAGTGAGAGAAGGAAATCCTCTCATTCACAATATTACCAATATAGTAGTGGCTAACTTTACAGCCAATGGATTATTAGCTATAGGGGCATCTCCCATTATGGCAGACGCAGTAGAGGAAGTAGCTGACATGGCCAAGGTCGCTGATGCACTGGTGTTAAATATGGGGACAATTGATGAAACAAAAGTAAAGGCTATGATTATTGCAGGACAATCAGCTAATCGGCATGGAGTGCCAGTCATATTTGATCCTGTAGGTGCAGGGGCCACTCCGTACCGGACAGAAATGGCGAAAAAAATCTTGCGGGAAGTTAAGGTGTCCCTTATGCGGAGCAATGCGGCTGAGGCGGCCAATGCAACAGGTCGACATTGGGCGATTAAGGGAGTCGATTCTGTTCAAGGCCAAGGCGATCCTCAGCAGCTGGCTGAAACAGTAGCAAGAGAGTTTGGAATTTTAACAGTGATTTCAGGAGAGACAGATATCATTACAGACGGCAGCCGGACATGCCTTGTGGAAAATGGCCATCCGCTGCTGACAAAAGTAACAGGAGGAGGCTGTTTATTAACTTCGGTAATCGGTGCATTTTTAGCTGTTGAATCGGACTATTTCACCGCTGCTTATTCGGCCGTTTCAGCCTATGGGGCAGCAGCAGAAAAAGCCGTTGAAATAGTGGGAAGTGAAAAACCGGGCAGCTTCCAAATAGAATTTATAAATCAGCTGGCTCTTGTTTCAGCTAATGATTTGACTAAACGAGCTCGATTTAACGTCATACATACAAAGGATTCAGAGAATGACACCATTTAAAGCGTTAACAATAGCGGGATCAGACAGCGGAGGCGGAGCAGGCATTCAAGCCGATCTGAAAACATTTCAAGAGCTCGGGGTATACGGCATGTCCGCCGTTACAGCGGTAACCGCTCAAAATACGACAGGTGTACATGGAGTATATCCGTTATCTGCTTCAGCTGTGGAGGAACAATTATATGCCATAGGGACAGATCTTGAGCCGCAGGCAGTAAAAACGGGCATGCTGTTCAGCGGTGAAATCATTATGGCCGCAGCCAATCAAATCAAAAAATTCGGCTGGAAAAATGTCGTAGTTGACCCTGTTATGATTGCCAAAGGCGGAGCTTCTCTGCTGCAGCAGGAAGCGGTTCAAGCTTTAAAAGAGCATCTGCTTCCTCTAGCCACAGTCATCACTCCTAATATACCGGAAGCGGAAGCGTTAACTGGTATGGCGATTCGAACGCTGGATGATCGTAAAGAAGCAGCTAAAAGGCTGCATCAGCTTGGGGTGAAATATGCAGTCATCAAAGGTGGACATGCTGAGGATTTAGAAGAAACCGGGGAACTGATAGACTTGTTGTCTGTCGGCAAAGAATTAATTTACTATACAAGCCGCCGCATACCCACAAAAAATACACATGGAACAGGGTGCACATTCGCTGCTGCCATTACAGCAGAGCTAGCCAAAGGTCGAAGTATAAAACAAGCTGCTGAAACAGCTAAATGCTTTATCCAGGCTGCGATTGAAGATGATCTTCACATCGGGAACGGGAATGGACCAACCAACCACTGGGCGTATAAGCAAAGAAAAAAGCAGAGAGGCGGCTGACAATGACCATATCGAAAACGATACAAGAAAGACTCAGTCTATACTTCATTATGGGAAGTATAAACAGCAAAAAACAGCCAGTAGATGTGTTAAAAGAAGCGATTGATGGCGGAATTACGCTTTTTCAATTTAGAGAAAAAGGAGCCGGTGCATTGACAGGCCGTGAAAAATATCTTCTAGCGGAACGGCTTCAGCGAGTGTGCCAAACACAGGATATCCCCTTTATCGTTAATGATGATGTAGATTTAGCCGTTCAGCTCGGAGCCGATGGTGTGCATATTGGCCAGGATGATGCGCCAGTTGATGCAGTACGAAATAAAATAGGCCGCAAATGGCTAGGTGTATCCGTTCATACATTAGATGAAGCTCAAACGGCTATTTCACTTGGAGCAGACTATCTTGGAATAGGTCCCATATTTCCAACGACTACAAAGCAAGATGCTAAATCTGTGCAAGGAACCAAACTGATTCAGCAAATTCGAAATGAAGGTTGGACAATTCCGATTGTAGGTATTGGCGGTATCCATGAAGATAATGCCCAAGAAGTAATACGGGCGGGAGCGGATGGGGTATCTGTTATTAGCGCAATTAGTTTATCGGAGTCACCCAAGGACAGTTCAAAAAAATTAATAAAAATGGTGCGTGAGGCTGAAATAAAGAATAAAGACTAATGAAATTGCTTAAAAGTTAAACCTTTCAGTATACAAAGGTTAAGCTTTCAAAATGGAGTATAAAACGATAAAAAGTTTTGTACTCCATTTTTTTGTTTCTTGCATTTGAATCTATTTTTTATATAAAAAAATGGAATAGGGTTGAGCAGGATCCTTGCAGCTAATAATCAAAAAAGAGCTCAGATCGAAAGTCAGATCTGAACTCTTTTTGTGAGAAATGAAGGGAATTAGCTTAATATTTTGGCACAATAATAATTAATTAAAAACAAGAGAAATGATGAAAAAATTTTTTATTAAAGATTTTTTGCAGGGGTATTTTTTAATTTTCAATCTCTTGAATGTATTTTTCCGCTTCCATAAACAATTCTTCTGGTGAATCAGCTACGATATTTTCTCCGTTAATTAACACATAGGGCTGCACTAGACATTGCCCGCAATAATTCAAACAGCGCTCTTCAATTACTTCTGTATTAGGCATTTGACTCAGTTTTTCCTTGACTTCATCCAGTTCATCTTCAAAATTGCAGGGGCAGAATTTAGCTATAATCTCCATGTTAGCAGGCTCCTTTTTTTAGAAAATATTTGATTTATATATTAAAAGATGTGCAGAAAATATCTCAAGTATGTGCGACAACGCAACTATGCTTTATCGCGTTAAATAAATAATACAGGAAAGAGAAAACGCGTTAATGTAAGCGCTTGCAAGATGGAAATGTATGTTATAACATTTAAAACATTACAAATAGTTGTTTGAATTAAACTATTTGAAAAAATTAAATTTTTATTTTGTGGAGGGGATATATATGTCTCAAAATCTTAAAGAAAAAAATCAGAAAAAAGAAGAAGTATTTCCAGTTCAAAGCATTCACCATTTAGAGATTTATGCAGGGAATGCGAAACAATCTGCCTACTACTATGCAAAAGCATTTGGCTTCAGTATTAAAGCATATAGAGGACTAGAAACAGGATGCCGTGATCGTGTGTCTTATGTTCTTGAACAAGGAGCTATTCGCCTAGTTATCACTGGTGCTTTGCAATCAGACACGGATGTGGCTGAATTCGTTAAGCTTCACGGCGAAGGAGCAAAGGATATTGCCTTAAAAGTTAAAAATATTGAAGAAGCATATAAAGGTGCAGTGGAGCGCGGCGGCATCGGCCTTCGTGAGCCTTGGACGGAAGAAGACGAAAACGGTAAAGTCAAAAAAGCAATCATTGGAACATACGGAGACACGATTCATACTCTTGTTGAAAACGTAGATTACAAAGGTGCGTTTATGCCAGGTTATGTATCTTACGAATTCGAGGTAAACTCTGAAACTACTGGATTGATCGGTGTTGACCATATTGTTGGAAACGTAGAAGTCATGGATGAGTGGACTTCTTATTACGAAAAAGTATTTGGATTTAATGTACTGAAGCATTTTGATGATGAAGACATTTCAACTGAATATTCCGCTTTGATGTCAAAAGTTATGATGAATGGAACTGGACGCATTAAATTCCCAATTAATGAACCGGCTGAAGGAAAACGCAAATCTCAAATTCAAGAGTATCTAGAATTCTATAATGGTGCAGGAGTTCAGCATTTAGCTCTTTTAACAAACGATATCATCGGAACGATCAGCGCACTTAAAGCCAATAATGTGGAATTCTTAGAAACGCCGGCTACTTATTATGAAGAGTTAACGAATCGTGTTGGGGAAATTGATGAAGATGTGAAGAAGCTGCAGGATTTAAACATCTTAGTTGACCGTGACGACGAAGGTTACTTGCTGCAAATCTTTACTAAACCGATTGTTGACCGTCCGACATTCTTTATCGAAATTATTCAGCGTAAAGGTGCGCAAGGATTCGGAGACGGAAACTTCAAAGCTCTTTTTGAATCTATTGAGCGTGAGCAGGAACGCCGAGGCAACATTTAATCACATTCGAAATTAGGAGGGAGAACGCTTTTGAAGGCAGAACATGTTACTTCATCAGTTACACATGCGAGCACTCAAGCATTCTTGTCAACATTAATTGACTATGCCGGCTTATTTCCGCCGGCTAAACTTCCGCTTAATGAAGCGGTGCAGAATTATGCTCATTATTGCCGCGGGGAACACGCTTGGATGCTCGGCCCATTTATTATACCAGCAGCGCAATTAGCGGACCTTTCTCCGTTCCTTTCCATGTTCTCAAATGAACAGCCGATGACGATATCTGCCATTGGACAAAAAGGATTGGACGAAAAAAATGCCATCCAAAACTTGAAAATGAACATGAGCCATATTCAATCATTTAGAAGCCAGTTTTCCGAAGAAGCGAAGGTAGAGGTATTTGAACTTCCTCTTCCTGCGATTGAACTAAATCAGTCATTATTATCAGAGATTGCTAGTCAAACAGGTGAATTAGAGTTAAAGACATTTTGTGAGGTCTCTGTTCCAGAACATCTAGATTGGCACACTGGTTTAACTCAAGCTTTAGATGCCCTGGCTTTACATAACAAAGCGAATGAGCGCACACTCGGCGTGAAAATGAGAATGGGCGGGCTGACACCAGACGCTTTTCCAGCGCCAGAACGAGCTGCTGACGTATTAATTGGCTGCCGTGATAGAGGGCTGTCTTTAAAATTTACGGCTGGCCTCCATCACCCGATCCGGATGTATCGAGACGAAGTTCAAACCAAAATGCATGGATTCTTAAATGTGTTTGCGGCTGGAATGCTTGCACATAGACACAATTTAACGAAAGAACAAGTGATCGAGATCTTAACAGACGAAGCACCGGGACACTTCACTTTTTCTAGTGATCAGCTAGCTTGGAAAGATGCAAGCCTGACTGCTGAAGAAATAAGCGGATTAAGAAAGAAATTTGTCTGCTCCTACGGAAGCTGCAGCTTTGATGAACCGCGTGAAGACCTAGAAGCTCTTGGGATTTTATAACAGAAAGGAGAACAACTATGAAACGGTCTTTTATTGAGGTAAAGTCTGAATCGCATTTCCCCATTCAAAACCTTCCTTATGGGGTCTTTCAGACGAAGGATAAAGAACCCCGAGTCGGAGTAGCCATCGGAGAGTATATCTTAGATTTAGCCGTATTAGATGAAGCGGGTCTTTTCAATCAAACAGGTGTGGCTCAGAAAGAAGTATTTAGCCAGCCGTCTTTAAATGCGTATATGGCCCTTGGGAAGAAAGTATGGAAGGAAGTCCGCAGCCAAATCCAGCACTTATTAAGTGAAGATGTGCCGACACTTCGAGATGACTCAGAATTAAAGGAGCAAGCACTTGTTCTGCAGTCTGAGGCAACGATGCTGCTCCCGGCAGAAATTGGTGACTATACGGATTTTTACGCCTCTAAAGAACATGCAACAAATGTGGGGATCATGTTCCGCGGAAAAGAAAACGCGCTAATGCCGAACTGGACGCGTTTGCCTGTTGGGTATCATGGCCGTGCGAGCTCGGTTGTTGTCAGCAACACAGATGTTCGCCGTCCGATGGGTCAAATGAAAACGCCTGACAGTGATGAACCTATTTACGGTCCGTGCCGCCAGCTGGACTTTGAATTAGAAATGGGCTGGTTTATCGGAGAAGGCAATCAGTTAGGGGAGCCTGTTTCTATTGAAGAAGCAGAGGACAGAATCTTTGGCCTGACACTTGTGAATGATTGGAGCGCGCGTGATATACAAGCGTGGGAATATCAGCCGCTTGGTCCGTTTTTAGGGAAAAACTTCGCGACATCTATTTCTCCTTGGGTGATTCCTGTAGAAGCTTTAGAAGACTTTAGAACGGCAGGACCCAATCAGGATCCGAAACCGCTTCCTTATTTACAGACGGATAAACAAGGCGCGTTCGATATTCAATTAGAAGTTCATTTGCAAGGGGAAGAGATGGAAGAATCATCTAAGCTTGCTGTCAGTAACTTTAAATACTTGTATTGGAACATGGCGCAGCAAATTGCTCACCATACAGTAAATGGGTGTAACCTGCGTCCGGGAGACTTGCTGGCCTCTGGCACAATCAGCGGACCTGACAAAGAAAGCCGAGGCAGTATGCTAGAGTTATCATGGCGAGGAGCAGAACCGATTCAACTTCCTAACGGCAAAGAGCGTGTATGGCTTGAAGATGGGGATCGCTTAACGATGACAGGCTGGTGTCAAGGTAACGGATATCGAATTGGCTTCGGCGAAGTGACAGGAAAAATACTTCCTGCTCATGGAAACGTGTCTGCATCTAAAGGATCAATGGTCAAAGCATCTAAATAAATTCGAGATGATAATCGCGGGGGGATTGGCATGGCACTGCTTGAACAAAAAATTACAGCTAGAAAAGAATTAGACGGCCTCGGCGTTTATAAACCGGGTAAGCCGATCGAAGAAGTGAAAAGGGAATTAGGGCTTGAGCGAGTGATTAAGCTTGCTTCAAATGAAAATCCGCTGGGCTATTCTAAAATGGCGAAAGAAGCGATGATGAAAGAACTTGAAAATATTGCGTTTTATCCAGAGGGAACGGCTCCTGTCTTAGCTGAAGCACTGGCGAAAAAACTAAACGTACAGCCTGAACAGCTCATTATCGGGAATGGGTCAGATGAAATTCTTCATTTAATTACACGCAGCTACATCCGCACAGGTGATGAAGCGGTGATGGCCAATGTCACATTTCCTCGATACGACACGAATGTACGAATTGAAGGAGGGACGCCAGCCATTGTTCCTCTCATTGATGGTGTACACGACTTAGATGGCATGCTTGCTGCTATTAATGACCGGACACGCATGGTGTTTGTCTGCAACCCTAATAACCCGACAGGTACGATTGTCGGCAAGCAGGCGTTAGAGGCATTTATTTCGAAAGTACCTGAGCATGTGCTGATCGTCGTTGATGAGGCGTATTTTGAATATGTGACAGAAGAGGATTATTTAAATACAGTTCCTCTTGTTGCCTCATACCCGAATTTAATTGTACTTAGAACATTTTCGAAGATCTATGGCCTCGCTGCATTACGCATCGGCTATGGTGTGATGAATCCTTCAATTGTACAGGAATTAATGAAAGTAAAAGAACCTTTCAATACGAACCGAATGGCTCAAGCGGCAGCAATCGCTTCTCTTCAAGATGAAGAGTTCCTTCAAACATGTATTCAATCGAATGAGGAAGGACGCAAATACATCTCTTCAGAAGCTGAAAAGATGGGATTAAGCTATTTCCCATCACAAGGAAACTTTGTCATGATCCAGTTGGGACGAAGCGGGGATGAAGTGTTTGAAGCACTGCTTAAAAAAGGGATTACCGTCCGTTCAGGCGGCGTTCTTGGCTATCCGGAAACAATTCGGGTTTCAATTGGTACGGAAGAAGAAAATGAAACGTTTATAAAAACATTAAAAGAAGTGCTGAACTAGAGAGGAGAATCTTACATGCCGCATTATGTAAAGATGGGAACTATCCCTCATAAACGCCATGTGCAATTCAGAAAAGAAAATGGAGAATTATATTATGAGCAAGTGATGGGAACAAAAGGGTTTTCTGGCATTCAATCGATTATTTATCATGCACACCCGCCAACACAGATTCGGGCTGCGAAAAAGCTAAAAGAAATTAAATATGAATATGAAGCGAAAGATGCGCTGAAGCATCGTCATTTTCGCACGTGGGATACAAAAGCTGGAGGAGATTTCTTAGAAGCGCGAAAGATCTTTATGGCAAATGATGACCTAGCTATAGGAATCGCGAGGCCAACAGAACAGATGTCTTATTTCTACCGTAATGGAGAAGCAGATGAAATGCTGTTTGTTCATGAAGGGAAAGGAAAAATCGAAAGTATTTTCGGTGAGCTATCATTTGTGCCTGGTGATTATGTTGTCATTCCTATTGGCACTACTTACCGAGTAGTACTTGAATCAGAGGAAGCTAGAATCTTGATCGTTGAATCGAATTCTGCCATTATGCCTCCGAAGCGTTATCGTAATGAATTCGGCCAGCTGCTGGAACACTCACCATTTTGTGAGCGAGACATTCGTCCGCCTGAAAAGCTTGAAATGAAAGATGAAGCAGGCGAGTTTGAAGTTCGTGTCCGGGCGCAGGGCATGATCACTTCTTATACTTATGACTACCATCCTCTAGATGCGATCGGATGGGATGGCTACCTGTTCCCGTATGCCTTCAGTATTCATGATTTTGAGCCAATTACAGGAAGAGTTCATCAGCCGCCGCCAGTACACCAAACGTTTGAAGCGCATAATTATGTTATTTGCTCTTTTGTTCCAAGATTATATGATTACCACCCAGATGCTATTCCTGCCCCATATGTACACAGCAATGTAGAGAGCGACGAGGTTCTATACTATGCTGATGGTGATTTCATGAGCCGCCGAGGAATTGAAGAAGGATCGATTACTCTTCATCCAAGCGGATTACCGCATGGCCCTCATCCAGGAAAAGTGGAAGAAAGTATTGGCAAGAAAGAAACGAAGGAATTGGCAGTCATGATTGATACTTTCCGTCCGCTCTATATTGTCACAGAAGCTCATTCGTATGAAGATGATTCTTATATGTATAGTTGGCTCCCTGAATAATAAGTAACAGGAATGACTGCTTTTTTAGCAGTCATTCCGCCTATTAATGTTTGTAAGCGTTACCAGTGAGTAGCATATTGAAATAATTTGTGAAAGAGGGGCTCATATGCCGAAAAAACTGAATTTTTCTACTTCTCTTATTCTTCTTTTTGCGGTCATTGCATTAATGATTTACAGTTTACTTATTCTTAAGCTAGAACCTCATATTCCTATCGTTATGGCGGCAGTGTTGGTGGCTGTTGTTGCCTTTGTGAAGGGGTGTTCATGGAAACAAATTGAGCAGGGACTGACAAAAGGTATTGCTTCAGGCGTTGTTCCAATGATCATTCTTTCCCTAGTCGGTATGCTGATCGGTGTCTGGATGATGAGCGGAACCGTGCCGACATTGTTATACTATGGCTTTCAAGTTATTTCTCCAGAATGGTTTGCAGTTAGTGCTTTAACATTGACCATTATTGTTTCCTCGTTTTCGGGAAGTTCATTTACTACCATCGGAACAGTTGGCGTTGCTTTAATAGGGATTGCCATTGGGTTGGATATCAATCTTGGTATAGCTGCGGGAGCTATTGTTTGTGGAGCTTGTTTCGGAGATAAAATGTCTCCATTATCTGACACAACTAACTTCGCTTCCAGTGTATCTTCAGTAGATATTTTTGATCATATTCGCCATCTGATGTGGACAACCGTTCCAGCTTTAATTATCACATACGTGGTGTTCTTCTTTATTGGAAGAGAATCAGGAGGCGCAAGTATTGAACAAATTACTGCGGCAAATCAAGCACTGCAATCATCATTTTCCATTTCATGGTTAACTCTTCTTTCTCCATTATTAGTTGTTGTGCTTGCTTATCGTAGAATGCCGACGATACCAGTAATTATCATCGGGTTAATCAGCGGTCTTTTAACAGCAGCTTTATTGCAGGGAGCTGTTAATCCAGCAAACTTAATGAATACGATACAAAATGGATTTACTCTTGAGTCAGGAAATGAAATTATCGACGGAATTGTTAACCGTGGCGGATTCCAGTCAATGATGTGGTCTGTATCTTTAATATTTGTTGCATTGGCTTTTGGCGGAGTCATTCAAGAAGTGGGTCTGCTTCAAAGTTTAATTGAAAAAACAGTGGCGGGCATTAAAAACACGGGAGCGATTGTTTCTCAAACTGTAGCTGCTTCTATAGGTATTAATCTATTAACGGGAGAGCAATATTTATCCATTTTATTGCCGGGTCAAACGTTTAAGCCAGTATATGAGCAGGCAGGACTTTCGAGGCTAAACCTTTCCCGAGCACTTGAAGATGCAGGCACTCTTATTAATCCTTTGATCCCTTGGGGAGTGAGCGGAGCTTTCTTTGCAAGCACGCTTGGTGTACCTGTCTTAACTTACCTGCCATATGCCATCCTTCTTTACTTGTGTCCGATTTTCTCTATTTTATTAGCATTTACAGGTATCGGGATAAAAAAAGAACTAGCAACCTTAGAAGCAGTTAGTTTGGATCAGCAAAAAATGAATGATTCTTCAAATAATTCTTCAGTTATATGAATCACTAAACACTAGGCGGACTTTGTCCGGCTAGTGTTTTTAGTTGTGCTTAAAATGGATGTCAGATCTATAACGGAAGGACATCTTCCATTTGACTGTTTAACGTGAAGAATGTCTGTGAAAAAAGAGAATTGTTATTTGAATAATCTTATTCTATGCTTTTAGCCGAAAGTTACTAGATTTCACTTGACTAAACAGCAGAAATAGTAATATTCTAATAAGCGTAATGATTCCTATTTAATGTGATTAGCGCATATAGTTTTTTTATAGAACGGTTAATAAGAAAGGAGAAGGAGAATGAAATCCTTTATTTATCTATGTATATCAATGATCATTTTTTCACTTGTACTCAGCGGATGCGGGACTGGTGAGAACAAGCAGGAGAGTGAAGAAAAATCAGAAGATAAAAAAATACAAGTCTATGCAACGATTTTTCCCTTGAAAGATTTCACTGAAAAAATTGGCGGCAAACATGTTGAAGTGAAAAGTGTGTATCCCGCAAATGTAGATGCCCATTCTTATGAACCAACGCTTAAAGAGCTCAAAAGTATGGCAGATGCAGATATGTTCATATACAATGGGGCCGGTTTTGAAGGGTTCTCTGATAAAGTCAGTGAGATGCTGAAGAGTGAAGATGTTACAGTGGTGAAAGCAACAGAAGGAATGGACTTAGGACACGAAAATGAGGCGGCTCACAGTGAAGAAGAACATGGTCATGAGGAAGAAGCTCACAGCGAAGAACAACATCATGATCACGGTGATACAGATCCTCATGTTTGGATTGACCCGGTTCTATCCATTGAACTTGCTCATACTATTAAAGACGCATTAGTAAAAGAAGATCCTGCCCATAAAGAAACATACGAAGAGAATTATAAAAAGGTAGAAGCTGAATTGAAAAAAGTGGATCAGGAGTTTGCAAAGATAGTCAATGAATCGAAACAAAAACATGTTTTAGTTTCACACGCTGCCTATGGATATTGGGAAGAGCGCTATGGAATTAAGCAAATTGCAATAGCAGGCTTATCTCCAACTCAAGAGCCGAGTCAAAAACAATTGAAAGAAATTATCGAGCAGTCTAAGAAACATGATGTAAAGTACATTTTATTTGAGCAAAATGTATCTTCTACCGTAGCCGACATTATTCAAACGGAAATTGGAGCAAAACCTTTATCGCTTCATAATCTTGAATCGGTGACTAAAGAAGATATTAATAACAAAGAAGATTACTTTAGCATTATGAGAAAAAATATTCAGGCGATCAAGACAGCATTAAGCGGGAAATGAACTGAAAGAACGTGAGACTGATTCATTAGTCTCACGTTCTTTTTTATGGACTCAAATGTCCATGTGGAGGGGGCATATCCCTAATTCATCTCCCGTTCTGCAGATCTCATGAATGGCTTCAGTAAGCTGTTCGTCACTGTGAGTAGCCATGATTGTAAAGCGAATACGGCTTTTTCCGACAGGAACCGTAGGAGGGCGGATCGCTGGAGCGAATATTCCTCTTTCTTCTAATAACTTTGAAAAATGCAGAGCTTTTTCGGCTTCTCCTACAAGCAGAGCAATAATAGGTGTTTGACCGGGAACTAGCTGAAATCCATGTTTGAGCAAGCCACTTCTAAATGAAGAGGAAAGGGAAAGCAGTCTTTCTCTGCGTTCAGGCTCCCTTTGAAGGATGTCAATAGCAGCGATGCTCGCTCCAACGACACCAGGAGATAAAGAAGTTTGAAATATAAAGGGACGGGAACGGTTTTTTAAATATTCCACAATGTCGTGAGAAGCTGCGACAAAACCACCTTCTGTTCCAATCGCTTTGCTGAGCGTACCCACTTGTATCTGAATTCCAGTTTCGATCCCAAAAAATTCTGCTGTGCCTCTCCCATGCTTCCCTAATACTCCAGTAGCATGAGCATCGTCGACCATCACCCAAGCTCCATAAGCTTTAGCAAGATTCACGATATCGGGAAGCGGAGCCAAGTTGCCATCCATGCTAAACACTCCGTCTGTCACGATCAATTTCTTAGAATGTCTAGGCAGGGCAGTCAATTTTTGTTCAAGATCTAAGACATCTGTATGCCGGTATATGACTGTAGTTGCTTTACTTAACCGGCATCCATCGATAATGCTTGCATGATTTAATTCATCACTTAAAATATAATCTCCTTTTCCCATGAGAGCCGAGATCGTTCCAATATTCGCTAAGTAACCACTGGAGAAGAGCAGAGCAGACTCCGTTTTTTTCCATTCGGCTATTTTCTGCTCCAGCTGCTCATGAATAGAGAAATTTCCTGTCGTTAATCTTGAACCGCCTGACCCAGTGCCATAAACATCGATCGCTTGAATGGCTTGTTTCTTTAGTTCAGGATGTGTAGACAGACCTAGATAATTATTAGTGGAAAAAAGCCGGACAGGATTTCCTTCGAGAATCACTTCCGGTTCGCTGGGAGAGTCTAGCTTGCGAACTTTGCGGCGCAAATGCAATTTGTCTAATTCCTTTAATTCTTTTTCTAAGTTAAACAATTTCACTCACCTCCTTTGTCACCATTACGGGTACTTTAGTTAAGTAATGAATTAGCTGGTCTATGTTTGCCTCTCCTTTGACAAAGAATACTCTGCCGCCAGAGTAACAATTCTTCTCTTTAAGCGGAGTTAGTCTGATATAACCGACACTTTGGCTGGCTACATAGCCCGTTAAATAGCCTGGGTCATCTGACCAGCATAATTCTGCCGCAATGAATGGAGAAGCTGCCGTTTTAGAGGCTAAAGCGACGGCTTCGCGAATTCTAGACAGACTATGTACAGCATGGGTCTTGGACCATTCTGAGAAATTACGTTCATCCCAGTCAATCTGAGACACTCTTATCGCTTTATTAAAGGGGTTTAATATCTTACCTGTTTCAGCATCCAATAGGTAAGCTCCGGGAAAGTCTTCAGCATTGGCTAATAATGAAACAGCCATATTAGCAGCAAGTTGTGCAACGCCGGATTTCAATAAATACTCTTGGGCTCTATTGCGAGACTCTGCCACATCACGGCAATCGACCGTTTTGGGAATGAGGGCAGGAACATATTCAATAAGACTTGTATCTATTTTTTCAATCGTAATTTGGATAAAGTCTGCTTGTCCGCGTTCATGGATCATGGCTCTTTTAACTAGTTTTTGTGCTTCTTCTTCTAATTGTTCTTTCGCCACAATTCTTTCCGCTCCTGAAATGTGCATACCGCCTGCCTCGTGAGCACCGCCTTCAGCGGATCTCATTCTTATGCTGTAACGGTCGTTGTACAAGCTGAACACCTGCCCTTTGAATAGTTAATTTAAGTGCTTTATATAATGGCCATGATAGTAGAACAGTAAAAATCATGCCGGGTACTGCCGCTAAAAGAAGCGGGATGAAAGGAACACCTAGAGTGAGAGATAACACTAAGCGGGCAAACAAAGTGCTAAGAGGTCCGGCTATGGACACAATCAAAAAGCGAGTGCCGAACACGCCAATAAGAGCAGCGGCTGCCACGCGAAAGGCCATAGCAACTTCGACGTTAATAATTGTATGCAGACCCAATAGTAATAAAATGGAGCTCGCAATTACTCCTGCACATAAATATCTCCATATCCCAAATGCTGCCGCAATCGCCACTCCGATGGGGGCAGAAAGCTGAAATTCCGCACCGGGAATAATGGAAGGAAGTTTTATCATTCCTGTGACGGCAATCAGGGCTGCTAATAGGCTGGTTAAAGCAATTTCTTGAGGGGAAATTTTCATCAAAGCGATCCTCCTTGGTTTTATGTTAACTTAAATTCACTCTACGTTAACATTTTATAAGGTTTATAGTATTTGGTCAATATAGATTAAATTAGAAAGATGTTAATTAAGCAGAACCCTCCGGTAACCCAAATACTATTTTATAAGGTTGTTTATTTTGTTATAAAAATAGCTTTTAAAACTGATAAAATATGGTTACACATAAAGTTTGGGCATCAAGCAGAAACCAATTTGAAATGATGAATAGTAAAAGAAATAGAAATGATCATTGTGCAGGGGAGGGCGGGCTGTTTGTATGTAGTGGTAGTGAATGAAAAAGCGGGGAATGGGCGGGCTTTAAAGCAATGGCAAGAGCTTGAAACCATATTCACATCAAAGCAAGTAGACTTCCAGCTAGTGTTGACTGAATCAGCAGTTGAAACGAGAGAAAGGTTATGGGAAGTGAAGAAAGCAAGTCTAAAGATCAAAGCAGTCATTATTATTGGAGGAGATGGTACAGTCCATACGGTCATTCAAGATATAGCGGAAACAGCTATTCCAATAGCCATTCTTCCAACAGGCTCAGGAAATGATTTAGCCAAATCGTTAAAACTTTCTTCTTCACCGAAGGTTTTTGCTGAAGCACTTTTACGGCACCAAGTGAGAGGAATGGACGTATTGCATGTGAATGGAAGTTATTGTATAACTGTAGCTGCGGCGGGAATGGATGCTGAAATAGCGGATCATGTCGATCGATCTGTCTATAAAAGATGGCTTAATACTGTAAAAGCTGGTTCTTTAGCGTATGTGATAGGCACTCTTGCTATAGTAAGAAAGTTTAAACCGGCACATGCCGACATATTCATAGATGATGAAAAGTACATAGCCGAAAATGTTTGGCTTCTAGCTTGCGGAAATACGACAAGCTACGGGGGTGGGATGAACATTTGTCCCCTTGCTCATCCGGCAGATGGACTTATTGATATTACCTTTCTTCATAGCGTCAGCCGAATGTCTATATTATGGAAGTTGCTTCCTAAAGTATTTTTAGGGACACATTTGAATGAAAAGGGTGTGGCAAATTTTAAAGGGAAGAAAATCATGATCTCTGCCAATAGACCGCTGAAAGTTATTGCGGATGGGGAAGTAATTAGTGAAACACCCGTCACTATACAAGTGAAAGAAAAGGGCATTAAAATTTTGCTGACGAGTAAAAAATAACAAAAAAATGGTGCCCGTTTTAGGGGCACCTTAAGAAAAATAGGGAGTATAGTGTTGCCTGATACAAGTTCTTAAAATCAGTTATCTGTTAAGCAACTTCACTTTGTTTAGAGTGAACTTTTTGCATGAACAAGTTAACATCAGATGGAACTTTGCGATCCAATTTAGAAACAACGTATACAGTTAAGAAACCAATCGGCACTGTGATGATGCCAGGCACTTTAAATTGAAGCGCTGCTGGTAAAGAAGAAGCAAAGAAGATCATGATCATAGAAGCGGCAAGACCGACTAGTAGGCCTGCAATAGCTCCTTTTTCAGTAATTCCTCTCCACCAAATGCCGAATAAGAATACAGGTGTGAATGTACTAGCGGCAACTGTAAAGGCAAGTGCAACCAAGTGACCGATAGATTGACCTTTAACTAATAGACCAAGAGATCCGTATAATACACCAAGTACAACGATAGCTAATTTACCAGCCATAACACGCTGCTTTTGAGTTAATTCCTTTTTAGAGAATGATGCATATAAATCGTGAGCTAATGCTCCAGAACTAGCGATGAATAGACCTGAAAGGTTAGAGAAGATTGCGGCGAATGCACCAGCGATAACTAGACCTAACAGCCATTTGCCTCCTAATACTTCAGCAATGGATGGAATAACCATGTTGTCTCCGCCAGTAACTAGGTTTTTCATTACTTCAGGGCTGATGTTGCCTTCAAGAATGATCGCACGTCCAACAACGCCTAAGTATACAGCGAATAAGAAGAACGCACTGGCAATTCCAATCGCCATTAATGCTGATTTACGAGCTGCTTTCGCACTTGGGTTCGTATAGAAACGAAGCAAGATATGCGGAAGGCCGATCGTACCAAGTGATAAACCAAGGACAAGTGAGAACGTGTGTAAGAAGTTAGGTGTGATAACACCAGTAGTACCCCAAGCAGCACCATTAAACATGATATCTTTGCCGTCTTCAGTGAAAGCGGCAGTGTTAGCGATTGTACCTGTAAACTCAGTGATAGATGCAAGAATTTTGTGGTAGTGAAGTCCGCCGTAAATTGCAGCTCCTACCATTAGAATAAATGCTCCGACACGAATCCAAAGCTCAAGAGCCTGATTGAGTGTCGTTCCTTTCATTCCGCCGACGCCTACATACAAAATCATTACTGAGCAAGTAAAGATAATACCGAATTCATAAGAAGTGCCAAAGAACATGCTCAAAATTTGAGCTGCGCCAAGCAGCTGAGGAGCTGCATAGAATCCAGAGATAGCCAGTACGACAAGAACGGCTACTAGTCGTGCGCGTTTGCTGTGGAAACGGTAGGCGACAAAGTCAGCAATCGTGTAAGCTCCGAACCTTCTAAGAGGACCTGCAACGAAAATGGCTAATAGAGTTAAACCGATAGAGAAACTGAAAGTGTAGAATGCGCCATCGTAACCAATGGCAAATGTTAAACCAGCTAATCCTAAGAAGGTAGCAGCAGATAGATAGTCACCTGCGATGGCTGAACCGTTTGTGAACCAGCCGAACGAACGTCCGCCAACGAAGAAATCACTGGCACTGGAGCTTTTTTTAGATAGGTAAGTAATGTAGACAATCGTTCCCATTAAAATAAAGGTGAAAAGATATTTAGGCTCAAGAAACGTTTCCATCATGCCGTATTCCCTCCTTTAATAGAGTCTTTGTTTTCATTTGAAGAAGAGGCCGGCTGATACAATTCAAGGCGGCTTTCATATTTCTTCGTGTGGATAGCAGCAATAGCAAATGCCATGACCATTCCGACGATCGTTGTTAAGAACCAAGTAAACGTCATGCCACCCCATATGCGATTGAAAGCGAAGTCTTTGAAGAACCAGTTAATGACCGGGATGAAGAAAATAAACACATAATAAATGGATGATAACCCTAAGCCTGTTTTAAACTCAGACTTCATGATATTACTTGTATCCTGATCCATCGGCTCCAGTTTGCTTACATCAACTGTACCCAAACTAGTATCTGTCATTTGATACTCTTTCATATTCTCATCTCCTCCTTATTTCATAATTATAAATGACAAAATAATGAAAACCCTTACAATTTGATGTCTGAATATTATAAAAAATTGCTTGTTTTTGAAATATTTGAAAGGTAATATATAGGTAGAGAGGAGGGTTAAAAATGAAATATACCATTTGCCTCAGCGGGATAAAAGATATTGATCAAGAGCCGCTGAAGAGGTGGGTTGAAGAAAATTATCATGAGAGATTTCGCATTCTAACCAATGAATTTTCAGATAACCCTATACATGTTCGCGTGTTTCAGATACGCGACATCTATGACTGGGTCAAATTATCCAGAATGAAAAAGCATTATAATTGCTACTACATAGTTATTTTAGATCAGCATCTATTACACACCTCTCCGCTTGCCGTCCGGTTACAAGTTCAATCTTTAATCATTAACCCTTTTAAGAAATCTGCTTTTTTTAGAGAGATGGGTATAGCTTTAAAAACATTAGATCAGCAGCAAATTGCTCTGATCCAGTTCGAAGGCAAAAAGATTATTTCTGTACATAAACCTAAAGCTATGGTAAATGAATCAATGGAAGTTTATATGCTCAGGAGGCTTCTGCACGGGGACGTACATTCGGAAAATGAAATTTTAGAAGCGCTGTCTATCTTTAAAGAAAATGATTTCCCTAACACGGTTTGTTATGTACAGGGATTTGTTCATTTAGATCACGACCCCTTAGAAAGCAATCGTTCCGTACAATTTATCTGCTCCTATTTTGAAAAGGAGTTTAAAGATATCGTTCCAAGATTGTACTTTATCCCTTTTCGCAAGTCGCTCCTGGTATTATTCAGGCAAACCGAAAATCTGCATTCCATCAGTAAATGGGAGGAAGGAAGAGCAATTTTTGAGAAAATTGTTTCAACGCTGCTTGAAAAACACAGAATTCAACTTTATATAGGAGTGGGATCGCTAAATAATAATCCCCATATGCTTCACCATTCTTTTAAAGAATCAAAGATTGCCAGAAGTCTGCCTCCTTATCATGAAGTGTCATTAAGGTATTATGAAGAAATATCGAAGGAACCAAGCATTATCAAAAGCACCCGATATATAGAAGATCATTTTTCAGAAGAAGTAACAGCGAAAGACGTTGCTAACCATGTCAACTTAAGCTATTCACATTTTGTGAGACTTTTTAAGAAAGAGACAGGAAATACATTTTCCAATTATTTAACCTTTGTGAGGCTGCGAAAAGGAGTATGGAATTTAAGGTATACAGACAAGACGATTGAAGAAATATCCGACCTTGTGGGGTTTAATACGCCAAATTATTTCAGCTCGACTTTCAAAAAGTATGTGGGCAGCACCCCAAGCGAGTTTAGATTGACGAAAGAGATTCTTTTTACATAAACTGATTAGTCGGTCGATCAGGCAAACTGCTCGGGATGTTTAATTGATATACATGAGGGAACACAATTAATATATAAATAGACTTTGGTTGGAAAGCCATTCTCACATAAAGGGGAATGGTTTTTTTTGTGTGACGGGAAATGATTCAATGCATAGAGTATGGAAAGATATGAATTTCTGGTTTTTTGCCTCAATGTAAAAATGAGCGATTTAAAATATTTACATTGTTGTAATAGGAATATGCTTTTTCAGAATTGAATACTGTAAAAGTTGGGTAAAGATAAATAAGAATATTATTTTGATGGGAGGGAGCAGCAATGGATCTAGGGTCAGTCTCACTTACAGAAGTGTATGAGTCATTTGGCTACGCGGGTTTACTAATATATGGATGGCTAGGTCTGCTTGGCTTGCCTCTCCCTAATGAAATGATTGTTATGACAAATGGCTATATGGCAGAGAAGGGATTATTTCAGCCGGTGCTGGCATTTATCTTAACCTATGCCAGTGTGATTTCTGTTATCTATCTCAGCTTTTTAACCGGCCGGATACTCTCAGCCTTTTATTCCCATATACTTGAGCGCCGAATGTTTCAAAAAAGCCGGCAAAGAATCGAAAAACATGGAGCAAAGGCATTATCGATAAGTGTGATCGTGCCAGGTCTCCGGCTCCTTCTGCCTTGCGCCGCAGGCTTTAGCGGATTTTCACATAAAGATCTGCTGAAATATTCATTCATTCCTAACTTTATCTGGGCGCTTGTCTATTTCTTATTGGGCTATTATTTCTTTAGTGAAATTCATATAAAAAGCATTCAGATTGGCGTAATTTCTATAGCGGCTTTACTTATTCTTGCTATGATCATCCCTAAAATGAGTAAAGACAAAAAACTTCAAGAAAATTAATAAACTAATTAATAAATAAAATTTTTCGAAAAATAATTGACAAAAAAGTAATATTTATATAATATTGCTTTAACAAATAAATAACGCATATCTCTTATTAAGAGTGGTGGAGGGACTGGCCCTGTGAAACCCGGCAACCGTTCTTGCGGCTAAGCAAGAAAAGGTGCTAAATCCTGCAAACGAAAGTTTGGAAAATAAGAGAGGAACTTCTTTTACTTTGATATGAAAGAGCCTCTCGAATTTTCGAGAGGCTTTTATTTTTGTACAATAAGACCTCTCTATAACCTAAGAGAAAGGAGAAGAATGTAGAATACTACATACTTAAAACCAACTATACTTATAAAATTAATTGATATTACGGAGGAGAATTTATTATGAAAAAGTATTTATGGTCATTCATTCTGATTTTAGCAGTTGGACTTTTATCTGCATGCGGAGGAGAAGAAAAGAAAGAAGAAGCAGAAGCTAATGATAGTAAAAAAGAAAAAATTGTTGTGGGCGTTACTGCTGGCCCACATGAACAGGTAGTAGAAAAAGTAAAAGAAGTGGCAGCAAAAGATGGTTTTGACATTGAGTTAAAAGTGTTCAATGAGTACGTTATGCCGAATGTCGCATTAGACGAAGGGGAATTGGATCTTAATAGCTTCCAGCATGATCCATATCTTGAGCAGTTTAAGGCAGACCGTAATCTAGATTTAACAAACATTGCAGATACAGTTAACTTTCCGATGGGGATTTACTCTAATAAGCTGAAAAGTGTTGAAGACATTAAAAAAGGCAGCAAGATCGGTCTTCCAAATGATCCGACAAACGGTGCTCGTGCCTTATTATTGTTCGAGCAAGCGGGTTTAATTAAATTGAAAAAAGATGCAGGTGTGAAAGCAACAGTGAAAGATGTAGAAGAGAATAAGCTAGATTTAGAATTAATTGAATTGGAAGCTTCTCAGATTCCTCGCCAGTTAGATGAACTCGATGCAGCGGCAATCAATACGAACTTTGCAGTTGAACATGGCTTTACGCCGGCTAAGGACTCAATCTATATTGAACCGAAAGAAAGCCCTTGGGTAAATGTAGTAGCTGTCCGCACAGAAGATAAGGATGCAGAATTCGCGAAGAAATTTATTAAATACTATCACACGGATGAAGTCAAACAATTTATTGAAGAAGAGTTCTCAGGCTCTGTCATTCCATCCTGGTAAACGTTCTTTAGAGGAGGCGCTGTAAATGATTCAGCTCAAACATGTATCGAAAGTGTTTAAAGGTAAAAAAGGAGATATCCATGCGTTAAAAGATGTCTCTCTCCATGTGAACAAAGGAGAAATATTTGGTGTCATAGGCTATAGTGGAGCTGGAAAAAGCACTTTAATTCGTTGTGCTAATCTGTTAGAGCGTCCTTCCTCTGGAAATATTCTGGTTAATGACATAGATTTAACAAAGCTTTCGGCAGGCAAGCTTCGGGAAGCACGGAAAAAAATCGGTATGATCTTTCAAGGGTTTAACTTATTAAAAACGGCTACCGTTTATGATAACGTTGCTATTCCGCTAAAGCTTTCTGGATTAAATAAACAGGAGGTAAAAGACCGTGTAGATCAATACTTGTCGATTGTGGGGCTCGAAGATAAACGGCATTCATTTCCCGGGGAACTATCCGGGGGTCAAAAGCAGCGGGTAGCGATTGCCCGTGCTTTAGCCCACGAACCAGAAGTGCTTTTATGTGATGAAGCCACAAGTGCTTTGGATCCTGACACCACGGAAGCGATTTTAGATTTACTTTTAACAATCAATCAAGAGTTTGGCATTACGATCCTCTTGATTACTCATGAGATGAACGTGATTCAGCGGATTTGTGATCGAGTGGCGGTTATGGAAAACGGGGAAGTGATTGAGCAGGGACCGGTTAGTAAAATATTCAGCTCTCCTGTTGAAGCAACAACGAAAAAGTTTATCCGCAGCGTGTTTTCACATCATATTCCTGATGAGATATTACAGAATTGCCAATCAAGCGGACAAGTGGTTCTTCTCTCATTCTTTGGCTATTCGCCTGAAGAGCCGGCTTTGGCGCTTGTCAGCAAGAAGTTTAATGTGTATCCAAATATCCTGTCCGGATCGATGATTCAATTAAAGCAAGAACCATATGGGCAATTGCTCGTTCATTTAAAAGGTGAGTCCTTAGAAGTTGAAAGAGCGATACGTTTTTTGAGTGAACAGGGAGTGAAAGTGGAAGGAGAGAGCAGAGATGGCATTAAAAATCAGCGAATTTCTTAACCTGTGGGGGGAAGATATCTGGCTTGCCACCATTCAGACTTTCCAGATGGTCTCTATGGCACTTTTACTGTCCATTCTGATTGGTCTTCCGCTTGGGATCTTGCTTGTTTTAACAAGACCTGGCAAAGGATTGGATAATAAATATATCTACCAGACACTAAATATCTTCATTAATATTATCCGCTCGATTCCTTTTATCATTTTATTGTTCTTTATTTTGCCTTTTACAAAGTTCATCGTGGGTACATCGATTGGGGTAAAAGGAGTAATTGTGCCTCTCGTTGTATACACGGCGCCATATATTGCCCGTTTGATGGAGTCAGCCGTTTTAGAAGTAGATCGAGGAGTGGTAGAGGCCTACGAAGCAATGGGTATGAAAACAAGGCAGATTATCTGGCATGTATTAATAAGAGAATCGAGAAGTTCGATCATTTTGGGGTTAACAATCGCAACGATCGGCTTGATTGGAGCTACAGCAATGGCGGGATTAGTAGGCGGAGGAGGGCTCGGAGACCTTGCATACAGGTACGGTCATTTGAGATACGAAGCTGATGTCATGTATGTAACCGTTGCTCTTCTTATTGTACTTGTCCAAGGACTTCAATCGATTGGAAATGCGGCGGCAGCTAAATTGAAAAAAGAATAGCATGAAAAAACCGGCCTTATTTTAGAAGGGCCGGTTTTTTTATGCTATTTAACGATGCGGAATAATTGGCGTTGTTTCATGACAGGTTTAATTTTGAAGAGTATATGCTGTAGGATTTGACGCTTATACACAGATGCTAAAGCTGGGGAGAGAGAAAGTGATTTTAAAAACAGGGAGGTTCGTCTCTCGATGAGCCGGTCAATTTGATCTTGGTAAAATATCGTCCGATTGCTCATCATATCTTGAATTTCTTTTGATAATTGCACAGCAAATTGAGTGACAGAATAATCGGTAGTTCCACAGAATTCATGTAATGTCATTTGAAGTGCCTCCTTCCTCTTATCATATTATGAAGTAATTATCTAATATATTAACATAAAATTTACAATAACTTAACAATAAAAGCCTTTTTTTATTTAGAGGAATTTTTCAGAAAAAATATTTTTATACAATTTTTGTATGATTATGTCGTTTTTCTCAGTGGGTGAAATTTGTAATTTTTAGAATATTTCGATTGGAGCTTGCTAATTTCTAGAGGTTTTCCTATAATAGATGAATACATACCGAATAACGGAATTTAAGTTCCGAAATATGGAACGAGAAAGGAGGGGGAATATGTCGAATAAAACGGTGTTGAAGTCGATGGAGATCATTAAGTTATTTTTTCAGCACGAAGAGTTGACGCTGCAACAAATTGTTAAGCAAACAAATCTTCCAAAAACCTCTGCTCATCGAATGGCCGAATCGCTGGAAGAGATGGGGTTTTTACAAAAAACGAATGAAGGCGGTTACAAGCTGGGACTGATGTTTTTGCAGCTTGGAACGCTTGTAGCCGATCGTTTAGATATTCGTCAATTAGCTTACCCAGTCATGAAACAGTTAAAAGAAGAAACGGGAGAAGCAGCCAATTTAGTTATTCGAGACGGGGATGAAGCAGTCTACATAGAAAAAGTGGATACAAGCGAGCGGGTGAGAGTGTATACACAAATTGGCCGGAGAGCTCCTTTATATGGAGGTGCGTGTCCAAGAATACTGCTTGCTTTTATGCCTGAGAATGAAAGAGAACGATTCATTGATGCGGCAGATATCCAAGCGTATGCGTCAGGGACGGTAACGGATAAAACGCGCTTAAGAGAAATTTTGCAATTCAGCCGTGAACATGGATATTCAATCAGCCATTCGGAACTTGAGGATTATTCGTCTGCTATCGCTGCTCCTATCATGAATCATAAAGGAGAAGTCATCGCAGGATTAAGTCTTGTAGGACCTGAAATCCGCTTCCAAGATGAGCAGCATCTGCAGGTGCTGATAAAAAAAATAAAAAATGCAGCCAAGGAAATTTCGATATTGTCCGGCTGGAAAGAAGGTGCAGAATGATTGAATCGAACATTTATCCGCTAGGAGATAAAGCAGTAACCGTCCAATTCGGGAGCCAAATTGATAAGGATACGCATAAAATTGTCCGTACGTTTGTCCGTCATTTAGAAACAGAATCATGGCCAGGCGTGCTTGAATGGGTGCCAGCTTTTACAAGTGTGACATTATACTATGATCCGATGCAAACTGATCTGGACAAATTAACTGACCATATTCAACAAGATATTCAGCAAATGGAACATGAGGAGGAAGAAGCACCTCGTCTTCTTGAGATTCCTGTTTGTTACGGGGGCGAACTTGGAAAGGACCTTGAATATATCGCCGATTATCACCAGATGACGACTGAAGAAGTCATTAAGCTTCATACAGAGCCAGAGTATATTGTGTATATGATCGGATTTGCACCAGGGTTTCCTTATATCGGCGGATTATCTCCAAAGCTTGCGACACCAAGAAAAACTTCTCCTGACTTACGAATTCCAGCAGGCTCTGTCGCCATCGGCGGCCAGCAAACAGGCGTGTATCCGATCGAATCTCCTGGAGGCTGGCATATTATCGGTCAAACTCCATGGGAATTATTTAATCCGGGTCATCAGCCTCCTAGTCTTTTGCGTGCGGGAGATCGAATTAAATTTACTCCAATTGACTTTAAGCTATTTGAGCAGGAAAGAGGGAAAACTCCATGGGAATGACAATTACACGTCCAGGTCTGTATTCAACCGTTCAAGACCGTGGAAGAATAGGCTATCGTCAATACGGTGTAGTGGTTTCGGGTGCGATGGATGATGTGTCCCATCGAATTGCCAATTGGCTTGTGTTAAATGATGGTGGGGCAGCAACAGTCGAAATGACTATGACTGGCATCAGTGCGGTTTTTGAAGAAGATACCTTTGTGGCCTTTACTGGTGCTGACGCAAAGATTCAGGCCGACGGCAAAGAGATCCCTATGTGGAGACCTGTCTTTTTGCCGGCTCAATGTGAGATTCATGTGAAGCAAATGAAGCAAGGCAGCAGAGTGTATATGGCGGTCGCGGGCGGAATAGATGTTCCTGTAGTCCTTGAAAGCCGTTCTACCTTTCAAAGAGGAGGTTTCGGAGGCTTTAACGGCCGGATATTGGCCAAGGGTGATGAATTAGAGATCGGCGAGAGCAATAAAACAGTCCAAAGTGTAACTGACAGTCTCTCCTCCGAACACCCGAAAGTAATGGGGACTAATTGGGGAGTGGCTTACGGTGTATACAGCTGTTTAAACAGTGATTCCATTCGCTGCATTAAAGGAAGTGAGTATGAATTTTTTGATCAAGCAGCAAAAGATTCATTCTTTAATAAACCATATCAGATTACACCAAAATCAGACCGGATGGGTTTCCGGCTTGAAGGTTCTGAACTGACACTTCAGGAAGCAAAAGAAATGATCTCCGAAGCCGTAGCTTTTGGTACCGTTCAAGTTCCATCGGATGGACAGCCGATTATTTTAATGGCAGACAGGCAAACGACAGGCGGCTATCCTAAAATCGCAAATGTAATTGGAGCGGACCTTTCATGTCTAGCACAAAAACTTCCCGGAAACACAATAACTTTTAAAGAAGTCAGTCTCGCAGAAGCTCATCGAATTTACAGAGACAGAGAACATGAATTGAAAACTTTACGAAATTCTATTGAGCTAAAGTGGAGAAAGGAGATGAAGAAATGAAGGTTGACATCAATTGCGACATGGGAGAAGGGTTTGGTTCTTATGTAATCGGACAAGATGAAGAAATCATGCCCTATATTACTTCAGCGAATATAGCATGCGGATTTCATGCAGGGGATCCAGATGTAATGAAAAAGACAGTGAAGCTTGCTGTTCAACATGGCATTTCCATTGGTGCGCACCCCGGGCTTCCGGATTTGGCGGGGTTCGGACGCCGCCCGATGAAAGTATCCGCCGATGAAGTGTACAGTATGGTTCTGTATCAGATGGGGGCCCTTTATGCCTTCGTTAAAGCAGAGGGTGGGAAGATTTCACATGTAAAACCTCACGGCGCTTTGTATAATATGGCAGCTAAAAGCAAAGAATTGTCTAATGCCATTGCAAGTGCCGTACAAGATTTCGATGATCAACTCGTTCTCTTTGGACTTTCAGGAAGTGAATTAATTAAAGCTGGCAAAGCAAAAGGTCTTCGAGTGGCTGAAGAAGTATTTGCTGATCGAACGTATCAAGCAGACGGCAATTTGACGAGTCGCCGTGACCCCCATGCTTTATTGACGAGCAATAAAGAAGCGGTGGATCAAGTGGTGCGCATGGTGAAGGAAGGCAAGGTGCGTGCTGTCACAGGAGAAGACGTTTCTATCGCAGCGGATACTATTTGTATTCATGGTGACGGAGCTCATGCTTTGGAATTTGCTCAATTTATTAAAAATGAATTAGAGAAGAATGGCATTGTTATACAAGCAAATTAAAAGTCAGGAGGAAGATAAATGAAACAGCAGGGAAAACCGGCGGTACCGCCAGCGGGCGGAAAAATTGATATTACTCTATTACTGGGGGCAGCTTTCTTAATGGCTACCTCAGCTATCGGACCAGGCTTTTTAACACAAACAACGGTCTTTACTCAACAGCTGGCAGCAAGCTTTGGTTTTGTTATTTTAATTTCGATTATTTTGGATATTGGAGCGCAAACGAATATTTGGCGGATATTAATTGTCTCTGAAAAGCGTGCACAAGATGTCGCTAACCTCGTTTTACCGGGGCTTGGATATTTTGTGGCAGCATTGATTGTACTTGGGGGCATTGCTTTTAACATTGGGAATGTCGGCGGAGCTGGTCTTGGAGCCAACGTTATTTTTGGCGTATCACCTGTTACAGGTGCGGTCATCAGCGCAGTGATTGCCATTACTATTTTCTTAGTGAAAGAAGCAGGAGTGCTGATGGACAAGTTCACACAAATATTAGGATTTGTCATGATCGGATTAACATTATTTGTGGTATTTAAAGCTCAGCCGCCAGTTGGGGAAGCAGTCATCAAAACATTTGCTCCTGATACAATTGATATGCTGGCCATTGTTACACTTGTTGGAGGAACGGTCGGAGGATATATTACCTTTGCAGGCGGTCATCGCTTACTTGATGCTGGAGTTAAAGGGATTGATGCCATTCCTCAAGTTACGAAGAGTTCTGTTTCCGCGATCGGGATTGCATCCATTATGCGTATTTTCCTTTTCTTAGCTGCATTTGGTGTTGTAGCTCAAGGGTTTACATTAAATCCGGATAACCCGCCAGCTTCTGTTTTCCAGCACGCAGCTGGTAACATTGGATATAGATTATTCGGAGTAGTTATGTGGGCCGCAGCCATTACTTCTGTTGTAGGAGCTGCATATACTTCTGTTTCTTTTATCCGTACATTCCACCCTTGGATTGAGCGCCATCACAAAGCCTTTATTGTTGGGTTCATTATTCTTTCAACATCTATTTTTGCTACGATCGGAAAGCCAGTTAAAATGCTGATTTTGGCTGGATCTCTAAACGGACTCATTTTGCCTATTGCACTAGGAGTTATGCTGATCGCTGCTCATAAAAAGTCGATTGTTGGTGAGTACCGCCACCCAGTGTGGATGACTATTTTTGGAGTTCTTGTTGTTCTCTTAATGGCTTACATGGGTGGATATACGTTAATTACACAACTTCCAACATTGTTTGCTTCATAAAAACATGATGAAAGCCCTGCTGAATTTGACAGCAGGGCTTTCTGTTTCTGATGCATATAGATCTTTCTTTTCTAACGGCTAACAAGCATCGGCCGGAGTATAGGCCATTTAAATGATAACTTCTGCAGGCTTCACTTGAATAGCAGAGAGCTGATAGGTTTTATTTCGCAGCGAGTCAATATCAATATGTTTTCTCGCTACACCGGAATCCATTGCTGCTTTTGCGACCGCAGCCGCCACTTCAGGAGCTACACGCGGGTCAAATGCAGATGGGATGATATAATCCTCTGATAATTCATATTCTGCCACGAGAGAAGCGATGGCATAGGCTGCTGCCACTTTCATTTCTTCATTAATATCTCTAGAACGGGTGTCAAGCGCGCCTCTGAAAATCCCTGGGAAAGCAAGCACGTTATTGACTTGATTAGGGAAATCAGAACGGCCTGTGCCAATGATTTTTACACCAGCTGCCTTCGCGTCTTCTGGCATAATCTCAGGGTTAGGGTTTGCCATTGCAAAAACGATAGGGTCGCTATTCATCGATTGGATCATCGAAGGAGTTAAAGCCCCAGCGACAGATACGCCTATAAAAACATCGGAGTCTTTCACGGCATCTTCTAATGTGCCCTCTAAGCGGCTTTGATTAGTGAAGGCAGCAACCTCATCTTTAATCGGGTTCATCCCGTAAGGACGGCCTTCAAAGATCGCTCCTTTGGAATCACACATAATAATTTCTTTTACATTAAAGTTAATTAATAGTTTAGCAATGGCAATACCTGCCGCCCCAGCACCATTAATGACAACTTTAAGATCGGTAAATTGCTTATTAACTAATTTCAGCCCATTAATTAAACCGGCCAGTGTTACAATGGCAGTTCCGTGCTGATCATCATGAAAAACAGGAATATCGAGCTCTTTCTTTAATCTTTCTTCAATAATGAAGCAGTTCGGTGCTTTAATATCTTCAAGGTTGATTCCTCCGAAAGAAGACGTTAACAGCTTCACTGTTTTAATTATTTCTTCTTCATCACTTGTGCTGATACAAATTGGAAAAGCATCAACCCCTGCGAAGTTTTTAAATAAAATGGATTTCCCTTCCATAACAGGCAAGGAAGCATCCGCGCCAATATCTCCTAACCCCAATACGGCTGTTCCGTCGGATACAACAGCGACCGTATTGGCTTTCATTGTATATTCATAAATTTTTTCAGGTTCAGCGTGAATTTCAAGGCATGGTTCAGCCACGCCAGGAGAATAAACCAGACTTAAATCTTTTAAGTTCTTCACATTTAATTTAGCGGATGTTTCCAGCTTTCCTTGGTGGTGGCGGTGAATCTCTAAAGCTTCTTCTTTTAAATTCTTCATGATTAACTCTCCTCTATATTTATATTTTCTGTATCAATACAGTTTATAATAATGTTTTTTATTATATAACAGTAAAAAAGGAGAATCAACAGAGTTTTCAGAAAATTTATTAATTTTTTAGAAACTTTGTCAGATTTGTTAAAAAATTTATTTAACCAATTGACATCCTAGGCATAGAGTATATAATACTTATAAATCCGATAATACAAATAAGAATAATAAGTTGGGTGGTTAAAACATGTTTTTAGAAATTAATCATGTGAATAAACAATACAAAAAAGATAAACAAACGAATGACGTGTTAGTTGATATTGATACATCTGTAGCAGAAGGGGAATTTGTTTCAATTCTTGGGCCATCCGGCTGCGGGAAATCGACTTTACTTTCTATTGTAGCGGGACTGGATCAAGTGACTTCTGGAGAGATTCGCTTAGATGGGAAGCTCATTAAAAAGCCGGGCAAGGACCGCGGAATGGTGTTTCAGCAAGCAGCACTATTTCCATGGCTGACTGTAGAAGATAACGTCATCTTTCCGCTTCGTAAAGAAATGACGAAAAAAGAGGCTCAAAAAAGAGCGCAGGAATATTTACAAATGGTTCAGCTATCTAATAGCGCTAAACAATATCCGCATGAATTATCCGGCGGCATGCAGCAGCGAGTGGCCATTGCGAGGGCACTTGCTATGAATCCAAAAGTGTTATTAATGGATGAACCATTTGGCGCACTGGATGAACAAACGAGAGCAAGAATGCATGTGGAGCTCGAGAGAATTTGGCTTGAAACAAAGAAAACCATTTTATTTGTGACACACAGCATTTCAGAATCAATCAAATTATCTGACCGGATTATTGTGATGGGGACGCGACCTGGAACGATCATTGCCGATATCCAAGTAGAGTTGCCTAGACCTCGCCGTTTCGATCAGAAGGAAACGATCCAGCTTGAAAAACAAATCAACCAATTATTGAAAAAGGAAATCGATAAAGTGGTGGAAGAGGAGCTAGCATATGCTGCGAACCAGTAAGCAAATCATTTTTTTTCTAACATTATTAATCGCATGGGAATTGATCGTGCGTGCAGGGGGCTGGACAGCCGACGTCATGCCAAAACCGACAGATGTTTGGGAAGCTCTTATTCGTGGATTCAGCGACAACACGTTAACGTATGATCTAGCCGCGAGCTTTCAAAGACTGGCGATTGGATTGGCTATTTCCCTGCTGCTAGGAATGGGCCTTGGGATCTTACTCGCTAAATCAAAAACAGCGGATGACACGCTTGGAACGCTCGTACTTGCGTTGCAAAGTGTGCCGAGTATCGTATGGCTTCCTTTAGCGATTATGTGGTTCGGGTTAAATGAAAAATCCGTCATCTTTATCGTGGTGCTCGGCGGGACGCTTGTCATGACGATCAATATGCGTATGGGAATTAAAAATGTTTCGCCTCTATACTTGCGGGCAGCTCAAACGATGGGGTCTCGTGGAGTCGATTTATTTGTTAAAGTGATCTTTCCTGCAGCGATACCATATGCAGTGACTGGAATGAGGCTTGCTTGGGCGTTTGCGTGGCGTGCATTAATGGCTGCGGAAATCTTAAGCACAGGTCCAGGGCTTGGCTATACGCTGAAATATGCCTCGGATTTTGGAGATATGAGTCTCGTGATCGCTGTCATGATATTAATAGGAATTATCGGCACGCTAGTAGATCTCGTGTTGTTCCAGCGCATTGAAAAAAATGTCATGCGCCGCTGGGGATTGGAAAGCAGCTAAACTCAATGATAACTGGCTATAAAAAGAATAAGGCCAAAGTGATAAAAAGAAAGATAGTGGAGGGAAGAACATGAAAAAAAAGTGGGCGTTTATTGGGGTATTTTTAATATTGGCAGCAGGAATTCTTTCAGCTTGCAACTCAAATGAAAAAAGCGGAGAAGAAGGAAAGAAAAAAGTAGTGATAGGCTATTTTCCAAATCTTGATCACGTTCCGGCGATGATTGCGAAAGAAAAAGGGTTTTATGAAAAAGCGCTTGGTGAAGATGTAGATATTGAATACAAGTCATTTCCGGATGGAGGCGCCTTTATGGTCGCGCTGAAAACGGGAGATGTGCATGCCGGATTAGTAGGGCCGGGTCCAGTTATGAACAACTTCTCCAATGGAGCCGATGTGAAGATCGTGGCAGGCGGTTCATCAGGCGGAACAGTCATTGTCGCCCGTAAAGGCAGTGGAATTAAGTCAGTAGAAGATTTTGCAGGTAAAACGTTTATTACACCGGGTGTCGGCTGTACTCATGACGTTCAAATGGAAACGTTTATTAAAGATTACGGCATTAAATCTAATCGTATTGGCGGAAATTTAAAGCATACGACTGGTAAGCCGGCTCAGTATGCAGGATTATTCGAGTCTGGGAAAGTGGATCTAGCTGCTGTGCCGGAGCCATGGGGGACTTTACTTGTAAAAGAGCAGGGTGCAGAAGTAATTGTAGACAGCAAGGAAATATCATTTGGTACGACACTTCCAAACTCTGTCTTAGCTACGAGCGGCAAGCTGATTGAGGAAGATCCGAAATTAGTTCAACAAATTGTAGACGCTCATCAGGAAGCCATTAATTTTATTAACGAAAATCCAGAAGAAGCGAAAAAGCTGACAATTGCAAGCATTAAAGAGGCGACAAAACAAGAGCTTGATAAAGATGTGGTGGATGCTGCTTGGGAAAGAATTACGTATACGTCTGACGTAAATAAAGAAGTTGTTCAAGAATTTGCTAATTCTTCTTATGACCTCAAGTTCTTAAAAAATCAGCCGGACTTCGCCAAGTTAATTGACTCTCAATTCGTTCAATAAAAAATATTGAATCAATGGTTGTAATTTCGATCATTTTACTGTACATTAGAACAAACCTTAAAAATTTCATAAGCTCTTATCCAGAGAAGCGTAGGGACTGGCCCGATGATGCTTCAGCAACCGGCTTTAATTAGTCAAGGTGCTAATTCCAGCGGACGAATGTGTCCGAAAGATGAGGAGAAGCTATTTTAAAAAAAGCCTTCTTCTATAAGAAGGCTTTTTATTTTTTTGTAATGTACATAGAAGGAGCGATCATGATGACAAACACACGAATTGAAACAATATTAGCTCAGATAGGCAACCGAAGTGAGGAAGCCACGGGGACGGTTAATCCGCCTCTATATTTATCTACTGCCTATCGTCATGAAGGCATCGGCCGTTCCAGCGGATATGATTATGTAAGAACAGGGAATCCAACAAGAGAAATTGTGGAGCAGGCGATAGCTGATTTAGAAGAGGGAGATGCGGGGTTCGCCTTTTCATCAGGCATGGCGGCAATTCACACACTGCTTTCACTATTCGACCCCGGCGATGAGTGGATCGTATCTGCAGACATCTACGGAGGAACGTACCGTCTATTTGAAAGAGGATGGAAAAAGTTTGGCTTTTCATTCTTTTATGATGACTTTCAAAATCTTGCTGAAACAGAAAAAAAACTTACCGATCGAACGAAAGTTATTTTCTTAGAAACACCAACTAATCCGTTAATGCAAGAAGCGGATATAGAAGCGATTGCAGCCTTCGCTTCCAAACATGGATTGCTTTTAATTGTTGACAATACCTTTTACACACCTCTTTTACAGAAGCCCCTGACAAAAGGTGCAGACATTGTCATCCATAGCGCCACAAAATATTTAGGCGGGCATAACGATGTACTGGCTGGCTTGATTGCTGTAAAGGGAGAAGAACTTGCTAAACAAGTAGGAGAGTGGCAGAACTCGATTGGGGCCGTCTTGTCGCCGTTTGATTCATGGCTCCTGATTCGCGGAATGAAGACGCTCAGCCTGAGAATGAAGCAGCACGAAGCGAATGCTAAGCAAATTAGCGAATTTCTTCGATGTTGTCCGGAAATTACAGATGTGTTGTATCCGGGCCGTGGCGGTATGCTTTCGTTCCGAGTTCAATCAGAAGAGTGGGTCGATGCCTTCTTGCAAAATTTAAAATTGATTACATTTGCTGAAAGTCTTGGAGGAGTAGAGAGCTTTATTACATACCCGGCTACCCAAACCCATATGGATGTTCCGGAAGAAGTGCGTATGAAAAACGGCGTTTGCAACCGTCTGCTTCGCTTTTCCATTGGTATTGAGCACGCGGAGGATTTAATTGACGACTTAAAGCAAGCATTTAAAAAAATGAAGGAGTGATCGGATATGACGAACAACTATTCTTTTCAAACCAAGCTATTGCATAATAAACATAAGTTCGAGGAAACGACAGGAGCTGTCAGTGTTCCGATCCAGCATGCTTCAACATTTCACCAAAATGATTTTGATCAATATGGAAAGTTTGACTACAGCCGTTCGGGAAACCCGACAAGAGCCGCTCTTGAAGAAGCGATTGCTGAATTAGAGGGCGGAGCGAGAGGGCTTGCTTTTTCATCGGGAATGGCCGCTATTTCTACAGCATTTCTGCTTCTTTCACAAGGGGATCATGTATTAATCACAGAGGATGTGTATGGGGGAACTTATCGTATGGTCACTTCCGTGCTAAATCGTTTCGGGATTGAGCATACGTTTGTTGATATGACGGACCTTCACGAAGTTGCCCGCCACATCAAAGAGAATACAAAGCTGCTTTATATTGAAACGCCTTCAAATCCTCTGCTCAAGGTGACAGATATTGAAGGTATTGTAAAGCTTGCAAAGGCTCATGACTGCCTGACATTTGTTGATAACACCTTCTTAACGCCAGCCTTGCAGCGTCCCCTAGATTTGGGGGTGGACGTTGTATTGCATAGCGCGACTAAGTTCTTATCTGGACATAGTGATGTGCTGGCTGGTCTTGCTGTCACAAAAGATGAGGAGCTCGGACAGCGTTTATATCAGCTGCAAAATTCATTTGGAGCCGTTCTAGGCGTTCAGGATGCTTGGCTGGTGTTAAGAGGGATGAAAACACTTCATGTGAGACTGGAGCAATCTTCTAAAACTGCAGAGGCACTGGCAAATTTCTTGCAAAAACATGAGCTGGTCAAAAAAGTGTACTATCCAGGGTTAAAGGATCACCCGGGGCATGCGGTTCATACCTACCAGACGAATGGAGCTGGCGCTGTTCTTTCGTTCGAATTAGAAGATCAAGAAGCAGTAAGGCAATTTGTGAATTCGGTTAAAATTCCTGTGTTTGCGGTTAGTTTAGGGGCCGTTGAATCGATTCTATCCTATCCGGCTAATATGTCTCACGCAGCAATGTCTAGAGAAGAAAGGTATAAAAGGGGAATTACAGACGGTTTATTGCGCTTATCTGTTGGTTTAGAATCTGCGGAAGATTTGATTGCAGATTTTGAAGAGTCATTTCTTGCGGTAAATAAAGAAAAAGTGAATCAATAATATAACAAAAGAACACCCGGTCATTTAAATGACCGGGTGTTCTTTAAGAAAAAAATCAATTATGCATGACTCATTTTTTTCATGATAAAGCTTACGACAAATACTAAAATAATTGCACCAATTAAAGCAGGGATAATAGCCATACCGCCTACAGTTGGTCCCATGTCACCAAGTAATGCTCCACCAATCCAAGCACCAATAATACCTGCAATAATGTTACCGATAATTCCGCCTGGTACGTCTTTACCTAGAATCATTCCAGCTAACCAGCCAATGATTCCACCTACGATTAAGAAAATAATGAATCCCATTTTTGTTTCCTCCTTCAAAAGTTTTTCTTGATTACTTGCTTGGTTTATGTATTCCCCAGAAACGAAATATAAAACATAAATTATAAATAAAAAATTATTTAGATTTTTCCGATAAAAGTAAAGAAATAAAAAAAGAAGCGGATTTCCGCTTCTTTTTAGATATTCTACAATTTTCGCACCAGTAATTCACATTCCCCTTCAAGCGCTTTGAGAAGCGGGCAGAGGCCGCTTGCTTCATCAAACACACGCTGGTCTAATATGTCACTGTATCGTCCTCCGAAAAGCTTCACTAAAAGGGTAATTCGCAGTTTAAATCCTCCGCGTTCCGGGTCTTTAAGAACGTCGATTTGTGTAGCAACATCTGCAAATGCTTCTTCAACATGGTCATCGATTCTCGCCGCTTCTTGAAGGGCGTTGCTGTAGCAAGAAGCAAGTGCTGCACCTAAGAGGTCCAGATAGCTTCCTTTTGGTGTACCTTGACCGCCGAATGCCTCAGGAGTTGTAATGTCTAAATTAAAGTTTCCATGATCAGAAGATACATTGCCCTCTCTGCCGCCTTTAACGGTTACTAATGTGGAATAAACTGCATCGTTCAAATCCATTCATATCTCTCTCCTTATCAGTTGTGTTATAACTGTTATCTCCCCTTTTACAGAAGAGGATAAACTAAACAGAGAGCATCGAAGACACCTATGAACGAATTAAATCAGCATTCCAGCAATAGCCGCACTTAACAGTGAAGCAAGCGCTCCAGCAAGTACCGCTTTTAGACCAAGCCTTGCGATATCAGAGCGTCGGTTTGGGGCTAAATTTCCAAGTCCTCCAAGAAGAATCGCCATTGAAGACAAGTTGGCAAATCCGCATAAAGCGAAACTTAGGATAGCGACAGTTTTATCTGATAACTGATCAATTTCTGGAGCAAAGTTTGAATAGGCTACATATTCATTAATAACAAGTTTTTGGCCGATAAAGTTTCCGGCTTGAACCGCTTCTTCCCATGGCACTCCGATCGCAAAAGCCAATGGAGCAAATACATACCCTAGAATTAATTCGAGTGAAAGCTGTCCAAAACCGAACCAGCCTCCAATTAAGCCGAGAATACCATTCAGCATCGCAACTAAAGCAATAAACGCAAGAAGCATCGCACCAATGTTTAAAGCTAGCTGCAACCCAACGCTGGCTCCTTTGGCTGCTGCATCAATCACATTTGTTGTATCCTTGTCCATTTCCATCTGAATATCGGCTGGTTCCGGTGTTTCATCGGTTTCAGGAATAAACAGCTTGGCCATGACAAGACCAGCTGGAGCTGCCATAAAGCTTGCAGCCAGTAAATACTCAAGAGGAACACCTAATAAAGCGTATCCAATAAGAACTGAACCTGCGACTGAAGCCAAACCGCCAGTCATCACCGCAAATAGTTCGGACTCTGTCATGCGGTTAATGTAAGGACGGATGACCAGTGGCGCTTCCGTCTGCCCAACGAAGATATTAGCAGCTGCTGAAATAGATTCTGCTTTTCTAGTTCCAAGCAGCTTAGCAAGAGCACCGCCGATAATCTTGATAAAAAACTGCATAATTCCTAAATAGTACAAAACAGAAATTAAAGCTGAAAAGAAAATGATAACCGGCAATACATTTAAGGCGAATACGAAGGTGATATTTGATTCATCTGTATACAGACCGCCAAATAAAAACTTAATCCCTTCATTCGAATATTCAATAATGGCATTAACTACCATTGTTAACCCTTGCATTTGCTCTTTGCCCCATTCCCATTTGAGAACGGTGAAAGCAAAAAGAAGCTGAACGGCTAAGCCTCCGAGTACTGTGCGCCATTTAATATGGCTTCTGCTGACAGAAAACGCATAACCAATACCAAGAACTACCAAGATGCCGAATATTCCCCATACATAAGTCAACGCGCTCACTCCTTCATAATTATTTTGTTTTCCAAAGATGCAAGTGTATAGTTTATAATGAAATGATAAGTAATACAATGCGCTATAAGACAGATTTTATGAGCCGAAAAATTGTGAAAATTGTCTGCTATAGTTATATTCTTTTAAGAGGGTGAGTAAACGTGAAGATCAGAAAGACAGTCTTACAAGATCAGGAAATAAAAGTATATATTTACGAAAATAAAAAGGAAGAATCCTTTATGGTCGCCGTGCCGGCACAGGAATGGTCTGCTGCTTTTTCATATGAAGAAATGGATGCAGAACTTGTAAATAAACTTAACGGATCTTTTTTAAACAGAGGCTTAGATGAGGAAAGCGCCTCACAAATCGCCTGGAGAATTAACCAATGGGTTCGGGAAATGTAATAGACTTTTTTAGGTGATTTCGCTATAGTAACATTTTGCACACAGCCTAAAAAGAAGGTAAATAAAATAAAGTTAAATAGAAGATTTTTATTTTGAAAGGATTGGACATACAATATGGCTTCATTAAAAGAAGAAGTTCTTTCTAGAAGAACATTCGCAATTATTTCCCACCCGGATGCCGGTAAAACGACGTTAACAGAGAAGTTGCTGCTATTCGGAGGAGCGATCCGAGATGCGGGTACCGTAAAAGGAAAAAAAACAGGGAAGTATGCGACATCAGACTGGATGGACATCGAAAAGCAGAGAGGGATCTCGGTTACTTCTTCTGTTATGCAATTTGAGTATGACGGATATCGTGTAAACATCTTAGATACACCAGGACATCAAGATTTCAGTGAAGATACATACCGTACGCTGATGGCAGTTGACAGCGCGGTGATGATCGTCGACGCGGCGAAAGGGATTGAGGCGCAGACACTAAAGCTGTTTAAAGTGTGCCGTATGAGAGGGATTCCGATCTTTACATTTATTAATAAGCTTGACCGTCAAGCGAAACAGCCGCTGGAATTGCTGGCTGAGCTAGAAGAAGTGCTTGGTATTGAATCTTATCCAATGAATTGGCCGATCGGTATGGGAAAAGAATTCTTCGGAATTTATGACCGCTTTAATAACCGCATTGAACAATTCCGGACAGAAAAAGAGGAAGACCGTTTCTTGCCTTTAAATGATGAGGGCGAATTAGCTGTTGATCATGAGATTAAGCAATCTGATTTATATAATCAGACACTAGAAGAAATCATGCTGCTTGAAGAAGCGGGCAATGAATTTTCTGAAGAACGAATTGCTAATGGAACGTTGTCACCAGTGTTTTTCGGAAGTGCGCTTACGAACTTCGGTGTGCAAACCTTTTTGGAAACCTACCTTCAATTCGCTCCGGCACCGCAGCCGCGTATGTCAGATCAAGGAGAAATCGACCCGGTAAGCGAGCAATTCTCAGGTTTTGTATTTAAAATCCAAGCCAATATGAATCCGGCTCACCGTGACCGTATCGCTTTCTTCCGCATTTGTTCAGGGAAATTCGAAAGAGGGATGAGCGTCACATTAACTAGGACAGGTAAGTCATCAAAGGTGTCTCAATCGACCCAATTTCTAGCAGATGACCGCAGCACCGTGAATGAGGCAGTAAGCGGCGATATCATCGGTCTTTATGACACAGGCACTTATCAAATTGGGGATACACTGGTTGGAGAGAAGCCGTTGCTTCAGTATGAAAAGCTTCCTCAGTTCACGCCTGAACTGTTTATGAAGGTTTCAGCGAAAAATGTCATGAAACAAAAAAGCTTCCATAAGGGAATTGAACAGCTGGTGCAAGAGGGTGCGATTCAGCTGTACAAAACGCTAAGAACAGAAGAATATATTCTTGGAGCGGTAGGCCAGCTGCAGTTTGAAGTATTTGAGCACCGCATGAAAGGTGAATACAATTCAGAAGTGATGATGCAGCCGATCGGTTCAAAAATCGCCCGCTGGATAGAAAATGAAGAGGATGTAAATGAAAATCTTTCTAATTCACGCAGCATGCTAGTGAAAGATCGTTTTGACCGTTTAGTCTTCTTATTTGAAAACGAATTTGCTCTTCGCTGGTTCCAGGATAAGAACGAACAGATTAAACTATATAGTCCAATGGAATAGAAATGAAGAGATTGTGCAGTAATTAAGCCTGGGGGTGTAAGTAAATGACTGGATGTATTCATTGCGGTATCCACATTCCGCTCTACAATAAAGGGTATTTATATGTAAAATCTGATAAAGAATTGAACCCATTTGATCAAATGGAGATTCCTTATCAGCGTGGTTACTATCAGCTGTCATATACGAGCAGTGAAGCGCTGGCTGAAAGAATGGAAAGCTGGACAGCCAGAAGTGATTTTTCTGCTATTCTAGCGGGTTTATCCCAAACGTCAGACCAGCCGCATCCAGATCGCCTTATTCCTTTTGGGGAATTGCTCAACCGGCTCAAAAATAAAAAAGTGATCGATTTTATACAAACAGGAAATATGGTGGCTCATCTTCAGCCAATTATTAACTTGCAGAATATGCAGCTTTACGGGTATGAATCACTTTTACGATCAGGCTCGAAGGACGAGAACTATTCTCCGATGGAAATTTTTCGCACAGCCAATGAAACGGGGTTGCATTCCCTGCTTGATCAGCGGGCAAGGGAAGCGGCGATTAAAACGAGGAAAGAAAAAGTGCCAGCTGACCTGAAAAGCTTTATTAACTTTCTTCCTTCTACCATCTATAATCCGGAGTTTTGTTTGAAGCATACTTTTAAGATCGTTGATGCCTATGGGGTTGACCCCGCTAACCTAGTATTTGAAGTGGTTGAAACGGAAAATATCGTCGATGTTCCGCATTTAAAAAACGTCCTGGATACATATAAAAGAGAGGGAATGAAAGTCGCTCTTGATGATGTGGGATCAGGGTTTGCTACAGTTGAAATGCTGAAAAAGCTTCAGCCTGACTACGTTAAAGTAGACCGGTCTTATATTTCATTCTGTGATCAGGATGAACAGAAACAACAGTTCCTTCATGAAGTGCTTTCTATCTCAAATGGTTTAGGGATTACCATGCTCGCAGAAGGGATGGAACGGCAAGAAGAAATGCAATATTGTCAATCCATCGGTATTCCTTTGGCACAAGGCTACTACATTGGCAAACCAAGTCCAGAGGCGCTAGTGCCTAACCTGATTTAACAATAAAACCAGTCTGTTCCAGTGGAATAGGCTGGTTTTTCGTATAAAGAATACAAATGTTGAAAATATTATTGACACGTAACCTATCATGCTTAATAATTATAATTGCTGCTAAATCACTTTATTGCATAAAAGCGTTTAAGCAGAAAAGTTATCTACTTACATGAGGAGTGTCATCTATGTTTAAAATTGTACCGGTCACCAGGCCATCTTTAGCAGCGGCTATAGGCATGACGATCGTCATCATGGCAGTTATCAGTTCTTCTATCATTTGGCTTGAATCTGTACCGCATATTCCGATTTTACTTTCTATCTTTCTATTGGCTGCCTATGGAATGGGGAAGAAGATATCGTTTGCAAAATTGAAAGAAGGTATGATCGATGGGGCAAAATCAGGCATGGATGCTGTATTCATCTTCTTTTTAATTGGAATTCTTATCAGCAGCTGGATTATTTCTGGAACAATTCCTACGATGATTCATGCGGCTTTCGGACTTGTGACTCCATCCTTTTTTTATAGCATTGTATTTATCGTTACAGCCATCGTCGGAATTGGAATTGGGAGTTCGCTTACAACAGTTGCAACCATCGGTGTTGCGTTTATAGGCGTCAGCCAAGCAATCGATGCAAGCGCTGCCATCACAGCAGGAGCTATTGTTTCAGGTGCATTCTTTGGAGATAAAATGTCTCCGTTATCAGATACAACTAACTTAGCGGCATCAGTCGTAGGGGTAGATTTATTTGAACATATAAAAAATATGGGCTGGACGACGATTCCTGCTTTCTTCCTGTCCCTTGTTCTGTTTGGCGTGATTTCTCCAAAAGCCGGGGAAGTGCAATTCCCTAAAATTGATATGATTAAAGCTACCTTAGTACAAGAGAATTTAGTTCATTGGTATGCGTGGATTCCGTTACTGATATTATTTATCATGTCTATTAAAAAAGTCTCACCATTCATTACGCTTGCTGTCAGCTCTATTGCTGGTGTGTTGTTGTCATTCTTTCATTCCAATCAGACATTGGCTAGTGTTTTTCAAGTGCTATTTTCTGGTTATACAGCAAAAACAGGGAATGCCGAAGTAGATGCACTGCTGACCAGAGGCGGAATAGAAAGTATGATGTTTACCGTTTCGCTTGTTTTATTATCTCTTAGCCTTGGCGGTTTATTGTTTACTCTTGGGGTTGTGCCAAGAATGTTTGAAGCAGTAGAGCAGCGATTAAAAAAGGCGAGTACGACCGTTACTTCTGCTGCGGCATCGGCAATTGGAATTAATCTCGTGATCGGTGAACAATATTTATCTATTTTGCTGACAGGAGAAGCTTTTCAAAAACAGTTTGAAAAAGTGAAACTGGCCAAAAAGAACCTGTCAAGAACGCTTGAAGATGCCGGAACGGTGATCAACCCCCTTGTTCCATGGGGAGTGTGCGGAGTATTTATTACGAATATGCTGGAAGTGAAAACAATCGATTACTTGCCATTTGCTTTCTTTTGTCTGTTAAGCCCCATTTTAACACTTGTGTTCGCATGGACAGGCTGGACACTGACTAAAACAGAAAGTAAATAAGTTTTTTTGGAAGCATCAGGCGCTGAAATGCCTGGTGCTTTTATTTCGTTTATTTTTTGTCAAAAATAAGCAGGATTATCTATAAATTAGCGTTTTAAAGTTGAATAACAAAACGCTGGTGATTTATAGTTAGTAAAGCAAGTATTTACAGGAAGATGGAACAGCAGAAGAAAGGGGATTGTTTGTTGAGAATCAGTAATTTTTCAATTAAGAGACCGGTATTCACCACAGTCATCATGTTTTTAGTCATCATTTTAGGTGTCGTGTCTCTTTTAAAAATACCATTAAAACTTATACCGGATATTAATCCGCCAATTGCCGTCGTCGTTACTTCTTATGAAGGAGCAAGTCCTGCAGAAATTGAAGAGAAAGTGACCAAGCCATTAGAGGCAAGTTTAGCTACTCTTCCTGGCATTCAAAATATCACTTCGACGACGAGGGAAGGCTCTAATTTAATACTAATGGAGTTTTCTTGGAGCACCAAAATTGATGAGGTGCAATCAGACGTATTGCAGCGAATTGACCGAACTCCTATACCAAGTGAGTCTAATAAGCCGCAATTCTTTAAGTTCGACCCTTCACAATTTCCAATCATTCAATTGTCACTTCAGTCAACAAAAAGTAAAGATGAACTTCAAAAACTGGCTAAAGAATTAGAGCAAGATTTAACGACAGTTGAAGGGGTAGCGAATGTCAGTGTGACGGGTTCTTTAGAAGAAGAACTTCAAATTAAACTGGATGAAAAAAAGCTTGAGGAATATAACTTGTCGCAGTCAGATGTGGTTCAGCTGATTCAAGCCAATAATATTTCACTCCCGGGTGATCCCGTTGAGTCTGACGGCATGTCACTTACTACAAGAATAGTCAGCAAGCTTACCAATGTTGAAGACATTAAAAACCTTGTGATGTCTGTTAATCCTCTAAGCGGAGAAGAAGTAAAGGTGTCGGATGTAGCAACTGTAGAAATTACACCTAAAAAAACAGGATCTATTACAAGAGCGAATGAAAATCCCGCTTTACTTCTAAGTGTGCTTCAGCAAGCAGATGCGAATACAGCGGAAGTGTCCAAACAATTTCAAACAAAACTAGATGAATTGTTAAAAGAGGATCAATATAAAGATGTGGATGCAGACATTTTATTTGACCAGGGAGACTATATTCGATTATCTATAGGAAATATCGGAAATTCGCTGCTCTTAGGTGGAGCTTTTGCGATGCTTGTTCTCTTTGTGTTTTTGAGAAATGTAAAGAGTCCGCTGATTATCGGTGTAGCCATTCCTTATTCCGTTATCGTCACCTTTGTTTTAATGTATTTTGCTGATTTTAATTTAAATATTATGACCCTAGGTGCTTTAGCATTAGGGATCGGTATGCTTGTCGATAATGCTATCGTGGTTATAGAAAATATTTACCGTCATTTATCTATGGGCAAAGACTCGAAGGAAGCTGCTAGAGAGGGAACGAAAGAAGTAGGAGGCGCGATTACCGCTTCTACTTTAACGACAGTCGCTGTATTTTTGCCGGTCGTGTTCATTTCAGGTATTCTTGGCCAAATCTTTAAAGAGTTTGCCTTAACTATCTCATTCAGTTTGATTGCTTCATTAGTGGTGGCCTTAACTGTTATCCCAATGATCGCAAGCAGATGGCTGAAAAAGCCTAGAGAGACAGCAGAAAATAAAAAAGCTTCTAAATCATCACTGCAGTTTGAGCGTTCTATTAAGTGGGCGCTGCGTCACAGACTTTTGGTTCTGTTCATGGCTTTCGTCTTTTTAGTCGGCGGAGGATTGGGCTTAACTACTGTCGGCTCACAATTTTTACCGCCAACAGATGAGGGGTTTTTCAATGTAAAAGTAGAAGTGGAAAACGGAACGTCCCTAGCTGAAACAGATAAGGTAGTAAAAGCTATGGAAAAAGAGTTCAGCAAAGAGAAAGATACTGACGTCTATGTAAGCCTTATTGGATCTACACAAGAAGATTCATTCAGGGGCACAGGGTCAACGAATGTGGCAGAGCTCTATGTTAAACTAACAGATCTAGATAAGAGAGACCGTTCTGTATTTGCCTATGTAGATGATGTCAAGCCGGACGTTGTAAAAGCGGCTCAAAAAGTGAATAAAACAGCTGAAGTAACGTTTAACTTGCAATCTGCATCGGGTTCCAGCCCGCAAACGGTTGTGTTTAACGTGCGAGATACGGATAAACAGCGTTTAAACCAAGCGGTTAAAGATATCGACAAAGCTATTACAAATATTGATGAGATTACGGAAGTATCAACTGATCGTGAGGAAACAGTAAAAGAAATTCAAATCCAGGTAAACCGGGCGAAAGCAACAGACGCCGGCCTGGCACCGGCTCAAATCGCTACAATCGTGAACAACGCCACGCGCGGTGTCTTAACTACGCAAATAATAGATGAGACATCTTCGGTACAAACGGTGTATGTCAGATATGATGACCGTGTGACCCAAAATATAGAAGAATTAAAAAAATTATTAGTCAAAACACCATCAGGAAATTATATGGAATTAAATGAACTGGCGGATATAACGATCAATCAAGGACCCGTCAGCATCAAGCGTATTAATCAGCAGGAAGCGGTCCAATTTACGGCTAAATACTCCTCAGCTACCAACCTTGGAGCAGTCTCCAAACGGATAGATGAAGAGATCGCTAAACTGAATATTGCGGATGAAACAAAAATTACGTTCGGCGGTGACAGAGACCTATTAGAAAGTTCAATTGATGATATGGTGTTAGCCCTGCTGTTAGCAATTGTGCTTATTTATATCGTCATGGCTGCACAATACGAATCATTTAAATATCCATTCGTCATCATGTTCACTGTTCCACTGTGTGTGGTCGGGGTAGCTGTTGCCCTTACAGTCACCAGAACGCCGATCAGTATTCCAGCTGTCATTGGTGTCTTGATCCTCGCGGGGATAGTAGTTAATAATGCCATTGTTATCGTGGATTATATTATTCAGAGGAAACAATTGAATATGAGCAGCTATGAGGCCATTGTCGAGTCTGCTAAAGACCGGGCACGGCCGATTCTTATGACGGCGCTGACAACGATCCTAGGACTAGTTCCGCTTGCAGCAGGTATAGGAGGAGGCACAGAGATCAATCAGCCAATGGGTATTACAGTCATCGGCGGGTTAATTTCCAGCACATTCTTAACCCTTTACGTCATTCCAGTGGTTTATAGTTTCTTCGATAAAGAAACGAGAAGAATGAATAAAAAACAGGCTGAGTAATGTAAATGAGTTTACTTTGAATCAAAAAATGATTATAATATCTTTAACAGACAACTGAATCTTCAATGACGTAAGTCAAAGGGGAGTAGCGTTAGGTATTTACCTAAAACAAAGTCGTCAATTCGTGGATCTTGATCCATCGGCTTTGTTGGCATGATTGTGATTATGCTCAGCAAGACCTTTGCCTATTATGGCAGAGGTCTTTTTTGTTTGTTTGAAGGTTTTTGGGTATATATAAAAAGATACGTTTGTAGGAGGAGATCACATTTATGGATGGAGCAATGATGCTGGAATACGGCTGGGTGCTGCTTGTGCTAATAGCTCTTGAAGGGATTCTAGCTGCAGATAATGCCGTGGTTATGGCTGTCATGGTGAAGCATTTGCCAAAAGAGCAGCAACAGAAAGCTTTATTCTATGGGTTATTGGGAGCGTTTGTCTTCCGTTTTCTAGCACTATTTCTAATATCGTTTTTAGTAAAGGTATGGCAAGTACAGGCTATTGGCGCTCTTTACTTGTTCTTTATAGCTTTTAACCATTTATATAAAAAATGGAAGCATAAAGAGGATCATATTGAAGGGCACGGAATTCAAGAAAAGAAGGGCTCTTCATTTTGGATGACTGTATTAAAGGTTGAAGTAGCGGATATTGCATTTGCAATTGATTCCATGCTTGCTGCAGTTGCGCTTGCAGTTACGTTGTCTCCTACGGGCTGGTTCCAGGTCGGAGGAATTGATGGAGGTCAATTTTTAGTCATGCTTCTTGGGGGGCTGATCGGCGTTGTCATTATGCGATTTGCTGCAACATGGTTTGTAAAAGTGCTTCAGAAATATCCTACACTTGAAACGGCTGCTTTCTTGATTGTCGGCTGGGTAGGTGTTAAACTGGCTGTCTTTACGCTTGCGCATCCAAAGGTACAGATTCTTAATGAACATTTCCCGGAATCGACTCCTTGGAAGCTGACATTCTGGGTCGTGCTTATCGGTATTGCTGTTGGAGGATACCTTGTTTCCAGAAAACAGGGAGCTGTTGACGAAACCGCTCATTAATCCTTTGCCTTAAAAGCAGGTACATGCTGCTTTTAAGGCTTTTTATATAAAATGAGAAATCACAAAAAAGGTTCTTGCTGTTCATTGTGAATTGAACGGCAAGAACCTTTTTTAGTGGTTAGCTAGAGTGCAATTGTTCCTTTTTCAGGTTAAAAGGGCGCGGTTTATTGACAGCGGGGTCAAAATATATGACAAGCAAATGATCATGTTCCGACCATTGGCCATTCTCTTTTACCATTGTCATTTCTTCCAAAAGTGTGTGTTTATACAAATCTTTCTCGGATAAGCCTAATTGAACAAACTCTTCACCTAAGAGAGAGGGGTTCTCTAAAATTTGCTGATAAATAACGGAGCGATCTTTCTTCTCCATAGTAGGCGTCCACCAAGTTTTTCTTGGTTTGTATCGCTGATTAATTAAGTAATCATATTTCATAATGCTTTCTACATGATGAATATCAGGCAGATCAGTCGTTCTGAGATAACTGGACAATCGTTTAAATAAATCTTCTAATTGATGCCCAATTCGTTCCCAGCCTTGTTCTTCCCAATAGGAGCCGAACGCTTGAAAGAAGTCGAAAGGGGTTGGGAATACATGCTGAACTAAATGCTCGATGGTTTCATCCATTCGATGATCGTTCCAATATTTCTCCAAGACGTCTTCCACTTGTTTAATCTTTACCATATCAGCAAATGAAAGAACATTATTCTTTAATATTTCATATGGGGCATGATCCATATATACATAGTCGTGTTCATGCGCCCGAATGCGAAGTCCTGTTCCGCGCAGCATTTTTAAAAAGCCAAGCTGAAGCTCTTCAGGGCGCAGGGCAAATACATCATTAAAGGTTTGGCGGAAGGAATGATAATCTTCTTCAGGCAAACCGGCAATTAAATCAAGGTGCTGATCAATTTTTTTTCCTTCTTTCACCATTAGAACAGTTCTCGTCAGTTTAGACCAATTTTGCTTTCGCATGACAAGATCGTTCGTTTCATCATTGGTTGACTGAACCCCTATTTCAAATCGAAACAGGCCGGCAGGGGCATTATCATTTAAAAACTCTATGACCTCTGGCCGCATGATATCCGCTGTAATTTCAAATTGAAAGACAGTTCCGGGAAGATGTTCATCAATCAAAAATTGAAACATTTCCATTGCATAGCTGCGGCTGATATTGAATGTGCGATCGACAAACTTAATTGTTTTAGCTCCGTTTTGCATTAAGTAGCGAATATCTTCTTTGACTTTTTCTCGATTAAAGTAACGCACGCCGACTTCTATAGAAGACAAGCAGAATTGACAACGGAACGGACAGCCACGGCTTGTCTCAATATAAGTAATTCGTTTACCCAACTGTTCTTTATCTTCTTCAAAACGGAAAGGGGAAGGCACTTCACGTAAATCAAGTTTATTTCGCTGAGGATTTACGTGGGGTTTTCCATCACGGCGGTAGCCGATGCCAGAGACGGATTCAAAGTTTTTAGAGCCGCTGATTTCATCAAGCAGCTGCTTAAACGTTTCTTCCCCTTCTCCTATAGCTATAAAATCAGCTTCTGGTATACGATCTAGCCAGTAGGGAACATCATAAGTGACTTCCGGTCCACCCAAAATAATTATGGTGTCAGGACTGACCTTCTTATACATTTCAATCACTTTGATCGTTTCTTCAATGTTCCAGATATAGCAGCTGAAGCCGAGAACATCAGGTTTCTTCTTATATAAATCTGTCACAATATTAATAGAAGGGTCTTTGATTGTGTATTCTGCGAGATCTATATGATATTCAGGCTCCGCATAAGCCTTTAAACAGCGGAGAGCCAGGTTCGTGTGGATATATTTTGCATTTAATGTGCATACAGCAACATTCATAAGTGAATTGTCTCCTTCTTACTTTTCTTTAATATTCTTCGCTTCTGGCTCTCTTTTTAACATTCTTTTCAGCCTTGACCATTTGGTTTCAATTAAAGGCTGTGTGATGGTAGTAACCACAGGAGAAGAGAGAAGCATCGTCAATAACAGTGAAACGGTTAAGAGAAGCACTACTGATTCAGCCGTATTAACGACTTCACTGTTTCTGAACGTCTTAATGATAAATCCGTGCAGCAAGTAAACATACAGCGTGTTTTTGCCCCAGTCCGTAAAGAAAAATTTCTTTCTTGGTACATAAGCAAAAAAAGCGGCAATCATTGTAAAGCTTAATACGTAGATAGCTACTCGCATGAGAATGCCTTCTAAGTCAGATGCTCCCAAATCAGCAAACGAAGAAGAACCTAGCAGCCATTTCTGATCAATATCAGAATGAGTATAAGCGAAATAATAAATCATTAATGAAACAACGACTAACACCGTTCGAATTGTTTTTCCAGATAAATAGGTAAAGTGTTCTTTCTTTAAGTAGTATCCAACTAAGAAGAACGGGAAAAAGACAAACGTACGGGCAAAGCTTAAGACACTGAGATTATGTTCAATGACACCAATAAAGATCCCAATGATAAATGCTGCCGATATTGCGATGACGGGCTTAAGTTTAAGCCACTTCACAGAAACCAGCAACAAGACGTTCCAGAAAAATAAACTTAATAGAAACCACAGTGACCAATGCGGTATGAGTAAATTAAACTCAAATGCTTTTTCCTCATAAAGAAAGAAATAAAAGATTGAATAGACAAGCTGAAAGATAAAAAAGGGCAGTAAGATCTTTTGGGAGATCTTCTTAATGTAACCCTTCTTGTAAAAGCTTTTTGCGAAAAATCCAGATACTAAGATAAACCCTGGCATGTGAAATAAATAAATGGTTGCGTACAAAGCAAATATGGTAGGATTATCTCCGATATATGATCGGATCAAATGACCAAATACGACAAAGAAAATAAGTATAAATTTTGCATTGTCGAAATAATAATCCCTTTTAGACATTGTAAATTCACCTGACTTCAGTTAGTTTAAATGAACTATCTTTTTACTTATTAACTCTGTAAACACATCCTAGCATTATACATGATTTTATCTTAAACTGCTAATAAAACATGATGGCAAAGGAAGGATCAAAATGGAACATATCTATACTATTATTGACAGTCCGATCAACAAACTAACCGTTACCCGTAATTCCAAAGGGATTTGTTCTGTTTCGTTTGGCGAACGGGAAGAAGCTCCTGGATTCGTTTACTCTCAGAATGATCCGCTGCTACTTGAAGCAAGTAACCAGCTTCACAAATATTTCCAAGGAAAGCTGCACACCTTTGATTTGCCTCTGGACGTGCAAGGCACACCGTTTCAGCAATCGGTGTGGGATGCGCTGCGAACGATTCCGTTTGGAAAGACAGTGTCTTATCAGGAAATAGCCGCTTTAGCTGGTAATAGCAAAGCTGTGCGAGCAGTAGGACAGGCGAATAAAGCGAACCCAGTGCCTGTCATTATTCCATGTCATAGAGTGATCGGGAAGAACAGGAAGCTCGTCGGCTACGCTGGCAGCAGGGTAGACATGAAAGAAATTCTCTTAAAGATAGAAGGGACCCTGTAATTCAATCATGCTAAAAAAGCCAGATCCTGAACTCTCAACTGCTAAATGCAGTATGACGTCTTCAGACCTGGCAGTCATTGTCATTTATGATGTTTTAGGCAAAGAGTAATACTCTTCTAATTCTATAGAAATTCGAATCGCTTCATGGGCAATATCCGTTTTCATTCCATTGATTGAAAGAGAGCGGGTGCTGGCCTTCAATAATCGAGTAAGAAAATCAGAAATGGGGGCCTCGCTTTTAATTAAATCTTTTAAGCATTGGCTCTCACGCTGTATCTCCTGTTTAAATCGTTCAATCTCAGTTTCTGAACAATTATCGGCGATGCATTTCATAGCAAATATGGTGGCGATCGTACAAACGAATGGATCAGATGTCACTTGCAATAATTGTTTAGCTTCGGAATAGCTTGAAAGTGTACGGCGCGTTTGTGTCGCTGGATCAAAAAAAGTGACATGCCGTTCTCCCCACTCTAATGCGGGAGCAGGCGTTGCTGGGATATCCATGGCTGTTTCTCCTCTTTCTTTATATCAGTTCTATTATATGACTTATACATCACTAGAAATTATTATTTATCTATAATATTCACTTTACTATATTACCTTTGAAAGACTGTCTTAAACTCAGCTCCTCTATAAAATGATAATTTTTTTAGGTTTTTTTACTGAAAACAAATAACGCACATGCCATTTACTATGACATGTGCGTTATTTGTTTTATTGGCAAGCTTATTTTTGATGCAGCGGCAGTGTAATATAAATGTTTGTACCATTTCCTTCTTCACTGTCTACTTCAATTATTCCATCAAAGGAATCGATAATACGTTTGCAAACGACAAGACCAAGGCCGGTTCCATTTTCTTTAGAAGTATAGAATGGTTTAAAAATGAGTTCGAGCTGATCTTGTTCAATCCCGATGCCTGTATCGGAAATCGTCAGCTGACAATGTGCTGGCCCTTTATCAACGACTAGACTTAAATGACCGCCTTCGCTCATGGCTTCAAATGCATTCTTTGTTAAATTTAATATCACTTGCTTCAATTGATCGACATTAATCTTAATAAGGGTTTCTTCATCTGGCAAGACCATATTAAATTCCATGGAGTACAAGTTGGCTTCTGATGAGATTAATGGGCTGACGTCTGATAGTATGTCTCTGATGTCAATCACTTGAATTCTTTGGGCTGTGGGCTTGCCTAATATAAGAAACTCACTGACGATTTGGTTTATTCTCGCGATTTCTTTATTAATAATAGAATAATAGTATTCATCCTCAGGATCGTTATATTTTTCATTCAGCAGCTGCACAAGCCCTTTGATTCCTGTAAGCGGATTGCGTATTTCATGAGCCGTGCCTGCAGCGAGCGTACCGATTAATTCCAGCTTTTGTGATTCTTGCTGCATTTTCTCGACTTTCGTCTGCTGCTTAAGCATAACGTATTTTAAGAGAACAAAGGCTATATGCAGAGTCACCATGACAATAGCTGCGAATAAAAGGGTAAGAGGCATGACATTCTTCTCAAACATTCTGCCATCGGAAATCACAATATTCCACGGAAGCTGAGAAAGTGGATATTTAACTGAATTCTCGGAAGAAGACTTTTCTTTGCCGCCATCCACAGTGAAAATAGGAATCTGCTTGGCATTTTCAAAAACGATGTGCTGATCAGGTGTCAATAAGCCAATAATATTCCTCATATAATCCAGCCGCATATGAGCCATTAATATAGCTGATACCTCATCTTCTTTCATTACGGGTGTAGCAATCGCAATGACGGGCTGATTATTCGTCAGAGTTTCTGCTTCATTGGAAATGACGATATCTTTCGTTAACAGCACATCTTTAATATAAGGCTTATTTCTCAGGTTATATTGTTTCAGCAGATCGTTGGTGCCTGTTTGCACATTGCCTTCAAAGTCTAATATGTATATTCCTCCATACCGAGGATCTTTTCCAGCTGTTTTTTTGAGGGTATTCTGCACTTTATTCAAATCAGTTAGCTGATCTTCAGCACTGACCGCTAATATACTAAGACTTACTTTGATCTCACTAATGAACTGATCCATTTGATTCTTGTGAATATTGGCGACCCATTCTAGGTGAGTATTCCGCTGTTCTTCCGCCCGATCCTGGAGTACTTGGTAGAAAAATAGAATGGATAGAAGGGTTGGAATAATCACAATGGCTAAATATATCATACGTGTCTTCTTATTTTTCATAGGGTTGTCGTCCTTTTACTGTCATTATTACTATTATAGCAAAACTTTCTTGTTTTCTCTTAATAAGTTAAAAGAACCAGTCTCTGTGATCATTTACTACTTTAAAAAGACAGTGAAAACGTGTAAGTTTGAAGTAAGAGAAAGAACGAGGGGGACACTGTATGAAAGAGAAATTAATTATTCTCGAAACGAGTGATATTCACGGAGCAATCTTGCCGATCCAATATGGAACGAATAGCCGCACGGATGTTGGTCTGGCTAAATTGTCTTCCTATATTAAAGAACTTCAACAAACGGATGAACATGTGCTGCTGATTGATAATGGAGATTTCTTGCAGGGGACGCCATTAGCTGCAAATTATGTCAGAAGCAATCAAGAAGAGGCACATCCGATGGTGAAGGCGATGAATCATTTAAGCTATGATGCGGCGATTCTCGGAAATCATGAGTTTAACTATGGCCTTGGAGTTCTAGAAAGAGCGGCTCGCGATGCAGACTTCCCATTCTTAAGCTGCAATATTGTGAATGAAGAAGAGGAACCTTTTCTTGGCTGTCCTTATATTATAAAAGAATTTGCTAATGGGATGAAAGCAGCCGTGTTAGGAGTTTCGACACATTACATACCAAATTGGGAAAAGCCGGACCACATTTCAGGGCTGAAGTTTTTGGATGCCGTGGAATCTGTGAAAAAATGGGTTGAGTATATTCATCGTCATGAACAACCTGATGTGATGGTTGTTTCTTATCATGGCGGATTTGAAGTCAATCTGTCCAACGGCGAATGGATTGAGCGAAAAGAAAAAGGGGAGAATCAGGCTTACCGTATTTGTACGGAAGTGGATGGAATTGATATTCTGCTGACAGGCCATCAGCATAGGAGAATGGCTGAAACGGTGAATGGAGTAACGGTGGTGCAGCCGGGGTTCTCTGGTGAAAGCATCGGACAAGTGACGCTGGAACTTGCCAAAGGGGATGGCCGTTATATCATAGAGTCTGCCACTCCACATCTGATCGATGCGAAAACGCTGAAAACCGATCAAGACCTCATTAAGCTTGTCGAACGTGAAGAAAGAGACACGCAAAGATGGCTTGATGAGGTGATTGGTTATGTAGAGGGAGATATGAAAATTGATGATCCGCTAACGGTAAGGCTTGCGGAACATCCTTTAATTGAATTGATTAACCGCGTGCAGATGGAAGCAGCCGGGGCTGATATTTCAAGTACAGCTCTATTTCATAATGGATCTCCCGGTCTTCCAAACCAAGTGACGATGAGAGATATTGTCGCGAACTACATTTATCCCAATTCTTTAATGGTTATTGAAATATCTGGAGATGATATGAGAAGAGCTTTAGAGCGTTCGGCTTCCTATTTTTCCCTAGATCATGAGGAGAGACCCGTCGTAAATCCGAAATTTATTTACCCAAAGCCTCAGCATTATAATTATGATATGTGGGAAGGGATCTCGTATTGTATTGACTTAACAAAAGCAGAGGGCAGCCGTGTCGTATCCTTGACTCATCAAGGGGAAGAAGTTAAATCAGACAGGATGTATCAAGTGGTGATGAATAATTACCGTGCAGGAGGCGGGGGAGACTACTTCATGTTTAAGGGCAGAAAAGTATTGAAGGAAATTCAAACAGATATGTCGGAACTTCTGGCTCGGCATTTTAAAAAACATGGCAAAGTCGAAGCAGCCGTGAATCACAATTGGACGATTTGGTATCCAGGAAAATAAGTGAATGCTTGATGAACCAAAAGAGTTAATTTACAGAAATGAGAGGCACTGTATGAGTCATATGGATGAACGTAAACAATCGTTAAAATTATTTATTGTCCTATCAAGAGCATATAAAGTCTTAAATGAACAAGTGAATGAATATATTTACGAATCTGGATTAAACCCTACTGAATTTGCTGTTCTTGAACTTTTATATCATAAAGGTCCTCAGCCCCTTCAGCAAATTGGCAGTAAAATCCTGCTTGCCAGCGGCAGCATCACATATGTAGTAGATAAGTTAGAAAAGAAATCTTTATTGAAGCGGGTCGCGCATCCGGCTGACCGGCGGGTGACATATGCAGAGATTTCTGAAGAAGGCAAACACTTTATAGACCGTATTTTTCCTCAGCATGAAGAAAACATTCATCAATTAATGCAGACTTTGAGTGAAGAGGAACAGCAAACGGCCATTGAGCTTTTAAGGAAGCTCGGTTTATCCATCAGGGATTTATCCTAGGTTTAGAAAGGGGAACAGGATGAAGTTTAAAGACTATCAATACAAGCGTCCGGACTGGACAACTGTTGAAACTGAAATTGAATCATTACTAACCGGGTTATTATCAGCTTCATCTGCCACTGATCAAATTGAAATATTAAAGAGAATTAATAAAATCAGAAGCGGAGTCAGTACCATGATGGACCTCTGCTATATTAGACATACAATTGATACGAACGATGAATTTTACAAGCTGGAACAGGATTATATGGATGAATTGTCTCCAAAAATGGAGGGAATTGCTTCACGTCTGAATAAAGCTTTATTATCTTCGTCCTACCGAAAAGAGCTAGAAGAGACTTTTGGCAAACAGTTATTTCTGCTGGCGGAATCACAAGTGAAAACATTCTCGGACGACATTCTGCCTTTGCTTGAAAAGGAAAATAAACTGTCTTCTCAATATACTCAGCTGGTCGCTTCTGCTCAAATTGATTTTAATGGCAAAGAGTTAACGCTGGCTGAACTCGAGCCTTATTTGGAAGAAGAAAATCGCACGCTTCGCAAAAAGGCAGCAGAAGCCCGTTTTTCTTTTTTTGCTGATCATGAAAGTGAGTTTGACCAATTATTCGATGAATTGGTGAAGGTGAGAACGGAGATGGCAAAAAAGCTAGGGTATGCTAACTTCGTTGAACTAGGCTATCACCGGCTATCGCGAGTTGATTACGGGGCGGAACAGGTGAAGGTCTACAGAGAACAAATTAAAAAACATATCGTACCACTGGCTTCCAAACTTAGACACCGTCAGCAAAAAAGGATCGGCGTCGATTCACTAAAGTTCTATGATGAGAGTTTTCAATTTACGAGCGGGAACGCGAAGCCAAAGGGCGATGCGGAGTACATTATTGAAAATGGCAAGTTAATGTATCAGGAGTTATCAGAAGAGACGAGTGACTTCTTTCAATTCATGCTAGACCGTGAATTAATGGATCTTGTTGCAGTGAAAGGAAAAGCTGGCGGCGGATATTGCACTTTTCTAGAAGACTATCATTCTCCTTTTATCTTTGCTAACTTCAATGGAACTTCAGGTGATATTGATGTGTTAACTCATGAAGCCGGCCATGCCTTTCAAGTGTATTCCAGCCGAGACTGCGAGGTTCCGGAATATTTATGGCCTACCTATGAAGCATGTGAGATCCACTCTATGAGCATGGAGTTTTTTACATGGCCATGGATGGAACGGTTCTTTAAAGAAGATACAGACAAATATAAGTTTTCTCATTTGAGCAGCGCCCTTCTTTTCTTGCCTTACGGTGCAGCTGTAGATGAGTTTCAGCATCGCATCTATGAAGAGCCGGAATTAACACCGGAAGAAAGAAAAATGATCTGGAAAGAAATTGAGAAAGAGTATTTGCCTGAGCGGGACTATGAAGGCATTCCCTTTCTTGAAGCGGGAGGATACTGGCAGAGACAAGGACATATTTATGAAGTGCCATTTTATTATATTGATTACACGCTTGCTCAAGTCTGCGCGCTGCAATTTTGGAAACGGATGCGTGAGAATAAGGAAGAAGCCTGGGAGGATTATTTGGCGATTTGCCGCATTGGCGGAAGTCTTTCTTTTACAGAAATCGTGGAGAAGGCCCAGCTGATTTCACCTTTTGAAGCGGATTGCATGGAATCTGTTGTTGAGCCGATTTCAAAATGGCTGGATGCAGTAGATGATATCAAAATAGATAAGCGGTAAAAAATAAACAGATGCCATGTAAACTGCGGCCCCTGTAAATCTGTCGATATTTTCATTTTCTTTGTTGGATCTTAAACAAAAAAGCCGGAACAATTCCATTTTAGGAATGATCCCGGCTTTTTTCTTATTTCCCGCTTTATATTACTTAATATTTACCCCAACAGCTTTAGGATTCTTTTTACATTCTAGTCATTTGGTTAAAGTTACTGGTCTCATAGTACTAAAATGATTGGAACGGAAGGTGCGAGACTCCTGCGGGATCAGCGTGACAGGTGAGACCCCGCAGGCGCTTTAGCGCTGAGGAGGCTCACCGCACGCCCCGCGGAAAGCGAAGCATCCTGAAGTGGAAATCAAACCACACCAATTTAACAAAAAATTTTCAGTGGTCTCCTGTGAACTGGCACCATCTTTATTCATTGTGTGGCTTTAAGGAAATGTCTCTGTTTTCTACGACAGCTATTACATCCTTCACTTCTGGATCATCTAAAATCAAGTCTGCAATCCGGTCTTCAAGCTGTTCTTGAATCACCCGGCGAAGCGGACGAGCACCAAATGCAGGGTGATATCCAAGCTCTGCAAGCTGATCTTTCGCTTCCGGTGTTACAGTCAGAGTCATGTTCTGCTCGGACAGCGCAGCAGTTAACTCTTCAAGCATCAGATCAACAATTTGGTGCAGATCTTCTTTTTGCAGCTTATTAAATTCGATAATATTGTCAAATCGGTTTAAAAATTCCGGTTTGAAAAACTGGCTTAGAGAATCTAATAGAGAACTTTCTTTCATCGCTGAATTGCTGCCAAATCCAACCTTCACTGTTTTGTTGGCTACTCCGGCATTGCTTGTCATAATAATGACGGTATCTTTAAAGCTGACTGTGCGTCCTTGGCTGTCCGTCAGGCGTCCATCTTCTAATATCTGCAAGAACATATGCTGCACATCAGGATGAGCCTTTTCAATCTCATCTAAGAGAATGATGCTGTATGGATTGCGGCGCACTTTCTCGGTTAATTGGCCGGCTTCATCATGACCAACATATCCCGGAGGAGAACCAATTAATTTAGACGTGCTGTGCTTCTCCATGTATTCACTCATATCTAAACGGATCATCGCTTCACTAGATCCGAATAATTCTTCCGCCAGCGTTTTTGTGAGTTCCGTTTTCCCGACACCTGTAGGACCGACGAATAAGAAGGAACCGATTGGCCGGTGCTTCGACTTTAATCCAGCACGGCTGCGGCGAATTGCTTTCGCTACTTTTTTGACTGCATCTTTTTGACCGATTACTTTTCGAGTCAGGTTTGCCTCTAGATCGCGCATTTTTTGCTGCTCATCCTGCTGAAGCTTGCCAATAGGTATACCGGTTTTCTTTTCAATTAACTGCTGAATCGTTTCTACTGTAACCGTCGGGCGTTCTACAGGTTTGCCCTCCATGTTGCTGTATGCTGCTTCTTCATCTCGTAATTGAGCCGCTTTTTCGTAATCTTCATTTTTCAGCGCGGCTTCTTTTTCAGCGGCAATTCGTGCTAAGCGCTCCTGGATGGATTCTTGGTCTTCTGTATTGATTGTTAAATTCAGCTTCGCACCCGCTTCATCCATTAAGTCGATCGCTTTATCCGGCAGGAATCGATCTTGAATATAGCGGTGAGATAGGTGAACACATGCTTCTAGTGCTTCTTGTGTAAATGTCACTTCGTGAAAATCTTCATAGCGTTTTTGCAATCCTTTTAAGATATGAACAGCTTGCTCTGCAGTAGGCTCACTGACGATCACCGGCTGGAATCTGCGCTCAAGAGCCGCATCCTTTTCAATTTGACGGTATTCTTTCAATGTGGTTGCACCGATGACTTGAAGTTCACCGCGTGCAAGAGCAGGTTTAAGAATGTTACCGGCATCCATAGAACCTTCAGCTGAACCTGCGCCTACTAGCTGATGAATTTCATCGATAAAGAGAATGATGTTTTTCTGCTGCTGCAATTCAGTAATTAACTGCTTCATTCTTTCTTCAAATTGTCCGCGAATACCTGTGTTAGCTACGAGTGACGCGACATCTAAAAGATAAACCTCTTTATTTTTTAATTTTAGAGGCACTTGGCCCTCAGCTATTTTTAAAGCCAGACCCTCTGCGATCGCTGTTTTACCGACACCTGGCTCACCAATGAGCACCGGGTTGTTCTTATTTCTGCGGTTTAGTGTTTCAATCACGCGTTCGATTTCTTTTTCTCTGCCGATCACAGGGTCAATTAATCCTGCTTTAGCTAAGTCGCTTAAGTTTTTTCCATACTCCTGCAAAAAGCCGTTGCCTCCGTGGTGACCGTCATGCTGTGTGTGGAGTGGGCGTTCTGCCTGTGGCTTTTCACTCGAATGAGGAAATCCAAAGCCTTTCATAAATTCATCTAGTGGAAATCCACCGAATTGCTGAAAATTCATTGGGCTGCCTCCTATCGCTTGTTTTTCTTTTTTATAGCAGTCTGAACATAAGTGAAAGTGTTTTCCTTTACCGTTTGTATGAATACGCAGCTGAACATTTGCTTGGTTTTGCTGGCAAATTTGACATAACATTTTTGTTCATCTCCTTTTGTATATATATTTGACTTTTTTTGACCTTTGGGCTGAAAAAATGTCCCGTTTATTTAACAGGAGAGGTTTGACCTTATTTGATCTTGTTTGACTTTATTATAATTTGACCTTTTTTGACTTTCAAGTATTTTGTTTAAAAAATTTTTCAATCTCTTCTTAATCGGGAGAGACAAGCATAAGGTGAATTAATGTCAAAGAGCGGGGGTGGATCATGAAAACCTGGATCGGAGCCTTTCAAATAGCGGCTGTCTATATAGGCACCATTATTGGAGCCGGTTTTGCCACTGGGAAGGAAATCTTTCAATTTTTTACTCAATTCGGCTTTTATGGCATGCCTGCGATTTTATTCAGCGGCTGCTTATTTATATTTTTAGGAGCAAAGATGATGATCACTGCCATCGATCTAAAAGCTGCTTCTTACCGGGAGCTCAACATACATTTATTCGGACAGCGGATAGCGGGATGGGTGAACCTTTTGCAGTTTTTCATGCTGATCGGAGTGACTGGAGTCATGCTCTCTGGAACGGGAGCCTTATTTGATGAACATTTTAATTTGCCTGGAAACAGCGGAATTCTGTTGACGATTGCAGCAGGTTTTATAGTGGTGAAAAAGGGAGTAAAAGGTTTGCTGGCTGTAAATGTTGTTGTGGTGCCATTAATGATCATTTTCCACTTGCGTTTAGCTGGGGCAGCGGTAACAGAACCGGATTTTTTAACCGATCTTTTGTTAGGAAAGGATGAAGATCACACATGGCGCACCTGGCTTTCTCCTTTAAGCTATACAGCATTAAATCTTGCTTTAGCCCAAGCTGTGCTAGTTCCGCTTGCCAGTGAAGTAAATGATAAAAAAGTTATCAAAAGAGGCGCGTTTTTAGGTGGTGGAGCTTTAATGCTGCTCATGCTTGCCAGTCATGCCTGTTTAATTCAAGTGGAAGATATCGCTTCTTATGAAATTCCGATGGCTTATATTGTGGAGCAGTTTCTTCCGGCATTTCACTATCTGTATGCTTTTCTAATCTATGGTGAAATTTTTACATCGGTGATCGGAAACGCCTATGGATTAAAGCAGCAAATGTCTCAGAAGGTTCATTGGCCTCCTGGCATACTATATTTAATTATTTTTTCAGCGGGCTTTCTATTAAGCCAAATCTCATACGGCACCTTGCTTGGATTCTTGTATCCTATTTTTGGATGCATCAGTCTAGTGTTTCTATTTTTACTTTGGAAGAAATAATAATTGGGGCTTCTGAGGTTCATATAAAAAGCCCTTGTTCCAGAATGAATTTGGAAACAAGAGCTGATGATGGCAAGTCTAATTTTAAGGTTATTTAAGCGATAATGTTTCTGCCATCGTTAAAAAAGCTGATTGATAGCGCTGTTTGCTATTATCAAACACCGTTAATTTAATGGTCTTATTTCCTGAAGGAATCAAGTAGGCAGTGACTGTTGAATCATCTGCTGCGCTTTGGAAAATACGTGCATTTGAAAGCCAGGCTCCTGCCTCGGAAGCGGGAAGCTCTTGAACGTTAGGGTTGACTGTGGACAGGGCAGTATTCACTTCTTCAATAAGGCTGTCTGGCTCCTTGACGGAAAGCACTTCGATGCGCATAAAATACTGATCTTCCTGTTTACTGAAGATGACATCTTTTTGTGGTTCTTCGGCTGTGAATTCAAAATTCTGCAAGACATAAAGCGAGTAGGGCTGATGATCACTATTTTTTAAGAAAGCTGTTTCCGTGTTTGTCTGGCCATCAAGTTTGTAAGTTAACTGTTTTTCCAGCAGCCGGATTTTTTCGTTTTCTTCAGAAGGCACTTCTTTCATTTCTTCTGCTTCAGCAGGAGGGTCTGCTTTCTCCTCATCACTGCTGCAGCCGCTTAACATGGCGAAGGGAATAACCAGGGAAAGCCACATGCTTCTATTCCACTTTTTCATCTGACACTCTCCTTTTGAACACGTTTGATCTTGTTAGTCTAAAGTAAATGGTGTTATATCCATTTTACTTTATTATTCACCAATTTTTGCTTGAATGAACAAAAAAAAGAGCCCGCAGGCTCTTTTTTCTAAATTATCTCAAGGGTAAGATGACGATTAGCAGCAGTGTAAATACTAAATGGGAGATAATCAGCATCGGTATGCTGCGTTTCCATACATAAAGAGCGCCCCAATACAGTCCGCCAATGAAGGCTGCGATGACCCAAATCCATTTATCAGAATAAATAAATACAGAAGCATATAGCGCTGAGGTAACTAGAATCGCAGTTAAATCATTAAAGTAATGAGAGAGCTTTTTTTGAACATAGCCTCGCCAAAATAATTCTTCCCCAGGAATGAAGATAAGAATAAGTACAATATAGTGCCAGATAAACTGCGGCGAATACCAGCTGTACATTTTTGATACTTGACGATCCCATGAAAACGGGAGGTAAGGAAGCAGTAAGTGGCCGATCCAAAACAACCCATATAATAACAAGCCCGACAGCAAACCATATTTAATAAAGCTTCGGGTTCTCTGCTTGTCATCAATCTTTTCATTCATTATAGCCAAGCTAATGAAAAATAAATTAGCAGCGGTATAAATATACCAAAAAATATCACGGTCAGAAAAAGTGATATATAAAAGAATATGGGCTAAAACGATGCTGCTTAGCAATCGCCAGTCTTTTAATATAAACATGAAACAGATACTCCCTCCTTCAATCACAGGCATTATTGTAACAAAATCCCGAACAAAATGGTAATAAAATATATGATTCATAGAGTAGGGGAAAGGATCTCTTCTCTATAGGAGGAAAATTGCCACTGATATAGCACTAACGGCGGCTTTGGGCATTCTATCAGCGGGTAACCCAACTCTAACGGCGGCTTTGAACATTCTATCAGCGCTTAACCAAATCGCCAGTCCCGCTCAACTCAATAATCTGCAAGGAGCAGGCGATTGGTTCAGTGAGGAAGCGGTCATAACAAAAGCTTAAAAAAACCAGCGAGCAGAAGGCTCGCTGGCTAGGCATTAACAGAAGGTTGAATAATAGTGTAATTCTTATGATTGACTACGGTTTTTTCTTCTAACTCCAAGTATCTGAAGTTTTCCATGATGGTTAAATCTACGATTACAGAGTTTTCGTTGATCTTTTCAACAATTCCTCGTAATCCTTCTTTAAATTCGATTACATTCCCCACTTCTGCCTTAGTCATCTTTCTCTCTCCTTCTTCTTCATTTGTAAACGTTTACTTTTTGTTGTTCCTCCATTAAACCGATATAATAATACAAAGGGGAAACAGATGAGGAAGGTGTTCCGCCTTTTTCTTATTATATGCAGGTAATTGTATTACTTTACAGTTTGCCTTATTTAGTTAAAAGAGTAAAGTATTTTTGTGGGAATTATATGTATTTTTTAAATTATTCAATTATTTCAAAAGGAAGTGATGAAATGTCTAGCGAAAACATCGTGCAGCAAATGGAACAATTAAAAAATGGAGAAATAAAAGAGTGCTTTGTCAGCAAAGAGAATTTCCTAGAATTTCGGAAAGTGCTAGTGAAGAGGGAAGACTTTAAACATTTTAGGGGAATCGCACAGCGCGGGGGGAACGTCATTTATACCTATCTAGAAGAACCAAGGAGCTGATGCCTTGTATGTATAGGTTCTGATTCCGCAACAAAAAATAACATGCGGAGAGAATATAGAAAGAAGCGGAAAATTGATTAGCAAGACGTACTAGTCAAGTTCCCGCTTTTGATCCTTACCTTCTTCTCAGCTGTTTCTTGGTGTACATTTTCAGTTCATTCACAATTAGCTGTTTCGTTTGATCATCATCATTGCCGCTGAAGCCATATTCAAATTTCGATCCCATCTTTTTTTTCCAATTGATGTGTCCATTTATTTCAATTGTGGCCTCTGACAATAGAAAGCGAATGCGTACAAGCGGATCTTCTGCCCGGTCGATATCGAGATCAGAAACCATTTTTAAGCCATTGGGACTTAGGTCCAGAATATCTGCTGTTGAGCTGTCGATACATACAAGCGACTGGTCTGCTTTTTGGTAAATTTCAAGGGAAGCTTCTACCGGTTCTTGAAAAGCGTATCGAAAGGCTTCGTGTCTTTTGTAATACATGTCTATCAACCCTTCCATATTTCCACTTTATTGTAAAACAAAGTGATCAAAATGATCAATATAATAATGCTTGATAATTGAGCTCAAGAGCAAGTAATGATATTCTCTAAGAAGGCACAACCCGTCTATTTATTACGATTATCGCAACTTGTAAATACAAGTATTGCAGATAAGATATTTTTCATGTAATGTAAAAATGCAAATATAGTTCTAAGATGTAAAGGAGAAGATAAAAATGGCACAACAATCATTCAAAGTAACAGCTGAAACAGGTATTCATGCTCGCCCGGCAACATTATTAGTGCAAACAGCGAGTAAATTCTCAAGCGACATTAACTTAGAATATAAAGAGAAAAAAGTAAACTTAAAATCAATCATGGGTGTTATGTCTCTTGGAATCGGCCAAGGGGCTGATATTACAATTACAGCAGAAGGCAGCGACGAATCGGAAGCGATTGCAGAATTAAAGGATGTATTAACTAAAGAAGGTTTGGCGGAGTAATGTCAACCATTCTTAATGGAATTGCTGCTTCTAATGGAATTGCGATTGCTAAAGCTTACCGATTAGTAGAACCTGACTTATCATTTAATCAGTCATCTGTTTCCGATCCAGCGGAAGAAGTCAATCGATTTCAGACTGCTCTTCAAGCGGCAAAAACGGATCTTGAAACGATTAAAGAAAAGGCATACAAAGATCTTGGCGCGGATAAAGCGGCCATTTTCGAAGCTCATTTACTGGTTTTAAGTGATCCTGAACTCATTCAGCCAATTGAGGAAAAAATCAAAACAGATTCTGTCAACGCAGAACACGCTTTAAAAGAAACAGGGGATATGTTCATTGCGATGTTCGAGTCGATGGACAATGATTATATGAAGGAACGCGCTGCTGACATTCGCGATGTAACTAAGCGAATCCTTGCTCATTTACTGCAAGTTCAACTGGCGAATCCAAGCTTAATTGCTGAAGAAGTCATTATCATCGCTGAAGATCTCACCCCTTCAGATACCGCTCAATTAAATCGTGAATTTGTTAAAGGGTTTACAACTGATATCGGAGGCAGAACGTCTCACTCGGCGATCATGGCCCGTTCAATGGAGATCCCTGCAGTCGTTGGAGCGAAAGAAGTGACTCAGCAAATTGAAAATGGCGACATGGTCATAGTGGACGGATTAAAAGGACAAGTACATATTAATCCGACTGAAGAATTGCTGGCTGAATACCGCGAGATTTCTGCACAGTATGAAGAGCAAAAAGCAGAGTGGGCAAAACTCGTGAATGAGAAAACGGTTACTGCCGACGGATATCATGTAGAACTGGCTGCGAACATTGGCACGCCTAAAGATTTAAAAGGTGTGATTAATAATGGCGGAGAAGGCATTGGACTGTATCGAACCGAATTTCTTTATATGGGCCGAGACCAATTGCCGACCGAAGACGAACAGTTCGAGTCCTATAAAGCCGTGCTTGAAGGAATGGATGGTAAGCCGGTTGTCGTCCGCACATTAGATATTGGCGGAGATAAAGAGCTTCCTTATTTAGATTTGCCAAAGGAAATGAACCCTTTTCTAGGATTCCGGGCCATTCGTTTATGCTTAGAGGATCGAGATATTTTTCAAACTCAGCTTCGAGCCTTGCTTCGTGCAAGCGTCTATGGAAATTTAAAAATTATGTTTCCTATGATCGCTACATTAGATGAATTCCGTGAAGCGAAAGCGGCACTTGAATCGGCGAAGCAATCATTAATTGATGAAGGTGTCAGCGTGTCAGAAAATATTGAAGTAGGAATCATGGTCGAAATTCCGTCAACAGCTATCTTAGCTGATCAATTTGCGAAAGAGGTCGACTTCTTTAGCATCGGGACGAATGATTTAATTCAATATACGATGGCAGCGGATCGGATGAATGAAAGAGTGTCTTATTTGTATCAGCCTTATAACCCATCCATTCTGCGCTTAATCAAAATGGTGATTGATGCCGCTCATAAAGAAGGCAAATGGGCTGGCATGTGCGGTGAAATGGCTGGAGATGAAGTGGCTATACCTATTCTGCTCGGATTAGGTTTAGATGAATTCTCAATGAGTGCTACATCCATATTAAAAGCTCGCTCACAATTGAAACGCCTTTCAAAAGCTGAGATGGAAAATCTGGCAGAAGAAGCACTAAATTTGCGAACTTATGGTGAAGTCATCCAAGCGGTAAAAAAAGTTTCTAAATAAATGTTTCATTTATGTGTTTAATACGAAAAAAGTGGGTATAAATGATATAACAGCATATGAGAAGACTCACTTAGCCTTTTCATTCTCATTTTCCCCCACTTTTTTGGTCCAGGCAATTCATTGCCTGGATTTTTTTTGTTTTTATTAAGAAAAGCAGACAAGAAAAATGCACGAAAATTCAAACTATATTATAATAGTAAACAGATTAACAAGTGGGAGGCATACATACATGAATCAATTTCAAGGAAAAACTGCTTTAGTATTAGCTTCAAGTCAAGGACTAGGAAAAGCCATTGCGCAAAAGCTGGCGCAAAAGGGAGCCAATGTCATGCTTGCTAGCCGCTCAGAAGATAAATTGTCTGAAGTTCAAGCAGAAATTAAATCACAATACGATGGACAAGTCGAATATATGGTATGTGATATAACGGATCCGACTCAGATAAAAAAACTGACAGAAGAGACAGTGAAGCATTTCGGAACAATTGATATTTTAATAAATAATGCAGGAGGTCCAAAGGCTGGCAAGTTTGAAGACATGAGCGATTCAGATTGGCAAAGTGCATTTGAATTAAATCTGCTTTCTTACATACGAGTGATTCGTGAAGCACTGCCGTATTTAAAGAAACAGGGAGGGAAAATTATTAACATTGCCTCTTCCTCTATTAAAGAGCCTATTCCGGGTTTAATTCTTTCAAATACATTCCGCACAGGCATTGTCGGTCTATCTAAAACGCTGGCAGAGGAATTCGCTAATGATAACATCCTTGTCAATACAGTAGCCCCAGGAAGAATTGCTACAGACCGTGTCCGTCATCTTGATGAATTCAATGCGGATAAACAAGGAATTTCAATTGAGCAGCAGGAAGAACAAATGAAGAATAAGATTCCTCTTGGCAGGTATGGAAAGCCTGAAGAGTTTGCCAATGTGGTGGCTTTCCTCGCTTCAGATGAGAATACCTACATGACTGGAAGCAGTTTTCTAGTAGATGGCGGAATGGTGAGATCTATTTAAAAATTTTTTTATCAATATGGGTTTAAAAAGACAGGGGCCGGGGAACGATATAATTAAGCATTATCAATTGGAGATTCTCACTCACACCCCCCCTTTTCTTGGGACCTGTCTTAGCGGCAGGTCTCTTTTTTTGATTTAATAAGTTAGGCAAAATGATTAGGGAATGAGGCTATAAAAATGAAAGATAAACAAACCATTGGTTTTATTGGAATAGGCGTTATGGGGAAAAGTATGGCCCGTCATATTCAACAAGCTGGTTATCCGTTAGCGATCTACACTCGGACGAAGGATAAAGCTAATGACTTGTTATCAAATGGAGCGATCTGGTGTGAAACGCCAGGGGAGCTTTCGAAACAGTCCGATATAATATTTACGATTATTGGAGAGCCGAAAGATGTGAAAGAGGTGTACTTTGGCTCTAACGGCCTATTAGCCAATAGCCGTCCAGGTCAAATTGTGGTGGATATGACGACGTCAAAGCCAAGTTTGGCGAAAGAGATTTATGAAAAATCGAAAGAGATCGGAGTCAGGTCGATCGATGCCCCCGTTTCAGGCGGGGATATAGGAGCGAAAAATGGCACTTTAGCGATCATGGCAGGAGGAGACTATGAGACATTTACTGATATCTTGCCGCTGTTAGAAATCATCGGAGAAAATATTGTGTATCAAGGGGATGCAGGTGCAGGACAGCATACAAAAATGTGCAATCAAATAGCGATTGCGACAAATATGATTGGAATCTGTGAGTCTTTATTGTATGCCAAAAAAGCAGGACTGAATCCTGAAACGGTGTTAAAAAGTATTGCAAGCGGTGCAGCAGGAAGCTGGTCACTTTCCAATTTAGCCCCTCGTATCATCAAAGGCGACTATGCTCCGGGATTTTATATTAAACATTTTATTAAAGATATGAAAATCGCTTTAGAAGAAGCGGAGCGAATGGAATTAGATCTTCCAGGTCTGACAATGGCAAAAGACATGTATGAAGAACTAGCAGCTAAAGGAGAAGAAGAAAGCGGAACGCAAGCTCTAATTAAATACTGGAACTAAAACAGCCCCCTTCTGAGCGCGTTAGAAGGGGGCTATTAATTATTTCAGAGCCAATGTATTTAAATAAGCCTCTATCCGGTCTAATCCATTTTCAAGCATTTCCATTGAACAAGCATAAGACAGCCGGAAATATCCTTCACCAAACGCAGAAAAAGCACTTCCTGGAACGACAGCCACTTTATACGAAGTGGCTAGCTTATAACAGAAATCAAAAGAAGACTCCGTGATCTGGTCTGGTATCTTCACAAAGAAATAAAAAGCTCCATCAGGTTTTACCACGTCTAACCCCATGTTGGATAAACGTTCGAATACATATTCCCGGCGCTTATTATATTGCTCTCTCATCGGCAAAGCATCATCACACCCTGCAGTCAAGGCTTCAATCGCCGCCATTTGTGACACGGAAGACGCACAAGATACATTATATTGGTGCACCTTCAAAATATGTTTAGCAATCGCTTCAGGGGCAAATAATAGTCCAATTCTCCAGCCGGTCATGGAATGAGACTTTGATAAGCCATTGAGCACAATCGTTTGAGACTTTAAAAACTGCGAAATGGACACATGCGTTTGATCATATGTGAGCTCACTGTAGATTTCGTCCGCAATGATAAAAATATCTTTATCTTTTAACAGTTCGGCAATTTCTTGCAGCTCTGTTTCAGACAAGCTGACGCCGGTCGGATTGGATGGGTAAGGCAAGATCAGAGCTTTTGTCTTTTCAGTAATTGCCTGTTCAATTAAATCGGCTGTTAGCTTAAATTCATTATCACGTGTATCAACCATGACAGGTGCTGCCCCGCACATATGAATAATCGGCTCATAGCCAGGATAAACCGGTCCAGGAAGAATCACTTCATCTCCGCGGCATAAAATGGTTCTAAGTGCCACATCGATGGCTTGGCTTGCACCAACTGTAATGATGACTTCCGTCTCAGGGTTATAATTCAGTTTGTATTTATTATGTACAAAGTTTGCCGCTGCCGTTCGCAGTTCGATAAATCCCGCGTTATGTGTATAGTTGGTGAAATTATTATGAATAGATTTAATGCCAGCTTCTTTCACGTGCAGAGGCGTAGGAAAGTCGGGCTGACCGATCGTCAGCGAAATCATATCTTCTGTCCCGCCTACTAAATTAAAAAACTTCCGGATTCCTGATATCTCTATATTTTTCACACTGTCATTCAGACGATGTTCCAACGTAAAAACCACCTTTCTGTCCTGTTATTTTACCATTGATAGCAGGGGTCTGGCATGATAAATTCCGATTCATTTCTGAAGAACTGATGAAAGTCTGTCATAAAAAAGCAAAGGTTGATTTCACTCCAGGATGCTTCGCTTTCCGCGGGGCGCGCGGTGAGCTTCCTCAGCGCTAAAGCGCCTGCGGGATCTCACCTGTCACGCTGATCCCGCAGGAGTCTCGCACCTTTCGTTTCAATCAATTAGGAGTATTAAGTCATTCTTCATCTCTGAAAAAGTAATTTAAAAATATAAGTCTAGTATCTTGACGTAATTAAAAACAGTTCCTATAATATAAAATATATTAATTAATAATTATTATAAATAAATAAACAATATAATAAGAGGTGGAAGAACTTGAAATTAAGAGAACAAATGCCTGAATTAACTGGAGCGACTAAATGGATCAATGGAGAAGTGACAAAAGAAGAATTAGTAGGTAAGAAACCAACGTTGATTCATTTCTGGTCAGTCAGCTGCTATTTATGTAAGGAAGCGATGCCTGAGATCAATGATCTTCGCGATGAATATGAAGATGAATTAAATGTAGTAGCTGTACATATGCCTCGTTCAGAAGATGATTTAGACGTTTCAGTGATCAATCAAATGGCCATGGGGCATGATATTATTCAACCGATCTTTGTAGATAGCGAGCATAAATTAACAGATGCCTTCGAAAACAAATATGTTCCTGCTTATTATGTATTTGATAAAGAAGGCAAGCTTCGACATTTCCAAGCGGGAGGAAGCGGAATGGATATGCTGAAGAAGAAAATTAATCGAGTACTAGAACAAGAATAAGGTTGAGGCCGGCTCAAGAGTTCGAAGCCTTTACGCAGTCATTCGGCTGCTTAAAGGATCTGAACGTTTGAGTCGGTTTTTTTATGCGGAATGTAAAAATTTTATTAATATAATGTTAAATAAATCTAAATAATTTTCCCGTTTATTACTTCCAGTTTCATGATATAGTAAAATAAAAAAGCAAGGGGACAAAAGGCATATGAACAATGAAACTGGCATTCTGCTTGAAACAGGTACAAACGAACTGGAAATTGTGGAGTTTGAAGTTCAGAATAATAAATTTGGAATTAACGTAATCAAAGTAAAAGAGATCATTCAGCCGCTCCCAATCACATTCATCCCTCATGCTCATGAGCATATTGAAGGGATTATTCAATTGCGCGGTGAGGTCCTGCCGGTAATCAATATGGCCAAAGTTCTGGGCGTACCGCCATCCGGAAACCAACAGACAGATAAATATATTGTCACGGAATTTAACAAACAAAAAGTAGTCTTCCATGTTCAAAATGTCACTCGCATTCACCGAATTTCCTGGAATGATATTGAAAAACCTTCCGATATGTATCAAGGCGGCAACAGTCAAATTATTGGGGTCATTAAAATTAACGGTGAGATGATACTCTTGCTGGATTTCGAGAAAATTATTGTAGATATTAATCCGCACTCAGGCATTCATGTAGGGCAAATCAAGCAATTAGGTGACCGAAAGCGTTCGTCTAAACGTTTAATTGTCGCGGAGGATTCTCCGTTATTAAGAAAGCTGATTCATGATACATTGCATGAAGCAGGATATGAAAATATCGAGTTTTTCGAGAACGGGAAACTGGCATTAGAGTATTTAGAGTCGATTGCTGCAGAAGGCAACGTGGAAGAAAAGGTTCAGCTCCTAATTACGGATATTGAAATGCCGCAAATGGACGGCCATCACTTAACACGGCGGGTGAAAGAACACCCTGAGTTAAAACAGCTTCCGGTTATTATCTTCTCGTCATTAATTACTGATGATTTAAGACATAAAGGCGATGGAGTTGGAGCAAATGCTCAAGTAAGCAAGCCGGAAATCGCCCAGCTTGTCATGCATATCGATCGTTTATCGCTATAGTCGGCAAGAGTAAATAAGAGCTGGCACCTTAAAAAAGCACCGGCTGATCACGTCAGCAGGTGCTTTTTACATAAAGCTTATGGTTAAGAGTGATGATCTCCTTTAATAGGACTGTCCGAGCGGTTTAAATACGGGCTTATTATAGCGAGGCTGTTTAGGAGAAGCATTCGTTTGATATTCCTTCATACCCGTATATTCTTGAAGAATTTTCTTCGCCTGCATTAAATTCATCGTGGTGCGGGGGTTGCGTTTATTCTGATCTAAACTGCCAAGGTGAGGGAGTTTGTCAAAATCCTCTTTGCAAGGAGGAATATGAAACGTATATTCACCGCATGAAACTAGCACATCTGATTGCTGCTGGCTATATTTTGGATTGTTAGAAAAATGCAGACCTGTTTTTTGAGCTCGGCCCTCTACAATCATTTTTAATAGAGCTTTCTTTTTAAGCAAATATAAAAATTTAGGGTTTGTTGCTGTTTTAGCATGCCGGTTTACAGTGAAAATAGCTTTAGCGAGGGTTGGAGTGGTTAGAGGGTTAGTGGTCTTTACCTTATGACTGGTCAAATAAAGGACTCCTTTCGCACTATTTTTTTCATCTATTATAACTCGTTTTTCTTTGTTTGGAAAGCGATTCCCATGTTTTAATCAGGCTTTTTTAGTGGAAAATAGAAGGTAAAAAGAAAGCAGTGAGACAACGATGCAAAATTCTAAAATTGCTATTATTGATATTGGCTCCAACACCGTTCGTTTAGTGATCTATCATATGCGTTATGGAAGCTTTGAAGAGTGTGAAAATATTAAAGCTCCCATTCGGCTTCGCACGTATCTAAATAGTGATAACGAGTTATCAGAAACAGGTATAGAGCTTTTAATCAGCGTATTAAACAGTTTTAAAGAAGTCATTGATTATCACCAAGTCGAACATACAGATTGCACAGCTACGGCAGCCGTCAGACAAGCAGCCAATAAAGAAGAGCTTATTGGTAAAGCAAAAGAGCAAACCGGTTTCCATATTCGAGTATTAAGCGGAGAAGAGGAGGCGTACTTTGGTCTATCAGCTGTGACGAAAACTCTGCCCATTGAAAACGGATTAATTGTGGATATGGGAGGGGGCAGCACAGAAATTACCTGCTTCAAAAATCGCGAACTTCAGCACACATTCAGCTTTCCATTTGGCGTGGTGTCTCTAAAAGAGCAATTCATTAAAGGAAACCGCATGACAGAATGTGAAAGAGATCAGCTGGTTAGTTATGTTCTAAATGAATTTTCACAATTTCCCTGGCTCGACAGTGGAGCAGATAAAGTAGTAGCTATCGGGGGAAGCGCCAGAAATCTTGCGAAGGTTTCCCAATTGAAAAAAGCATATCCGAATATTGGGATACATGGGTATGAAATAGACGCAGATGAATTTACCGAGCTGCATAAAGAATTATCTGTTCAAACGTATGAAGAACTGGAAAAGGTAGACGGGCTGTCTAAAGAAAGGGCAGATCTCATCCTGCCCGCGCTAGAAGTGTTTTATCAATTATTGAAATATTCAAGATCTTCTGCGCTGGCTGTCAGTTCAAGAGGGCTGCGGGATGGACTAATATTAGAGCAGATGCCAGGTGTTTCTTGGGAAACATTACATCAAGTCAAACAAAATGGCACCATGCGAATCGTCAAAAGTTATCAGCTCAATGAAGCTCACCACCACCAAATGCAATTTATTTTAAGCGAACTATTGTCTCAGTTTACACATGAACACTTATTCGATGTAGCGGAAGACGATCAGTTTTTCTTAGAACAAGCCGCCTCACTATTTTATCTTGGGGAGTATATTTCAAGCAGTTCAAAAAGTCAGCATACCTTCTATTTGCTTACCAATTCCACACTTGACGGGTACTCCCATAAAGAAAAAGTAAAGATGGCTCTCGTCGCGTCATTCACTAACTATTCTACTCTAAAGCAATATATTTCTTCCTACGACAACTGGTTCACGAAAGAAGAAATTCAGCAAATGAGAGAATGGGGAGCTCTCTTAAAGCTATGTTTTAGTTTAAATAGTTCAAAACGAAATGTGGTCAAGCGATTAAAGTTAACGGCAGGAAAAGAAGGCCTATTAAAAATAAAAGTATTCTGCGAAAGGGATTATTTGTCAGAAAAATACCAAAGTGACAAACAAAAAAAGCATTTGGAGAAAGTGCTGCAGCGTACGATTCAATTGGATTTCAGTAAGATAGACGACTGACTAGGGGGAAGTTAAATGAGGGGAAATGAGCATACTGCACTATCAGATCCGACGTATTATAATAACCGGGAACTGAGCTGGCTGGCATTTAATGAACGGGTGCTTCAGGAGTCAACGGATGACACCAATCCGCTGCTTGAAAAATTAAAGTTTTTAGCGATTTTCAGTTCCAATCTGGATGAATTCTTTATGGTGAGGGTTGCTGGGCTAAAAGACCAAGTGAAGGCGGGGTTTAATAAGCCAGAAAATAAGGCAGGGATGACGCCGAAACAGCAGCTTAAAGCGATTAGTGAGAAGACTCATTCTTTAATAGAAACGCAATACCAAATTTTAAATGAACAGATTATACCTGCTTTAAATGAACAAGGCATATTCTTTAAACCAATTGATTCCTTAAATCAATCGGAACTGAATTATTTGAATGAATATTTTGAACAGGAGATCTTCCCTGTGCTGACTCCGATGGCGATTGATGCGTATCGTCCGTTTCCGATGCTTTTAAATAAAAGCATCAATATGGTCGTGATGCTTGAGAATAATGATAAAGAAGAGGGAGAAGAGCGCAAAGATAAAGTGGCCATTGTTCAGGTTCCATCTGTCCTGCCACGCTTTATTTCTTTGCCTTCATCTGATTCTCATACCGCTTTTGTGATGATGGAAGATGTACTGGAGCATTATGTTACTCGTTTCTTTAAAGGGTTTACCGTTAAGTCGACGAACATATTCAGAATCACTAGAAATGCCGATTTAACGATTCATGAGGAAGGTGCACGTGATCTGTTGCTTGAAATAGAGAAAGAATTAAAGAAAAGAAAATGGGGTGCAGCTGTCCGGCTGGAAATTAAAAGGGAAGGACTGGACTCGGATGTGCTGGCTTATTTATTAGAGGAGCTAGAAATTCATTCGAAAGATGTATATGAGATCAATGGCCCTATTGATTTAACTTTCTTATTTTCCTTTGTCAAAAAAGTTGGGGATCACTGTGATGATTTATCCTACGAAAATTTTATACCGCAGCTGCCATTTGATTTATCTAACAGAGAAGATATTTTTGAAAAAGCCCTTAAGCAGGACTTATTGTTCTATCATCCATACGAATCCTTTGAACCTATTGTCGACTTTGTGACGCAGGCAGCTGATGATCCAAGTGTGCTCGCTATTAAGCAGACGCTTTACCGGGTCAGTGGGGATTCTCCGGTCATAAAAGCGCTGAAGCAAGCGGCTGAAAATGGCAAGCAAGTAACCGTGCTAGTCGAATTAAAAGCCCGGTTTGATGAGGAAAATAATGTGCAGTGGGCGAAGGAGTTAGAGAAGGCGGGCTGTCATGTCATATATGGCATGCATAATCTAAAAACTCACAGTAAAATAACCTTGATTGTCCGGAAAACAAATAACGGAATTGAACGCTTTGTTCATCTGGGGACGGGCAATTATAATGATCAAACAGCTAAATTATATACGGATCATGGATTAATCACAACGAAACGGAAGTTTGGCATTGACGCGACGAACTTTTTTAACTATTTGAGCGGATACACGGAAAAGCCGGAGTACAATCATATTGTCGTTGCCCCATTTGATATTCAAGATGAATTTATTAAACTAATAGATAATGAGATCCGTCTGCATAAAAAACACGGCAATGGGCGTATTATTGCCAAGATGAACTCATTAACTGATAAAGAACTGATCATGAAGTTTTATGAAGCATCGTGTGCGGGGGTCAAGATTGACTGTATCATACGCGGGATTTGCTGCTTGCGTCCTGGTATTGCCGGGGTCAGTGAAAATATTCGAGTAATCAGCATTGTAGGACGATTCCTAGAGCATAGCCGAATCTATTACTTCCACCATAATGGAGAAGGCAAAATGCTGCTGTCTTCCGCAGATTTAATGACAAGAAATATGATCAAGCGAGTGGAGATTATGTTTCCGATCTTTGACGGTGAATTAAAAAAACGGCTGTCTGAATTTCTTGAACTGCAGCTGAAGGATAATGTGAAAGCGCGATATCAAGATAATCAAGGGTACTATCACTATGTAGAACGGACGGCCGATCAAGAAGAGATAAACAGTCAGTTAATTAATTTAAAAGCAGCTTATCGCGTCGGAGAAGATGAAGAGTAAGAGGATATTGGAAAGCGGATAAGAAAACTCTTCCCTTGTTTATAGTAGTTTGTTAGGCTGAGCAGTATGATCATTATTACGGGGGAACAACTATGAATATAGTGTATGTCATGCTTGGCGGAGGAGCAGGGGCTGTATTTCGTTACTTGACTCTATTTTTGAATAGCAGCTTATTTCCTTTTGGCACGATACTGGTGAATACGCTAGGAAGCTTCGTGCTCGGTCTCATTACTTCCTGGTTTATGCGTAAAAAAATCAGCAAAGCACAATCTTTATTTTATGGCACTGGACTTTGCGGCGGATTTACGACGATGTCCACCTTTTCCAAAGAGGTGTATGAATTATTTCATGTCAATGCAAGGACTGCGACGATCTATATGGCAGCAAGTACAGTCCTAGGCATAGCTGCAGGGGTAACAGGCCTTAAACTAGGCTCCTTAGCCAAGGTCAAAGGAGAGAATAGATAATGGCTTTATTATTGACGGCTGCCGGTGGAGCTGTTGGCGCTTTGCTAAGATATGCAGCCTCATTATTGCTTGCTAAAGTGAAAGGTTCTTTTCCGCTGGGAGCTTTAACGGTAAACCTGTTAGGAAGCTTTCTGCTAGGTCTTTTCATCTCACATGGCCAGGGGCTCTCAATAGAAGCTCAGCTGTTTATCGGTACAGGTTTATTAGGAGGTTTTACCACATTTTCAACGTTCAGTGTGGAAGGGGCTGCCCTATTAGAAAAAAAGAGAAGTACGTTTTTGATTTATGTCTTATTCACCATACTTGGTTCTACCCTATCCTTTGCAGCAGGAATGGCTGCTTCATAAAAAAACATGACTCGCGTTTTGGAGTCATGTTTTTTGCTTTGTTTGTAAAGTAAAAATGGTAATCTCAGGAACGGATAGAAAACGAAAAGGGAGCCTTGTTGTGCCAAGCCCGCGGTTGACATATAAAGTGAGCGGAGATAAGTCATATCTACCTTCCTGATAGCGTTCCGCAAACGGCGGTGTAATGAGCGTTCCTACAAAAGGCAGCTGGATTTGGCCGCCGTGGGAATGTCCGCTGAGCTGAAGGTGAATACCAGAACCAGCTGCTTCATCAGCCAAGTCAGGAGCATGAGAAAGTAATATCTGATAATGGTTTTCTTTCACCCTTTGCTTGGCCAATCCAATGCTGGGCTTTCCTAGCATCGCATCATCAATGCCTAGCAGAAAAATGCTTTCTTCGTCTTTATATATTTCAGCTGATTCATTTTTCAGAAGGGTGAAACCGGATTGTTTCATCATATTTTGATAAAGGTCGGTACCATATCCGCCATGATCATGATTTCCGTAAACAGAGAATTTACCTAAAGGTGCGTGAAGCTCTTGAAGAATTCTTACGGTTTCACGTGCTTTAGACGATTCATATTCATTTGGTTTATCCAATAAATCACCTGTAAAAAAGATCATATCCGGGTTTAGTGAATTGATGAGAGAGATATGCTTTTCTAATTGTTTAAGCGAATATTGAAACCCAAGATGGGTGTCGCTGAATTGAACGATTTTCAGATTGTTAAAGCTTTTTGGGATTCGTTCATGTTGAATCTCTACTTCATTTAATTGCAGCCTGCTTGGTTCAATGAAACGAGCATAGGCATAGCCGCCGCCAGATAAGCCTAAAAGTGAAAACAGAAAAGTGAGAGATTGCTTCAAAAAGCTGCGCCGTGAATATTTTTTAGCCATCATACTTAAGCCACTCTTTCCTGTTTGTTTCTATTATTATATTAAAGTCAGTGGTTTCACACTACTGATAATAGTAGTAAAAAAATAAAAGAAAGAAAATAATTCTGCTTAAAAATATGTGAATTTTCCAAAAATATGTTATCATAAATAATGAGTGGTGATTCATTCATTTTTTATGAACAGGGGGATAAGCATGAAAGATAAAGTTGTGATCGTAACTGGCGGTTCAAGCGGCATGGGAAAATATATGGCGAAAAGGTTTCTTCAAGAAGGCGGCAAAGTGGTGATTGCCGGAAGAAATCAAGAAAAGTTAGAAGCGGCTAAAGCGGAACTTAAAGGGGAGGGCGGCGAGTTATTGCTCGTTTCCATGGATGTTCGCAGCCCTGAAGATGTTGACCGTCTAATTAGTGAAACACATGAAGCGTTTGGAACGATTGATTATTTAGTGAATAATGCGGCAGGAAACTTTATTTGTCCTGCTGAGAATTTATCAGTAAATGGATGGAAATCAGTGATCGATATCGTTTTAAATGGCACATTCTACTGTTCGAGAGCAGTGGGCAATTATTGGATTGAACATGGCATAAAAGGCAGCATGATTAATATTGTCGCCACCTATGCATGGAATGCCGGAGCGGGAGTCGCGCACTCAGCAGCAGCTAAAGCAGGTGTCCTATCCTTAACTAGAACTTTAGCTGTGGAATGGGGACATAAATATGGGATTCGTGCAAATGCAATAGCCCCAGGTCCCATTGAAAGAACGGGCGGAGCAGACAAGTTATGGGAATCAGAAGAAGCGGCGAAGCGAACAATTAATAGTGTCCCGCTGCATCGATTGGGAACACCTGAGGAAATTGCGGGATTAGCTCTCTATCTTTTCTCCGATCAAGCCGGATATATAAACGGGGAATGTGTCACAATGGATGGCGGCCAATGGCTGAATAGATTTCCGTTTTAATTAAATTTATAAGGGGATTGAATGGAGACTTGCTTCTTGCTTGTCTCTTTTTTGAAGTGGTGAAGTGGGTGGAATAGTAAAGGAAATAAGAGTCTCGATTAATCTGATATGAAAAATACGAATATTCTATTATAATAGATATGTTCACATACATAGCGACGATCAATAATCATATGTTTTCCCGAAAAACAGGTAATTATGGAGGTTTAGGAGATGGATGCACTTGAAGTCATGTCACATTTAGATCAAGTCATGCCTGCATTTCAGCCGATTTTCAGTGCGGATGAGCATCGAATTATTGGTTATGAGGTCCTTGGGCGATTTAAAGACGGTGAAGAAATAAAAAGCTTAGGGCCTTTTTTTGAAGATGAAGAAGTTCCGGAAGAATATCATTTAGAGGTGGATTGCCTTCTCATAAGTAAAGCGCTTGATCTATACACAGATTCAAACGAGCAAGCCATGCTCTTTATCAACTGTACGGCGGCCATTTTAATGAAGGAAGATGGCGAGTTTTTTTTACAGCTGCTGAAAAGTTATGAAAGCAAGGGGTTTAAGCTAGAGAAAGTCGTTTTGGAGATTTCAGAAAGAGATTATAGGACAAACCTTGAACATTTAATAAGGTATTACAAGACGCTAGGCATTCGAATTGCTATTGACCATTTAAGTGAAAATAATGCGAATATTCATCGATTATCCGGATGCGCGCCGGATATTTTAAAAGTAAATCTTGATATGCTTCGCAGCGAATCGGCTAATCACAACTATAACGATTTCCTTTATTCCTTATCTATGCTGGCGCGAAAAATAGGTGCTTCGCTTTTATTTGAGAGTATAGAAGTAGAGTATCAATTACAATATGCATGGAAGCATGGCGGGAGATATTACCAAGGATTTTATCTAGAGAAACCCGATTTGTCGTTTAAGCCCTCCGAAATCATGCGCGAAAAGCTCAGAAGGAAATGCCAGGAGTTTATCTTGCATGAAAAGCGTTCTCTTGAAAAAGTGTACATGCTCGCAGAATCGATTCAAAATGAAATCCAAACGGTTGTATCGCGCGTGATGAAGCAGCACGATAGCAAAGAATACTTGCTTGAAGAGCTGGGGAAGAAATTTGAAATGATGTGTTTTCGTTTATACATATGTGATGAGAATGGGTTTGAATTGACGCCTAATTATTTTAAAAAGAGTGGAGAATGGATCTTTCAGCCGGAGTATTTCGATAAAAATTGGAGCTGGCGCCCATATTTTTTAGAAAACATCTTAAAAATGCGTAAAAATAAACGCGGGCTCATTTCCGATCTTTACAGTGATATTGAAACGGGAGAACTGACTAGGACTTTTTCTTATCCTTTGAATGAGCACGAATATTTATTCATGGATATTTCGTATGAATTCTTATTTGAACAAGACGGGCTGCTCTATTAAAGTTGAATACATTTCGATGATTGCGGAGACACTATTCATACATTCATTATTGAAAGGAGTGTCTCCTGTGAGTGATTATATGGTCATTCTTATAGTGGCTGTTACGATTACATTTGTATTCTCGCTTATATATACAATGAAGGTGCTGAAATCGCAAGGTGCGGTAAAAGAAATGGATCAGCCGATCCCAGAAACAGTTCAGCATCATCCTTATACAAAAAATCCGATATTTTGGGCGTATGTCATAGGGATTGGACTTGCTTTGGCATTTATCATTTACGCAGCTGTGGCAAGCGGTTATCTATAAATAGTTTAGACCAGGTTTCTTCTGCTCATTGGAAGATCGGCAAAAGAAATCTGGACGGCTTATTACAGCTGATGTTTCTCAAGAATTTCTGTCAATTTATTGAGATCAAAACCTCTGATAATATCCTCTTCTATAACAACAGTTGGTGTTGAATGGGATTTCCAAATATTTATTAATTCATTCCTGGCTTTGGGATCATCTGCAATATTCTTTTCCTCAAAGAGAACTCCCCGGTCTTTAAGAAATAATTTAATTATCTGGCATGGCGGACATTCAGGCTGGGTATACAATACAATAGCTGACATACTTTCTTCCTCCTTTAGAATGGGTTTATTTGTTTCAGCGTTCATCATAATTAGACAAAAGGTTAAAATAAAACAGTTGGATATAGAATAGATGTATGGTATATTTCTTTTGCCTATTTATTTTATACAATCAGATAGCAGATGGTCAAAATTAAATAAATAATGGATTGCCATATGAAAGGGGACGACCTAATTTATGTCACAATTAATGGGTATTATTCAACGTTTAAAGTCTTTGCAAGAGGGCGGAGAGGCTGGCGAGGTTCAGCAGCGCTTATTCGAAATGAACGGTAAAACTTTATGCCAAGTGAAATATTTTCCTAATAAAGATACGTTTGAATTAGAAGTTTACGATAAGGACGGAAAAGGAAACAAGTATCCTTTCGATGATATCGATATGACAGCAATTGAAATTTTTGATTTGCTTCAAGAAGAAAAACAGCAGCAGCTATAATTTCTTTTCCCTGCTTATAGAAGGCAGGGTTTTTTTCTGTTCTTCGGGTGAGTGAATTAGGTTTTTCCGGGCTAAGTTTGTTATAATTAGGCAGGGGATACATACAGTAAGCAAGCTTCTGTTTGGAAGAGATAGAGATACAGGAAGAAAAAGAAAAAGAAGGGGTATTTTTATGATTTCTTTTGAAAGTAAAGATGTATTAAATACCAAAATAATGGATTATATTATCCCGGGCGAGAAAGTGGCTCATGTTCAGCCAGGGAATAACCTCGAGCATGCGTTGCTTGTATTGACAAAGAGCGGGTATACAGCAATCCCCGTACTTGATGAGAAGTTTAAACTTGAGGGGCTCATTAGTTCACCAATGATCACGGAAGCGATTCTTGGACTTGAACGAATTGAGTTTGAAAAGCTTGAAGATATGCGAGTAGAAGAAGTTATGTCAAAGGATCAGCCGCACCTGACCGTGAATGATCACTTTCGAAAAGCGCTAGGGCTGTTAATCAATCATCCATTTTTATGTGTAACAGATGAAGAAGGAGCGTTTCAAGGGATCTTAACTAGACGGGTTATTTTAAAACACCTGAACTATCATGTAGATCAACTTAGTTAACTAAACGATTCTTTAGAGCTGTCTCGCAGCGAGAAACCAGATTCGTCATATGTTCACTTCATGAATATAGGCGAATAAAGGTCTTGATGGAGCAGCTTTTTATTTTTTGTTCAAATGAAACGGCAAGTGAGAAGGAGGTAGTTCGATGTGGAGACTCAAGCTTTAAAGAGGGAAACGAAACGGCCGCTTGTACTTGCTTCCGTCATATTAGCCATGTTTATGGGAGCGATTGAAGCAACGATTGTGTCAACCGCCATGCCGGCCATTGTAGCCGATTTAGGCGGTTTTTCATTATATAGCTGGGTGTTTTCCGCCTACTTGTTAATGAACGCAGCGACCGTGCTTATCTATGGAAAGCTATCAGATATTTTTGGAAGGAAGCCTGTGCTGTCAGCCGGTATTTTTATCTTTTTATTGGGGTCGCTTTTATGCGGGTTTGCAGGCTCGATGCAGCAGCTGATTGTCTTCCGGTTTATTCAAGGTTTTGGGGCTGGTGCTGTCATGCCGATTGCGTCCACTATTGTTGGAGATATTTATACCAAGGAAGAGCGGGCGAAAGTTCAAGGCTATTTATCAGCTGTCTGGGGAATCTCTGCTGTTTCTGGCCCGGCTCTTGGCGGTTTGCTCGTGGAGTATGTGAGCTGGAGATATATTTTTTGGATTAATTTACCGCTGGGTCTTTTAGCGATTGCCGGACTATATATATTTTTGCATGAAAAAGTTGAAAAGCAAAAACCAGTGATTGATTATAAGGGGACTTTTCTATTTATTATTGCTATTTCCTCTCTCATGTATTTGCTTGTAGAAGGCGGTGTGAGAGTTGCATGGCTGTCTTCGACTAGCGCGCTGTTAATCGCTCTGTTTACGGCAGCCATGGTCTTGTTTATCAGGGAAGAAAGAAAAACAGCTTCTCCTATGATGCCATTTGAACTATGGACGGTTCGCTCCATATTAATAGCCAATCTCGTTTCATTCACAACAGGTATTATGTTAATCGGAATTTCAAGCTTTTTGCCGGCGTATGTACAAGGCGTTATGGGAGAAAGTGCGACAGTGGCTGGCTTTACTTTAACCGCCATGTCGATTGGCTGGCCAATTGCGTCCACTTTATCCGGCCGTATGCTGATCTCGCTCGGATACAGAACGACAACGATGATTGGCGGAGCGGCATTGATGATCGGAAGTTTCATGTTTGTCATGATGAACGGGGCATCTGGTCCAGTGTGGGCCGGCTTTTCTTCCTTTTTCGTGGGAGTGGGCATGGGGCTCACATCAACCGCATTTATTGTCTCGATTCAGAGTTCAGTGGACTGGGAGAAACGCGGGGCGGCAACAGCGGCCAATATGTTTATGAGAAATGTGGGAAATACGGTTGGGGCCGCCCTATTAGGCGGGGTGCTAAATAGCCGTCTTAAAACGTATCTGCACAATAGCGAAGCACAAGAAGCGGAGGCGCTATCCATTGACTCTATTAACGAGTTATTGAGCGGACAAAGCAGCAGTTCTCTATCCGCGGAAGTCCTGCAAGTATTAAAAAACGGTTTGACCTCATCGCTCCATACCGTTTACTTAGTCGTATTTGCGTTTGCTGTGGTTTCTTTCGGTTTATTACTATTTTTGAAAAAAGGAAAATAGCATGAAAGACGTATGTGCTGGGATGGGAGGAATAAGAATGTCATATTCTGAATTTCAGTTATTAACGGTTTTGGCAGAAGAGATGAATATGAGAAAGGCAGCTGAAAAATTATTTGTCTCACAGCCAGCCTTGTCACAAAGGCTGCAGTCGATCGAGAAAGACTGGGGAACAAAAATTTTCAATCGGTCAACGAAAGGTCTTTCTTTAACTCCTTCCGGCGAAATAATTAGTGACTTTGCTCGTGAAGTGATGGCGAAGAGGGAGAAGGTTCTTGAAAACCTTCAAGCACTTGAATCAGAAGTCCATGGAACGCTAAAAATTGCTTGCGCCACCATTGTCGGGCAAAACTGGCTGCCTCAAGTGCTGAAAAAATTTATTGAAAATTATCCTCATGCCAAAATTTCGCTAATGACGGGATGGAGCAGTGAAATTTCCAAAGCATTATATGAAGGTGAAGTGCATCTTGGCATTATTAGGGGAACGCCGGAATGGAAAGGGAGAAAGATTCATCTATTTGAAGACAGTCTTTATTTAGTAGATAAAGAAATTAAGTCTGTGGAAGAAATACTGACAACGGATAAACCATTTATTCAATTTAAAAGTGATTCTACTTATTATCAGGAGATTCAGGAGTGGTGGCACCGTCAGTTTCAGCAGGCGCCTAAACAGTCCATTGTAGTGGATCAGATTGAAACTTGCCGTCAAATGGTGTTTAACGGAATTGGCTACGCTATTTTGCCGGCGATCACATTAAATGGAGCCGAGGGGAATATTTATAAAATACCTCTGTTAGATCATGACCAGCAGCCAATTCGCCGTGATACCTGGCTGCTGGGGTACGATTCAGCATTTGAACTTCGCCAAGTACAGGCATTTATTGAAGTAATAGAAGAATTCAAAAAATAGAGAATCGGAATGCAACAATATTCTTGTGAAATTCACTTCACTTTGATAAAGTAAGAGGAAAAGCGGCAGGCGGCATTGACTGTCTAAAGCTGTATTTATTAGGGAAAGAGGAGGATACATATAATGAAAATGATGGATGCACATGAAATTATTTCTTTTATCAGCAACAGCACGAAATCAACGCCAGTGAAGGTCTATGTGAAAGGTGAGCTTGCTGGTATCGACTTTGGTGCGAACGCAAAATCATTTATTGAAGGCAATTCTGGTGTTGTTTTCGGTGAGTGGGCTGAGATTTCTGAAGCGATTAAAAATAACGAAGACAAAATCGCTGATTATGTGGTAGAAAATGACCGCCGCAACTCTGCTATTCCGTTATTAGATTTAAAAGGTATTAAAGCTCGCATTGAGCCAGGCGCGATCATTCGTGACCAAGTGGAAATTGGTGATAATGCCGTTATTATGATGGGCGCTTCTATTAATATTGGTTCTGTGATTGGTGAAGGAACAATGATTGATATGAATGCTGTTCTTGGCGGCCGTGCGACAGTTGGAAAGAACTGCCACGTAGGTGCCGGAGCTGTTTTAGCAGGTGTCATTGAGCCGCCTTCAGCCAAGCCAGTTGTGCTTGAAGATGATGTGCTAATTGGAGCTAACGCTGTTGTATTAGAAGGCGTAACAATCGGTGAAGGATCAGTAGTCGGAGCTGGAGCTATCGTCACTCAAGATGTTCCTCCGTTTTCTGTAGCTGCAGGAGCCCCAGCTAAAGTGATTAAAAAAATCGATGACAAAACAAAATCCAAAACAGAAATTATGCAAGAACTTAGAAAACTGTAAAACAAATAGGAGACTCCTGTGAGTGTACTTACTATTTGATAATGACAAGCGTGAGCTATTCGCTCACGCTTGTTTTTTAAGTGAGGAGAGTGTAACCGTGAGTAATAAAACATTTGTAGATATTAGACGCGACCTTCATCAAATTCCTGAGCTTGGCTTTCAGGAGTTTAAGACTCAGGCGTATTTACTGAAATATTTGCATTCTTTAAAGCAGGATCGAATGGATATCCAAACGTGGAAAACAGGTTTGATTGTGAAAGTGCATGGAAAGAACCCTAAGCAAACGATCGGCTACCGGGCGGATATTGATGGCCTGCCGATAGAGGAAGAAACGAACTTGCCGTTTCATTCGCTTCATAAAGGGAATATGCATGCTTGCGGTCATGATTTTCATATGAGCATCGCGCTTGGCATCCTGACACATATTGTGAATCATCCAATTAATGATGACATAGTCTTTATTTTTCAGCCGGCAGAAGAAGGGCCGGGCGGAGCTGAACCGATGATGAACAGCGAGGAATTAAAGAAGTGGAAACTAGATCAGGTATTTGCCTTGCATATTGCGCCTGAATATCCAGTTGGCACAATCGCAACGAAAGAAGGCCTGCTGTTTGCGAATACATCCGAGCTATTTATTGATCTAAAGGGAAAAGGCGGTCATGCAGCCTATCCTCATCACACGAAAGACATGGTGGTTGCTGCGGCTCACTTAATCACACAGCTGCAGACGATTGTATCTCGTAATGTCGATCCTTTAGACAGTGCGGTTGTTACGATAGGAAAATTAACAAGCGGAACCGTTCAAAACATCATTGCTGAAAAAGCGAGGCTTGAAGGAACGATTCGTACCCTTTCGGCTGAATCAATGACGGAAACCAAAAAAAGAATTGAAGCTGTAGTAAAGGGAATTGAGGTGGCTTTTGAATGTGAGGCAGCGATCGATTACGGCAGCAATTATTATCAAGTGAATAATGATCCTGCTGTAACGGAATCATTTGTTCAGTTTATGTCTGAAAAGGAAGAGATTAATCTCGTTCTATGCAAAGAAGCAATGACTGGAGAAGATTTCGGCTATATGTTAAAGGAAGTGCCTGGTCTTATGTTCTGGCTTGGCGTAGCTTCTGAATATGGCCTGCATCATTCAAAGTTAAACCCTAATGAACAAGCGATTGAAGTAGCCATCGATGCGGTGTGCAGTTATTTTCATCATTTAAGTGAACAATGAATCTGTAACAAAACAGAATAAACAGCATCAGCCCAATCCTTGCTAAAAAGATCCATTTCTGCATACTTATCATTTTGAAGCCGAATGTAAACATGATAAAATTGTAAATGGAAATGGCGGTTAGGATTAAAAATTCTGGGAAGAATAATATAATGAGAGTTGTTCGTATTATAATGATTTCTAATTTAAAATTATTATAATTAACTGTTGACTCCTTGTACTATTTGATTTAGAATATAACTTGTGAATGAAAGTAATTGAGAATAAATCATTGCTTTCTCAATTAATTATATTTTTGGAGGGATTTTTAGTTATGGCAGAACGTATGGTAGGTAAACAAGCTCCACGCTTTGAAATGGATGCAGTACTAGCTAACAAAGAATTTGGTAAAGTAAGCTTAGAAGAAAACATCAAAAACGGTAAATGGACTGTATTATACTTCTACCCAATGGACTTTACATTCGTATGTCCGACAGAAATCACTTCTTTATCTGACCGTTATGACGAATTTGAAGATTTAGATGCTGAAATCATCGGAGTATCTACTGATACGATTCACACTCACTTAGCATGGATCAACACAGACCGCAAAGACAATGGTCTTGGAGATCTTAAATATCCATTAGCTGCTGATACAAACCACATTGTGTCTCGCGACTATGGCGTACTTATTGAAGAAGAAGGAATTGCGCTTCGCGGATTATTCATCATCAATCCTGAAGGTGAACTTCAATACCAAGTTGTTAACCACAACAACATTGGCCGTGACGTAGATGAAACACTACGTGTTCTTCAAGCTCTTCAAACTGGCGGACTTTGCCCAGCTAACTGGAAGCCAGGACAAAAAACTCTATAATTTTAAACAGACAGCTGAACACCATATCGCTTGATCGCTGAGCGGTGTGATGATATAGGTTAGTCAGCTTGCCTTCGTATAAGGCGATATATATAAAGACCTAACAATTGCTGTTAGGTCTTTTTTCAAAACAAGGAGGTCGTAATCATGAAATTAAGACAGCCAATGCCTGAATTAAATGGTGCTGTGGAATGGTTGAACGGTGAAGTAACGAAATCAGATTTAATCGGCGAGAAGCCGACATTGATCCACTTTTGGTCTGTAAGCTGCCATTTATGTAAGGAAGCTATGCCACAGGTAAATGGTTTCCGCGATGAATATAAGGACAAATTAAACGTAGTGGCCGTTCATATGCCTCGTTCTGAAGATGACCTAGATCTAGAGCTGATCAAAAAAACAGCCGCGGAGCATGAAATTACTCAGCCGATTTTTGTCGACAGTGAACACAAACTAACTGAGGCGTTCGAAAATCAGTACGTTCCAGCGTACTATGTATTTGATAAAGATGGAAACCTGCGTCATTTCCAAGCAGGCGGAAGCGGAATGAAGATGCTTGAAAAACGCGTGAACCGGGTACTGGATGAAATGGAGAAGGCAGAATAATAAATAATAAATGAGAGAAGACCGGTTTTTTAAGCTGGTCTTTCTTTACGGATAAGTTTGTGAAAAGAGTCACAAAATATTCACGAAAAACACATCAGTTGAACAAATTTGCGTTTTAAAATGAAGAAAGAGTGATATTTATCACATATATACTTCATTTTAACAGGGGGGCTTTAAATGGAACTCGATAGCGTCATGCTGAGCAGAATGCTGACTTCCATGACTTTGATTTTTCATATCATATTTGCGACCATTGGTGTTGGGGTTCCAATTATGATTTCGATTGCCGAATTTATTGGAATTAAACGAAATGACTCCTATTATTTGCTGCTGGCTCGCAGGTGGGCTCGAGGATTTACGATAACGGTAGCGGTTGGGGTAGTAACAGGAACGGCCATCGGATTACAGCTTTCGCTTCTATGGCCAAGCTTCATGGAAGTAGCAGGTCAAGTGATTGCACTGCCTCTTTTCATGGAAACATTCGCTTTCTTCTTTGAAGCGATCTTCCTGGGGATTTATCTGTACACATGGGATCGATTTAAAAATCAGATGACACATTGGCTATTGACGATTCCGGTCATGATCGGTTCGTCTGCCTCTGCTTTATTCATTACAACTGTGAACGCATTTATGAATACACCGCAAGGGTTCGATCTAGAGAATGGCAAAGCCGTGAATATTGATCCAATTGCGGCTATGTTTAACCCAGCGACTCCATCTAAGGTGTTTCATGTATTGACCTCATCGTATATGACATCAGCAGCGATCTTAGCCGCTATTGCCGCGTTTGCGATTCTTAGAGGGAAAAGAGGAACATATGAAAGAAAGGCACTTCGTCTTACAATGATATGTACCTTTATCTTTGCGGGTCTAACGGCTGTAGCAGGAGATGTATCTGCTAAGTTTTTAGCAGAGGTGCAGCCGGAGAAACTGGCAGCAGCTGAATGGCATTTCGAAACTGAATCTAATGCAGATCTCATTCTTTTCGGTACGCTTGATGAGAATAATGAGGTGAAGAATGAGATTCGTCTACCTGGCTTTCTAAGCTTTCTTGCAGGCAGCACCTTTGATACAGAGGTCATTGGCTTGAATGAATTTCCGGAAGATGAACGTCCGCCGCTATGGGTTCATTATATGTTCGATTTAATGGTGAGTATCGGATTTTTCGTATTCGCAGTCGCCGGAATTTATTTGATTATGGATCGAATTAAACGATTCAATGAATTGAATAAGCCGCTGCTCTGGATGATTTTTGCCGGCGGACCGCTCTCGATGCTTGCCATTGAGTTTGGCTGGATTTTCGCTGAGGTAGGGCGCCAGCCGTGGATTCTAAGAGGGTATATGAAGGTGGCAGAAGCCGCTACAACAGGAGATGGTGTAGGATTAACCTTCATTCTCTTCGCTCTTTTATATCTGGTACTCGGTGTCATCTGCGCGGTAGTCTTAATTAAGATGTTCAAAAATGCACCAGCTGAAGCGGAATTAGAACAAAGGTTCCCAAGAAAATAATAGATGAGGGGAGGAGAATGAATTGAATCTAGAACTGCTCGGCATAACCGTTCTTTGGACATTTTTATATGGCTATTTAATTGTAGCTTCCATTGATTTTGGCGCCGGTTTTTTTGCTTATTATGGAAAAATAACGAATAAAGATCATATTATTAACAATTTAATATCGAGGTACTTGTCTCCGGTATGGGAAGTCACTAACGTGTTTTTTGTCTTTTTCTTTGTAGGCATTGTTGGTTTCTTTCCAAGTACAGCCTATTACTATGGCACCGCACTTTTAATTCCCGGCAGTATAGCGATTATTTTGCTGGCCATACGCGGGTCGTTTTATGCATTTGGGAATTACGGATCAAGGGATAATATTATTTATTTGTTTTTATATGGAGCCACCGGTTTATTGATCCCGGCGTCCTTATCAACAGCGTTAACCATTTCAGAAGGCGGCTTTTTAAGTGTAGACGATAATAAAGTCACATTTTTAACGAAAGAGCTGCTGACAAGCCCTTACTCTTGGAGTGTGGTTGCCTTATCGATTGTTTCCGTGCTATTTATCAGTGCCGCGTTTTTAACGTATTATGCAGATCGTGCCAATGATTCAGAAGCTCGAAATATTCTAAGGCGATTCTCGTTATTTTGGAGTCCGCCAACGATTATTGCCAGCTTGTTGGTGTTTGTCTCATTGCGTGAACATAACCAGCTGCATTTTGATAAAGCGGTAGGCGAGTACTGGTGGATGTTTGCCTTGTCTTTAATTTGTTTCGGTGCTGCGTCGCTATTGATTTACCAAAAACAAAAATTTGGGACCGCATTTGTATTGGTTATGCTGCAATTCTTTTTCGCTTTCTTCGGCTATGGCGCTTCGCATCTGCCGTATATTCTATATCCGTATATTACTCTGCAAGAGAGCGTAACGAATGAAACGATGGCTACAGCTCTTGTCATAGTGTTTATCCTAGGGCTCTTGATGCTGATCCCATCCCTCTATTTATTGATGAAGCTCTTTTTGTTTGATGCGGATTACATTAAAGGAAATAAAAAGTAAAATAGACGCTTTTCTTCGGTTTTATGTTAAAATATCATGATAAATCTAATATGGTTTGCAGTGGAGGAATTGTCATGAAAAAAGAATTCGTGGTCATTGGATTAGGTCGTTTTGGCGGAAGCATCTGCCGGGCTTTATCTGAACAGGGGATGGAAGTAATGGCGATTGATGTCGATGAAGACCGGGTCAATGAATTCGCAGCTATTGCTTCGCATGCGGTAGTAGCTGATACTACCGATGAATCCGTCTTAAAAAGTCTTGGAATCCGCAACTTTGATCATGTGATTGTTGCCATTGGTGATGATATTCAATCCAGTATTTTAACAACCTTGATGCTTAAAGAGATTGGGGTCAACAGAATTACAGCCAAAGCACAAAACGATTATCATGAAAAAGTGTTAAGGAAGATCGGAGCGGATCAAGTAGTCCATCCTGAACGTGACATGGGGAAGAGGATTGCTCATAATATTGTTTCTAATAATGTGCTTGATTATCTGGAATTATCAGATGAACACTCCATTGTGGAGATTGTAGCCAATGAATTATTGTCTGGACACACGTTAATTGATCTTGATATTCGTGCGAAATACGGCATTAATATCGTAGCTATTAAACGCGGGAAAGATATATTGGTCTCACCGCAAGCGGATGAATCGATCCGCCAAGGGGATATTTTAATTGTGATTGGTGCAGATTCAGATATTAGCCGGTTTGAGAAGAAAGTAATGAATGGGTAACACATAATAGAATAAAAAAAACGAGCCGCAGGGCTCGTTTTTTTTATACCTCCATAATGATTGGCAGAATCATTGGACGGCGTTTTGTTTTCTCATATAAGAATGGAGAAAGCGTATCGATAATTTCATTTTTAATTTCAGACCATTGTGTTGTTTTACGGTCAAGCACTTTATGGATATGTTTGTTTAACATGGATTGTGCTTCATAAATGAGGTCGCCTGATTCACGCATATAAACAAATCCACGAGAGATTATATCAGGGCCTGCTTCGACTTTATAATCCTTCATGTTAATGCTGACTACGACCACTACTAGTCCTTCTTCAGAAAGGATTCTTCGGTCACGCAATACGATATTTCCGATATCGCCAATTCCGCTGCCATCAATATAGACAGAACCTGAAGGAACTTTACCGGCAATCGATGCTTGGTCTTTTCCTAAAGCAAGCACTTCGCCATTATCCATTAAGAAGCAATTTTCTTCAGGCACACCGCAGTCATTCGCAAGCTGTGCATGCATTCGCTGCATCCGGTATTCACCGTGGATCGGCATAAAGTATTTAGGTTTAATTAGACGAAGCATAAGCTTTTGCTCTTCTTGTCCACCATGTCCTGATGTGTGAATGTCGCTTAGTGAACCATGAATAACGTCGGCTCCAGCGCGGAACAAAGCGTTAATTGTGCGGTTGACACTAATGGTGTTTCCTGGGATTGGTGATGAAGAAAAGACAACGGTGTCTCCTGGCTGAATTTGAATTTGGCGATGCGTTCCGTTCGCAATTCTTGAAAGAGCAGCCATTGGCTCACCTTGAGATCCTGTACATAAAATGGTGACTTTATTCGCAGGAAGACGGTTCAGCTGATGAGTATCAATGAACGTATCCTTTGGCGCATTAATATAGCCTAATTCTTGTCCAATATTAATGGCAGCTTCCATACTGCGTCCGAATACAGCGACTTTTCTGCCGTTTTCTACAGCGGACTCTACCACTTGCTGCAGGCGGTGGATATTAGAAGCGAAAGTAGCAAAGATAATTCTTCCTTCTACTTTTCTAAAGATATCCTGAATGCTTTCACCTACTCGGCGTTCAGACATCGTAAAGTTAGGCACTTCGCTGTTTGTACTGTCTGACAGTAAACAAAGAACGCCGTCTTTACCGATTTCGGCCATTTTAGTTAAGTTAGCCGGCTCACCTACAGGAGTAAAATCAAACTTGAAGTCACCTGTATGCACAATGTTTCCTGGCGGAGTTTTAACTACTACACCATATGAATCAGGAATGCTATGTGTGGTGCGGAAGAACGTCACAGATGTTTTTCTGAATTTGATAATATCATCTTCGTGAATTTCGTGTAATCTAGTCTGGCGCAATAAACCGTGTTCTTCGAGTTTATTTCTTAATAGTCCTAACGCCAGCTTCCCGCCGTATACAGGAATATTCACTTTTCTTAATAAATATGGGATCCCGCCGATGTGGTCTTCATGACCGTGGGTAATAAATAAACCTTTAATTTTATCTTCGTTCTTTTCTAAGTACGTATAATCAGGAATGACATAATCAATGCCGAGCAATTCATCTTCCGGGAATTTAATTCCGGCATCAATTAAGATAATTTCGTCTTGGAATTGAACTGCATACGTATTTTTTCCGATCTCGCCCAAGCCGCCCAGGGCAAATACCGCTGTTTGATCATTTTTAACAAATTTCATACTATTACAGCTGCTCCACTTTGTAGTTCGGAGACTGCTTTTCGTACTCTAAGAATGAGTTAGCAACTTTTTGAACGAACTCAATATTGTATGGGCGGCTTTTTAGGGCATGGCGGACTTCACGCTCAGACCCGGCTTCAGTATAAAGTACTCTTGTGTTTTCACGTACAGGAACTTCGTTTTTCTTCTCTTGGTAATACACTTTAAAAATCATTTAATTCTCTCCTTATCCGAGTTATATATCTAAACTGTGCAAACTAAATACGTACATTTAGCTTAACAGTTCTTCTAACGGTTCATTTATTCATGTTTTCATTATATAGATAAAGGGAAAAATTTTCATTATTTTAGATTCCCTAATCTTAGCTCATTTTAAACTAGTATAAACTATTTTTGGATTTATACACAAAGACAGCCCTTCATAAAGGAAGGGCTCAACCATTCTTTATTATGCGATTGATTTTCTTCTGAGCATATCTCTCCACTGTCTTTTGAGCTTTTTTCTCAGCTTTTTCAACATAGTGGATCACTCCTTGCTTTTATTTTATCACAGGTTTGTCTAAATATAAAGCGCCTGTCCATTGGCGTACTGATTTCTGTTTATAGTATGCAGAATGAAGCTCTGTTTTATTTGTGGGTTTTTATGGAAACTGCATAAAAGGATAGTGAACAGATGATTTGACTTTTGCTGTCATCTCGGATAATTTGAACTCGAATCCAATTAGATAATGAGGAGACAAACAAATGAAAAAATTAGTCTTTTTTGATATAGACGGAACGCTTTATGATCGTGACAAACGACTTCCTGAGAAAACAAAAGAAGCCTTGCAGCTTCTAAGAGAGAAGGGTGTTTACACAGCGATTGCCACAGGGCGAGCCCCTTTTATGTATGAAGACTTAAGAAAAGAGCTCGATATCCATTCGTTTGTCAGTTTCAACGGGCAGTACGTAGTCTTTGAAGATGAGGTTATTTATTTAAATCCACTGGCAGTTGCACCGCTCGAAAAGCTAGCAGGAGAAGCCAAGAAAAAACAGCATCCATTAGTCTACATGAATGAAGCAACGATGAAAGCAAGTCATAAAGATCATGCTCATATAGAAGAAAGTCTGCGTTCGCTTAAATTTAACTATCCAGACCAGCATGACGAATTCTATAAAGAGAGTGAATTGTACCAGTCTTTAGTCTTTTGTGAAGAAAAAGATGAGGATTATTATAGAGAGAACTATCCTGAATTCACCTTTATCCGCTGGCATAAATACTCGGTCGATATTTTACCTGCAGGAGGTTCAAAAGCGGAAGGGATTAAGAAGATGATGGAACGTCTCGATTTTGACATTGAAAATGTCTATGCATTTGGAGACGGATTAAATGATAGAGAAATGCTTCAAATGGTAGGCACTGGAGTAGCGATGGGCAATGCATTGCCTGAAGTGAAGAAATGCGCGGACCTCGTAACAGACGATGTAGAAGAAGATGGGATCTATAATGGACTGAAAAAATTAGGACTGATTTAAACAAAAAAACAAGCCCCCGGGCTTGTTTTTTTATCGCTCAATAGCGATGGCACCATCTAATATTTTGAAAGGCTGATTATGATCGATATGATCATAGAACATGACACCGTTTAAATGATCGATTTCATGCTGAAAAACAATCGCAGGCATTCCTTTGAGACGGAGCTTTACTTCTTCTCCTTCGAGTGTCGTGCCTTTTACTGTTATGCGGGCATAACGATGTACATAGCCAGGTACATCTCGATCGACGGACAGGCAGCCTTCACCTGTCGTTAAATACGCCATCTCCACTGAATGGCTGACAACTTTAGGGTTATATAGAGCGTAACTCCATTGTTTTCCTTCTTCATCATTTACTTGCACGGCAATCATTCGCTTCGCTATTCCTATTTGAGGAGCGGCAAGGCCTACACCGGGCCGAAGCTGATATTTTCCTGCTATAGCAGGATCTTGACTATTTTGAACATATTCCATTAAACCGCTAAGTATTTCTTTATCTTCTTCACTAGGCGGAAGCTTTACTTCTTCAGCCTTCATGCGAAGAACGGGATGACCCTCGCGAACGATCTCATTCATTGTGATCATATGTATACCTTCTTTCTAACGTCAATTCATACACCTAGTCTACCAAAGAACACAAGAAAAGTTAACGTATGAATAACATTTGGTTTTAATGAGGTAAAATCAGGTTATTTAAAAAATATATTGAATTTAATGAAAAATATACATAGATAAAGTGAGTAGGGAGGGGAAGCAGTGAAGAAGATAGTAAGAGTCACTTTAGGATTCGGGATTTTTCTCTTAGCGGGCTGTGGAGGAACCCCGGAGGAAAAGGCGAAAGAAATCATTGAAAAGACCCGATCAGCAGAAGAACAAAGGGTACATACTCAAATCTCCATGTCTAAGTTAGAATCAAAGGAAAAGGGCATTTTTGAAGAACTAATGAGAATAGATGCTGACAGTACGGATCAATTGAAGGAAGCAGCGAAAAAGGGAAGAGAAAATGTAACGGAGCGTCAAGAAAAAATGAAGGATGAGCAGCAAGCGATGGATCAAGCTGCTAAGGAATTTGCAGAGTTGAAAGAGGTCGTACCAGACATTGAAGATTCGGCTTTAAAGAAGCGGCTAAATCAAATGCAGAAACACATGGCAGAGAGGAATAAAGCTCATAAAGAGATTACACAGCTATATGCAGAAACAACTGAAATTAATTTAGCATTATATGATGCTCTTCAACAAAAAGACACGAAATTCAAGCAAGTGAAAAGTTACATTGCTAAGCTTAATGAAAAGAATAAAGATCTACAAGCCGCGCATAAAACATTTAATAAGCTCACAAAAGAGTTTAATGAACAAAAGAAAGTATTATATGTGGAGAAGTAAATGGTCTGACTGAAAACCATGAAGGAATCCAATTCATGGTTTTTTTCTTTGTTGCAAGGGTAAGGTGTACATGTAGGAAATGGTAAGAAAACTACAAAATCTACTCTATAACAGCTGAAATATCTTTTGGGTTTTTATAATACAGAAGGAGGTGTGGGAGTAGTACAGTTAGTTTTGTTTGAAATAGAATACAATAATTTTTAAAGAAAATAAGGAATTTTATTTGACTATCAATGGATTTTTATTATAAACTAACTTTGCAATTAAAGGTTGTATTAGTGATGTGTTGCGTGAAACTAATACAGTTGATTGAAGTATAAATATATATTATGACTAAACATTTAATCTAATCATGCCATGAGTTGTGTGTATGTATGTTTTTTTAGGGCAAATTACAAAATAGGCATGCACATACTATCAGGATAAGGAAAGGAAGAGGTGACTTTCATGAGTGCTAAAAAGAAGGCACAATTCGATGCAGTGAAAACGCTCGAAACGATTGAAAATCAGTTTGAAATGTTTCAAATTCTAAATGAAGAGGGCGCTGTTGTAAATGAAGAAGCAATGCCTGAATTAACAGATGAACAGCTTCAAGAATTAATGTCTCGTATGGTATATACAAGAATCTTGGATCAGCGTTCGATTTCTTTAAATCGTCAAGGACGTTTAGGATTCTATGCGCCGACAGCTGGACAAGAAGCTTCTCAAATCGCATCTCATTATGCGCTTGAAAAAGAAGATTGGATTCTTCCTGGATACCGTGATGTTCCACAAATTATTTGGCACGGCCTTCCATTATACCAAGCATTTTTATTCTCTCGCGGACACTTCCACGGCAACCAAGTGCCAGAAGGTGTAAATGTACTTGCTCCTCAAATCATCATCGGAGCTCAATACATTCAAAATGCTGGAGTAGCGCTTGGACTTAAGAAACGCGGGAAGAAAGCTGTTGCCGTTACATACACAGGAGACGGCGGTTCTTCACAAGGTGACTTCTATGAAGGAATCAACTTTGCCGGTGCTTATAATGCGCCAGCAGTATTCATCGTACAAAACAACCAGTTTGCGATTTCTACTCCTCGTGAAAAGCAAACAGCAGCAAAAACAATTGCTCAAAAAGGTATCGCAGCCGGAATTCCAAGCATCTTAGTAGATGGTATGGATCCATTAGCTGTTTATACAGCTGTTCGTGATGCACGTGAGCGCGCAATTAACGGTGAAGGTCCTTCACTGATCGAAACTTTGTGCTACCGTTATGGTCCACATACAATGGCTGGAGATGACCCAACTCGCTACCGTGCATCTGATATGGATACTGAGTGGGAAAAGAAAGATCCATTAGTGCGTTTCCGTAAATTCTTAGAAGATAAAGGCTTATGGAACGAAGAGAAAGAAAACGAAGTAATCGAACGCGCGAAAGAAGAAATTAAACAAGCGATCAAAAAAGCGGATGATTATCCAAAACAAAAAGTAACAGATTTAATGTCATTTATGTATGAAGAAATGCCAGTGAATCTGAAAGAACAATACGAAATTTACAAAGAGAAGGAGTCGAAGTAAGCCATGGCGCAAATGACTATGATCCAAGCAATTACGGATGCTCTGCGCACTGAACTAAAGAACGATGAGAATGTATTGGTCTTTGGTGAAGACGTGGGAGTAAACGGTGGGGTTTTCCGTGCGACGGAAGGACTTCAAAAAGAATTCGGTGAAGATAGAGTGTTTGATACACCGCTTGCTGAATCCGGTATCGGCGGACTTGCGGTTGGACTTGCTCTTGAAGGATTTCGCCCAGTTCCTGAGATTCAATTCTTTGGCTTCGTATTTGAAGTAATGGACTCTGTCAGCGGCCAGCTGGCACGTATGCGTTACCGTTCAGGCGGAACATATTCCGCGCCTGTAACAATCCGCTCACCATTTGGAGGCGGTGTTCACACACCTGAACTTCACGCGGACAGCTTAGAAGGACTTGTTGCCCAGCAGCCTGGACTGAAAGTGGTTATCCCTTCAACTCCTTACGATGCGAAAGGTTTATTGATCGCTTCTATTCGTGACAATGACCCGGTTATTTTCTTAGAGCATATGAAATTATACCGTTCATTCAGACAAGAAGTGCCTGAGGAAGAGTATACAATTCCACTAGGCAAAGCAGAAGTAAAGCGTGAAGGAACAGACTTATCTATTATTACTTACGGAGCAATGGTGCATGAATCCATTAAAGCTGCGGAAGAGTTGGAAAAAGAAGGCCACTCTGTAGAAGTAGTAGATTTGCGTACTGTACAGCCGCTTGATATTGAAACAATCATCGCATCTGTTGAAAAAACAGGCCGCGCCATTGTTGTTCAAGAAGCGCAAAAACAAGCAGGTATTGCAGCGAACGTAGTAGCTGAAATCAACGACCGTGCGATCTTAAGCCTTGAAGCACCAGTATTGCGTGTAGCAGCAGCAGATACAGTATTCCCATTCTCACAAGCAGAACCAATCTGGCTGCCTAACTATAAAGACGTAAAAGAAACAGCGAAAAAAGTACTTGAATTTTAATTGAATTAAACTGCCATGGAGAGTCGGATTAATCCGGCTTTCCTGGTCTTTTTCCATAATTAAAATCATTTTGATCATATATTTATAATTATTTTTTAGGAGGATGAATACTTTGGCATTCGAATTTAGATTACCGGACATTGGTGAAGGTATCCACGAAGGCGAGATCGTTAAGTGGTTTGTTAAATCGGGCGATCAAGTAGCAGAAGACGATGTGCTTTGTGAAGTACAAAACGACAAAGCGGTTGTAGAAATTCCATCTCCTGTAGCTGGTACGGTTGAAGATATTCTTGTTGAAGAAGGTACAGTAGCGGTAGTGGGCGATGTACTTATTAAGTTTGATGCACCGGGATATGAAGACCTTAAATTTAAAGGCGACCACGGTGATGAAGAAAAAACGGAATCACAAGTTCAATCGACTCTTGAAGCAGGTCAAGATGTAGAGAAAGAACAAGCTCCTGAAGATAAGCCAGCAGGCGAAACAGGTGCCGGCGAACAGCCACAAGTGCAAGAGGCAGATGTTGACCCTAACCGCCGTATTGTTGCGATGCCATCAGTACGTAAATATGCTCGCGAAAAAGGCGTGGATATTCGCCAAGTATCTGGTTCTGGAAAAAATGACCGTGTCTTGAAAGAAGATATCGATGCATTTGTTTCCGGCGGCGGAAAAGCTCCTGAAGCACCAGCAGCTGAATCGAAGACTGAAAAAGCAGCAGAAACGAATGAACCTAAAGCAGCGGCAGCGAAAGCGGCACCGCCTGAAGGTGAATACCCAGAAACTCGCGAGAAAATGAGCGGTATGAGAAAAGCAATTGCTAAGGCAATGGTTAACTCTAAACATACAGCTCCTCACGTAACATTAATGGATGAAATTGATGTAACTAAACTTTGGGCGCACCGTAAAAAGTTCAAAGAAGTGGCTGCGGAAAAAGGTGTCAAACTGACATTCCTTCCATACGTAGTAAAAGCTTTAACAAGCGCACTTCGTGAATATCCAGCTCTTAATACTTCTATCGATGATGAAGCAGGCGAAATCATCCAGAAGCATTACTACAACATTGGAATTGCTGCAGATACAGACAAAGGCTTAATGGTGCCTGTTGTTAAAAATGCAGATCGCAAGTCCATGTTCACGATTTCTAATGAAATTAATGAATTAGCAGGGAAAGCTCGCGACGGCAAATTGGCAGCAGATGAAATGAAAGGTGCTTCATGCACGATCACGAACATCGGTTCCGCTGGCGGACAATGGTTTACACCTGTTATTAACCACCCAGAAGTCGCTATTTTAGGAATTGGCAGAATTTCTGAAAAACCTGTAGTAAAAAATGGTGAAATTGTAGCTGCACCTGTGTTAGCATTATCATTGAGCTTTGATCACCGTATGATTGATGGGGCTACGGCTCAAAATGCGTTAAATCATATTAAACGCTTATTGAACGACCCTGAATTACTATTAATGGAGGCGTAATATAATGGTAGTAGGAGATTTCCCAATCGAGACAGATACTATAGTAATTGGTGCTGGACCTGGCGGTTATGTAGCTGCAATCCGAGCTGCACAACTAGGACAAAAAGTAACAATCGTAGAAAAAGGCGAACTAGGCGGCGTTTGTTTAAACGTGGGATGTATTCCTTCTAAAGCCTTGATCACAGCAGGCCACCGTTATGAGCAAGCAATGCATTCTGATGACATGGGTATTGTGGCTGAAAATGTTTCAGTTAACTTTGAGAAAGTTCAAGAATGGAAAGCTGGCGTAGTTAAGAAATTGACTGGCGGCGTTGAAGGTCTTTTAAAAGGTAATAAAGTAGAGATCGTTCGCGGAGAAGCTTACTTCGTTGATGCGAACACAATCCGCGTAATGGATGAAAACTCTGCTCAAACGTATAAGTTTAAAGATGCGATTATCGCGACGGGATCTCGTCCAATTGAAATCCCTAACTTTAAGTTCTCTGAGCGCATCATTGATTCTACAGGCGCACTAGCTCTTAAAGAAATACCTGGCAAAATGATTGTTGTTGGAGGCGGCTATATCGGTACGGAACTTTCTACTGCCTATGCGAACCTTGGAACAGAAATCACCATTCTTGAAGGTGCGGACGATATCCTTAGCGGTTTTGAAAAGCAAATGACTGCTCTTGTTAAACGCGGCTTAAAGAAAAAAGGCGTGAAGATCGTAACGAAAGCAATGGCTAAATCAGCGGAACAAACGGATAATGGCGTTGTTGTCACATATGAAGCAGGCGGAAAAGAAGAGAAATTAGAAGCTGACTACGTACTAGTTACTGTAGGACGCAAGCCGAATACGGACGAACTTGGCCTTGAGCAAGCTGGCGTGAAAATGACGGAGCGCGGTTTAATCGAGATCGACAAGCAAGCACGTACAAGCGTATCTAATATCTATGCAATTGGAGATATCGTTGAAGGTCCTCCATTGGCGCATAAAGCTTCTTACGAAGGAAAAATTGCTGCAGAAGCAATTGCTGGAGAGCGTTCTGAGATCGATTACCTTGGCATTCCTGCGGTATGTTTCACTGAGCCAGAATTGGCTACAGTGGGCTATACGGAAGCTCAAGCGAAAGAAGAAGGACTTGAGTTTGGCGCTGCTAAATTCCCGTTCGCTGCAAACGGACGTGCACTAGCATTGAACAGCACAGACGGTTTTGTTAAGCTTATTACTCGTAAAGAAGATGGCTTGCTGATCGGTGCTCAAATTGCCGGTTCGGGCGCTTCTGACATGATCGCAGAGCTTGGTCTTGCTATTGAAGCAGGAATGACTGTGGAAGATATCGCTATGACCATCCACGCTCACCCGACTCTTGGAGAAATTTCTATGGAAGCTGCGGAAGTAGCTCTTGGAACACCTATCCACATCGTAAAATAATGTTTTATTTAAAAAGGCTGCCATTTGGCAGTCTTTTTTATTTGGAATGAGGCAAAAAGAAATGTTTATGAATGACAGAAAATAGGCAAAGCAAATGGATTTATTTCATATATATGGTATCAGTTTATAGTGAAAAGAGCTGGTGCAAATGAACTTATATATAACATTTCTTCTGCAAATGATCTTTTGGAGTTTCTTTACACTTGCGGGCTGGCTGTCGAGAGGAGATTCAACGGAATTTCATTGGCTATTATTTGGTGTGTTTTTGTATTTGAATTTACTGCTGGCATTCAAAATCCTGCAATCCAAACGGAATGGTGTAATGATTACTGTTGCCGGTGCTACCTTATATTTTTTGGTCGAAGCTGCTTTTAATGAGACTAGCATTTTTCTTTTCGCCTTGAAGTGAGTTTTGGTACACTAGAGAAAACATCCAGAAAGAGGGTACTTATGAAAAAGATAGTAATAATCCTGTGTATGATGATGTTAACTAGCTGTGCTCAATCTCCTGAATCAAAAAATGAACCACCAAAGAAATCTACTGAATCGCTCCAAAAGGAGGAGACAGAAACGAAGGAAGCCGAAGAAGTGGTGTCTAAATCAATTGCTCCTGAATATAAAATCAATTCTCAAACCTCTGCAGTAGAACCTATTGGAGGCGCGCCTGCAAAGGTTGCATTACTGACAATCGATGATGCACCGGACAAATATGCGCTGGAAATGGCTAAAACATTAAAAGGACTTGATGCCAAAGCGATCTTTTTTGTAAATGGAATCTTTCTAGAGAGTGAAGAGCAAAAACAAATCCTGAAAGAAATAGCAGGCATGGGGTTTGAAATTGGCAACCATACGCATTCCCATCCAGATTTGAAAACTTTATCAGAAGAGAAGCAAAGGGAAGAGATCCTTAGTCTCAATGACGCTATTGAAGGGGTTATAGGCAATCGTCCTAGATTCTTTAGAGCTCCATACGGAAGCAATACGCCCGTTTCTAATGAACTAGCACGTCAAGAAGGAATGACGAGCATGAAATGGACGTACGGCTATGATTTTAATAAAGAGTATCGTGAGCCAGCAGCTTTAACAAATATCATGGTGAACACTCCTTTGTTAACCAACGGAGCAAACTTGCTGATGCATGATAAGAAGTGGACGAGTGAAGCTTTAGAAGGAATTGTCAGTGGCTTGAGAGCCAAAGGGTATACATTTGTTGATCCAAAAGCTATCCAAACTCCATAAAACGATGAACACGGGTGCGAGAAATGCGCCTGTGTTTTTTATAAATGTTAAAGATATGTGAACGCTCAAATAAATTTAAATGTGTCATACAATTAAGGGTTGATAAATATAATGTGTTATATTATTATCTATATATGATAGATAAAGCGTTTACAAAATAAAAAAGGAGATGTTGGAAATGGGAACAATCGTTTGTAAGTCTTGCCTAGATACAATGGAGCATTTTGAGGATGAAAAAGTAACGACGCTATATTCTCATTGCGGTTGTGAAGAAGAAACAGATTTAGACGATTAAGCCATACGCTTCATCCATAATCTTAAATGTTGCTTTTTATAGATAGCAAAGCCGGCATGCTGCATGCCGGCTTTTTTATATTCGAAAAAGCCGGAGCCTCCTGAAGGCTCCGGCCGCTTGATTATATAATCGCTTTTCTTTCTTTAATTACCCTGAGGCTATTTAAGGTTGGGTCTTCAGGTCCCTGCACAGGAAGTCCTGCTTGCTGATTTTCATACAGGTAGCGAAGATTGTCTTCGGTGATAATTTCTCCTGGGATAAAAATAGGAATGCCAGGCGGATATACCATCGCAAACTCTGCGCTGATTCTTCCAGCTGATTCTAAAAGCGGAATGACTTCCGTTTCCGCATAAAAGGCTTCTCTTGGTGATAAGGCTAAGAGCGGAATGTCAGGAAGCAATACGTGAGCATGCTTAGATTGAGCTTTAACAGAAAATACATCTGCCATTTCAGTTAAAGCTGTGACAAGCAAGTCAGTATCTTTTTCTGTGTCACCTGGTGTAATAATGCAAAGTAAGTTATATAAATCAGAGAGTTCCACTTCAATATTATAGTGATCTCTTAGCCACACTTCAGCATCATGCCCGGTAATGCCAAGGTTCTTAATGGAGATGATCAGCTTGGTAGGGTCGTAATCATAAGTAGCTTTAGACCCTAGAATTTCATCACCAACACAATACAGATGATTGATGGCATTAATGCGTCTTCTTGTCGACTGTGCCAGCTTGATTGCTTGCTCTATCAGCTGTTTACCTTCTGTTGCTAATCGCTTCCTTGCTGTGTCTAGTGAAGCGAGAAGGAGATAAGAAGTGGAAGTCGTAGTGAGCATGCTCAAAATGGTCTGCACTCTGTTAACTGACACTAACCCTTCTTTAACATTTAAGATCGAGCTTTGAGTTAATGAACCGCCTAACTTATGGACGCTCGTGGCTGCGATGTCAGCGCCGGCCTGCATAGCAGATAAAGGCAAGTCCTCGTGGAAATGAATGTGAACGCCATGAGCCTCGTCTACAAGGACAGGCACATTAAATGAATGGGCAATATCTACAATTTGCTTTAAATCTCCGGCGATGCCGAAATACGTTGGGTTAATAACGAGCAGTCCTTTGGCATCCGGATGTTCTTCTAACGCTTTTCTAGCAGAATCAGTTGTGATTCCATGGGAAAATCCAAGGTCTTTATCAATTTCCGGATGAATGAAGATGGGAATTGCTCCGGAGAAAACAATGGCTGTCATGACTGATTTATGAACGTTGCGAGGGACAATGATTTTCTCGCCTGGTCCGCAGACTGCCATCACCATTGTCATGATTGCTCCGCTTGTACCCTGGACAGAGAAAAACGTATGGTCTGCTCCAAAGGCTTGTGCAGCTAATTTTTGAGCCTCTTGAATCATGCCTTTAGGCTGGTGCAGGTCATCAAGCGGTGCGATGTTAATTAAGTCAATTGATAAGGCATTTTCGCCTATAAATTCTCTGAATTCAGGGTCCATTCCATTCCCTTTTTTATGACCGGGAATATGGAATTGAACTGGGTTTTTTTGGGCGTGCTTAAGCAGGCCGCTAAATAGGGGAGTTTCAAATTGTGACAAAGTCATTTCCACCTCGCAAAATTATAATTTATGTTTATTCGATTATTTAATTTTTAATTAAAGGCATAAAACACAAGAATTATAGCATTACATGATCTGTTTGCATAGAATTTTTATTGTAAAAAATAGATGACTGAAAAGGATTTTGAGGGTGGCAACTAGAAGTGATGAACTAGGAGGGATGAAAGATGAACTTGGAAACCAAAGTAACGAAATTATTAGGCATTCAATATCCGATTATTCAAGGAGGGCTTGCACACTTAGCGTATTCCGATTTGGCCGCGGCTGTTTCTAACGCCGGAGGGCTTGGTCAGATCACTGCTATGTCGCTTCCATCTCCTGATGAGCTGAGAACAGAAATACAAAAAGTCAGAACATTAACAGATAAGCCTTTCGGGGTGAATTTCTCTATTGGTCAGCAAGGGAGGCCGTATGAGCACTATCTTGATGTAGCCATTGAAGAGGAGGTGCCTGTGATCAGCATGACCGGGGGCAATCCGGCTCCGCTGTTTGAAAAGCTAAAAGGGACTGGAATTAAAACGCTCGTACTCGTCGCTGCTGTCAGACAGGCGCAAAAAGCGGAAGAGCTTGGGGCAGATGCGGTCATGGTAGTAGGTCAAGAAGGGGGAGGCCATTTAGGACGAAATGATCTTGGCACCTTTGTGCTGGTACCGAGAGTGGTTGACAGTGTTTCCATCCCAGTGATTGCTTCTGGAGGCATAGCGGATGGCAGAGGCCTTATGGCGGCGTTAGCTTTAGGAGCGGAAGGGATCGAAATGGGCACTCGTTTTATTGCTGTTAAAGAATGTGTGCATGCTTCTGAGTTATATAAGCGCACATTGATCGAAGGCACTGAAAATGATACAGTGGTCATTAAGCGTTCAATCGGCGCACCAGCTAGAGCGATTGCAAACAGCTGGACGGATAAAATATTAGAAGTCGAACAGAATAGCGGCGGTTATGAAGGCTTAAAGGATTACATAAGCGGAACTGCCAACAAACGCTATATTTATGAAGGTAAAGAAGACGAAGGATTTGCCTGGGCTGGACAAAGCATGGGGCTGATCCGTGATATACCTTCGGCTAACGATTTAATTCAGTCGATGATGAAAGAGGCGGATGCTATTGCCAGCCGATTTGGCTGCGTTAGTATAGTTAAATAAGAAAAGAGGTTTTTGAAAATGGAATATTCTTATCCTTTTTCAACAGATTGGACGACAGAAGAAGTGATTGATGTGGTGAAGTTCTTTGAGAAAGTGGAACAAGCTTACGAAAAAGGGGTGCAGCGCGAAGAATTCATGAGCGCATACCGCCGCTTTAAAGAAATCGTCCCAAGTAAAGCGGAGGAGAAAACCATTTGCAATGAATTTGAAGAAGCAAGCGGATACTCTTCCTATCGGACCATACAAAAGATGAATAGTCTACCAGACGGAGAAAAAATTAAAATGAGCAAATAAATGATTCAGCAACTCGTCCTGTTAGTTTCTTCTTATAATAGGAAACCCCTCCCAAAAGAAAAATTGGGAGGGGTTTTTGCGTTTAGATTAATTCATATAGGGGTACTAATTTTACAAACACCTCATTAACTTTGTTCACTAACTCTTCACCTGTTAAATGAACGGCTTCCTCTCTGGGGATATGATATCCGCAAAGGATCTCGGCTTTCTTCACCGTTTGGAGACGTTCAAAGAAATGCAATAATTCGTTATCAGTCAAGTCACTCATTTTCACAGCGCCGGGCTTTGTATGATCATCAGACCAGACGAAGTCTCTTGGAATGGACTGGCGCAGCTTTTGGACATTTCTCTCGAGAGAAGAACCGATTTGATTTTTATTTGGGGCTTCATAGATGACAGCGAACCAAATAAATACGTGGGATTCCCATAAACCAATTTGAAAGTGGGGGTGTTTCTTATAGCCTCTTTTGTCAGGAGCAAACGCAACCCAAGTATCATTGGGAGGATTAACCGTTCGGCGGGCGTGTTTAGCGACATGGTAGAACATCTCATTCCCTGTTAACACGGATAAGTCCGACGCGAAATGGTCTCCTAAAGATTCGAGCTTTGGCCGGATTTGGCTCTTTAAAGCGTCCATCCGCGGTTCGAGGCCATCAATTGTGAACACATCGAAATCATTATTAGTAAATCCAGCTACATTCATTCATAATCCTCCTAGTGATTAATTGGAAACATTTTATCATAAAAAACAGACAAACAAGAAATACTAACCATTAAATAGTCTTTGTTCAACTAGTTTAGTGATAGCAAGTCCCTTAGAATAAAAATTACGATTAGAAGGAGTGCTTTCATAATGAAACAAGTCATGAATGGTGTAAAAAGACAACCGGAATCCAGAGAGAAACTAGCTGTACTAAAGATGGAGTTAGATTATGAACTAGCGGTCCTTTTCGAAGCAATGGAAAGTAAAAATAAAAATCAAATGGAAAAATCAAAAGAAAAATTGAATACTCTTCGCAGCCAATTAATTCACTTGAATGCGATGTAACCCGAAGATTCAAAGGGAGTAATTAAATGTCAATTCTGAGTTAAAAATGGACTCTACGATTAAGTAGTGAGTCCATTTTTTTGTTTGGAAAACTTGAATGATTTTAATATTTCAGATAAGCTAAAAGATAAAACTGCAGATAATTTCCATTTTGGAGGAATGAATATGACAAGCTGGAAGGAAATTGACGATTGTGTAAAGCGCTGGATTGCCGAAGCGGGGGAGCGTATAAGAAAATCATTCAGTCATTCGTTAAGCATTCAAACGAAATCAAACCCCAATGACCTGGTCACTAATATGGACAAAGAAACAGAACAGTTTCTTATTCAAAATATCAGAAGCCACTTTCCAGATCACTTGATCCTTGGAGAAGAAGGACATGGGGATCGTGTGAACTCAATGGATGGCATTGTATGGATCATCGACCCGATTGATGGAACCATGAACTTTATTCATCAGCAGCGCAATTTTGCGATTTCCATTGGGATCTATGAAAATGGGGTGGGGCGTCTCGGTTATGTCTATGACGTGACGCACGATGAATTGTACTTTGCAGAAAAGGGCAAAGGAGCATACATGAATGATGTGCAGCTCCCTGTTTTGACAGAAGTTCCGCTAGAACAATCGATCCTTGCCATCAATGCTACCTGGCTTGTTAAGAATACATATTTTGATCCGGGAAAACTTGCTGCATTAGCTTTGAGTGTAAGAGGAACACGGTCTTCAGGGTCCGCTGCGCTTGAATTGGCCTATGTTGCTTCCGGACGTTTTGACAGCTATATAACTATGAGACTCTCTCCTTGGGATTTTGCAGCTGGAAAGATCTTAGTGGAAGAAGTCGGGGGTATTGTGACAAATCTGCACGGGGAACCCTTAGATATGCTTGCAACCAATTCCGTATTTGCGAGTGTTCCGCGCTTGCACTCTCATATTTCAGATGAATTCTTACGCGAGAAATAAGAAAACCTCCGCCAGAGGAAGGCGGAGGTTTTCTTATGGTCATTTATTAAAGTTTTCCTTCTCGGCGCATTCTAGCTTTTGTTGCAAATCCGTACCCCATAACCCCTACTAGAAGAAGGATGCAAGCGATCAATCCAATCATGCTTTCCTGGCCAATTGCTATTCCCATCCCGATCATGCAGGCGGCTGCGGCAATCGCAAAAAATAGAAAAATCCATTTGATTTCTTTCATGATGAGCCCCCTTTTTTATCTATTGTACAAGATATATCGAGATTGACAAATAGTATTTGATTATTATTAAATAGGAATTACTTTGTTTATGTGATACAATAATTCAGTTAATAATACTACCCAGAGGATATAAAGGCTTTATATTTAGGAGGAAATAGATTGAATACAAGAAATGACTTGAAAAATATTGCGATCATTGCCCACGTTGACCACGGAAAAACAACTTTGGTTGACCAGCTCTTGAAGCAATCTGGTATTTTCAGAAGCAATGAACACGTAGAAGAGCGCGCGATGGATTCGAATGATTTAGAAAGAGAACGCGGTATTACGATCTTAGCGAAAAATACGGCGATTCAATATAAAGATACAAAAATCAACATTTTGGACACTCCTGGACACGCCGACTTTGGCGGAGAAGTAGAGCGGATTATGAAAATGGTTGACGGAGTATTGCTTGTTGTTGATGCGTATGAAGGCTGTATGCCACAAACTCGTTTCGTATTAAAGAAAGCACTAGAGCAAAACCTGCGTCCAATCGTTGTTGTCAATAAGATTGACCGTGACTTTGCCCGCCCGGCTGAAGTAGTAGACGAAGTGCTTGAGCTTTTCATTGAGCTAGATGCAAATGACGACCAGCTTGAATTCCCAGTGATCTATGCATCCGGTATTAACGGTACAGCAAGCAAGACAGCGGACAAGCAAGATGAAAACATGGAAGCATTATATGAAGCCATTGTGGAACATATTCCTTCTCCAGTTGATAACAGCGAAGAGCCTCTGCAATTCCAAATTGCGCTGCTTGATTACAATGACTATGTAGGACGTATTGGAATTGGCCGAGTATTCCGCGGAACGATGAAAGTTGGCCAGCAAGTGGCTTTAATGAAGCTTGACGGTACGGTTAAACAATTCCGTGTAACGAAAATGTTCGGTTTCATGGGCTTAAAGCGTATTGAAATTGAAGAAGCAAAAGCGGGAGACCTAATTGCCGTATCTGGAATGGAAGATATCAACGTAGGGGAAACAGTATGCCCTGTTGAGCATCAAGAAGCATTGCCTGTTCTTCGTATTGATGAGCCGACGCTTCAAATGACGTTCCTAGTAAACAACAGTCCGTTTGCGGGCCGTGAAGGTAAATTTGTTACTTCTAGAAAAATTCAAGAGCGTTTGGATTCTCAATTAGAAACAGATGTCAGCTTGCGCGTAGAAAATACAGATTCACCAGATGAGTGGATCGTTTCAGGACGCGGTGAACTTCACCTGTCTATTCTTCTTGAAAACATGCGCCGTGAAGGATTTGAGCTGCAAGTATCCAAGCCTGAAGTTATCGTAAAAGAAATTGACGGTGTTCGCTGTGAGCCTGTTGAACGTGTACAAATTGATGTGCCGGAAGAATACACAGGTTCTGTTATTGAATCTCTGGGTTCTAGAAAAGGCGAAATGCTTGATATGATCAATAACGGAAGTGGACAAGTACGCCTGATCTTCACTGTTCCAGCTCGCGGATTAATTGGTTATACAACAGAATTTTTAACGATGACTCGCGGATACGGCATCATTAACCATACATTCGACAGCTATCAGCCGATGGCACCAGGTCGAGTGGGAGGCCGTCGTCAAGGTGTCCTAGTAGCTTTAGAAAATGGAAAAGCTTCACCATACGGTATTATGGGTGTTGAAGACCGCGGAACCATCTTCTTAGAGCCTGGAACAGAAATCTACGGCGGGATGATTGTTGGTGAGCATACTCGTGATAACGACTTAACTGTTAACATTACTAAAGTAAAAGCAGCTACGAATATCCGTTCTGCGAATAAAGATCAGACAACTACGATGAAAAAACCTCGTATCATGTCTTTAGAAGAAGCGCTTGAATATTTGAATGAAGATGAATACTGTGAGTTAACTCCAGAGTCTATCCGTCTTCGTAAAAAAATTCTAGACAAAAACGAACGTGAAAGAGCCGCTAAAAAGAAAAAAAATGAAGAGTTGTAAGGCTTAAGGGGGAGTAGGAAATGGCAGGGTTAGAACATGTCAGTCCGCTGCTGGGTGCCTTGATTGAAGGAATAGGAGTTACGTGGGCAGTGCGAGTCTACTGGGCTGCCCTGATCCTTCTTTCGATCCTGGTGTATAATCTGGGTTTTGCCAAAAAGTTAACTTTAGGCAAAAACATCATTGTCTATATCTCTTTGATCATTGGATCATTGCTTTTATTGATTCTTTCTTATCAGCTTCCTGTAATGGAAAGTCTGCTTGTGGCAGTCCTTATTTTAGGCATTTATAAAATCAGGCTTAAAATGCATAAGGAAGAAGAACAGCATTAAAGCAAAAAAACATCGTTCCTCTAGGAGGCGCGATGTTTTTTTTGATAAAAATTCCCCCATGAAAAGAGGGCGTAAGCATATACAATATGACCCAATGTCCAGTAGATAAAAGCTGATTGATCCATTAAGTCCGGCACGGGCTTGATGGCTAAGTAACTAAGCGGGAAGTAGAGAAGCACAGCCGGCAGTGTTAAAAGTAAAGCAGTCACTAAAGGACGTCTTGCAGCAGGAGTGACGTTTGAAAGCAAATAAAAATAACTAAAGCTAATGGCAAATGAAACGAGCAGATGAAAGGAAAATTCAATCCACTCGGGCCACACGATATTTCCGATCAAAGGAATAAAGTCCACATTTAATAATAATGTATAAACAGCTTTGCCGGTCTCGCTTTCAATGATTTTTAACAAGAAGCCTAAAAGCAATCCGGTAATTAATCCTGTCACTAAGGATTTTTGAATCACGTGAGAAGTTCCTTTTGTTTTCCTGAACGGTACACGTGAAATTTGCCTGACGCAATTCGCTGTTCTGTCTTTTCGGTAATTCGCTCTTTGCAAGACGGGCATGTATAGGTATGAATCGGCCGATTTCTTAACCGTTTCGCTTCCAATAAATTATCATCCAATTTATCAATTTTATCGCATAAAATACATTTGACTCTCATAATTAACCTCCTTATCCCCTTTATTTCTTAGTATAGCACGAGAAACTAAAACATCCCATTTACAATATAGATCAGAGAATATTTAGAGCTGTTCAACGGCATATTAGTCGCATTGTTTACAAAAAATGATGTATAATAATGACAAAAGGAGGGATGACTTTGGCCAACCGTATTGAACCGCAACTTATTCCAGATTTATTTGAGGCTCTGCAAGCTGAAAGGCTCGTTACATTGGCAACAGTAGATAACGAAACAAAAGGACCGGCTCTTCACGCGCTTTCATGGATTTGGGCGAGCGATGAAGAAACCATTCGTTTTGCTGCAGAGAGTCGTTCACGCATCGTTGAGAACATAAAAGAAAACCCAGTCTGTGCCATTAATTTAATCGCCAATGAATCTACATATGCTATACATGGAAAGTGCCAAGTGCTCGAAGAAAAAATTCCTGACGTTCCATTTAAAGGAGCGGTAATTGAAATGAAAATTACCGAGATACGGGACATCATGTTTTACGGATCAAAAATTACTGGTGAACCAAAATATGAGAAAACATATGATTTAGGTGCAGCCGAGAAATTAGACAGCCAGATTATGAATGCATTAAAAAGAGCCTAGTTTCGTATGGAGAAACTAGGCTCTTCCGGCTTCTTTTTACTTGTAAAAGTTGGATTGTTTTTCCTGCTCTTTGTTTAACTCTTGACGCTGGTCTTGATTTAAAGGTTTTTTAGACTGATCTGGGGCTTGTTCAGGTTCTTTAACGGGTGTGAGGTTTCCTGGGATCTCAGGCATGGCTCTTCCGGCTATATCAGCTAATTCGTTTGCAATTCCTTGAATGGGCTGGCCGTTTCTAAAATCCTGTGCGAGCTCTTTCAATCGAGCGTATAAATCAGGGTCGGCTACAACCATTGCACTGGCGCCATGCGGTTCATTTTTTAATGCTTCAGCTACTGTGTATTTAATGGAGCCGACTTCAGATCTTTCTAGCTGGTCGTCTACATCTATGCCAACGATTGCGTAACGTCCGACAGCCACTGCTGTTGCATCCGATACATTGGGCATTTCTTTGGCAGTAGCTGCTAAACGTTCTGAAATATCTTGAAAGGATTGTCTGTTAGTTTCTTTCACTTGATTATCTTTTGTACTGATTTGATAAGGCTGGGTACGATCATCGTCTGTTTGATAGCCGATCTCTTCTTTTTGGCTGCATCCGGCAAGTATAAATAGCAGGAGTACAAAGGAGTAAAGTATTTTCAATCGTGTCACCTCGCTATAAGAATTAGAAATGAAGTTACACATATTTTGCGAAATTCTTCTAATTCTATTCACGAAAACATATATATTTAGCAGATGAATTTTTTCGAACGATTAGCATGAACCTTCATATAATGTTAATGGGGAGAAGCATCTCGAACTGGGCTTTTAGAGAAGAGAACTGTTGTTTACTGCCATATTGCCATAAGGTTCATGGGTGCTGCTATAGATCTCCAGAGAGAGTCACTCTTTAAGTAAGCGGCGTGATCAGATACTTAAAAAAGATGATGAAGCGGGAGGCGTATCTTTGAGTAAAGTTTACGTACTAGATACTAACGTCTTATTACAGGACCCATATGCAATCTTTTCGTTCAAACAAAATGAAGTCGTTATTCCGGCAGTGGTTTTAGAAGAATTAGATTCAAAAAAGCGTTATATGGACGAGATCGGCAGAAACGCAAGGCTGGTATCTAAATTAATAGATAAACTCCGGGAAACGGGGAAGCTGCATGAAAGTGTACCGCTTGAAAATGGCGGCAAACTTAGAATAGAGCTTAACCATCGTTCGTTTAATAAGCTTCAGGATATATTTGTGGAGAAAACAAATGATAATCGAATCCTGGCGGTAGCAAAAAACTTATCTCTTGAAGAAGAAACGAAAGAAAACGGCAGTTCGGTTATTTTAGTGAGTAAAGACACGCTGGTTCGGGTTAAGGCTGACGCAATTGGTCTTGCGGCAGAAGACTTTTTAAGCGATCGGGTCATCGAAGTAAACGACGTGTATTCAGGGTTTTTAGAAATATATATCGGCAAGGAGCTGCTGGATTCCTTTTACCAAAAAGGGGAACTAGCCCTGTCAGAAATTGCTCATCACCCATTCTACCCGAATCAATTTTTATTGCTGAAGGACGCGCTGGGCAGTTCTTCCTCAGCGCTTGGAATGGTAGATGAAAAGAGTAAGTTTCTCAAAAAACTTTATCATGATGAAGATATCATCTGGGGAATAAAACCTCGAAATGTCCAGCAGGTCATGGCGATCGAATTATTAATGAGACCTGATATTCCGCTAGTTACCCTTTCAGGAAAAGCTGGAACGGGCAAAACGCTGATCGCCCTTGCGGCAGGTCTATTGCAAACAGAAGATTTACAGCTGTTCAAAAAATTGCTGGTAGCCCGACCGATCGTTCCTGTAGGGAAAGATATTGGTTTCTTGCCAGGAGAAAAGCAGGAAAAGCTTCGGCCGTGGGTGCAGCCAATTTATGATAATCTGGAGTATTTATTTAATACGAAAAAACCAGGAGAAATTGACAACATTTTAGCAGGAATGAGTTCAGTCGAGGTAGAAGCACTTACCTATATTCGCGGACGCAGTATTCCAGAACAATATATTATCATTGATGAAGCGCAAAACTTAACCAAGCATGAAGTGAAAACCATTCTGACCAGGGTTGGAGAAAGAAGTAAAATTGTATTAATGGGGGATACGGCTCAGATCGATCATCCCTATTTAGACGAATACAACAATGGATTAACCTATGTCATTGAGAAATTTAAAGATCAGGCTGCGGCAGGGCATGTAAAGCTGATGAAAGGAGAGCGTTCCGGCTTGGCTCAGCTTGCTGCGGATATTTTATAGGCAATGAAAAAACCAGCATTTATACTTTTGCTGGTTTTTTTATGTCAATTTGTATAAAAATGTCGAATATCTATCTAACATAATAATATAATTGTGTTAAAATATAACATAACTGAAATGATAATCTAATTAAATTGATAGATTATTCATGTACTAAATGAAGGAGCTACTCAGTATGAGACTTTTGGCCGTAGCGTCACTTGAAGAAGATGTGAAATTAGCTAAACCAGTATATAATGATAATGGCCAAATATTAATTAGCAGCGGAATTCCACTGACGAACTTAATGATTAAAAGGCTTAACCAGTTGGGAATTTCATTTGTTTATATAGAAGATGAAAATACGGAAGATATTATCATTCGTCCGGCCATTACGGAGAGTACGCGAAGAGAAGCGATGGGCTTAATGAAGCAGACGTTCGAATTTGTTCATACGGATCAAACGCTGACGAAACGTTTTTCTTTTGATAAAGTAGAAAAGCAATTTAGGTCTGTGATTAGAGACGTCATTGATCAAGTGAATGGACATAAGGAAGCTGTATCCATGCTTTCAGAAGTATGTGCCCATGATAACTATATTTTAAACCACTCTTTAAATGTGACGATCTATGCATTGGCACTGAGCATGAAAATGAAGAACATTACCAAGAAGCAACTTGAGGAAATAGGACTAGGAGCCATGCTCCATGACGTTGGCAAGCTGCTGATCCCATTAGACATATTAATGAAGCCTTCTCGGTTAACGAATGAGGAATATGCCATTATAAAGAAACACACCGAGTACGGGTTTGAGTTATTGAGAAGGGAACATTCGATTCCATTAACCGCTGCTCATTGTGCGTTTCAGCATCATGAACGTTTAAATGGCAAAGGCTACCCAAGAGGGCTAATCGGAAATGAAATACATTTATATGGAAAGATTATCGGCATAGCTGATGTATATGATGCAGTTACATCGAACCGTGTCTACCGGCAAGCCATGCTTCCGCATGAAGGGCTTGAAATTCTATACGCTGGTTCAGGAACAGAATTCGATTCTGAAATGATTGAGGCTTTTCGCAAAGCGATTGTTATTTATCCTAATGGGTTATCTGTGCACCTTCATGATGGGAGAAGGGGTGTCGTATTAAGACAGAATCCGGCTGTAAGTGACAGGCCTGTCTTATTGATTTTAGAAGAGAACTTGCATAAAGTTGAAAAGCCTTATGAACTGGATATGACGAAGGATTTAACCGTGCTGATCAGTGAAACGGATACAACTTTACTCGGAAAAAAAGTATTTTAAAATTAAAGAACAGGCCTGGCATGCTTAACCTGCCAGGCCTGTTTCATTATTCGATTCGAAATGCTTTTACACCTTTGATAGGGTCATTCTGGTTGGTTCCATCAGTAAATAAAATATGAACCGGACCGTTGTCGCGCAGTGGTTTGCCATCTTTTGAAAAGGCAAGAATTAAATTGGGTGCATTCTCAATCGGCAAAACAACTTCGTCAGAATCAGTTTCGATAATTAGCTGTGTGGCCTCTTGATCGGGCTCAGCATTTTTTAAGAAAGGTTCAAAAGGTACGGCGAATGAACCAGTTAACACCTTTTGTTTTTCATACTTTTTTTCTGATTTTATAGTAGGGGGGAGCACAGCACCTTCTCTAATTTCCTTGTCCCAAAACCGTGACACTTCTTTTGTGTATTTCTCTTCTTCTGACATTTCAATTTCCCGTGTTTCCGTAAAATATGTATTTAAATCGATTCGGCGGTCATCGAAAATCCATACCCCTGGATCAAGAGTAATCGGAAATTTAACCTTTCCTTTAAAAGGAATAATGTTCTCCATTTACGTTGTCTCCTTTGCTCGTTTTAAGTTGATCTTTCTAAAGTATATCGTTTTCACACCTGCTTGTCAGGAGACAAGTGTAAAATTCCTTGCAAATTAGTCATATTAACGATAAAATTTTAAAATATAGTCATTCCATTGGACGGAACAGGGGGAGTTCTACATGGCGTCTGAATTAACAATCGACCACAGGGAAAAAGCCTACTCTCTTTTACAAGCAGACGCAGAAAAAATCCTGCGACTTATTAAAGTGCAGATGGATAATTTAACAATGCCACAGTGTCCGCTCTATGAAGAAGTATTGGATACACAAATGTTTGGCTTTTCCCGCGAAATAGATTTTGCGATCCGCTTAGGTCTGGTAGATGAAAAAGATGGCAAGGAATTAATCGATTCCTTAGAAAGAGAGCTCTCAGCTCTTCATGAAGCATCTATTGACAATTAGTAAAAGAACTCAAACAGTCTAGCAGGTTGTTTGAGTTCTTTTTAAATAAACTGCCGCTTCTGCGTCAGTCTAAAGTACAAAGAAGTTATGGAGATTGGAAGATCACTATGTGGAAAAAAGTTTTAAAATCGTATGATTATTCAATTATTGCTGCTTTTGTATTGCTTTGCCTATTTGGTTTAATGATGATCTACAGTGCCAGTTCAGTCACGGCTGTTCAGCGTTATGATGTGGCAAGCGATTTTTTTTATAATAAGCAAAAAATACATGTCATATTAGCTATGTTTATTTTTGCTGGCGCAGCCATCTTTCCATATAGAGCGTATAAGAACAGTAAATTTTTGTTTCTTATAGTTTCAGGTATCATAGGAGCATTATTAATGGTGCTGCTGGTTGGAACTGTGTCTAATAATGCAAAGAGCTGGTTTCGGCTGGGAGGACTCTCTATTCAGCCGGCGGAGTTTGCTAAATTAGTCATTATTATTTATATGTCAGCGGTCTATGCCAAAAAACAAAAGTATATAAACTCATTTAATAAAGGAGTTACCCCTCCTGTTATATTATTAGTAGTCATATGTATGATTATTGCCATTCAGCCCGATTTTGGGACGGCATTTATCATCTTTTTGATAGGATGTACGATTATTCTTACATCTGGAATGAAGTTTAAAAGCATGTGGAAGCTTATTGTATTAGGCTTTATGATTGCAGTTATACTTTCGCCTCTTGCTCTATTAAAAAAAGACCAAATTTTCACAACAGAAAAACTGGGGCGCGTAACAGGATTCCTTGATCCATTTCAACATGTGGAAGATGATGGTTATCATCTAGTGAATTCCTACCTCGCCATAGGCTCTGGAGGAATTAGTGGAACCGGTCTCGGGCAAAGTATTCAAAAGCTTGGATATCTGCCAGAGCCGCATACCGACTTTATTATGGCGGTCATAGCGGAAGAACTGGGTGCTCTCGGTGTATTAATTGTCATTGGGGGTCTTGGGTTTATCGTTTTAAAAGGGATTCTGGTGGCTAACCGCTGTGAAGACCCGTTCGGTTCGATGATGGCAATAGGGATTTCGAGTATGATTGGAATACAAGCAGCCATTAATTTAGGCGGTCTTTCCGGCGTCATACCTATAACCGGTGTGACATTGCCGTTTATCAGCTATGGAGGTTCCTCCTTATTGCTGTTAGCTGGCTGCATGGGAATTTTGGTTAATATATCAATGTTTTCCAAATTTGATCGAGTTTACAGAAAAAAACAAACAATTTAGTAGTAGAAAGGTTCAATTTATTGAACCTTTTTATATATATATTTGGTTAATAGGGAGTGAACTTAATGAAGCAAATTAAAAAAGTGCTTGTAGCGAATAGAGGAGAAATTGCTATTCGTGTATTCCGGGCATGTACAGAGCTGCACATTAGAACAGTTGCCATTTATTCAAGAGAGGATTCAGGATCTTATCATCGTTATAAAGCTGATGAAGCCTATCTTGTTGGGGAAGGTAAAAAACCGATTGATGCTTATTTAGATATTGAAGGAATTATCGAGATTGCGAAACAGTCAGAAGTAGATGCCATTCACCCAGGCTATGGATTTTTATCTGAAAATATCGAATTCGCAAAAAGATGTGAAGAAGAAGGAATTATTTTTATTGGCCCTCACTCACGACATTTAGATATGTTTGGCGATAAAGTAAAAGCAAGAACACAAGCTCAATTAGCCAACATTCCTGTTATTCCAGGTACAGATGGTCCGGTCACTAGCCTAGAAGAAGTTGTTTCTTTTGGTAAGCAGCATGGTTACCCGATTATTATTAAGGCAGCACTTGGAGGCGGCGGACGCGGCATGCGGATCGTCAACAGCAATGAAGAAGTGAAGGAAGCATATGAACGAGCGAAGTCTGAAGCGAAAGCGGCATTTGGAAACAGCGATGTTTATGTTGAAAAGTTCGTACAAAACCCTAAGCATATTGAAGTTCAAATTTTAGGTGATCACGATGGAAACATTATACATCTTTACGAACGTGACTGTTCGGTACAGCGCCGTCATCAAAAAGTAGTAGAAATCGCTCCATGCGTTTCGATTTCTGAAGATTTGCGCAACCGAATTTGTGATGCAGCGGTTCACCTAATGAAAAATGTTGATTACTTAAATGCAGGAACAGTGGAGTTCCTAACTGCAGGAGAAGATTTCTATTTTATTGAAGTCAATCCTCGAGTGCAGGTTGAGCATACTATCACAGAAATGATCACTGGGGTCGACATTGTTCAATCACAAATTCTAATTGCTGAAGGACATGCACTGCATAGCAAGAAGGTAGGCATTCCAACCCAAGAAAACATTAAAACACATGGATATGCGATCCAGTCCCGTGTAACAACAGAGGACCCGCTAAATGGATTCATGCCAGACACAGGCAGAATTATGGCCTATCGCTCAGGCGGCGGTTTCGGTGTTAGGTTAGATGCAGGCAACAGCTTCCAAGGCGCTGTAATTACACCGTACTATGACTCTTTATTAGTTAAAGTTTCTACATGGGCACTTACATTTGAACAAGCGGCTTCTAAGATGACTCGTAACCTTCAAGAATTCCGTATTCGCGGGATTAAAACAAATATTCCATTCCTAGAGAATGTGATGAACCATGAAGATTTTGTTTCAGGAAATTACGATACGTCATTTATTGACACAACACCTGAATTATTCATTTTCTCTAAACGAAAAGACCGTGGAACGAAAATGCTTAACTACATTGGGAATGTGACAATCAATGGTTTCCCTGGTATTGAGAAAAAGAAGAAGCCTATTTTTGAAAAGCCTCGTGTACCGAAAGTGAAATATTCTGATCCGACACCTCCAGGAACGAAGCAGATTTTGGATGAAAAAGGGGCGGATGGATTAGTCGATTGGGTGAAATCACAATCGAATGTACTTTTAACAGATACCACTTTCCGTGATGCACACCAGTCTCTCCTTGCAACACGTGTAAGAACGAACGATTTAATGAATATTGCACAGCCGACATCTAAATTATTGCCGGATCTATTCTCACTTGAAATGTGGGGCGGAGCTACATTTGATGTATCCTACCGTTTCTTAAAAGAAGATCCATGGAAACGTTTAATCGGCTTAAGAGAACAAATTCCGAATGTTCTTTTCCAAATGCTTCTGCGTGCATCGAATGCAGTAGGCTACAAGAATTATCCAGATAATGTCATCCGTGAATTTGTTGAGAAATCGGCATCAGCAGGCATCGATGTATTCCGTATTTTTGATAGCTTAAACTGGGTTAAAGGGATGGAAACTGCTATTGATGCTGTACGCCAAACAGGTAAAATTGCCGAGGCAACGATCTGTTATACAGGTGATATTGATGATCCGACTCGCACGAAGTACGATACTCAATACTACAAACAAATGGCAAAAGAATTAGAAAATCAAGGTGCACATATCTTGGGAATTAAAGATATGGCCGGTTTATTAAAACCACAATCGGCTTACCGACTAATTTCTGAATTAAAAGAAACGGTAGATATTCCGATCCATCTGCACACGCATGATACAAGCGGCAACGGCATTTATATGTATGCGAAAGCCATTGAAGCAGGAGTAGACATTGTGGATGTAGCGCTTAGTACAATGGCTGGTCTGACTTCTCAGCCTAGTGCCAATACACTTTACTATGCGTTAAAAGGAACAGACAGAGAGCCGAATGTGAATGTCGAGTCCCTTGAGCAGCTATCTTACTATTGGGAAGATGTTCGAAAATACTACTCCGATTTTGAAAGCGGAATGATTGCCCCTCATACGGAAATCTATGAGCACGAAATGCCTGGCGGACAATACAGCAACCTTCAGCAGCAAGCAAAAGCTGTCGGACTTGGCGATCGCTGGGACGAAGTGAAAGATATGTATCGCCGTGTGAACTTAATGTTCGGTGATATCGTGAAAGTAACTCCTTCTTCTAAAGTTGTTGGAGATATGGCTTTATTCATGGTTCAAAACGACTTAGATGAAGAAAGTGTTCTAACAAATGGGGAGAAGATTGATTTCCCTGATTCTGTTATTGAATTGTTTGAAGGCTATTTAGGACAGCCATATGGCGGATTCCCTGAACAGCTGCAAAAAGTAATTCTAAAAGGAAAACAGCCAATCACTGTCCGTCCGGGAGAACTTCTTGATGACGTAGACTTTGATGCATTGCAGGAAGAGCTCTTTAAAGAGCTAGGTCGTCAGGTGACCAGCCATGATGTCATTGCGTATGCTCTATATCCGAAAGTGTTCTTAGATTACAATAAGACAATTGAGCAGTTTGGCCATGTTTCAGCTCTTGATACTCCAACGTTCCTATATGGTATGCGTTTAGGTGAAGAGATTGAAGTTGAAATTGAGACAGGTAAAACATTAATCGTTAAACTTGTATCGATTGGTCAAGCGCAGGCAGACGGTACACGTGTCGTTTATTTTGAATTGAATGGACAAGCGCGTGAGATTGTCATTAAAGATGAAAGCATCAAATCTTCAGTTGCGACTAAGATGAAAGCAGACCCTAAAAATGATACTCACATCGCTGCAACAATGCCTGGAACCGTTATTAAAGTCCTTGTCGAAAAAGGTGAGAAAGTTAATAGGGGAGACCATTTAATGATCACTGAGGCGATGAAAATGGAAACGACAGTTCAAGCTCCGTTTTCAGGAACCGTTAATAGCATTTATGTTCAAAACGGGGAAGCGATCTCTACAGGCGATTTATTAATGGAGTTAGAAAAATAAAATAGGGCAAATAAAAACACAGCAGATTCAGCATCTGCTGTGTTTTCTATTTATGCTTGGCATTTATCCTGCTTCGTGAAATTAATAATATGAAATAACATAGTAAGCCGAACAAGCAAGAAATAAATAATGCATGTGCCAAAGCGATGAAAAGGTTTAATCGAGTATATACGACTAAAGCTCCTGCGACGACTTGCATGACGACTAATATAAAGGCAATAATCCATCCCCAATAAAGCACGCGCTGATGTTTATAATGCTTTACAGCAAGATAAGTAATATAAGCGATCCAGATAAATATAAGGCCGGCAGCTGCGCGGTGACCCATTTGAATCCATTGATACATATTAATAGGAAGAGAAGGGTCGCTGTTGACGCATAATGGCCAATCAGGGCAAATTAAGCTGGAGTTCGTGTGTCGGACTAAGGCTCCTGTGTAAACGACTAAATAACTGTACAATGTAACGCCGATCGTATGCCACTTCATTCTTTGATCAATGACGATGGTAGAAGCATCGAATTTCTGATCTACTTCAAAAATGAGCAAAGTTAACAGTAAAACTGCCGCAAAAGAAATCAAAGATATTCCGAAATGGAGAGCAAGAATGAAATCCGACTGTCCCCATAATACAGCTGCAGCTCCAATCAGCCCTTGGGCAAACAAAAAGAAGAAAGATAAGACAGATAGGAACTTAGTTTCCCGCTTATGGCCAATTGAGCGCCACGACCAAACAGAAAGCCCCAGCACCATTAACCCTACTAGACCGGATACAAATCGATGGGCAAGCTCGATCAATGTTTCCATAGGAATATCATCCGGGATCAGCTGTCCATGGCATAAAGGCCATTCTCTTCCGCAGCCTAAACCCGAATCCGTTTTTGTAACTAGTGCACCCCCGAGAAGAACAAGAAGCATTCCAAACGTAGTCAGCACCGCAAACCATTTTAACCAACGCTGCAATCTATTCACCTACTTAATAATAATATAAAGAAATGAATCACTCTTTAGTTTATAAATATAAAGATTAATAGCCGATCGTCTTGCACCTTTCTGATGATACCGAAGTTAGCAATAAAAGACAACTTGTAAAATATTGTGAAGTTTTTTCAAGAAAAGGTTGAAAAAATAACATTCTTTTGCTAGAAATAAAGAAGTGAATACTCATAAAAAAAAGAAGAGAATGGCTCAATTTCTCTCATTAATCATTATCGTATAAAATTATTCGATTGGGAATTAATCCGAGTTCTCTTTCACAATTTCGACATATTTAGTTCATCATCTGTTCACAAAAATATAGGAATATGTGATTAAATGATAGAAATGCAGAGATTTATCATTTATATTAGAGAGTAGACAGGTTTGTTCTTAATCGAGAGGGGGGAAATTTGTGTCACGTGCCGTTACTACTGTTGAGAAAACAGAGCTTCCGGAAACGACAATTATGAAAGACTTTTTAGCTTTAATTAAAATAGGAATTGTCAATTCTAATCTAATTACAACATTCACAGGAATGTGGCTAGCATTCGTATTGAATGATATTCATTTCTTATCACAGTTAGACACAGTCTTACTGACTTTACTCGGATCTTCCTTTATTATTGCGGGTTCAGCCAGTATGAATAATTATATAGACCGCGATATTGATCCGCTTATGGAAAGAACGAAAGGACGCCCGACTGTCACGGGAAGAATTACGTATTCCAAAGTGATGGCTATCGGCCTTGCATTCATTATCGTCGGGACTGCTATGTTGTTTTTAACGACATTTACTGCTGGGTTAATTGGTTTATTCGGCGTATTCAGCTATGTAGTGCTATATACAATGTGGTCAAAACGCAGACATGTCAGCAATACAGTAGTTGGAAGTATTTCTGGTGCCGTTCCGCCGCTAATTGGGTGGGCAGCTGTTGATCCGAGTTTAGACATGACAGCCTGGATGCTGTTTTTAATTATGTTTATTTGGCAGCCGCCGCATTTCTATGCACTGGCTATGAAGCGATGCGAGGAATACCGTGCTGCAGGCATACCTATGCTTCCTGTAGTGAAAGGGTTTGCAGTGACAAAGCGCCATATGGTTTTATGGGTGCTTGCACTTTTACCATTGCCATTTTTCATGACCACGCTTGGAACTGCTTTTGTCATACTGGCAACGATTTTAAATATCGGCTGGCTGGCTTTAGGAATTTCAGGTTATAAGATGAAAGATGATTTAAAGTGGGCAAAACTTATGTTTGTTTATTCTTTACAGTATTTGACTATTATGTTTGTAGCAATGGTCATCCTTACTGTAATTTAATTTTTGGGAATTCTTTCTTTAAAAGAAATCCATATATAGCTCAGTTTCATATTTAACAATTTAAGAAAGAGGGGGTTAATTAAGCTATGAAAGCTAGGCTAGCAAAATGGCGTCTTTTCACTATTTTTAGCATGTTGACGCTGGTTCTGTCTGGCTGTGGTGAACCGTTCCTTTCCACGCTGACACCTGCCGGAGAAGTTGCTCAATCACAGTATGATTTAATGGTTCTGAGCACGGTCATCATGGTCTTCGTAATTATAGCAGTTACTGCTGTCTATTTAATTGCTGTCGTCAAATTCCGTCGTAAAAAAGGCGATGAGAAGAAAATTCCTAAACAAGTAGAAGGCAGCCATGTTTTAGAGATTGTGTGGACCGTTATTCCAATTATTCTTTTATTAGTTCTTGCTGTTCCTACAGTAACTGCAACGTTTAAATTTGCAGATGTGCAGGACATGGAGAAAAAGAATAAGGATGGCGAACGCGAAGCATTGGTTGTTAATGTTCGCGCGAACTTATACTGGTGGGAATTTGAATACCCAGATCAAAAAGTTGTCACTGGACAAGAATTAGTGGTGCCAACTGATCAAAAGGTTTACTTCCAGATTAAAGCTTCTGATGTAAAGCACTCGTTCTGGATCCCTGCTGTAGGCGGTAAAATGGACACTAACACGGATAACGTGAATAAAATGTGGCTAGAGTTTGATGATGAAAAAGCAAAAGACGCCGACAACCTGTTCTATGGTAAATGTGCGGAGCTTTGCGGCCCATCACATGCTTTAATGGACTTTAAAGTTAGAGCACTTCCAAAAGCTGAATTCGATCAATGGATGGAAGATATGAAAACAGCGAAAGAAGAGACTCCTGCTGATCCTGAAGCACAAGCAGGACAGGAAATCTTCAAACAAAACTGTTTAAGCTGTCATGCCGTTACGCCTGAGGATGCGCGTCCGGAACAAGCTCGTCTTGCACCGAACTTAGCAAACTTTGGAGAACGTACTCGTGTGGCTGGTATTTTGGATCATAACGAAGATGAATTGAAAAACTGGATTAAAGATCCAGAGAAGTACAAACCAGGAAACAAAATGACAGGTACTTATGGCGAGCTTTCCGATCAAGAGCTTGACCAGTTAGCAACATACTTAATGAGCTTAAAAGTACAAGATTAATAGAGAATAAAAAGGGAGGTTAAACCGTTGAGTACCATTGCAAAAAAACAAGGTTTCGCAGCCACTTTATGGGATTATCTTACGACAGTAGACCATAAAAAAATTGCGATCCTTTACCTAGTTGCGGGTGGAATCTTCTTCCTCATGGGCGGCCTAGAAGCAATGCTTATCCGCATTCAGCTTGCTGTACCAAATAATGATTTCGTTAGTGCAGGAATGTATAACGAACTTATAACGATGCACGGTACAACAATGATTTTCTTAGCAGCAATGCCTTTATTGTTTGCTTTTATGAATGCGATTGTGCCACTTCAAATTGGTGCCCGTGACGTAGCATTTCCATTCTTAAATTCGCTTGGATTTTGGCTGTTCTTTTTCGGCGGATTATTTTTGAACTTATCTTGGTTCCTTGGAGGAGCACCTGATGCTGGTTGGACTTCTTATGCATCCTTATCATTAGCCTCTGAAGGACATGGTATTGACTTTTATGTACTTGGTTTACAGGTCTCAGGTTTCGGTACACTTATTGGCGGGATCAACTTTTTAGTTACGATCATCAATATGCGTGCTCCTGGTATGACTTACATGAGAATGCCTTTGTTCACTTGGACAACATTCGTAGCGTGTGCTTTGATATTATTTGCATTCCCTCCATTAACAATCGGGATCTTTATGTTAATGTTTGACCGTTTGTTTGGAGCTAACTTCTTTAATGTAGCAGCTGGCGGTAACACAATCATCTGGGAGCATTTCTTCTGGATCTTTGGTCACCCAGAGGTATACATTCTAGTATTGCCGGCATTCGGTATTTTCTCTGAGATCTTCTCAACTTTCTCAAGAAAACGTTTATTCGGATACTCTTCAATGGTATTCGCAACTGTTCTGATTGGTTTCTTAGGCTTCATGGTATGGGCTCACCATATGTTTACAACAGGTATGGGTCCTATTGCCAACGCGATCTTTGCGGTAGCAACGATGGCGATTGCCGTTCCTACAGGTATTAAAATCTTTAACTGGATCCTAACTATGTGGGGCGGAAGCATCAAATTCACCGTTCCGATGATTTATGCGATTGCATTTATTCCATCATTTGTTGCTGGTGGGGTTACTGGAGTTATGCAGGCATCTGCACCAGTAGATTATCAGTTCCATGATTCTTACTTTATCGTAGCGCATTTCCACTACGTTATCGTAGGCGGTGTAGTATTTGCATTACTTGCTGGTACACATTTCTACTGGCCAAAAATGTTCGGTACAATGCTTAGTGAAAAACTTGGAAAAATTACATTCTGGTTCTTCTTTATTGGATTCCATTTGACATTCTTTATTCAGCATTTCTTAGGCTTAATGGGGATGCCGCGCCGTATCTGGACTTTCCTTCCAGGTCAAGGGCTTGAAACTGGAAACATGATCAGTTCTGTCGGAGCTGCTTTCATGGCTGTGGGTGTAATTGTTCTATTGATTAATGTTGTAGTTACATCTGTTAAGAATGTAAGAGTCGGCAACGATCCTTGGGAAGACGGCCGTACACTAGAATGGGCAATTTCTTCACCGCCTCCATTCTATAACTTTAAACAAACACCGCTTGTTCGCGGATTAGATCCATTATGGTTAGAAAAAATGGAAGGCAGAACTGAGTTAACACCGGCTGAACCAATTGGTGATATCCATATGCCAAATAACTCATTTGTTCCATTTGTTATTTCTCTTGGCTTGTTCATCGCTTGTTTCGGTGCAATGTACCAAGTGGATGACAAAGCTTGGGCGATTCCAGTATTAATTGCGGGTATGGCTGTAACTTTAGGAGCTATGTTCTACCGTTCTGTAAAAGATGACCACGGATACCATATTCATAAAGAAGATTTACTTGATGATGCTGATAAGGGGGGTAAGGCATAATGCACGCAGATGAAAAATTCACACCGCAAACATGGCCTGAATCGCCTGAAAAGGCAACCCTTGAAGGCAAGAATAAATTTTTAGGCTTTTGGTTATTCTTAGGCGGAGAGACTGTATTGTTTGCTTCTCTTTTTGCCACTTATATTGCACTTAAAGATAAAGTGCCAAGTCCCGATCATGCACTTGCCAAAGACTTGTTCGAATTGCCGCTCGTATTCGTTATGACGATGCTTCTTTTAACAAGTTCACTGACAAGTGTGTATGCAATGTATCACATGAAGAACTATAACTTTAAGCGTATGCAGGCTTGGTTATTGTTCACTGTTATTCTAGGATTAGCGTTCCTGGGTTTTGAAATTTACGAGTTTACTCACTATTACCACGAATTTGGACACACGTTTACAAGCAGTGCATTTGGTTCTGCTTTCTATACGCTAGTCGGATTCCATGGTGGACACGTTGCATTCGGATTACTATGGATTACTACATTGATGGTTCGAAATGCAGGCAGAGGATTGAACCTATACAACGCACCGAAGTTTTATCTTGCAAGTCTTTACTGGCATTTCATTGACGTTGTATGGGTATTCATTTTCACTGTAGTATACTTAATGGGAATGGTGGGATAACTGATGGCTAATCATACATCTAATTCAAACAACCCAAGAGTTAATTACGATTATCGCAGAAGAAAAAGCGCGGAAGAAATGAGAATGCAAGTTGTAACATTTACGATGATGATTTTCTTTACTGTCATTGCTTTCGTAAGTGTAGCTGCAGGGTTTTCTAAATGGTTTATCATCCCATTTATTTTACTTCTTGCTGTTATTCAAGTTGTATTCCAGTTGTACTACTTCATGCATATGAATCATAAAGGTCATGAAGCGCCTCAATTATTTATATGGTCAGCGGTAGTTATCGCGTTTGTTACAGTATTAGCGTTCATGACTGTTGTCTGGATCTAATAAGTTCAATCTTGAAAAAACCAGCCCTTTGAGGCTGGTTTTTTTAGTGGATTCATTTGAGATATAAGATGCAATGTAAATTAGGATTGTCAAGAACTTGTCAATACATTACATTGAAGGTCGAAATGTGTAGAGGTATAATGGTACTTGAAACATCTCAAAAAATGAAGAGGTGATAAATAATGTCCATAAGTATATTTGGGTTCCAGGCGCTATGGAGTCCTTTATTTATGTTAATGATTGCATTTGTAACGGCTCTCTACTTTTTAATTACCGTCAAATGGCGTAAAGATTTTAAGGTAAGCGAACCATTAACGAGGAAGCAGGCTGTCCTTTTTATTTCAGCAATGGCTGTTTTATATGTGATCAAAGGATCACCGCTCGATTTAATGGGGCATATTATGTTTTCTTACCACATGGTCCAGATGGCCGTTCTTTACTTAGTGGTTCCGCCACTATTAATTAAAGCAATTCCGTGGTGGGTTTGGAAACCTGTGCTTGAACTGCCTGTGATTAAACCAGTGGTGAATTTCTTCACTAAACCAATTATTGCTCTTGTCTTTTTTAATGGATTATTCTCTTTTTATCATATTCCATTAATTTTTGACTTTATTAAAGTAAGTGAGACATTGCATGGTCTGTATACGTTTGTCTTATTTATTTTCGCCCTATTTATGTGGTGGCCATTAATGAATGAACTTCCTAATGGCAAGCAGCTAAGCGGATTGAAGAAGATCGGATATATCTTTGCAGATGGTGTCCTTTTAACTCCTGCGTGTGCGCTGATTATTTTCGCTTCTACACCTTTATATGCCACTTACAGTGATTCAAGTTCATGGCTGCAGGCAATGGAGTTATGTGTGCCGGTTAACACCTTGCAAGGGTTAAATTTAAGCGGGCCAGAATTATTTTCAAATATGCCGGTTGTCGAGGATCAGCAGCTTGGCGGGGTAATTATGAAGATTATTCAAGAGATCGTATATGGAATTATTCTTGCGCAAGTGTTCTTTGCCTGGTTTAGAAAAGAAGAAGAGAACGGTGATGCGATTACAGAATCAGCGTTATTGCAGCATCAGGCAAAACTTAAAAGCGAGACTAGCCGTTAGGATATAATTTTTTGGGGGAAATCCTACATTCTAGTCCTATAAAAGAAATCATGAGCAAAAGAGAGAGAGGTTCGAAATGTCTGTTCCAATATTGCCTACTATTAGTACATCATTTATCGTGTTAAGCGCCATATTTGTAGCAATTGGCTGGGTGCAAATTTCACAAAAAAAAGTGGAAAAACATAAAAAAACAATGTTAACCGCTGCTGTATTTGCGATTATCTTTTTCATTATTTATGCAAGCCGCACGATCTTTATCGGGAATACTGCTTTTGGTGGTCCGGATAACCTGAAAATTTATTACACTTCATTTCTTGTGTTTCATATTACTTTGGCTACAACTGGAGCAGTACTCGGTATTATTACGATCATATCTGGATTGAAAGATAATTTAACTAAACATAGAAAGCTTGGGCCTATTACAAGTGTCGTTTGGTTTTTTACAGCCATTACAGGTGTGGCCGTTTATATGCTGCTTTATGTGTTATACGAAGGTGGCGAAACCACTTCTGTCATTAAAGCCATCTTAGGTTTTTAAAGAGATAATAAAAAGCGAAGAACCGATGGGTTCTTCGCTTTTTATATTGATATTAAACGGTAAATTGGCTAATTTCTTCTTTAATATCTTTCAAGATCTTCTCGCAAGTTTGAACTAATGACTCTGGGAAGTGCTCATCATCGCCATATTCTACACCATGAGGATAATAGTGCTTGCCAAGCAAAGGTTTCATTAGTTGAATATTGCCCTCAGACGCCCCGACATCACCTGTTGTTGTATAGCCTAAAACACGTAAATAGTATGTACCTTCTTTTAGTTCAAATTTGCGGTCAAAAGTTACACGCTCATAATCCCACTGACCAGCAAGAACTAAACCATGTGAAGCCATAATGTCTTCTAAGCGGTTAAAGTCAACCTGCACTGTTTCTAATTCCGTATTTTCAAATCTCATGAAATGTCCCTCCTGAATTTCATCGGCTTTGCCCGTTTTCATTAATTACAAAATAGTATATAATTCCTTCATTTTTTATAATAGTCGAAAATGAAGCTACTTGCAATCTATTGATAAGGATTGGAAGTGACAATTTAACAAAAGTTTTGGACATTCTTTCATAGGAACCCTGTCAGCTGTAATGTTATAATGTGAATGTTGAATGGCAATAATGGATACATATAGAAAGAAGGGAGGGATTCATCTGAGATCGGTGATAAGAATCTTAATTGTTATGTCAATTATTGTGATTGCCACTTTATATATGAATAATATGGAAGAAAAGCAAGTGTTAGAAAATTCTTCAAAACACCCGAAGATAGATACGAGTAATTCTGTTTCCGTTCCAGAAGAGCATCAGATATCTCCAGGCAAAATGCCCGTAAAAGGAATAGGTTCCTTCATAGGAAAGCAATCTGGAGATTTAAAGACAGCTTTTGGTGAGCCTATTAGAAAAGATCCTTCCGCCTATGAATATGAGTGGTGGGTTTATAAAGACGACAAACACTATGTTCAATTCGGTGTAGAGCATAATCAAGTAGTTACTGCGTATGCCACAGGCAAAACGGAGGTTGCTCCATTCAAAATTGGACAGCCAGCTAACGAAATCTTTGCAGCGAATGTACTCGATACTGAAATTGTTATTAATCATAAAAAAGGAAATTATCGCTTTGAGTTATCAGAAGAGGATTTCAACATTAGGCCGCTAGTGCGTCTGGGGGATATTTATGTGCAATTATATTTAGATAAATTTACTGGAACCCTTTCAAGCGTCCGATATCTCTCGAAAGAAACCTTAATTAAACAGCGTCCTTATGAAATGGTGTATCGCGGAAAGCTATTGTCTGCCCCAGAGCCAGACGACCTTACATGGAAAGAGATCGAACAGGGAAGTGAAAAACAAATCTTAGACATTACAAACATGATAAGAAAGCGGTTCGATTTAAGTTCTCTCCAAGAAGAAATAAATGCTGCAGAGGTAGCTAAGCTTCATAGCCGTGAAATGCATGATAAACAATATTTTGCACATGAATCTCCGTCTAAAGGGAATTTAGGGGATCGTTTAGACTCAGCAAATATTAACTATCGCTCAGCCGGTGAGAACATAGCAGCTAATTATGTCGATGCTCCTGCGGCCGTAGAAGGATGGCTTAATTCTGAAGGTCATCGGGAAACGCTGCTTGGAGATTTCACTCATTTAGGGGTGGGTGTCTACAAGAAGTACTACACACAAAATTTTATTACTCATTAAGAAAAGAGGTCAGCTCAACTAATCGCTGGCCTCTTTTTACGTCAGTCACCAGTTGGTTGTTTTACTATAAAAAAGCTCCCGGTCGCATGAGCTATTTTTTGCCCGTTATCCCCAAAGCATTCGCCTTCTATTACCATCGTTTTGCTTCCTTTGCGAATAACTTTTGCCTTTGTTATCAGTTCTGTTCCTTTGCCCGGAGACAAATAATGTATATTCAAATTAGTTGTGACGGCTCCGTACCCTGCTGGAGCTTTTAAATTCGCTAAATTTCCCATAGCTGAATCTAATACAGTCGCAGTAATCCCCCCATGAATGATGCCGAGAGAGTTACTTAGTAAATCTGTAATAGGAATGGTAATGATGCATTCATCTTCGGTTATTTGCCGGTTCATATGAAGAAGTCTGCCTATGTAGGAGCCGTTTCCTTCGATTTTTTCTGTGAAACCGGTTAACAGCTGGCTTAAAATCTCAAGCTCCTTCTCATTGGCAGCAGAGACAGCCTTTTCGAATAATGTGTTCAATTCTTTCATTTGTTCGTTCCTCTTTTCAATCGTGAATTTTCTGTATATTTTCATGTTATCACGTTTAAGCATTGATAAAAAAGTTTTTCACTTTTTATCTGTTTTTCCATAGAGTGTTAATAGAAAATAACATGGGCGGGGGATGAAAGCGTGAGTGCACACTTTAAACATCCAAAGATTGCTGAATTTAAACAATATATTTCTGAGCGGCCGGAATTAAAAATGCAGGTGATCAAAAGGGAGCGCTCTCTGCAAGATATGTTTGAGGAATGGTACACATTTGGAGATGTAGAAGTAGAAGAGTCCACGGAAAGAGTCCAAGAAGAATCAAGTAAAACGGAAAACGACTGGGTGAACGGGCTATTAGATGCTTTATCGTCTTTTGACGCTTCACAATGGAGTGCTTATATTAAACAGATTCAGTCGGCTTTAGAGACTGTTCAAATGGTCATTTCCACTCTAAACACCAAATAAAAGAAAATGATCGAGGAGGGCGCCAGAAAATGAGAATGGACATAATGAAGAAAATTCAAGACGATAAAGACTTGCTGGTTTATTTAAGACATGAGCCTAAATGGTATAGGTTATTGGGACGTAATCCATACGATTATTCTACATTTGAAAGAGGAAGTTTAAACTTTCATAAAAAAACGATTCCTCATCATGTTGAAAGAGTAAATGGAGGCTTGCAAATGGCCTCTTTGCTGCTATCTATGCTGCAGTCTCAAAGTCCGTCTCCCAATTCTTCCGAAGAAAATATTTCACCTGAAGAATCTCCACAAAATCATCAATAAAAATGGTCATTTCTGCTCACACTAACAAAAAGGAGTGGTGAGCATGAAATATTGGATGATAGCTTTCCTGGTCTTGATGGCGGGTTGCAGGCAGGACTTCCCAGAACCCGAGAATTTATCAGCTGAACCTATGGTAACGAATGCTGAAGAAGTCGCTGCTAAGAATGGATCGATTCGGCATCTCATGAGAGGAAAACACTTATTTGTTGAGTGTGTGGTTCCAGGTGTAACATTTTCTGATCGTGATAAAGAAGGGTCCATCTATGGGAAAGCCTCTGTTTATATAGATGGAAAGTATTACAGCAGTTATCATACGGCAGCGTTTATTGTCAAAGGCATAGAGCCTGGCAGGCACGAAGTAAAGGTCAAATTGACGGATAAAAACAACAAAGCAATTGGGTTTGAAAAACAATTTTTTGTCGTGGTTCCTTAAACCATTTTTATACGAATGAAAAATGTGATAAAATGGTTGAATGGAGGTGGGCTATGTGCTTACAGCTACTTTAGAAAAAATCGAGACGATAGAGAAAGCGGAACAACTTGCTCAAATGATCTTACAATCTGAAACCGCGGAAAACTATCGTTTATGTTATAAACTTTTATATACGACACCGGGGACAAAGGAGAAAATCAGCCGTTTCAGCCGGTTAAAGGAACAGTATGAAGAAGTTCAAAGGTTTGGACGCTATCATCCCGAATACAGCCGTGTGATGAAAGAAGTGAGGGAAGCGAAGCGTGAAATGGATTTAGATGATCATGTCACTGCCTTTCGTGTGGCTGAAAACGAGCTGCAGGAGCTGCTGGATGAAATCAGCGTATTAATTGGCCATTCGGTATCAGAGGGAATTAAAGTGCCAACGGGCAATCCATTTTTTGCATCAAGCTGCGGTGGAGGCTGCGGAAGCGGCTGCGGATGCTCCGCTTAATCTTCAAGTTAAAGATCAGCAGGTGTCAGCGGCTGATCTTTTCTTATTGATTCTCGCTTTCTGTCTATGCTAGACTTAATAAAAAGAACATTTGGGGAGATATTATGTTTACTGAGCGACAGGCCTTAATCGTTTGGCTTCACAATACCAAGCCGGCTAAATCATTGCGCAAGTATGGAAATGTTCACTACGTTTCAAAGCGCATGAAATATGCCGTCGTATACTGCAATCAAGAGGATATTGAAAAATTGGCGGAGAAGCTTTCTTCCTTGTCGTTCGTTAAAAAGGTTGAATTATCATTCAAGCCTTTCTTAAAGACCGAATATGAGAATTCAAAACCTGATAAAGCTAAAGAGTACGATTATAAAATTGGCGTGTAAAAAAGCAGAATCTAAAACGATTCTGCTTTTTCATTTATTGCATTTCCGGTATGTAATGATTAAGCCGCAGAATGCCAATTAAATACTGATAAAATAATTCTTTTTCCGCAAACAAAGCGGAAGGCTTTACATCAAACTGAATAACCGTTTTATTTAATTGTTCAGCTGTTTGCATAAAAAGGTCAAACCTTTGATTAGGCTTTTCATGCGGATAAGGAATTCCTTCTCTGCATATATAAAGGGGCTGGAACTTACCGGGATGTGTCGGCTGAAGGATCACGACCAGGGATGTCCTGGATTGATCTTCTTTTCTTGAATGCAAAGCAGCCATGTGCAGCAGTCTGTGCTTATTATTTTGAGCGATCTCGATCAATTCGTATAGATCTGAATACCCTTCACCGAGTTCAATAAAACGTTGAATCAAGGGAAAACCTCCGTTTCAATATGAGCAAATCTTTATACCAATCTTCATTGTATCTCGTGGCGGAAAGAACCTCAACCTTCAATCCCTTATAGAAAAAATTTATAAATATGTCATGATCTCCTCTCCATTCACCGGTTAAATTTGCTATCTTATATATAAGAGAAGAATTTACTATGAGGTGGGACGAATATGATTAAAAAGTCCTTGTTTGCTGTTTTTATATTATCTGTTATTTCCGGGGTAATATTGTTTGTTCAATGGCTGGGTTTTGAAAAAAGTTCTCAAGCGTTTAGTGAAATGGAGTTAGAACAATTAATTAAAGTGGAACATACAGCCAGCGGTTTTAAAATTGTCCAGCAACTAACAAATGTGCCTAAAGATAAAGATTTATCAGTTGTCGTTCCTCCACAGGCTTTAAATATTAGCTGTGAAAATAAGTCTGATCAATGCTCTTTTAGAGGCCAGCTCGGAGTGATCACTCCTGGCAAGTCAACGGTGTCTATTTCTTATACTCTTAAAGATCAGGGAGGAGCAGCCGCCTTGCTGCTTTCCGATTGGTTTATTAAAGTGAAAGAAGCCAATCTGTCCTATACAACGATTGAATTGACAGAAAGAAAGCTGCGTGAAGGAACCTGGTATTCTAATGCAGACGAAGTGAAAAATCAAAAAGGAAAACTGGTTGACTTCTACTTGTTTGAAAGAAAAGGAGAAGCAGTGGATCTATACTGGCAGAAAGAACCTTTAAGCCGCATGACGTTTAATAAGAAGATTACAGTATATGCACCAAAAGAAACAGTCATTAACAGTGAGGTATTTAGTGAAGTAAAAGGAGTAGCCGATTTAGATCCGCCGCTCGTGATTATGACAAAGGCGCATCCATCGTATTCCTCTGCTACATTGGTTCTTGTTCAGGATGAAAATCAGTTAGGGTTATTGTCAGACCAATTTTTAATTCAGTATATTCATCGTGCTTATCAATTTACAGAGGGCCAGAAATGGTTTAGTCAGCTGATTCAGGCTTATATGAAGAATCGGCCGGTTGGTTCACCGAAAGCGCAAGAAATGTATACTCATTTACAAACAAAACTCTCTAAAGATCAGCACGAGAAATGGAAAGAGAAAATTCTTCATGTGAAAGAAAGGGTGTTAACAGCGGAGGAGATGGATCAAATGCTTTCTTCCGTTGTTAAGCTAGACACCCATTTTTTCACCGAGAACAAAAATGAAAATCAGCTATTCAAACCGCTTACGCTTTATGATACTCGTCCTGTTTATATCGAAGAGGGGCGTTCAGAAGTTCAAATGGTACACCGAAATGGCATGATCTTATTTCCTTTACAAGAAACTCTTGAAGAGTTAGGTTTCTCTGTTAAAGCTGTTTCGAATGAAAGAACGCTTTTAATTAAAAAAGAGTATGATACGTACCGGTTTTTCCTTGATCAAAACCGATTCATATTAAATGAAGACGATTACGGCATTTACAATAATGCCTTGCAAACGATTGATGGCGAGGTATATATCGACAAAAACTGGCTGCAAAAAATTTTCCTGACTTCTGTTAGTGAACAATCCGACCGAATTTCAATCAATATGCTTGATTATAAATAATTGAGGTGGATGAGCAGTCTGTAAATAAAAAAATATAAATAAACAAAAATAACCCTGCTGACAATCAGCAGGGTCCTTCTATGCCTATATAGACAGAAGGCAAAGGGAGAGGAGAAATCGGAAAAGGACTTATGGGGAATCTAAGTCTTCTCCTAATCAACAACATCCCGAATGATGTTGTTAAAACTAGTATGTACCGATTAAATGATTTTTAAACGCTAAATATCTTATAAAAAAGACAGATATCTGGTTTTTTAAACAATTCTAGCTTCAAATTGGGAAGTATGATAACATAAATGAGAAAATCTAGGATGAATGGTGAGTATGTATGCGAGTTATTTCTGGTGAACACAAAGGTATTCCCTTGAAAGCGGTACCAGGGCGCGATACACGTCCAACCACTGACAAAGTAAAAGAAGCAATTTTTAATATGGTAGGCCCTTATTATTCTAAGGGGACGGGACTTGATTTATTTGCCGGGAGCGGAGGCTTAGGCCTAGAAGCACTCAGCAGAGGGTTTGACACAATGATTTTTGTAGACCGGGATATGAAAGCGATCCAAACAATAAAGGCAAATGTCGCTTTATGCCATTATGAAGACTGCTGTGAGATTTATCGAAACGACGCAGAACGCGCATTAAAGGCTATTATTAAAAGAGGCTTAGTTTTTGATGGGATTTTTTTAGATCCTCCTTATCGAAAGCAGCAGCTTGAAAAGCTTTTATCGCAAATTAGTGAACATCGCCTGCTTAGTGAAGATGGATTTATTGTTTGTGAACACAGTTCTGACATCTCTTTGCCAGAGGCAGCAGGGAATCTGAAATTGATGAGAGAAGAAACCTACGGGATCATCCGTGTCTCAATATATGAATGGTCTGAAAGATAAGGAGGAAGGACTGTGGCTAGTATTGCCGTATGCCCGGGAAGCTTTGATCCAATCACGAATGGACATTTAGATATTATTCAAAGAGGGGCAAAAGTATTTGATCAAGTGTATGTCGTCATTTTGAGCAATTCGTCAAAAAAGCCGCTTTTTTCAGTGGAGGAGAGAGTGGATCTCATTCGCCAAGTGACAGTGCATTTACCAAATGTGAAAGTAGACAGTTATAATGGCTTGTTAGTTGAATATGCCAAAAGTATACAAGCGAATGCGATTTTAAGAGGCTTGCGCGCAGTATCCGACTTTGAATACGAAATGCAGATTACTTCGATGAACCGGGTGCTTGATGATCATTTAGAAACATTCTTTATGATGACAAACAGCCAGTATTCTTTTTTAAGTTCAAGTATTGTGAAAGAAGTGGCGAAGTACCAAGCAAATATTTCAGACCTCGTTCCTAAAGAGGTTGAACTGGCATTAAAAGAGAAGAACCAAATGGATCTATAGAGACAGACAAAAAGAAAAACACCCTCAGGTTGCGAGGGTGTTTTTCTATTGATTCTCTTTTTGTTCATTTTGGTAAGCGATTAATACGATTTCTCTGCCGGTTTCTGAACGCAACTTTTCTTCAAATGACAGAATTTTTTCTACAGTGCCCGTTTCTAAATCAGCTACATTAAATTGTTGATCCATGAACTGACCTCCTTTATTTTTCTACTACAAGGATGTCCAATTTGTAAACACTATATTCTTGATCAGCCTCTCTCGTTTATTTTGCGAGCCGGGCATAGAAATACATATAAAGAACTAGGGCACCAATTGTAATGACAGGTCCGAATTGATGCAAAAAGGAAACGGCTTCTTCCCAAGGAGATTGCAAAGATTGAAAGACGGGGATCGATTTAGAACTGCCGCCTTGATAGGAATTTTCATATACTGGCTTCCAGCAAACGAATGCAATCATAGCGGAATAAAAGCCGTGCATGATGCGCGCCATAAAAAAGGGAGCAAATCGTATGTCAGTCTCTGCAAGAATGCTGGCTACTTGCGCCTGCACACTTAAGCCGCTGAACCCTAGCACAAAACTTGTCAATATCACTTGCTGCAAAAGGTTAACCTGCTGCACTTGGCTGATCATTTGGCTGCCTAGCGTAATTTCAAATATTCCTGCTATGAATGGGATGCTGATCAGAGAGGAAAGTCCGACCAAATGAAATAATTGTGCGGCACCCATAGCCAAAAACTCAGTGACATGAAGGTGGAAAAGCAGTTTGTTTATGACAGAAAATAAAATGATAAATCCGCCAATCATTAATAATGTATTGATCGATGATACCACAGCTTCGCCAATTAACTTGCCAATGGGGCGTTCATCCTTCGTCCGTTCCCGGTGCATGGCAGAAAAGGCAGATCGGAGAGTAACTCGTTTAGACCTCGCTTTTTCTTCCTCCTTTTCCCGTCCATAAAACCTCATCGTTAAACCTACGAGGAAATTACCCCCATAATGGGCAAGAGCGAGCAAAACTCCTAGGTGAGGATTATAGAAAAAACCAACAGAAACCGCTCCAAAAATAAAGAGAGGGTTAGATGAGTTAGTAAATGAGACAAGTCTCTCTGCTTCAATTCGTGTAAGCTGCTTTTCTTTACGAAGCCTCGCAGCTAGTTTCGCTCCTGAAGGAAATCCTGACGCCATGGCCATCGCCCAAACGAACCCCCCTGAGCCAGGCACCCGGAACAATGGACGCATCATTGGTTCTAACAGGACACCGAGGAAACTGACGACGCCTATCCCAATCAGCATTTCTGAAATGATGAAAAAAGGCAGCAGCGAAGGAAAAACAATTTCCCACCACATATTTAATCCCCGAATGGATGCTTCAAAAGAAGCTTCTGGAAATGCTATTAATGAACCTGCAAAGACTGTGACGAAAATGGCTAAAAGAATGGTTTTCGCTCGAGAAGCTGCCAATCCTTCAATCCCCCTTATCCTCCCTGTAGGCATGCACTGAAGCTAGGATTCATACCAGCATTCATGTACAATATTAGTAACAGGCTTAACGTTTTAATTTAATTTCCCGGTATCAACTTGTCCGGCTTTATTTCAATATACTCATATAAAAATGAAATAGACCATATCCTTAAAGAGAATACCGGAGACGGAGGGAAATACATTGGAGCGACCGAAGATAGGAATTGCTTTAGGCTCTGGCGGAGCGAGAGGCTTTGCCCATATCGGTGTATTAAAGAAGCTGCAGGAAGCATCTATCCCTATCGATATGATTGCCGGCAGCAGCATGGGTTCCTTAGTCGCCAGCTTCTATGCGATGGGCCATGATATGGATCAATTATATAAATTATCAACAGCTTTTCGCAGGAAATATTTCCTTGACTTTATTGTTCCAAAAATGGGGTTTATTTCTGGAAAAAGAATTAAAGATTTCATAAGATTGTTCACCCATGGAAAGAATATTGAAGATTTAGCTATTCCTATTGCCATAGTAGCGACAGATATAAAAATGGCGGAGAAAGTGATTTTTACTGATGGCCCGATTGCAGAAGCTGTAAGAGCGAGCATAGCAATTCCAGGTATTTTCGTTCCTGAAAAAATTAATGGCCGCCTTTTGGTGGATGGAGGGGTCATAGACCGCGTTCCTGTTTCGGTAGTCAGGGATATGGGAGCGGATATTATCATTGGAGTGGACGTATCATCGGTGAAAAAGAACGCAGAGATTTCGACGATATTTGATGTCATTATGCAAAGTATCGATATATTACAATTAGAAATTATTGAAAATCGCCATTTGGCTTCGAATGTCATGATTCGGCCATCGGTAGATGAATATAGTTCGAAGACATTTACTAACATTGAAGAAATTATTAAAGCAGGGGAAATAGAAGCAGAAAAGATGATTCCGGATATACTGGAGGAAATGAACCGCTGGAAGGAGAAGCAGAATGAGAAATAAATGGACACCATTTGCTGTCATTTTATTAATGGTCATGATTGCAGCGACTTTTATTCGATTGCCCTATTATGTAACGAAGCCTGGAGATGCCCATGACCTAGATCCCATTGTGGAAGTGGCAGGAGGGGACGATGATCCGGGGACATTAATGCTGACAACCATTAAAATGGGGCAGGCGAATATCTTTGCTTATGCACTGGCTTCTTTTAGGGATTATGAAGAAATTTTGCCTGTAAATGATGTCAGAAGTCCCCATGAGTCGGATGAAGAGTACAATGTAAGACAGAAGTATTTAATGGATAATTCACAGCAAAATGCGGTTACAGTCGCTTTTGATGCAGCGAAAAAACCTTACGAATTACTATATAAAGGAATTTACATACTGAATGTCTTTCCGGACATGCCTGCCGAAAAAATTCTAAAAGCAGGCGACCGAATTATTGCAATTGACGGAAAAGAATTTGAATCTTCCCAGCAGTTTACGGAATATATTAAAAGCAAACAGCCTGGAGAAGAAGTAGCGATCAAGTTTGTCAGAGACGAAGATGAAGATGAGCAGAAAATCAAACTCAAACAATTTACTGAAACAGATTCAAAGCCAGGAATCGGCATAAGTTTAACAGATGACAGAGAATTAATCAGCAAACCTAAAGTAAAGCTGCATACAGAAACCATTGGCGGACCTTCAGCGGGATTAATGTTCAGTCTGGAGATTTATAATCAGCTGGTAAAAGAGGATATTGCAAACGGGAGAAAGATCGCAGGCACTGGAACGATTGCTCCTGATGGCACCGTCGGAAGAATTGGCGGAATCTCTCAAAAAATTGTTGCGGCAGACAAAGCTGGAGCTGAAATATTTCTAGCGCCTGATGATGAATTGTCGGAGGAAATAAAAAAGAAAGTTCCTGGCATTCAATCTAATTATCAGGAAGCAGTTATAACTGGGAAGGAAATAGGCACATCCATGAAGATCGTTCCTGTTAAAACCTTTAACGAAGCATTAACCTACTTAATGAATAATTAAAAAATCTCCATTAAAGCACCGGCTTTAATGGAGATTTTATTTATTAATTAATAATAGGAGATTGTTTATATTCATTCAGCATAAGGGAATCGTAAGAATGTGGAGGAAGGCCAAGTGCATAGACTTCTGTCGCTTTTAAATCTTGAGCAAGCAATTTCTTATGGGCTGATGCTTTAGAGATGATGGGAAGCCTGCAGTCTTTCTTGATGGTATTAAGATAGTTCCTTCCTTTTGTATTCATGCCTAACAGTCGAATGAACTCGACTTCTTTCGACCGGGCGAGCATCTCTTCCCTTGAAGTATTCGTTAAAATATGGACAAGCATTCGCTGAATTCTCGTCCATGTATAACGCTTTGTTTTCACTGCTTCCATGAATTCATTAAAGCTTTTCGAGTGGTGAGCGGCCTCCTTTAAACGATGCTCAATCCCTTCTGTTACCTCATAGATTAGGCTCAGATCTTGAGGGGTGGATGTGATCAAGCGATATTGCAGAAAGGGCCAATAGCGCTCCCAAGTATGAAAAACACGATAAGTCGTTAAGTAATCTTGCAGCTGCTGAGAGACTGCTTTGGGAACATAGGCGGCAATCGGCTCTACATGATCGCTGCCGCTGCTTATTAATTGTTTGCGGATGCTTGTCGCACTCGCGATCGTGCCACTGCCTAATTCTGTTTCGTGGTAATCGGCAGCTTGTCTTTTAATAGTATAAGGTGTCATGTTGGCATTCAGCATGTTATTTGCTTTAACATAATGATAGCCGAGAATATTATTGGGCTGTGATAAGTCAAGAGGCAACCCTTCAGAAAATACTTGGTTTCTTGCTAACGTTTGTGCTTTTGGAAAGCTATAGCCTTCTTTCATATAGGCGTGTATAAGAGGCTCTAATGAGGCGGATGCTGCTTGGATTTTTTTTTCGGTCTCAATAAAAGGTTCTATACGCCCATCTTCTGAGCCAAAGCAAAAAGTGTCACAAAACAGTTCCTGCAAAATAGAAATAGCACCAAAAGAAAACACCTCAGCTTTTTGTGTCGAAAAATAATAAGGCAGTTCAGCGACGAGATCTGCCCCATGATCTAGAGCCATTTTTGTCCGAGCCCATTTATGAACAAGAGCGGGCTCGCCCCGCTGCAGAAAATGTCCGCTCATGACAGCGATCACGACATCTGCTCCTGTCTGTCTCTTAGCTTCTTGGACATGGTAATGATGTCCGTTATGAAAAGGATTGTATTCAACAACGATACCAACTGTTTTCATTTGTATGTTCCTCTGTTATAGTTATTAGATATGCCAAACAAAACGAGTATCTAGTCATAGTATCCGGCAATCACTTTTATTGTCAGATATCTATGGTTAATTGTCAATTCACCTGGTTGTTTGCCTGAGGGACTGAACAGCGGAATTTGCTTTTCGGTGGTGTCTAGCAAAAGCCGTTAGGTGCTTGGGACAAAAGATCTTTTACCCTAAAGGCAAAGAGCGCCTTGAGGGTAAAAGCCTATTTGCCCTTCACACCTGAGCGAGCACGTTTTGCTTTTCGGTGGTGTCTAGCAAATCCCGCTAGGAGCTCGGGTCAAAAGATCAGCCACCATAAAGGCAAAGAGCGCCTTTTTGGTGTCTGCCTATTTGCCTGTCGCTCCTGAACAGCGGAATTTGCATTTCGGTGGTGTAAAGAAAAAATATTGACAAACGTTTGAGTGAAAGCTATAATTACTTTTGTTGCCTTGAGGTGATAGTATGAAATGGTCAATTGTTCAGCTGCAAAAATATCGTGATAAAGATTTTGTTCTGGATGAAATGGAAGATATGAGCCATTTGAAGAAACGTGAACCAGAGATCCGTGATATTTCTTTAGTCCATGTGACGGGAAGAGCGGATATTGCTCAGGAGAAGGTTACTTTTCATTTAAATGTATCGGGTGAAATGATTTTGCCTTGTTCAAGAACATTAGTGGATGTAACATATCCTTTTGAGGTTCAAATGACAGAAACGTATTTGTTGAAGCCTTCTTTATTCAGTGAGTATGGAGATGACGTTCATAAGGTTGAAGGTGATGTCATTGATATTACTCCAGCAATGGAAGAAGAAATTATTTTAGCAATACCTATGCAAATCTTCAGTGAAGATGCTGATCAGCATTTAACCCCATCAGGTAAAGGCTGGGAGTATCATAGTGAAGAACAGCTGTCAAAAGAGGAAGGCGAGAAGAAGGTTGATCCGCGCTTAGCGGCTCTTGCTGACTTTTTTGATGAGAAGAAAAAGTAAAAACCCGAGAAGTACCAGCTAACTCTGGCTTCACATATTAACATTCTCTTTAAGGAGGTGGAAATAATGGCAGTACCTTTTAGAAGAACATCAACAACTAAAAAGAACAAACGCCGTACTCACTTCAAATTGCAAGTACCTGGTATGGTAGCATGCTCAAACTGTGGTGAAATGAAATTATCTCACCGTGTTTGTAAAGCTTGTGGAACTTATAAAGGAAAAGATGTTGTTAGCAAATAATTTTTGCAATGAACATACTCCTAAATATAAAAAACGCGAAGAGGCCATGGCTCTTCGCGTTTTTTATATTTTCTATTGTTGTCCACGGGGTTGTACCCTACAATAATAAAAAGGGGTGGAAACTATGGATTACAGTCTTCAACGATTACATAATGGCATACTGGAGTTCAAGATTACAAGACAAGATAAGCGAAATGCAGTCAATTTCGGTGTCATGGAAGGGCTGAAGCAAGCTTTAAAACAGGCGAAGGCAGACGATGTCCGGGCTCTGGTTATCACGGGTGAGGGGGATCAAGCTTTTTGTTCTGGCGGCGATCTATCTGTTTTTCATGAATTGCGCACAGAAGAACAAGCCTACAGCATGCTTTCGCAAATGGGGCATATCCTATACGAACTTGCTACTTTGCCGAAGCCGACAGTAGCTCTTATTAATGGGACAGCAGTGGGAGGAGGCTGCGAAATTGCGACAGCCTGTGATTTCCGTATCGCGAAAGCAGGAGTGAAAATGGGGTTTATTCAAGGAACTCTGGCGATCACTACTGGCTGGGGAGGCGGAACATTGTTGTTTGAAAGAATTGCTCATGGGGATGCGTTAAAACTTTTGACTGCAGCTCACGTGCATAAGGCGGAGGAATTGGAATCTATTGGATTCATTAATCGTGTGGTAAACGAAGCGAATCATGAGGCAGCTGAAGAATTTTTAAAGGAAGAACTGGCTATCCACAGCACGGTTTTATCTGCCTACAAACAAATGCTGATTCGAAAATGGCAAGAAACGAATATTGCAGAACGGATGGAAAAGGAAACAAGGCAATGTGCGATTTTATGGGAAGCTGATGCTCACCACGAAGCGGTTGACCGATTTTTAAATAAAAGCAGCGCTAAATAATCAAAAGACCTCCTGGCGTTTCATCAGGAGGTCTTAAAGGTATGCCGCTTAACCAATCTTTTGAGTGTTAACTGTTGCTGGATCCCACAGCAGGCGAGAACTGTTTTCGTTGAAGCTTGCAAAGCCAATTTTCTCCCAGAAAGTATGGGACTTTACGCGCGGTTTCGTTAATATTGGCAATTCAAATGATTTAGCATAGTCGACTAACAGTAAGCCGAATCCTTTATTTTGATATTGAGGCAGGACCTCAAGCTTCCAGATCTCTAAATATTCATCACCGCTGTAATCGGGCAGCAGGAGGGCAGCGTCTTTTTTTACATATAAACACATACGGGCTGCAAGCTTATCTCCATAATAGATGCCATAAAAAGGAGAAGATGAATTGTCTTCCACCATCGTGATCTCAAGTTCTTCAAGCATGGATAACTCTTCTATTCCATATTCTTTAAACGATTTAAATTCTTCAATCGTTTTAAAATTCATTTTTAAATTCTCTACTTTTAAAGCCATGATAGTTCCCCCTTATTCGGTGTTTGAAAGCAAGATGCTAAATACAAAACATTTTAATTATTTCCTATTTAATTTATTTTCATTATATAATAGAACATCGAAGAAATGAATATTAGATTGATAACGCTTTCATTTTTGTGTGTAATCCACAAAAAAATAGAGTTTTTTTGTGAAAGAGAGGGAATGCAGTGAAAATAGGAGTTATTGGCGGGGGCGCCATCGGTATGTTGTATGCCACACGATTAAGTGAAGAATTCTCAGTTATGTTGTTTACACGAACGAGGCAGCAGGCGGAAGCCATTTCGAGAGATGGCGTGACAGAAATCGCTGAAGGACAAGAGAGGAATATAAGAATAGAAGCAAGGCCTATTGAAGAACTAGGTTCAAGCGAACTAGACATTGTGTTTGTCGCTGTGAAACAATATCATTTAGCAAATATTCTTTCTCAGCTGAATCAGATAGAAAGACGGACCCCCCTAGTTTTTCTTCAAAATGGGATGGGACATCTTTCATTGCTTCATGACCTTTCTTTTTCTGCTATTTATGTTTCGACAGTCGAGCATGGAGTGCAGCGAGTCGGGGAGACAGCTTTTCGATTAAGCGGACTGAATAGGACGAATATTGCCTTGTTCAAGGGAGGTTCGCCAATTCTGCCTGTCTTTCTTCAAAAAGTGCCGCCTCATTTTCCGTTTATATATAAAGAAAACGCTCGAGACATGCTTTTAGAGAAAATGGCAGCCAATGCTGTGATTAATCCATTAACAGCTATTTTGCGAATTCCAAATGGGGAATTAATCAGTAATCGTTCGTTCTTTCCATTAGCTCAACAGGCTTTTCGTGAATTTGAAGCTGTCTTCTATGAAGGAGAGAGGATGGAGGCATTTGAAGCTGTCATTGAGATATGCAAAAAAACTGCCGCCAACCGATCCTCTATGCTGAAGGATATGGAAGAGGGGAGACCAACTGAAATTGAAGCCATATTAGGCTACGTTCTAGAAGAAGCTGTGAAGAAGGAAATAAACACCCCCCTTTTACATTCTCTCTATCTAATGATTAACGGGCTGCAAGCGGAGATAGAACGCTAGAGCACATTGTTTTTCCATTTCCTTAGAGAGATGGTATACTCAACAGAGTATAAAATGCACGCAGAAAGGAAGTACATATATGCAATTGGAACGCCTTTTTGTTCCTGCTATTAACCGTTTTGCTTCTCAGTATACGAAGCAGGAAGCTCCAGTGACGGAATTCTTTCACTATAATTTAGCAGAGAAAGATCTATATATAAATCGAGTGGCGGATTTGAAAAAAAGAAATTTCATGAGACAGCCTCTTGCTGATTGTGTGGCTTCTTATATGAAAGCATTTCCGGCGTCAGAAGCAGTTAATGAATCTATACAAAAATTAAAAGACGAACGATCTGCTGTTGTCATTGGCGGTCAGCAAGCAGGTTTACTAACGGGACCTCTATATACAATCCACAAAATCATTTCGATTATACATTTAGCGAAACAGCAAGAAAAGCAACTCGACATACCTGTGGTCCCGGTCTTCTGGATTGCAGGGGAAGATCATGATTTTCTTGAAGTGAATCATGTGTTTGCAGAAGAAGGAACCGAGATGGTCAAGAAAGGATATCCTGAACGAGTTCTTGAGAAAAAAATGGTATCGGACATTGAATTTGACCCGAATGAAATGAAGCGTTGGGTAGAGGAAATCTTTTCTGGTATGGAAGAAACCAAGCACACGAATCCATTGCTTGAAACGATCTATGAAGCGATTGACCAGCATCAAACGGTGACCGGTTTTTTCAGTGCACTCATTCATTCTCTATTTCAGCAATATGGACTTTTATTAATAGATGCTGCCTACCCTCCTTTAAGAAAACTCGAATCCGCGTTCTTTAAAGAATTAATGAATCATGCAGAAGAAATTACGGATGCTGTATTGACGGCACAAAAGAATATCGCAAGCTACGAATTTAAGCCGGCCATCGAGCTGTCTCGGGCAGCTGCCAATTTATTCATATATAAAGATCAGGAGCGGATGCTGCTTGAGTATGACCAGGGAGTATTTAAAGATAAGCAAGGAACAGTCAGTTATACGAAAGAAGAGCTGGGACATTTGCTAGATGAATCGCCTGAACTATTCAGCAACAATGTGGTAACTCGTCCGCTGATGCAGGAGTGGCTGTTTCCTACATTGGCTTTTATCGCAGGTCCAGGTGAAATAGCTTATTGGGCAGAGCTTCAAAAAGCATTTGAACTATTCGATATGAAGATTCCTCCGATTGAAGCGCGGTTAAATATGACTGTGGTAGAGAGACCTGTTAAAAGAGAGCTTGACCGCATGAACCTGTCACTCGATTCTGCACTTATAAATGGAGTAGAAAAAGAGAAACATGAATTTTGGCTTACTGTTAAAGATGAACATTTTCATGAAATGATTGAGTCTTTGAAGGAGACTTTAGAAAAACAATATGCAGAAATAGAAGAGCGTGCAAAGGGGCTGCATAGAGGTTTAGCTCCTATCATCGAAAAGAATATGGATTTTCATTTAAATCAGCTCAACTATTTACAAGACAAAACAGATCAATTGCTTAAAGAGCAGCATGAATCTGTATTAAATCGTTATGCGAGAATACAAAATGCCTTAAGGCCTAATGGCGGACCACAAGAGAGAACGTGGAATATTTACTATTATTTAAACAAGTATGGTTCAGCCTTTATGGACGATCTTATAAATCTAGATTATCAATTTACCGGAGAACACCAAATTATTCATTTGTAAGCAGGATAGCCGCACACAGTTTGCGGCTATTTTTTTGTGTCAAAATGATACAAATTTCATAGGAAAGGTGACAATTTTTTGAATTACGCTTTGTTTGTGGTCATTTAGACATACTGCGAGGCACTTTGATTCTAGTGCTGTAGAAATCGTTAGTAAAATGATGCTTATTAGCGAAATAAAAGGAAGAAAAAATCCTTATAGATAAAGGGAAAAGATCATAAAAAGCCGAAATGAAAAGAGTGGAGAAAAGTGGGGGGATGTGGTACAGTTAGGGGAGAAAGTGGGGTATTGGCTATGTTCATGGGTGAGTATCAGCATAATGTAGATGCTAAAGGACGTTTAATCATCCCTGCTAAACTGAGAGAGCACTTAGGTGAATCTTTTGTGTTGACCAGAGGCTTAGATCAATGTCTGTTTGGATACCCTATGAACGAGTGGAAAGTGCTTGAGGATAAAATGAAGGCGCTGCCGCTCACTAAAAAAGATGCCCGTGCTTTTATAAGATTCTTCTTTTCCGGAGCTAGTGATTGTGAACTAGATAAACAAGGGAGGATTAACATCCCTTCCACTCTTCTCAGCTATGCGAAGCTTGAGAAAGAGTGTATCATCCTTGGCGTATCTAACCGGATAGAAATTTGGGATAAATCTATATGGGAAGATTACTTCATGAAATCAGAAGAGTCATTCTCAGAAATTGCTGAAAACATGATCGACTTTGACATTTAAGGATTTGATTGGAATGGTGACAGATGAATTTTGAACATACAACAGTGTTACTGAAAGAAACGGTCGATGGTTTGAACATTCGTCCGGATGGTGTATATGTAGATTGTACACTTGGCGGTGCGGGACATAGTGAATATCTCCTATCCCAGCTGAATGAGGACGGGAAACTGTATGCATTCGACCAAGATGAAACAGCTTTAAAACATGCGAGTGAGCGTTTATCGCGTTTTGGCGATCGAGTGACGTTTATTAAAAGCAACTTTCAATTCATTAAAGAAGAGCTCCAGAAGCTTGGTGTAGAAAAAGTAGATGGAATTTTGTACGATTTGGGTGTTTCTTCGCCCCAGCTGGACACGCCAGAAAGAGGGTTTAGCTACCACCACGATGCTCCGCTCGATATGAGAATGGATCTAACTGGCGGGGTAAGTGCGTATGATGTCGTCAATCATTGGGCGTATGAAGATCTCGTGAGGATATTTTTTCAATATGGGGAAGAGAAATTCTCTAAGCAGATCGCTCGAAAAATTGAGGCGGCCCGGGCCGTTGCTCCCATTGAAACGACAAGTCAATTAGTGGAGCTGATTAAGGAAGGAATTCCTGCACCGGCAAGAAGAAAAGGAGGCCATCCGGCAAAGCGGGTATTTCAGGCGATCCGGATTGCGGTGAATGATGAACTGGGTGTGTTTAAACAGTCTTTAAAGGATTCCATTGACCTGTTGCACCCAAAAGGACGAATTAGTGTCATCACCTTCCATTCTTTAGAAGATCGAATTTGTAAAACCATCTTTAAAGAAGCGAGCAGCGGGCCTGAGCTTCCGCCAGGACTTCCGATTATACCAGAAGAATACCAGCCGGATTTAAAGCTGGTTACAAGAAAACCAATCCTGCCATCAGAAGAGGAACTTGCTATAAATAACCGAGCGAGATCAGCGAAATTACGAATTGCAGAGAAAATAAAGTGATGAGATAACGGGGGGAGAAAATGAGCAATTTAGCAAAAACGCAGCCGCTAATGCCTGAAGCGGAGCGGCTGTCGCCACCAAAAAAGCAGAAATTAAAAAAACGTTGGTTTACTCCTGGGGAAAAAATTCTATTTCTAGTTTTTAGTTTTATGATTTGTTTTATGGGTGCAAAGATTGTTTCGACGGAAGCGGCGATTTACGAAACGAATAAACAAATTCAAGATGTAGAGGTTCAAATTAAAGATCAAGAAAAAATAAATCATGACCTGAAAGTTCAAATCAGTGAAGAAAGTACATATGAAAAGATATGGAAACGCGCAAAGGAACTAGGTCTGAACTTAAGTGAACAAAATGTTAAGGTTGTGCAGCCTCAATGAACCAAAATAGAAAGAATATGAAAAAAGGAGCAGCGATATTATTCTCAATATTCGCGTTGCTCTTTTTTGTCTTATTAATGCGTTTTGTCTATATCCAAATAACCGGCCAGGCAGACGGTCACTCATTAAAAAATGAAGCGCTTCAAAAATACTTAAAAACGGATGTTTTAGAAGCTAAGCGAGGGAATATCTATGACCAGCATGGCCAGGTCATTGCCGAAGATACAAGTTCCTTTACAATTGCCGCTATTTTAAGTCCGTCGATGACAACCAATCCTAAAAAGCCAAAGCACGTGGTCGATCCAGAAAAAACCGCGGATGTGCTCGCTAAGTATTTAGATATGGATGAACAAGATATTGAAGAAAACTTGAAGAAAAAGGCGTTTCAAGTGGAGTTCGGTTCGGCAGGCCGTGATTTGTCTAATAGTGTCAAACGGAAAATAGAGGAAGAAAAACTGCCGGGAATTATCTTTATTAGAGATTCCAAAAGATTTTATCCAAATGGGAAATTTGCTTCGCACTTAATCGGCTTTACACAAAAGCTGGAAGAAAAGAAAGATGGTAAAGTCATTCATGAAACAAAAGGCCAAATGGGCATTGAAAAAACGTATGAAAAATATTTAAAGGGAAAAGACGGAAAGATTCAGTATAAGAGCGATCTGTGGGGCTATCTCCTTCCTAATAAGAAAGAGATGATTGAAGAACCCGATAACGGAGATCATGTCTATTTAACGATCGATTCTAAAATCCAGACATTTTTAGAAGACTCTTTAAATGAAGTAGAGAAACAATACAAACCAGGAAAAGCTTTTGCTGTGGTAGCAGAAGCAGATACAGGCAAGATTTTGGCTATGAGCCAAAGGCCTTCTTTTCACCCGTCAACGAAGGAAGGGCTTGGGGATAACTGGAACAATGATTTAACAGCTTATTCCTTCGAGCCAGGGTCTACGATGAAGATCTTCACATTGGCCGCAGCCATTGAAGAAGGAGTCTTTAATCCCAATGCGATGTATAAGTCCGGTCGTTATAAGGTTGGTTCTGGGTCCATTCGTGACCATAATGGGGGACGAGGCTGGGGAGACATTACCTATTTAGAAGGAGTGCAGCGTTCGTCCAATGTAGCGATGGCCAATCTGCTTGAAAAAATGGGTCCTGATGTCTTCAGGCAGTATTTAGAAGACTTTCATTTTGGCAAACAAACGGGCATCCGCCTGCCGAATGAAGCGAAAGGAAGCATTTTGTACCGCTATCCAATTGAACAGGTTACTACGTCATTTGGCCAAGGGACAAGCACTACTCCGCTGCAGCTTGTGCAGGCAGCTTCATCTGTTGCGAATGACGGTAAAATGATGAAACCATTCATTATTGATAAAGTTGTCGATGATCGGACGAAAAAACCCATTCAAGATACCACACCTGAAGTGGTTGGAGAGCCAATTTCAAAAGACACGGCGAAACAGGTCCGCGATATCCTTGGAACGGTTGTATCGTCTGAACATGGAACAGGAAGACCTTATCAAATTCAAGGCTACGAGGTAGCAGGAAAGACAGGAACCGCACAAATAGCGGGCCCTGACGGCAAGTATATGACCGGCGTAAATAACTATGCCTTTTCTTTCTTAGGAATGGCTCCAAAAGATGATCCTCAGCTCATTATGTATGTAGCAGTGGCTCAGCCGCACCTTAAAGGAGAATCAGGTTCAGCACCGGTATCTAAAATATTCAACCCTGTTATGAAAAACAGTCTGCAGTATTTGAATATTAAACCGCAGCAGTCCATTACGAAAAAAGTCATTAAAATTAAAGATCTTCAGGGAGAAAATACCGAGGAGACTGTAAAAAAACTTCGAGCAAAAGGCTTGAATCCTATTGTAATAGGAAAAGGCAAAGAAATAGAGAGCCAGCTGCCTTCAGTTGATGGAAGTTTGCTGCAGGGAGAAAAAATCATCATAAAAACAACTGGTTCAGCCACGATGCCGAACATTGAAGGCTGGTCGCTCCGAGATGTCATGAAGGTAGCGAAAGTCGCTGATTTAAAAGTCAGCTATTCAGGTGAAGGATATGTCATCAGGCAAAACATCAAACCGGATGCTCCGCTGAAAAAGGATCATAAGCTGATTATTTCGCTAGCTGGACAAAAAGAAATCATGCTGGAAAAACAAAAGAAGGAAGAAGAATTAAAGAAACAGCAAATAGAAAATGAAAAAGAAACCGAAACCGATCTTCCGAAAGAACAAGACTCGGAATCCGTTGAAGAAAATGAACAATAAGAAAGCTGCCAATGCGCAGCTTTCTTTTTTTCATATTGTTTTTTTCTGGGCATATATTGGACAAGAGAGAGTGGAAGGAGGGACAAGATGAAAAGAGTATCAACCGTGACAGTCAGAAAAAGACTGATCTTTATTTTATTGGCAGGTTTATTCATCTTCTCAGTTATTGCTTTCCGGCTAGGCTATGTTCAGTTTGCCCTCGGAGACAATTTGACCGATAAAGCAAAAGATTTATGGAGCCGAAATATACCCTTTGAACCTGAGAGAGGAAAGATCACGGATCGAAACGGAGTAGCGCTGGCTTCTAATAAGAGTGCCCCGACTGTGTATGTGGTGCCGCGTCAAATTAAAAATCCGGAAGAGGCGGCTAAAAAACTGGCAGCTGTACTAAATATGACAGAAAAAAAGGCCTATATGCACATAACTAAAAAATCTTCTATTGAAAGAATCCATCCTGAAGGCCGGAAGATTACGTTTGAAAAAGCGGAAGAAGTGAGGAAGCTTGGGATTGAGGGAATCTATATTGCGGAAGATTCCAAAAGACATTACCCATTTGGCAAGAACCTGGCTCATGTGCTTGGTTTTGCAGGTATTGATAACCAAGGACTGATGGGTCTAGAAGCATATTACGACAAGGAACTAAGCGGTGATAAAGGATCTATGAGATTCTTTTCTGATGCCAAAGGGCAAAGGATGCCACAAATGGCAGATGGCTATGCGCCTCCTGTAGATGGACTTGATTTGAAATTGACGATTGATTCTAAAGTGCAAACGATCGTAGAAAGAGAGTTAGATTTGGCAGAAGCCAAGTATCAGCCAGATGGAGCGATCGCCATTGCGATGAATCCAAATAATGGGGAAATCCTTGCCATGGCAAGCAGGCCATCATTTTCTCCGGAGAATTTTCAACAAGCTTCTCCCGATGTGTTCAACCGGAACCTCCCTATATGGAGTACATATGAGCCGGGGTCTACTTTTAAAATTATTACTTTAGCGGCAGCTCTTGAGGAGAATAAAGTGGACTTGCATAAAGACCATTTCCATGATCCAGGCGCTGTGGAAGTGGGGGGAGCAAGACTTCGGTGCTGGAAAAAAGGCGGCCATGGGCATCAGTCCTTTCTTGAAGTCGTAGAAAATTCATGCAACCCGGGGTTTGTGGAGTTAGGGGAGAGATTGGGAAAAGAAAAGCTGTTTGATTATATACGAAAGTTTGGATTCGGAGAAAAGACTGGCATTGACCTGCAGGGGGAAGGAAGAGGGATATTATTTGATATAAAGCGTGTAGGTCCGGTTGAACAGGCAACAACCGCTTTTGGACAAGGGGTGGCAGTGACGCCGATTCAGCAAGTAGCCGCTGTGTCTGCTGCGGTAAATGGAGGGATTCTTTACCAGCCGTATGTGGCAAAAGAATTGATTGATCCTATAACGGGAGAAGTAGTCAAGCGGAAATCGCCTATTGCCAAACGCAGAGTGATCTCACCTGAGACATCGAAACAAATACGGACGGCGCTTGAAAGTGTAGTAGCGAAAGGAACAGGAAGAAACGCATTTGTGGAAGGGTATCGAGTAGGAGGAAAAACAGGTACGGCGCAAAAAGCGAAGGATGGCCGTTATTTAGAAAATAATCATATCGTTTCATTTATTGGCATGGCACCGGCAGATGACCCGCAAATCGTTGTCTATACAGCTGTTGATAACCCAAAAGGAACCATTCAGTTTGGCGGAACAGTTGCTGCTCCAATTGTTGGGAAAATTCTAGAGGATAGCTTGCAGGTGCTGAACGTCAAGCCTCGAGCGAAGCAAATAGAAAAAGAAACACAATGGAATGATCCGCAAATTGTGGAAGTGCCGAACTTAGAAGGATTAACGAAGAAAGAATTGACACAGCAGCTATTTGAGCTGAAACTTCAATCCTCTGGTGATGGAGATAAAGTGTTCAAGCAGTCGCCGGCTGCTGGAACGAAAGTGGAGGTAGGCTCAACAATTAGAGTCTATTTAAATTAAAAATAATACGACATGATCGACACCTACTCGTTAATATTGCGGGCAGGTGTTTTCGTTTTATCAATAAAACGATGGAAAATAAGACAAAAAAATCATGCAAAAGATTGAAATTGTGATAACATGGTCGTTGTGTGTCTTGGAAAAGAAGTCGCATCTATTTGTTATTTTAGATAAAATAATAAAGTAATTTAATTGAGGAAAATACATATGTTCTGTAGTGGAAGGGACTGACAAGAATGGAATTGTTGGATTTATTGCAATCATTGCCTTTTTATCAAATGGCAGGGGAAGAAAACCCTGTTATTTCAGCCATAGAGAATGATCACCGTTTAGTGGATGAAGGTGCGCTGTTTATTTGTATTAAAGGATATACGTTTGATGGCCATACGGCCGCACAGGAAGCTGTTAATCGAGGAGCGAAAGCGATTCTAGCGGAGCGGGAGGTAGAGGTGACAGGCGCTCCAGTTATTTATGTGCCTGATACGAAACGGGCGATGGCGCCGCTTGCCGATTCTTTTTATGGATCACCTACGCATGCCATGAACCTGATAGGGATTACTGGCACAAACGGCAAGACGACGACTAGTCATTTAATCAGTGAGATCTTCACAGCAGCTGGTGAAAAAACAGGGCTAATCGGTACGATGTATATGAAAATCGGTGAAGAAAAAATAGATACAAAGAATACGACGCCTGAGAGCTTAACACTTCAAAAAACATTTAAGCAAATGAAAGACAAGAACGTTACAACGGCGGTCATGGAAGTGTCTTCTCATGCGTTGACAGAAGGGCGGGTTCTTGGCTGTGATTATAATGTGGCTGTGTTTACAAATTTAACGCAGGATCATTTGGATTATCATAAAACGATGGATGAGTATCGCCAGGCGAAAGGACTCTTGTTTGCTCAGCTTGGGAATACGTATCAGCCGTCGGAGCCTAAGTTTGCTGTTTTTAATGCAGATGATGAAGCGACCGCAGTTTACAAAAAACAAACAGCGGCTCATATTGTGACATACGGCATTGATCAAGAGGCCATGTTCCATGCGAATCAAATAGAGTTAACGGCAAAAGGAACTGTGTTTAATTTGAGATATCCAGATGGACAAGTGAAAGTGACTACTCAGCTTGCCGGGAAGTTTAACGTATATAATACGCTGGCCGCTATTGCTGCTGCCTATGCATCAGGGATTGAAATGAGCATTATCTTATCAGCTATTAAGGAAATTAAAGGTGTAGACGGCCGCTTTGAGCTTGTTTCGAATGATCAAGGTTTCGCAGTCGTTGTCGATTACGCGCATACTCCGGATAGTCTGATCAACGTGCTAAAGACCGTTCAGCCATTAACAAAAGGAAATGTGTTCGCCGTTGTTGGCTGCGGGGGAGATCGTGATCGAACGAAGCGTCCATTAATGGCACAAGCAGCCTGTGAGCATGCGAGCCATCCGATCTTTACCTCTGATAACCCAAGAAGCGAGGACCCTGCTGTTATTTTACAGGACATGGAAGCAGGTGTAGAGGGCAAAGAGTACGAAGTTATAATAGACCGTAAAGAAGCCATACATCGCGCTGTCAGTCAGGCGAAATCTGGAGACGTCGTAGTCATTGCAGGCAAAGGTCATGAAACCTACCAAATTATTGGTGATGAAGTGCTCGAATTCGATGATCGGGCGGTTGCGAAAGAGGCTCTTGACAGCCGGAAAAAAGAGGAGAAATAATATGCTTGAAAGAGATGTCTTATTAACAATGGTTGTATCTTTTTTAATCACGGTAGCTGTAGCGCCCATGTTCATCCCTTTTTTAAGAAGGTTGAAATTCGGACAAAGCATTCGTGAAGAAGGGCCTGAATCTCATCAAAAGAAATCAGGAACACCAACGATGGGCGGTATTGTGATCTTGCTTTCCATCCTGATTACTACGCTGTTCATGGTGCAGATCTATGCACAAATCGGCACGGAAACCTTTTTGTTGTTGCTTGTTACGGTTGGATTTGGAATTCTTGGTTTCTTAGATGATTTTATTAAAGTAGTCATGAAGCGCAACTTAGGCCTTACGTCTAAACAAAAGCTGTTTGGACAGATTTTAATTTCTATTGTTTTTTACTGGATTTATTCACAAAATAATCTTTCAACTGAACTGGCGATTCCGCTGACAAACATTACATTTGATTTAGGTGTTCTCTATGCGGTCTTCATCATTTTTTGGCTGGTGGGCTTCTCGAATGCCGTCAATTTAACAGATGGACTTGATGGATTAGTGTCTGGCGCAGCGGCTGTTGCGTTTGGTGCTTACGCTGTCCTTGCTTGGAGTAAGGGAATGGATGAAACAGCGATTTTCTCCTTTGCGGTAGTTGGCGCTGTCCTAGGGTTTTTAGTGTTTAATGCCCATCCGGCAAAAGTCTTTATGGGAGATACAGGCTCCCTTGCCCTAGGGGGAGCAATAGCAGCAATTTCATTATTGACGAAGTTTGAATTCTTGCTGCTGATTATTGGAGCCGTGTTTGTAGCGGAAACTCTTTCTGTTATTCTCCAGGTGGCTTCATTTAAAACGACAGGTAAGCGGATTTTTCGGATGAGCCCTCTGCATCATCATTTTGAACTGGGCGGTTGGTCTGAGTGGAAAGTAGTCGTTACGTTTTGGACCGTTGGTGTCATTTGTGCCGTCATCGGAATATATATCGGAGTGTGGATTTAAGTGAAAAATATAAAAAATTTTGAACATAAAAAAGTGCTCGTTCTTGGGTTGGCAAAAAGCGGAGTCAGTGCGGCGATGCTTTTGCATAAGCTTGGCGCATTTGTCACAGTGAATGATATGAAATCTTTAAATGAAAACCCTGAAGCTCAAGGACTGCTTGAACAAGGGATTAAGGTCATCTGCGGAAGCCATCCGATCGAATTATTAGAGGAAGGCTTTGAAGTGATCGTGAAAAACCCGGGAATTCCCTATTCAAACCCGATCGTTCATGGAGCGGTGGAGCGCGGCATTCCTGTGTTAACAGAAATTGAGCTTGCCTATTTAATTTCAGAAGCTCCTTTTATTGGGATTACTGGCACGAACGGCAAAACAACCACGACAACATTAATTCACAAAATGTTTGAGGCGGATAAGAAGAAAGCGATTTTAGCTGGAAATATTGGCGAAGTAGCTTCCGAGGTTGTTCAAGAAGCTGCGGAAGAAGATCATGTAGTCATTGAATTGTCTTCTTTTCAGCTAATGGGCATAGATGCTTTCCGTCCGCATATTGCTATTATCGTCAACTTATATGAAGCTCACCTGGACTACCATGGTTCAGCTGGTGAGTATGCAAAAGCGAAATTGAATATCACTAAAAATCAGACAGAAGATGATTATTTAATTATCAATGCGGATCAAAGTCATTTAATGGAGCTCGCTAAAGGCTCCAAAGCTAAGTTAATTCCATTTTCTACAAAGGATGTGCTGGATCAAGGTGCGTCTGTGAAGAATGGCCACATTTATTTTCAAGGTGAAGAAGTGATTTCGCTCAATGAAATTGTTCTGCCTGGAGAGCACAACCTTGAAAACATTTTAGCGGCTGTTTCTGCTGTTAAGCTTGCCGGTCTGTCAAATGAGGCAGTGGCAGCTGTGCTAACGAGCTTTACAGGCGTGAAGCACCGGACTCAATATGTGCGCAAACTGAATGAAAGAAAATTCTATAACGACTCTAAAGCTACCAATTCATTGGCAACTAAAAGCGCACTGCAGGCCTTTAGCAGTCCGACTATTCTGCTTGCTGGCGGTTTAGACCGGGGCAATGGATTTGATGATTTAGTGCCTTATTTAAAAAATGTCAAAGCGTTAATTACATTTGGCCAAACAGCGGAAAAGCTTGCAGCGACTGCGCGGCAGGCCGATATTCAGTCGGTTGTGCAAGTGGAAACGATGGATGAAGCGGTCCAAGAAGCTTATGGTTTGTCGGAAGAGGGGGATGTTATTTTATTGTCTCCTGCATGCGCAAGCTGGGATCAATATAAAACTTTTGAACAGCGAGGAGATATATTTATCGATGCGGTGCATAGACTGAAGTAAGAGCTTGGCCTTATTTCAGCTGTCACTGTCATCGAGAATAGCAAGGCAGGCTCTGATTCTAAGAATTAGAGGTGTTAGCCATTGCCAGCTAAAAAAACTGCTCCCGATTATTTGCTGCTCATATTAATTCTCAGTCTGCTTTCGATTGGGATCATGATGGTCTACAGTGCAAGTGCCATCTGGGCTGAGTATAAGTTTAATGATGCTTTTTTCTTCGCAAAGAGGCAGCTGTTATTTGGAACAATAGGGATTGGCGCTATGCTCTTTATTATGAACGTGGAGTACTGGACGTGGCGCCACTTGTCTAAATCAGCTATTATCATTTGTTTTGTCTTGTTAATCCTCGTATTAATTCCCGGAATCGGTATGGTCAGAAATGGTTCGCAAAGCTGGATCGGAGCAGGTGCCTTTTCCATTCAGCCATCCGAATTTATGAAATTGGCCATGATCATTTTTTTAGCCAGATTCCTGTCAGAAAATCAAAAGAATATCATTTATTTCAAGAAAGGATTATTTCCTTCCTTGGCCTTGGTCTTCACAGCATTTGGTTTAATCATGCTGCAGCCGGACTTGGGGACTGGTACAGTAATGGTTGGGACATGCATCGTCATGATTTTTATTTCTGGCGCACGGATTTTTCATTTTGCAGTAATGGGTGTAATAGGAATCGCCGGATTTGCGGCCCTTGTTTTATCGGCTCCATATAGGATTAAACGAATTACATCCTTTCTAGATCCGTGGTCCGACCCGCTAGGCAGCGGCTTTCAAATTATACAGTCCTTGTATGCGATAGGCCCTGGAGGTTTGTTCGGCCTTGGCCTTGGTGAGAGCAGACAAAAGTTTTTTTACTTGCCTGAGCCCCAAACAGACTTTATATTCGCTATTTTAGCGGAGGAACTTGGCTTTATCGGTGGAGCATTTGTTTTATTTTTATTTTCCTTGCTGCTGTGGCGAGGAATGAAGATTGCTTTAGGCGCTCCTGATTTGTATGGCAGTCTGCTTGCAGCGGGAATCATCTCCATGCTTGCCATTCAAGTGATGATCAATGTAGGAGTCGTTACAGGGCTAATGCCGGTTACTGGCATCACACTGCCATTCTTAAGCTATGGAGGATCTTCACTGACCCTCATGCTCATGGCTATGGGGATATTATTAAATATTAGCCGCTATGCGAGATATTAAAAGAAACCTATATAATGGTTTCTTTTTTTTAGTGAAATATGAAAGGTGAGGGGCACTGATAGAAGGGGAATCGTGCGTTAAAAGAGTGAATGATTCAAGGAAACAGGAAATGTTTCTCTTTTTTTAAGATATTATTTGCTTATCGATACACATTGATTTAAGATGAGATTGCACTCATCCTTGCACATACATCTAGACAGAAGAAGAATAAGAAAAAGTATAACAATTACCACAGAAATGCTACATTCTTGTTGTTTATATTTCAATTCTTTTTAAATCTACTTGTTTACGAGACATTGTAGTATGATAGGACGGATACTCTTCATCCTCATTTTTAAAAAAGAACGAAGAGTCGAAGTGAAACATTTTCCACATAATAAACATACAAATACATAGAGATGCAGTGCATGCAGTGATTAATTAGAGGTGAAGTATATATGAAAATCGTTGTCAGCGGCGGCGGAACAGGAGGACATATCTATCCGGCCTTAGCCCTTATTCGAACGATCAAAGAAAAACATCCTGAAACATCTTTTTTATATATCGGGACAGAAAAGGGACTGGAATCGAAGTTAGTAACAAGAGAAAACATTCCATTTCGTTCTATTGAAATCACAGGCTTTAAACGTTCTGTATCATTTGAAAATGTAAAAACAGTTATGAGATTTTTAAAGGGTGTTCAAGATTGTAAAAAGATGCTGAAAGAATTCAAACCTGATGTCGTGATAGGCACCGGCGGCTATGTTTGCGGACCAGTTGTCTACGCAGCAGCCAAATTAGGCATTCCGTCAATCGTTCATGAACAAAACAGCGTGCCTGGCCTTACGAATAAATTTTTGAGCAAATACGTGGATAAGGTAGCGATCTGTTTTGATTCAGCCAAAGAATTCTTCCCGTCAGGCAAAGTGGTTCTTACTGGCAACCCACGAGCATCGGAAGTCATTAATGCTCGTCCCGCAGGGCAGCTAAAGGCTCATGGTCTTGAAGAAGACAAGAAGACAGTGTTGATTTTTGGCGGCAGCCGAGGCGCGCGGCCAATTAATGATGCGGTAGTGAAAGCCATTCCTGCACTAGCTAAAAGAGACTATCAAGTTCTTTATGTAACGGGAGATGTCCATTACGACAAAGTGCTGGAGGAAATCAAGGCTGCTGGTGCGCCGTCTAACGTGGCCATTACTCCATTTATTCATAATATGCCCGAAGTGCTGGCAGAATCTGACCTTGTGGTATCAAGAGCAGGGGCTACCACTTTGGCAGAATTAACAGCCTTAGGACTGCCAAGCATCCTTGTTCCGAGTCCTTATGTGACAAATAATCATCAAGAGAAAAATGCGCTCTCACTGACAAGCAGAGGAGCAGCCTTCTTACTAAAAGAGCAAGAGCTCACAGCCGATTCATTCATTTCGCAGTTAGACCGGATTTTAATGGACGAAAGTGAACTGGAAAATATGAAACAGGCTGCTGCAGATCTTGGCATTAAAGATGCCTCTGAACGATTGTATTCAGTCATGCTTCAGCTGGCGAAATAACGAAAGGAAAAGGAGCGGTTCAGCTTGGAGAAAATCAAACAAGAACTATTGGCGCAGAAAGTTGGAGCGGTTAAAGAAGATGAGCCATTAGCTAATCATACAACGATGAAAATTGGCGGACCGGCAGACCTGTTAGTGGAGCCGGACTCCATAGAAAATATTAAAAAAACGATGGATATTGTAAAAAAATATAATCTCCCTTGGCGTGCCATCGGCAGAGGGTCTAATCTTCTAGTAGCAGACGGTGGGATCTCTGGTGTTGTGATTAAGCTTGGAAAAGGACTTGATCATATGGAGATGAACGAAACAAAAGTAACTGTAGGAAGCGGCTACCCATTAATCGTACTTTCTACGCAAGCGGGACGTTCAGGATTAAAAGGCCTTGAATTCGCAGGCGGCATCCCGGCATCCGTAGGCGGAGCTGTATATATGAACGCGGGAGCACATGGCTCTGACATTTCCAATATCCTTGAAAAAGCGCATATTCTATTCCAAGATGGAACGATGGAATGGCTTTCTAAAGAGGAGATGGACTTTTCATACAGAACTTCACTGCTGCAGAAAAAGCGTCCGGGAGTCGTTTTAGAAGCGGTGTTTAACCTTGAAAAAGGAGACCGGTCTGAAATTACAGAGATGATGAAGAAGCATAAAGACTACCGCCGGGATACCCAGCCATGGGATCGTCCTTGCGCAGGCAGCATCTTCCGTAATCCGCTCCCTGAACATGCAGGAAGTTTGATCGAGCGTGCTGGGCTGAAGGGACATCAAATTGGCGGTGCGCAAATCTCAGAACTGCATGGTAATTTCATCGTTAATACAGGAGGAGCTTCTGCGGAAGATGTTCTCGCGCTGATTGAACATGCCAAAACTGTGATTAAAGATAAATTTGGAATTGAAATGGAAACAGAAGTGGAAATAATAGGCCGAAAATAATTAGGTATTTTTCTTTTATCCTGTATTCCTCTGCTTTACAATAGAAGCATTAGATAAAATAAATGGCATGATTTTTTTCGTGCCATTCTTCCGTTTATATTTTTAAGTATGTTCGTTTGATCGGGAGGAAAGGGAATGGAAAAAGGAAAATTAGTGTCGATTGAAGAACGAATTCCAAAGCTCAAACATATGAGAAAGAAAAAAGCGAATAGGCGTCTCATCGCGCTGATCACAGTGTTTTTCTTGCTCGTGCTCACAGTCATTTATTTTCAGTCTTCATTAAGCCGAATACAAAAAATTGAAGTGAGCGGCAATGTCTTGGTCGATGAGAAAGAAATTGTTGAACAAAGCGAAATAGAAAGCGGCATCAGTGTATGGAAAGTAAATCAAGGCAGCGTTCAGGAGAAACTTCAAAAAAATCCAAAAATCAAAGAGGCGGAAGTTTCTTTAGGCTTTCCAAACAAGGTCAAAATTAAGGTGACGGAACAAAGCAAGCTTGCGTATTTGGCTAAAGGAATTCTATTCTACCCGGTGCTCGACAATGGAAACATTGTGCAAAAGCCCGATACTTCCGCTCCGGATCAATTGCCGATCATGTATGGGTTTAAAGAAGGCAAAGCCTTAGAGCTCATGATGAAAGGTTTAGAGGAACTGCCGGAAGAGATCACTAATTCTATCTCAGAAATTCATTATGCGCCGAAGAAGTCAGACCCTTATCATATTAGTCTATTTATGAATGATGGCTTTGAAGTGTCAGCAACAATGAAAACATTTTCTGAAAAAATGACCTATTACCCGTCAATTGTCAGCCAATTGAATCCGAATGTGAAAGGGGTCATTGATTTAGAAGTGGGTTCTTATTTTAAAGCGTATAAAATTGATGAAAAAAAGAAGGCAGAGGCTGAAGAAGTTCAAGAAGAGCAATAAGCATTTTTTAATGAGCAGTATATATTACCTGTTTTAGCACAAAACGTTCATTATGTCTTTATTTCTCAAGGTTTCTTTGCAAGTTTGCCTTTTCTAGGTATACATCTTGGTGTAGACTTAGTGTGACAGCAAGCAGCCTGTCTTTTGCCGCTTTTCAACATTATTTAAGTCTCGCACTTAAAAATGATCGCCTGTTTGATAGCAAATTAGATAAAAAGATAAAAAATGTGAAAATTTTAAAGGGAATTACGTTGAAAATGCCGAATATTTTTGTATAAAAATTCGATAATTAACAACAGTTGTTGTTCGAACTAATAGTTTTTTGGAGTCAAAGGAGGTGCCAAAGAATGAACAGCAATGAAATACTAGTGAGTCTTGACATCGGTACATCCGCTATTAAAGTAATCATCGGAGAAATGAATGGTGATTCACTAAATATTATCGGTGTGGGGAATGTCAAATCTAAAGGAATTCGCAAGGGTTCTGTCGTCGATATTGACGAAACCGTTCATTCAATAAAGAAGGCAATTGAACAAGCAGAGAGAATGGTTGGCATGGAGATCAAGCAGGTTATTGTCGGAATTGCCGGAAACCATGCTATACTTCAACCATGCAGCGGAGTAGTAGCCGTTGCAAGCGACAATAGAGAAATCAATGATGACGACGTATCAAGAGTGATGGATGCTTGCCAGGTCATGTCGATTCCGCCTGATCGGGAAATTGTGAATACTATTCCTAAACAGTTTATCGTGGACGGACTAGATGAAATCAATGATCCTCGTGGCATGATTGGTGTCCGTTTAGAAATGGAAGGCATTATTGTAACTGGTTCAAAAACTTTTTTACATAATACATTGCGTTGTGTAGAACGAGCTGGACTGGAAATCATGGATATCGTTCTTCAGCCTTTGGCGGCAGGAGAAATTGCATTATCGAAAGATGAACAAAACCTTGGAACCGTACTCATTGATATCGGCGGCGGTTCAACCACGCTCGCTGTATATAACCAAGGGCACATTAAAGCTGCTGCAGTCTTTCCAATCGGCGGAGACCATATTACTAAAGACTTGTCTATTGGTCTTCGTACAACGACAGAAGATGCAGAGCAAATCAAGCTCAAATATGGACATGCCTTTTACGACTTGGCATCTGAAGAAGAAATCTTCAGCGTGCCGATTATTGGAAGCGATCAGCATCAGCAATTTAATCAGCTAGAAATTTCTGATATCATTGAAGCTAGATTGGAAGAAGTCTTTGACATGGTGATTGAAGAACTAAGACATCTCGGAATTAACGATGTGCCTGGAGGTTGTGTGCTAACAGGCGGAACTTCCGCTATTCCAGGTATCTTGGATTTAGCTCAAGATGTCTTCCAAAACCGTGTAAGAGTCGCTATACCGGATTATATTGGTGTAAGAGAGCCTCAATACACGACAGCTGTTGGTTTAATTAAATATGCGTATAAAAATGCTAGATTAGTAGGCAGAAAAGTAAGTGCTACGCCAGAGCCTATATCTGTTCCAGAAAATCGGAAGCAGGAAAATACAGCGCAGCCTAAGAGGGAAAAACCTGAAAAGCAGCAGGACGAAAAGCTGACTTCTAAAGTGAAGAAATTTTTCGGGTACTTTTTCGAAGAATAGTCATCGCAGAGAAATAAGGACGAATTAGGAGGATTTGTCATATGTTAGAATTTGATACTAGTTTAGACTCATTAGCTACGATAAAAGTAATAGGTGTCGGCGGTGGCGGTAACAACGCAGTAAACCGCATGATCGAGCATGGCGTTCAGGGAGTAGAATTTATTGCAGTTAATACAGATGCTCAAGCCTTAAATCTCTCCAAAGCTGAAATTAAAATGCAAATCGGTTCGAAATTAACTCGCGGCCTAGGTGCCGGCGCTAACCCAGAAGTGGGTAAAAAAGCGGCAGAAGAAAGCAAAGAACAAATCGAAGAAGCTCTTCGCGGAGCCGATATGGTCTTCGTAACGGCAGGAATGGGCGGCGGTACTGGTACCGGTGCAGCTCCAGTTATTGCTCAAATCGCAAAAGATCTTGGCGCTTTAACGGTTGGTATCGTTACTCGCCCGTTTACATTTGAAGGACGCAAGAGAGCTACTCAAGCTGCTGGCGGTATTGAAGCTATGAAGGCAGCTGTAGATACGTTGATTGTCATTCCAAATGACCGTCTATTAGAAATCGTTGATAAAAGCACGCCGATGCTTGAAGCGTTTAGAGAAGCCGACAATGTGCTTCGCCAAGGGGTTCAAGGCATCTCTGAACTAATCGCAGTTCCTGGTCTGATCAACCTTGACTTTGCTGACGTGAAAACGATTATGGCCAATAAAGGGTCTGCCTTAATGGGAATTGGTGTCGCTTCCGGTGAAAACCGTGCGACAGAAGCAGCAAAGAAAGCCATCTCCAGCCCATTGCTTGAAAAATCAATTGATGGAGCTCAAGGTGTACTAATGAATATCACCGGCGGCACAAACCTTAGCTTGTATGAAGTACAAGAAGCAGCCGATATCGTTGCTTCCGCTTCTGATCAAGAAGTAAACATGATCTTTGGTTCCGTTATTAACGAAAACCTAAAAGATGAAATCATCGTTACTGTGATCGCTACTGGATTCAAAGAGTCTGATCTGCAGCCTTCCAAGCAGCCGCGCGCATCATTTGGACAAATGAAGCAGCCAGACCCTGCTCCAGCTGCTCCAAAACGCGAGCGCGAGCCAAGAAGAGAAGAGCCTGTTCAGCAAGAATCAATGCACAGACCATCTTCACAGCCAGTAGAAGACACACTAGACATCCCAACGTTCCTAAGAAACAGAAACAGACGCAGGTAACACGAAAAGCATATCCAGCTGTTCAGGAGTGAAAGGCAAATAGGCAGCCACCAAAAAGGCGTTTTGTGCCTTTATGGTGGCTGATCTTTTGCCCGAGCTCCTAGCTGGATATGCTGGACAACACCGAAAAGCAAAAGCCGTTTGTTCAGGTGTGAAGGGCAAATAGGCTTTTTCCCAAAAGGCGCTCTTTGCCTTTAGGGAAAAAGATCTTTTGACCCAAGCACCTAGCGAGATTTGCTAGACACTATCGAAAAGCAAATTACGCTGTTCAGGAACGACAGGCAAATAGGCAGCCACCAAAAAGGCGTTTTGTGCCTTTATGGTGGCTGATCTTTTGCCCCGAGGACCTAGCTGGATATGCTAGACAACACCAAGAACGGAAGCTGCGTTTTTCAAAATTAGAATATCTTTACACAAAAACACCTGTCGTCCCGACAGGTGTTTTTGTGTGGGGAAATAAAAGTGCGGATGAAAAGTTAAGAAGTCTCAGTGTAAATAAGCAGTGCTGTATGAAAAGAACTAGAGAGCGAGTGAAAAGAAAAACGTTTGTATGAAAAGAAATCACCAATGGCCGAAAAGAACCCTTCATCAATGAACCAATACATTCACAGAAATACACTTGTACGTCTTAAATGATTCCCTGCAGAAAAAAACCCGCTCTTCACGACAAACAAAACCGCCTGAAAATGCAGTTTCTACCCCTGCTTCTCCAATTAATTCTCCTCAGCTGTTCATCCATTGCTTGTTTTGACAAACTTCGAATTCTTCTTATAAAAATTGTTCCACTTCCCTTCTAAATTGTGACAGACTTTTAATTTTTTGCCCTATATACTTTAGAAAGAACAAAAGACTTGTATTCGTGAAAGGAATAGAAAGGAGGCAGACAGTGGTACTTTATTTAGATGCCTTATGGCTTCTGAATTTCCTTGCTGACAGTTTATTGTTGTGGATGACTGCCATTTTCTTGAAGCGGACGTTTAAATGGCCCCGTTTGATTCTCGGGGGACTGATAGGAAGTCTAAGTATCTTGGCAATGGTGACGCCTTTTGCAGAAACAGCCGGACAGCCATGGGCCAAGCTTATTCTTTCTTTGATGATGGTTTACACGGTCTTTGGGTACAAACGCTTTCGCTATTTCTTTAGTAATCTGCTAGCTTTTTATTTTGCTACTTTCTTATCAGGGGGTATGCTGCTCGGAGCTCATTATTTTATCAGCTTTGATATGCAGTTGGATTCAGCTTTCTTTTTAGCAGGGTTAAATGGTTTTGGGGATCCTGTCAGCTGGCTGTTTGTCATGTTTGGACTGCCGATTGCCTATTATTTTGCTAAAAGCCGGGTAGATGATTTCCAGTCTGTCAAAATTCAATATGATCAAATGGTTGATGTCTTTATTCATATTAATGATTGCAAGATCAAGGTAAAAGGGTTGATTGATTCGGGGAATCAGCTGCAGGATCCTATATCGAAATCACCTGTTATGCTGGTTTCGATTAAAGAGATCAGGGACTCTATCCCAGAAGGTGTCGTGATGTCTGCCGAACACCCTGATCAATTTTTATTTGAAAATCAGCACCTTTCAGAGGATTGGCTCGCGAGAATGCGGTTTATTCCGGCAAAATCGGTTGGCAATGCTCATCAGCTTTTAGCTGCATTTAAACCGGACGAGATTAAAATCAGCACGGGGTCAAACTGGGTGACTGTACCGAAAGGACTTGTATGCTTTACAAATCTTCCATTATCTTCAGATGACCAATTTTCTTGCATCGTTCATCCGAAAATGGCATTGGTGCTGTCATTTGAAGAAGTTTCATAAAAAAATGAACAGCTCATTTATTTCTATTAATCAGGGGGTTGCTTTATGAGAAGTCTTCGCTTAAAAATCACGTATTTTTGGTACAAATTATTAATGAAACTTGGACTGAAAGCAGATGAGATCTATTATATAGGCGGCAAAGAAGCTCTTCCTCCGCCTTTGTCGAGGGATGAAGAGGAGCAACTCCTTATAAAGCTTCCTACTGGTGATAAAGCCGCGCGTGCATTATTGATTGAAAGAAATTTAAGGCTTGTCGTCTATATCGCTAGAAAGTTCGAAAATACAGGGATCAATATTGAAGATCTCATTAGCATCGGGACGATTGGACTGATTAAGGCGGTCAATACATTTAACCCTGAAAAGAAGATTAAACTTGCAACCTACGCTTCTCGCTGCATTGAAAATGAAATCTTGATGTATTTAAGAAGAAATAACAAAATCAGATCGGAAGTTTCTTTTGATGAACCGTTAAATGTCGATTGGGATGGCAATGAGCTCCTGTTGTCAGATGTTCTTGGCACGGATGATGACATTATTACAAAAGATATCGAAGCAGGGGTCGATCGCAGTCTTCTATTTAAAGCAATGGAGCAGCTTTCAGCACGTGAGAAACAAATAATGGAGCTTAGGTTTGGGTTAAGAGGCGGAGAGGAGAAAACGCAAAAAGATGTGGCGGATATGCTCGGGATTTCTCAATCTTATATTTCAAGGCTTGAAAAAAGAATTATTCACCGTCTTCAGAAAGAGTTTAATAAGATGGTCTAAAAACCGGCTGAGCCGGTTTTTTTCGTGCGCTCGTTCTATATGACAACTGCATTGCGGGGGTTGATAAATTCCTGGCCATTTTTTATTTGCATAAGTTTCTTTTTGTGAGGAGATACTGATTTTGTACAGCAGTTCCTGCAAGGAGGGAATTCATAATGGCGCGCAATAAAGTTGAAATTTGCGGTGTAGATACTTCAAAGCTCCCTGTTTTAAAAAATGAGGAAATGCGGGAGCTGTTTCGCCGGCTGCAAGCGGGAGAGCTGGCTGCCAGAGAAAAACTGGTTAATGGCAACTTACGGCTAGTTCTAAGTGTCATTCAGCGGTTTAATAACCGCGGAGAATACGTAGATGACTTATTTCAAGTAGGTTGCATAGGGTTAATGAAATCTATTGATAATTTTGATTTAAGCCATAATGTCAGATTTTCTACGTATGCGGTTCCAATGATCATTGGAGAAATCCGCCGGTATTTAAGAGACAACAATCCAATACGAGTATCACGTTCATTAAGGGATATCGCCTACAAAGCATTGCAGGTCCGTGAAAGATTAACGAATGAAACTTCACGGGAACCGACAGCCGAAGAAATCAGTAAAGAGCTGGATGTAACAAAGGAAGAAATCGTTTTCGCGCTTGATGCCATTCAAGATCCCGTCTCTCTTTTTGAACCTATCTATAATGATGGGGGAGATCCAATATTTGTTATGGATCAAATTAGCGATGAAAAAAGCAGAGACACAAACTGGATCGAGGAAATCGCTTTAAAAGAGGGTATGAAACGATTGAATGACCGGGAAAAAATGATTATTAGAAAGCGTTTTTATCAAGGGAAAACACAAATGGAAGTGGCCGATGAAATTGGCATTTCACAAGCGCAAGTCTCCCGGTTGGAGAAAGCAGCGATTAAACAGATGAATAAAAATATTAATTAACTTAGTATTTCATTACATAGACTCTTTAGCGGAACACGCAGAAAGAGTCTTATTTTTTTATGTCTGCATATAGTATCTATAACTGTCTTTCATTTTAGAGAATAAAGGGGGGCGTGATGTGGCTAGAATTTCAGAATTTCAGATAAAAGATATTGTAAATGTCGGAGATGGGAAGAAACTAGGCAATATATCAGATATTAATTTAAATTTAGCTGCTGGAACCATTGATTCCATTGTGATTAGCCGGTCTGGGAAAATGTTTGGTTTGTTTGGCAAGGAAGAGGAAGTGGTCATTCCGTGGTCACAAATCGTGAAAATCGGTGAAGATGTGATACTAGTCAGGTACTCTTCCTTGCAAACAGTGCCGTATGATGTCAAACCGAAGGGGGAATAAAGTGATTTTCGGTGACGTTTTTTTTCATATTGTGTTACACTAAAAGAAAACGTTCGGGAGCTAAAAAATGACAGAACCATTCATTTCTCTGCATAACAGTTTTTATACTATTAAAGATTGGACCGATCAAGATCCCGAGCTTGCCGCAGGTTTTACTACGAAGCTTGGCGGCGTGAGTTCCGGTGATTTTCACAGCTTAAATCTTGGTTTTCATGTGAAAGATAAAAGTGAGGATGTTTGTGCAAATCGCCGCCTAGCCGGTGATTTGCTGGACTTTCCTGTAGAGAATTGGGTGGCTGCAGAGCAAACTCACGGCAGTCGCATCGTACAGGTTTCCACTTTAGATCGAGGCAAGGGTGCATTAAACTACGAGGAAGGCTATCGGGGCACGGATGGATTCTATACGGATGAGAAGGGCGTTTTATTAACCCTCGGCTTTGCAGACTGTGTACCTTTATACTTTTACTCAAAGAATAGAGACAGAATTGGAATTGCGCATGCAGGATGGAAAGGAACCGTTTCGGGTATCGGTCGAGAGATGATTAAAGCTTGGCAGAAAGATGGAATAGATGCAGAAGATATACTTGCAGTGATTGGGCCTTCGATTTGCAGTCAATGCTATATTGTAGATGAACGCGTCATTCGCGAAGTGAGACCATGGGTTCACCCATCAGAAACACCGCCGTTTCAGCCTGTGCCGGGTAAGTCTTCAGAATATCATCTATCTCTTCAGCAGCTTAACGAAAGCATCTTGCTTCAATCGGGTTTGAAGAAGGAACAGATCCAGACGACTTCCTTGTGTACAAGCTGCAGCAGTGAATTCTTTTCGCACCGCCGTGATCAAGGACGTACAGGCAGAATGATGAGCTTTATTGGCTGGAAGGAGAATGCAACATCATGAAGGTAATAGACAAACTGCAAACGATACAAGAACAAGTAAATCAAGCATGTGAGAATGCAGGGAGACACCCTGATGAAGTAAAGATTATTGCGGTAACCAAATATGTGTCGATTGAAAGGGCACAGGAAGCCATAGAAGCCGGACTTCGGCATTTCGGTGAAAACCGAGATGACAGCTTGTTAGAAAAATGGGATGTCTTAGAGGACAAGCCGACATGGCACTTCATAGGCAGTTTACAAACTAGAAAAGTCAAAAATATAATCGATAAAGTATCATACATACATTCTTTGGATCGCCTATCGCTTGCTAAAGAAATTAATAAGCGTGCAGAGAGCCCTATTCAATGCTTTGTGCAAGTCAATGTATCGGGTGAGGAATCCAAACACGGGTTAAATCCAGAGGATGTTTTAGCGTTTGTGCAGGATCTTCAAGGCTTAGAAAACATCAAGATTTGCGGTTTGATGACTATGGCTCCTTTAACAGATAACGAAGAGATGCTGCGTCAATGCTTTAAAAAACTTAAAAGTCTTCAAACTGAAGTTCAAGATCTTCAATTAGATGAGGCCCCGTGCAAGGAGCTATCAATGGGGATGAGCAATGATTTTGCCATTGCGATAGAAGAAGGTGCAACAATGATTCGTCTTGGAACTGCCCTTGTTGGTGAATAGACCTGGGAGGTGGAATGGTGGGAATTAAGTCAAAGTTTAAAGCTTTCTTTCTTTTAGACGATGAAGATTATCGGGAAGCTGAAGGGCTAGAAGCGGCTTCGTATGAAGACCAGACTCCAGCCCGATCAGCTAAAAAGAATGTACTAAGCTTACAAAGCGTACAGAAAACGTCAAAGGTCATTTTAGTAGAGCCGCGCGTCTTTGCCGAGGCACAGGAAATCGCAGACCATCTAAAAAGCAGAAGAGCCGCTGTCGTAAACCTGCAGCGAATTCAGCATGACCAGGCAAAAAGAATTGTTGATTTTTTAAGCGGAACCGTTTACGCCATTGGCGGGGAGATTCAGCAATTAGGCCCGAAAATATTTTTGTGCACACCTGATAATGTTGAGGTATCAGGAAATATATCTCAATTTCTTTCAGAAGAAGAAGTTGATCAGTCGAGGTGGTAATAAACAGTGGAAATAGTAATTGGGCTTTTAGTCAGAGCTATTGAAATTTATTCTTGGGCATTAATTATTTATATATTGATGTCTTGGTTTCCTAATGCGCGTGAATCAAGCATTGGACAGTTTCTTACAAAAATTTGCGAACCGTATTTGGAGCCGTTCAGACGTATTGTTCCGTCTATCGGAATGATTGACATTTCACCTTTAGTTGCATTTTTCGTATTGAATCTAGCTACTAGAGGGTTATACCAGTTAGCATCGTGGTTTGTATAGTATGAAAAAAGAGGAAGCGGGATGCTTCCTTTTTTGATGCCGAATAATATATAAAGGAGGTCTGCTTTGTGTCATCCATTTATCAGCATTTTCGTCCGGAAGAAAAGGAATTTATTGATCAAGTGCTCGAATGGAAAGATTCTGTAGAAGAGATGTATGCCCCGAAGCTGACAGACTTTCTTGATCCAAGAGAGCAGATGATTGTTCAGTCTATCATTGGCTCTCATGATGAACCGCTTGTCTCCTTTTTTGGAGGGGCCAAGGCAGCAGAAAGAAAACGTGCGCTGATTTATCCTGCTTACTATGAACCAGCTGATTCTGATTTTGAAATGGTGCTGTATGAAATTAATTATCCGCAAAAGTTTACTTCACTTGAACATCCGAAAGTGCTGGGGAGTATCATGGGCCTCGGACTTAGACGCGGGAAGTTCGGCGATATTTTGACTGATGGGACAAGGTTCCAATTCATTGCGGCGAGTGAAGTAAGCAGTTATGTGGAACTGAATTTGCAAGCGGTAGGTAAAACCGCAGTCACCCTTGAACAGACTTCTTTTCAAGAAGCCATTCGTGCGATGGAAGAATGGAAAGACATGACGACAACAGTCAGTTCTCTTCGTCTTGATGCTGTACTTGCCGCTGTTTCGAAATTATCTAGGCAGAAAGTTCAAGCTTTAATAAAAGGCGGTCTTGTCAAGGTGAACTGGAAATACGTAGAAGACATTTCTTATGAGTGTTCAGCCGGTGATGTATTTTCTGTCAGAGGGGTAGGAAGAAGCAAACTTTTAGAAATCGAAGGAAAAACAAAGAAGGAAAAATGGCGGATTGTGTTAGGAATTTTGAAATAAATTCTTAAAATTGCAGGAATTTACCCACAAGCTACCGAAAAACCTTTATAATATGAAGCAGTGAGATGTAAAAATGAAAGTTTTAGAATTGCCGTGGAGGTGGCCGTATGCCGTTAACGCCGTTAGATATACATAATAAAGAATTTAGCCGTGGGTTTCGTGGATATGATGAAGACGAAGTAAATGAATTCTTGAACCAGATTATTAAGGACTATGAATTAATTATTCGGGAAAAGAAAGAGATTGAAGATCAGCTGAACGCCCAACAGGAAAAACTTGGCTATTTTACAACGATCGAAGAGACATTAAACAAGTCGATTATTATCGCTCAGGAAACAGCGGAAGATGTGAAGCGGAACGCTCACAAGGAAGCGAAGCTTTTGATCCGCGAAGCGGAAAAAAACGCAGATCGGATTGTAAATGAATCTTTATCTAAAGCGAGAAAGATTGCTGTGGAGATTGAAGAGTTGAAAAAGCAGTCTAAAGTATTCCGTACTCGGTTTAAAATGCTGATGGAAGCTCAATTAGATCTTTTAAGCAATGATGATTGGGATACGTTGATGGATTTTGAAGTAGACGCTAATGAATTAGAGAAATTAAGCGAAGAAGACAGGTAAACTTGACGAACGAGTCTGCAATTTTTATAATTGTACTATTACGAATGAGCCTATAAATGAAAAACGATGATAGGGACAGTACATTTATTCACTTTTTTTAGCGAGTCAGGAGCTGGTGGAAGCCTGGCAAAAGGAATAAATGGAAGATCACCCTGGAGTACTCCTTTTGAACATTTTCTTATAAGTAGAGGGGAGCGCATCATTCACGTTACGAATGATTAAGTGAACAGGCGCAATCTGTCTGTTAATCAGGGTGGTACCGCGGGAACCTTCTCGTCCCTTATTTTTGGGATGAGAAGGTTTTTTTGTATTCATTTTTAGTTGCATCGAGGATTAAAAAATTTAGGAGGATCATGATGGAATATAAAGATACGCTATTAATGCCAAAAACTGAATTTCCGATGCGCGGGAATTTACCTAAGCGCGAACCAGAAGTGCAAGAAAAATGGAACGAGATGGATATTTATAAAAAAGTACAGGAGCGCACGGAAGGCAGACCGATGTTCGTACTTCATGACGGACCTCCATACGCCAATGGCGATATTCATATGGGCCATGCCCTGAACAAAATTTTAAAAGATTTTATTGTGCGTTATAAATCAATGAGCGGCTTTCATGCTCCTTATGTGCCGGGCTGGGATACTCACGGATTGCCAATTGAGCAGGCGCTGACGAACAAAGGCGTTAAGCGAAAAGAAATGACTGTGGCTGAATTCCGCAAATTATGTGAAGAATACGCGTATGAGCAAGTTGACAGCCAAAGAGAGCAATTTAAACGTCTGGGTGTTCGCGGAGATTGGGAAAACCCTTATATTACCTTAAAGCCGGAATACGAAGCGCAGCAGATTAAAGTGTTCGGAGATATGGCGAAAAAAGGCTATATTTACAAAGGCCTTAAGCCGGTTTATTGGTCTCCATCAAGCGAATCAGCTCTAGCTGAAGCAGAGATCGAGTATCAAGACAAGCGCTCTGCATCCATTTATGTGACATTTGATGTGACAGATGGAAAAGGCGTGCTTGAAGAAGGCACAAAATTTATTATCTGGACGACAACGCCATGGACAATTCCTGCCAACCTGGGAATTTCTGTGCATCCTGAACTGACGTATGTAGTCGCTGAAGCAAATGGCGAAAAATACGTGGTAGTAGAAGATCTTTTAGAAGAAGTAGCTTCTATGACAGGCTGGGAAGCGCCAGAAGTAACGAAAAAAGTGAAAGGTGCAGAGCTTGAATATGTAGTAGCTAAGCACCCGTTATATGACCGCGATTCCCTTGTTATGCTGGGTGAGCATGTAACAACAGATTCAGGTACAGGCTGTGTGCACACGGCACCTGGACACGGGGAAGACGATTTCCTTATTGGGAAGAAATATGGACTTGACGTACTATGTCCAGTGAATGACCGCGGTGTAATGACAGAAGAGGCGCCTGGATTTGAAGGGCTGTTTTACGATGAAGCGAATAAACCAATTACAGAGAAGCTTAAAGAAGCAGGCGCTCTCTTGAAGCTCAACTTCATCACTCATTCCTATCCGCACGATTGGCGCACGAAGAAGCCGGTTATTTACCGTGCAACGGCTCAGTGGTTTGCCTCAATTGATAAATTCAGAAGTGAACTTCTTGAAGCGGTAAAAGAAACGAAGTGGATTCCTTCTTGGGGCGAAACGCGTCTGTTTAATATGATTCGTGACAGAGGCGACTGGTGTATTTCCCGTCAGCGTGCATGGGGTGTTCCGATTCCGGTCTTTTACGCGGAGAATAATGAACCGATCATTACCGATGAAACAATTGCTCATGTGTCTGCAATGTTCCGTGAGCATGGATCAAATATCTGGTTTGAAAAGGAAGCAAAAGACTTGCTGCCGGAAGGATTTACACATCCGGGAAGTCCAAATGGCCAGTTCTCTAAAGAAACAGATATCATGGATGTATGGTTTGACTCAGGATCTTCTCATCAGGCTGTGCTGGAAGAACGTGACGACCTTCAGCGTCCGGCGGATCTTTACCTAGAAGGTTCGGATCAATATCGCGGCTGGTTTAACTCTTCTTTAACAACAGGTGTGGCTGTAACAGGAAAAGCGCCATATAAAGGCGTATTAAGCCATGGTTTTGCTCTTGATGGGGAAGGGCGCAAGATGAGTAAGTCTTTAGGAAATGTAGTCGTTCCTTCTAAGGTTATGAACCAGCTTGGCGGAGATATCCTGCGTCTTTGGGTAGCGTCTGTGGATTATCAAGCAGATGTGCGTGTGTCAGATCCAATCTTAAAGCAAGTGGCTGAAGTGTACCGTAAGATCCGCAATACGTTCCGATTCTTGCTAGGAAACCTGGCTGACTTTACGCCAAAAGAGAATGCGGTGCCGTTTAATGAACTTCGTGAAGTGGATCAGTTCATGATGGTGAAGCTGAATGATCTAATTAAAGAAGTGCATAATCACTATGAAAATTATGAGTTTGCAGCGATCTATCACGCGGTTAATAATTTCTGCACGGTTGATTTAAGCTCGTTCTATCTTGACTTTGCAAAAGATATTCTCTACATTGAACCGGAAAACCATGAAGATCGCCGTGCGATTCAAACCGTTCTTTATGAAACGCTGCTTGCATTAACGAAGCTTTTATCTCCAATTCTTTCTCATACAGCAGACGAAGTATGGGCATACGTTCCAGAAGTTACTGAAGAGAGCGTACAGCTGACGGATATGCCTGACTATCAAGAGCTTCCGAAGGCTGAAGAATTAAAAGTGAAGTGGACAAAATTCATGGACCTTCGCGACAATGTGTTAAAAGCATTAGAAGAGGCCCGTAATGCTAAAGTCATCGGTAAATCATTAACGGCTAAGATCGTATTGTTTGTGAACGATGAAACGAAAGAACTGTTAGACTCAATTAATGAAGATTTAAAACAATTATTTATTGTTTCTAGCTTTGAAATCGGCGGTTCAATCGATGAAGCTCCTGAACAAGCATTAAAGCTTGAACGCGCAGCTATTGTGGTTGAAAAAGCCGAGGGTGAAACTTGTGAGCGCTGCTGGATTGTTTCTGAGGAAGTAGGACAGCACGCGGATCATCCGACACTTTGTCCTCGATGCGGCAATGTGGTGGCAGAACACTATACTGAAGTGTAAGCCGATGTATATGGAGCAGTAAGAATTGACTGGAGGTTAGCGTGACTGGTGCTAACCTCTTTTCACCGTAATGGTCAATTATTCACGCATGAATTTCATTGAATTGAGGTGCCTGAATGTACTATGTACTGGCGTTATTTGTAATATTGCTTGACCAGTGGACAAAGTGGCTGATCGTAAAAAGCATGGAAATTGGAGACAGTGTGGAGGTTATAAAAGATTTTCTCTACATCAGCTCACACCGTAACCGAGGAGCTGCGTGGGGAATGCTTGAAGGCCAATTTTGGCTTTTCTATTTAATAACAGTTGCAGTTGTCATTGGAATTGTTTATTATATGCAAACGCAAGCGAAACATAATCCTCTCATGCAAAGCGCTCTTGCCTTGCTTTTAGGAGGAGCGATTGGAAATTTTATCGATCGATTATTTCGCAAAGAAGTAGTTGATTTTATCAACACTTATATATTCAGCTACGATTTTCCGATTTTTAATATTGCAGATGCCGCGCTAACCATAGGAGTGGTATTATTAATGATTGCAATGTTTATAGAAGAACGGAAAGAAAAGGAGAAATTGAATGGAAAAAATGGAGCACAACATACTTGAAGAAGAAGCGGGCGCAAGGATCGATAAAGTAATTGCCGGCTTAAATGAAGAATGGTCACGGACACAAGTACAGGATTGGGTGAAAGAAGGGCATGTGACAGTAAACGGCCGTTCAGTTAAGCCAAATTATAAATGTCAGTCTGGAGATCAGCTGGTTATTACTATGCCAGAACCAGAACCGCTGGATGTAGAACCGGAAGAAATGAATTTGGATATCTATTATGAAGACAGTGACGTACTGGTTGTTAATAAACCTCGCGGGATGGTCGTTCATCCTGCACCAGGTCATTTGTCAGGTACCCTTGTCAATGGTCTAATGGCGCACTGTAAAGATTTATCTGGCATTAATGGTGTGATGCGTCCCGGGATTGTTCACCGTATTGATAAAGATACTTCGGGGCTCTTAATGGTCGCTAAAAACGATTTAGCCCACGAAAAACTTGTGCAGCAATTAGTTGATAAGTCTGTCACAAGAAAGTATAAAGCGATTGTTCACGGTGTCATTCCTCATGATTATGGAACGATTGAGGCGCCAATCGGCAGAGATCAAAAAGACCGCCAAAGCATGACGGTCGCAGATAGCGGCAAACATGCAGTCACTCATTTCCAAGTGATCGAACGTTTTAAAGACTTCACGTTAGTTGAATGTGTGCTTGAAACAGGAAGAACACATCAAATTCGTGTCCATATGAAGTATATTGGTTTTCCTCTTGCCGGCGATCCGAAGTATGGTCCGAAAAAAACATTAAATCTTAATGGACAGGCTCTTCATGCAGCCATCCTTGGTTTTGTTCATCCGAGAACGGAAGAATATTTAGAGTTTGAGGCGCCACTGCCGGAAGAATTCACGCAGCTTTTAAAATATTTGTCGGAAAGTAATTGACAAACATATAAATAGCAGGTAATCTTGTATAAGTTGAATATGACCTTTAAAAACAGTCCCGTGAGGCTGAGAAGGTATCGGATAATTAGCTAGAATACATGTCTATGTATTTTGTTACGGCTTAATTCTGCCCTCTCACCTATACGGCGAGAGGGCTTTTTTTGCAGGAAAGTGTGTGAGGTGATTAAGTTGGAAAAAGCAGTTGTTTTAGATGAACAAGCCATTCGCAGGGCATTAACAAGGGTCGCCCATGAGATTCTCGAAAGAAATAAAGGGGTCGAAAATTGTGTCCTCGTCGGTATTAAAACGAGGGGAATTTATTTAGCGAAACGCTTGGCAGAACGCATTAAACAGATCGAAGGCCAGGAAGTTCCGGTTGGAGACTTAGATATTACATTATATAGAGATGATTTAACGATTAAAACAGCAAACAAGGAACCGGAAGTAAAGGGTTCAGATATTCCAGTAGATTTGACAGGCAAGTCTGTCATACTTATAGATGATGTTCTTTATACAGGAAGAACCGTTCGTGCGGCGATGGATGCAATTATGGATCTCGGCAGACCATCAAATATTCAAATGGCTGTCCTTGTAGACAGAGGTCATCGGGAACTTCCGATTCGCGCGGATTACATTGGCAAAAACATTCCATCTTCAAGCAGTGAAAGAATCGTTGTAACACTGCAGGAAGTGGATTCTAAAGATCAAGTCAGCATTCATGAAATGTAAATAATGCTCTTTTAATCAGGTCCAGAGAGGCCGGCAAAGAGGAAACGAAAAGTGCAGCATGACCCGAATGAATACGGGAATCAGTATGCATGAACAACCTCTTTGTACCATTTCAGCGTACAAAGAGGTTTTTTTATAAAGATGACAAATGAATAAACAACCTTTTAATTATGTCCAGAGAGGCATACAAGGGTGATCGCAGGCAGCATTACAGAGGACTTCTTCAAGTTTGCCGCAATCAAAACACCCTTGTGAAATGGGTGTTTTTTTTTATGAAAATGGAGGAGGAATAACGATGGTAGAAAATTTAGTTTCAATTAAGGATATGCATAAAGATGAAATTCTGTTAATATTAATGCAAGCAAAGAAGTTTTCTCAAGGCGCATCATGGCAAGCGGGCAAGCAAACGTTTGTGGCCAACTTATTTTTTGAAGCAAGCACCAGAACAAAAATGAGCTTTGAAGTGGCTGAAAGAAAACTTGGGCTTGATGTCATTCCTTTTGAAGCAGGAAGTTCAAGCGTTCTAAAAGGTGAAACACTATATGATACAGTTCGCACGCTTGAGTCCATTGGTGTCAATGCCGTCGTTATTCGCCACGAAGAGAATGAATATTACAATCAGTTAATCAATAAAGTGAACATCCCGGTTATTAATGCAGGGGATGGCTGCGGCCAGCACCCTACACAGTGTCTCTTAGATCTATTCACCATCCAGCAGGAGTTTGGAAGGTTTGAAGGATTGAAAGTGGGAATTGTTGGAGACATCAGACATAGCCGTGTGGCGCGGTCAAATGCCGACGCTCTCAGGAAGCTTGGAGCGGATGTTCGCTTCGCGGGTCCATCAGATTGGTTTGAGGAAGAGTACATAACTGCCGGTGAAGTGGCTGATATAGATGAACTGATTGAAGAAGTAGATGTGTTAATGCTCCTGCGAATCCAGCATGAGCGTCATGGCAGCGAAAGCGCGATGACAAAAGAACAGTATCATCAGCTGTTCGGTCTGACCATTGAACGTGAAAAACGCATGAAAGAGAACAGTATTATTATGCATCCGGCCCCTGTTAATCGCGGGGTGGAAATAGCGGATAGTTTAGTAGAATGTGAACGTTCGAGAATCTTTAAACAAATGGAAAACGGTGTATACGTAAGAATGGCTGTATTGAAAGAACTACTTGAAGGAGGAATGACAAATGAGCTGGCTATTAAAAAACGGAAAACTTCTTAATGAGAATGGGGAACTGATTCAGCAAGACATTCGAGTACAGGGAAAACACATCACTGAAATGGGAGCCGATCTTGAAGAGAAGGGCGAGGAAATCATTGATGTGAAAGGCCAGCTGATCGCACCTGGACTGATTGATTTGCATGTACACCTTCGCGAGCCTGGCGGAGAGAAAAAAGAAACGATTGAAACGGGTACAAAGGCAGCAGCGAAAGGCGGCTTTACCACAGTGGCTGCCATGCCTAATACGAGGCCGGTACCGGATACAGAAGAGCATTTAACAAAGCTAAATGAAAGAATTAAAGAAACGGCTCAAGTTCGTGTCTTGCCCTATGCTTCTATCACGATAAGAGAAGCGGGGAAAGAAATGACTGATTTTGCAAAATTGAAATCAGCTGGCGCCTTTGCTTTCACGGATGACGGCGTAGGTATACAAGAAGCCGGTATGATGTACGAAGCCATGAAGCAAGCGGCAGACCTTAATGCAGCTGTAGTCGCTCACTGTGAGGACAATTCATTGATCTACGGCGGCGCTGTGCACGATGGCCAATTTGCCAAAGAAAATAACATAAAAGGGATTCCCTCCATTTGTGAATCTGTACATATTGCAAGGGATGTATTAATTGCTGAAGCGGCAGGATGCCATTATCATGTCTGCCATATCAGCACGAAAGAATCGGTTCGGACGGTGAGAGAAGCGAAAGCAGCCGGCATCCGTGTGACGGCTGAAGTGACACCGCACCACTTGCTTTTATGCGATGAAGATATTCCGGGGCGTGACACCAATTATAAGATGAACCCGCCTTTAAGAAGCAGGGCAGATAGAGATGCGCTGATTGAAGGTCTTTTAGATGGAACGATCGATTTCATAGCAACGGATCATGCGCCGCATACAGCGGAGGACAAAGCAGCTGGCATGGAGAAAGCACCATTCGGCATTGTCGGATTGGAAACAGCTTTCCCTCTCATGTACACACATTTTGTAAAAAATGGAAAAATGTCATTGAAGCAGCTGGTAGATTGGATGACGATCAAACCAGCTAACGCTTTCGGCTTACCATATGGAAAATTAGAAGCAGGAAGTCTTGCTGACATTGTATTGATTGACCTTGAAAAAGAAAAAAAGATAGATGCAAAAGAATTTGTTTCCAAAGGAAAAAACACTCCATTCGGCGGATGGGCATGCAGCGGATGGGCAACGGCAACATTTGCAGAAGGAAAACTTGTATGGCAGGAAAGGAATGAAGCATAAATGAAGAAACAGCTAGTATTAGAAGATGGAACAATCTTTATCGGAAAAGGTTTTGGAAGCGATAAGGATACAACAGGCGAGATTGTATTTACAACAGGTATGACCGGCTACCAGGAAGTGCTGTCAGACCCTTCATACTGCGGTCAAATTGTGACATTCACTTATCCTTTGATCGGCAACTACGGCATTAACCGTGATGACTTTGAAACGATTCACCCGGCAGTTAAAGCGTTAATTGTGAAAGAAGCAGCAGAATATCCATCTAATTTCAGAAGCGAAATGACACTGGATGCTTATTTAAAAATGAAAAATATCCCGGCGATTGCTGGAATTGATACGAGAAAGCTGACAAGAATTATCCGTGAGCACGGAACGATGAAGGGTGCGATTGTGTCCCTTGAGGAAGATGCAGAAAGCTTGATCCACCGTTTGCAAGCGACTGTGCTGCCAAACAATCAAGTATCACAAGTTTCCACAAAATCGGCTTATCCAAGCCCAGGCCGCGGCCACCGTGTAGTATTGATGGACTTCGGCATGAAGCACGGCATTCTTCGAGAGTTAAACAAACGCAACTGTGATGTCATTGTTGTTCCTTACGATACAACAGCAGAAGAGATTATGCAGTTTAATCCGGACGGCATTATGCTGACGAACGGACCGGGAAATCCAAAAGATGTTCCGCAGGCGATTGAAACGATTCAGCAATTAATCGGCAAAGTTCCGATATTCGGCATTTGCCTTGGTCATCAGCTCTTTGCACTTGCATCTGGAGCAGACACCTTTAAGTTGAAGTTTGGTCACCGCGGATCGAATCATCCTGTGAAAGACCTTGAAACTGGAAAAACAGCGTTAACCTCTCAAAACCACGGATACGCGGTTTGTGAAGAATCTATTAAAGAAACGAACTTGAAAGTCACTCACGTGGCGTTAAACGATGGCACTGTGGAAGGACTTGCTCATAAAGAATATCCGGCCTTCACAGTTCAGTATCACCCTGAAGCATCTCCAGGACCGGAAGATGACAATCAGCTATTTGACAAATTTATCAACATGATGAAAGCGAACGCAGGAAAGGAGCTTCAAAATGCCTAAACGTACAGACATTAAAAGCATTCTAGTGATTGGATCAGGACCGATTGTCATCGGTCAGGCAGCTGAATTTGATTATGCGGGGACACAGGCTTGTCTCGCCTTAAAAGAGGAAGGGTACCGAGTGATCCTGGTAAACTCCAATCCGGCAACTATTATGACAGATACAGAGATTGCAGATGCCGTATACCTTGAGCCGCTGACTTTAGAGTTTGTGAGCCGCATCATTCAAAAGGAACGCCCAGATGCCGTTCTTCCGACACTTGGAGGCCAAACGGGATTAAATATGGCAGTGGAGCTTGCTAATGCGGGAGTTTTGGAAGAATACAATGTTCAAGTATTAGGAACAAAGCTGTCAGCCATCGAACAAGCAGAAGACAGAGATCTGTTCCGTCAATTGATGAATGAATTAAATGAACCAGTACCAGAAAGTGAGATCATTCATAACCTTGAAGAAGCCTTTGCTTTTGTTAAACAGATTGGCTATCCAGTGATTGTCCGTCCAGCTTACACGCTTGGAGGCACTGGAGGGGGCATTTGCTCTAATGAAGAAGAGTTAGTTGAAATCGTAACAAGCGGTTTGAAATACAGTCCAGTAACACAGTGTTTGCTTGAAAAAAGTATTGCTGGCTTTAAAGAAGTTGAATATGAAGTTATGCGTGACTCCAACGATAATGCCATCGTGGTTTGTAACATGGAAAACATCGACCCAGTCGGCGTTCACACAGGCGATTCTATCGTAGTTGCACCGAGCCAGACGTTAAGCGACCGTGAATATCAGATGCTTCGCAACACATCTTTGAAAATTATTCGCGCACTAGGGATTGAAGGCGGCTGCAACGTTCAGCTGGCACTCGACCCGCACAGTTTTCAATATTATATTATCGAAGTAAATCCACGGGTGAGCCGTTCATCTGCATTGGCTTCAAAAGCAACAGGATATCCAATTGCGAAACTTGCGGCAAAGATTGCTGTAGGGTTAACATTAGATGAAATGATGAACCCGGTAACAGGCAAAACATACGCATGCTTTGAACCAGCTCTTGATTACATCGTATCGAAGATCCCGAGATGGCCTTTTGATAAATTTGAGTCAGCGAACCGTACGCTCGGCACTCAGATGAAAGCCACTGGGGAAGTAATGGCTATCGGACGCACATTCGAGGAGTCGATCTTAAAAGCTGTCCGTTCACTAGAGAGCGGCGTGAGTCACCTTGGACTTGATGAACTGAAAGAGAAGGAAGACGCTTTTATTGAGAAGCGAATCAGAAAAGCTGGCGATGAACGCCTATTCTATATCGGAGAAGCGCTGCGCCGCGGGATCACGATTGAAACTTTGAATGAATGGTGCGAAATCGATCTATTCTTCTTGAAGAAATTCTCGAATATTATCGAGTTTGAAAAAGAAGCAGCAGCGAATCCTTTTGTGCCGGAAGTTGCTAAAGAAGCGAAAGAAATGGGCTTCTCTGATGAAACCTTAGCTAAACTATGGGGAGCGTCTGAGAAGGAAATCTATGACTGGCGGAAAGAAAATAAAATTGTGCCGGTATTTAAAATGGTAGATACATGTGCAGCTGAATTCGAATCTGCGACTCCATATTACTACGGAACGTATGAGGATGAAAACGAGTCGATCGTGACAGACCGCAAAAGTGTCGTGGTGCTGGGATCCGGACCAATTCGAATCGGTCAAGGTGTTGAATTTGATTATGCAACAGTGCATTCAGTATGGGCGATTAAAGAGGCTGGATATGAAGCGATTATTGTCAACAATAACCCAGAAACAGTTTCAACGGATTTCAGTATCTCTGACAAACTATACTTCGAGCCGCTGACAATCGAAGATGTCATGCACATCATCGACTTAGAACAGCCGGAAGGTGTTGTCGTGCAGTTCGGCGGACAAACAGCTATTAATCTAGCAGAACAGCTTGTGGAACACGGAGTGAAGATTTTAGGCACGAGCCTGGAAGATCTTGACCGTGCAGAAAACCGTGACAAATTTGAGCAGACATTACAAAGTCTTGACATTCCGCAGCCGCTCGGAAAAACAGCTTTTTCAGTAGAAGCAGCGGTGGAAATTGCGAACGAAATCAGCTATCCGGTGCTGGTGCGCCCGTCCTATGTACTTGGGGGACGTGCAATGGAAATCGTGTATAAAGAAGCAGAACTGCTTCAATACATGGAAAACGCGGTTAAAGTGAACCCGGATCATCCAGTGTTAATTGACCGTTACCTTACGGGAAAAGAAATCGAAGTGGACGCGATCTCTGACGGAACGAATGTCGTGATTCCTGGCATCATGGAACACATCGAACGTGCCGGAGTTCACTCAGGTGACTCGATCGCCGTGTATCCGCCGCAGCAGCTGACACAGGAGCAAAAAGATCAAATTGTTGAGTATACAGTTAAATTGGCTAAAGGACTGAATATTGTCGGCTTGTTAAACATTCAATATGTCATCTCAAAAGGTGAAGTGTATGTGTTAGAGGTAAATCCTCGTTCAAGCCGGACTGTTCCGTTTTTAAGTAAAATCACGAATATCCCAATGGCGAATTTAGCTACAAAAGCGATTCTTGGCCACTCTTTAAGTGAGATGGGCTATTCAACAGGGCTGGCTGAAGAAAAACAAGGCGTGTTTGTGAAAGTGCCAGTGTTCTCATTCGCGAAGCTGCGCCGAGTTGATACCACTCTTGGCCCTGAAATGAAATCAACTGGAGAAGTCATGGGGAAAGATACAACAGTAGAAAAAGCGTTATATAAAGGTCTAGTAGCCTCCGGGATGAAAATTCCAACGAAGGGCTCTGTCTTAATGACGGTAGCTGATAAAGATAAAGTGGAAGCCATGGTGCTAGCTAAGAGATTCCATAATATTGGCTTCCAGCTGATGGCCACACGAGGAACGGCTGAGTTCTTAAATGAAGCAGGCATCCCGGCTATGACAGTAGCAAAAATTGGAGCCAAAGGGCCGGATATGCTAGATATCATTCGCAATGGCCAGGCTCACTTTGTCATCAATACATTGACGAAAGGAAAACAGCCAGCGCGTGACGGGTTCAGAATCCGTCGTGAAACAGTCGAAAATGGTGTGCCATGTTTAACTTCACTAGATACAGCAGAAGCGATCTTAAGAGTGCTTGAATCAATGATCTTCTCTGCAGAAGCTATGCCAAAGCCAGACTTTGTTTCAGAAATTGAGGCGGTGCTTTCATGATCAAAAAAGAGCTCATGAAAGTGACAGCCCAAGAACAAATTGCTCATAATATTTACAAGCTCACCCTAGAGGGTGAGCTTGTGCAAGAGATGAACGAACCTGGCCGGTTCGTTCATCTTAGAGTAAATAACCAAATGATGCCGCTGTTGAGACGGCCGATCAGTATTGCAGAGATCGATCAGCCAAACAGCCGATTTACTATGATTTATCGGGCAGAAGGAGAAGGCACTAGTCAGCTTGCAGAGAAAAAATTGGGCGATTCGATTGATGTGCTCGGTCCATTAGGAAAAGGCTTTCCAGTAGAAGAGGCAGCTTCTGGGGAAACGGCGATTTTAGTAGGAGGCGGGATTGGCGTGCCCCCATTATATGAGCTGTCTAAGCGGTTAAATGAGCGAGGAGTGAAAACCATTCATGTGCTCGGTTTCCAAAACCGGGAGGCAGCTTTTTACCTCGATGAATTTGAAGAGTTTGGAGAGACATATGTGGCAACAGTAGACGGATCTTTAGGGACAGAAGGTTTTGTTACCGACGTAATCCGAGAGAATGGCCTTGAAGGGGACGTACTGTTTTCATGTGGCCCTATCCCTATGCTAAAAGCGCTGGAAGAACTGAATTTTACCAAAAAAGGATTTATTTCCTTAGAACAGAGAATGGGATGCGGCATTGGCGCATGTTTTGCCTGTGTATGCCATACCCAGGATGACCCAACCGGGACAGACTACCGAAAAGTATGCAGCGATGGACCAGTATTTCCAATTGGGGAGGTGGCACTATGAAGCGATTGATCACACAGCTTCCTGGGCTTGAAATGAAAAATCCGGTTATGCCGGCATCAGGCTGTTTCGGTTTTGGACGTGAATACAGTGAGCTATATGACCTTAGTACACTAGGTGCCATCATGATTAAAGCAACAACCGAAGAAGCAAGATTCGGAAATCCAACACCGCGTGTGGCGGAGACACCAGGCGGGATGTTAAATGCGATTGGCCTGCAAAATCCTGGACTTCAAAAGGTGAAGGAAAACGAATTAACCTGGCTGGAACAATTTGATGTGCCGATTATCGCGAATGTAGCCGGCTCACAAGTTGAAGATTATGTAGAAGTCGCTAAAACGATCTCAACCGCCGAAAACGTACACGCCTTAGAACTAAATATTTCTTGTCCGAATGTGAAAACAGGCGGAATAGCTTTCGGTACCGTTCCGGAAACAGCAAAGGAACTGACGAAAAAAGTGAAAGAAGTATCCGAGGTGCCAGTGTATGTGAAATTATCTCCAAACGTCACCAACATTGTGGAAATGGCTAAAGCCGCAGAAGACGGCGGAGCAGATGGGTTAACGATGATTAACACCTTGATCGGCATGAGGATCGATATTAAAACCGGGAAGCCGATTCTATCCAACCGCACGGGCGGCTTGTCAGGACCTGCCGTCAAACCTGTTGCGATCCGGATGATTTATGAAGTCAGCCAAGCTACCAGCTTGCCGATCATTGGCATGGGCGGGATATCAACAGTAGAGGATATTATCGAGTTTTATTATGCTGGCGCCAGTGCCGTAGCGATTGGAACCGCCAATTTCGTGGATCCTTTTATCTGTCCAACGCTAATAGATCAGCTAGACCAATATTTAATAGACAACCATATCGACCATATCAGTGAATTAACAGGAAGGAGCTGGAACGCGAATGGAAAGAGAACCTATCATTGCTCTTGATTTTGCCACATGGGAGGAAACTGATCAGTTTCTTGCACTTTTTCCTGGTGAATCTTTATTTGTTAAAGTCGGGATGGAGCTATATTTACAAAATGGACCGATCATCATTGAGCAGCTCAAAAAGCAAAACCACCGAATTTTTTTGGATTTAAAACTTCATGATATTCCTCATACTGTCCAAAAAGCCATGAAAGGACTCGCAAGTCTCGGCGTCGATATGATTAATGTGCATGCAGCAGGCGGCAGACGAATGATGGAAGCGGCCAGAGAAGGACTTGAACAAGGAACGAATGGAAAACGGCCGATCTTGCTCGCGGTCACTCAATTAACTTCCACCTCTGAAGAACAAATGCAAAATGAACAGCTGATTCCGGTAACGTTAGAAGAATCGGTTCTTCACTATGCCCAAACGGCGAAACAATCAGGCTCTGATGGAGTCGTTTGCTCAGTGCATGAAGCCGGAAGAATTAAAGAAGCGTGCGGTACTGACTTTTTAACGGTAACGCCAGGTATTCGCTTGAAGGATGATGCGGCACACGATCAAACACGCATTGCTGATCCGAAACAGGCAAGAGAATTAGGCTCAAGCTTGATTGTCGTCGGCCGTTCCATTACGAAGTCCAGCCAGCCGCTTGAATCATATCAGCACGTAAAACAGCTATGGGGAGGCACACAAAATGCTTAATAAAGAAATTGCTAAACAATTATTAGAAATTAAAGCTGTATTTTTACAGCCCAATGATCCTTTTACATGGTCTTCAGGTATTCAATCACCGATTTATTGCGATAACCGTTTAACACTTTCTTACCCGGTGGTGAGAAAGACGATCGCAAAGGGCCTTGTGTCCTTGATTGAAGAACATTTCCCAGAAACAGAGCTGATTGCTGGCACAGCTACTGCAGGTATTCCTCATGCGGCATGGGTCAGTGATTTAATGGAATTGCCGATGTGCTATGTCCGCTCTAAAGCAAAAGCGCATGGAAAAGGCAATCAAATTGAAGGGAAAGCAGTACCTGGTACGAAAGTAGTTGTAGTGGAGGATTTAATTTCTACGGGCGGAAGTGCAATTACTGCGGTGGAAGCTTTGCGGGAAGCAGGCTGTGAAGTAGTTGGCATTGTTTCTATTTTTACATATGAACTCAAAACAGGCATAGAGAAATTAAAAGCGGCGGATGTGTCATCTTATAGCTTAAGTGATTATTCTGCATTGATTGAAGTTGCAAGAGACATGAATTATGTAGAAGAAAGCGACATAGCAACTCTTAAGAAGTGGCAGGAAAGCCCTGAAAACTGGGGATAATCTTCTTTCATCAACTAGCAAAGCCGGCTGTCCCGAGGCAGCCGGCTCTATTTTATTTCTTTTCCTTCAGCTTCAGTACCAAATCGGCATCAGGCGTAACAAAAACCGTTTGCTGATTATCATAAATCACGAATCCGGGTTTTGCTCCATTCGGTTTTTTGACATGACGTACTTTCGTGTAGTCTACCGGAACGGAACCGGATGATTTCGCTTTGCTGTAAAAAGCGGCAAGGTTTGCGGCTTCTAGAATGGTTGTTTCTGACGGTTCTTCACTCCTGATCACCACATGAGAACCAGGGATATCCTTCGTATGCAGCCAGATTTCATCCCGGCGGGCAAATTTATTCGTTAAGTAATCGTTTTGCTTGTTGTTTTTTCCGACAAACATCAGTGTTCCATCGCTTGATACATACGTTTCAAGTTCGGGCTGCTTGCTTCCTTGCTTTTTCTTTTTGAGGGTCCTTGCTTTCATATATCCTTCTTCTGACAGTTCTTCTCGAATCTCTTCAATGTCACGAGGCGAAGCCGATTCAATCTGCTGGAGAAGATTATCGAAGTAACGAATTTCCTCATTCGTTTTTTCAATTTGTTCTTTCACAGCTAACACCGCATTTTTTGCCTTTTGATATTTTGAAAAATACTTCTGTGCATTTTCAGAAGGAGATTTCTGCGGGTCAAGGGCAATGGTGATATTTCCGCCATTTTCATCATAATAATTGACAACGCTGATCTCAGTCATTCCTTTTTTAACCTCATACAAATAAGCGGTGAGAAGTTCACCCTGCAGCTGGAAACGATCGGCATTTTCAGCATCCGCAAGCGTTTTTTGAAGTTTCTTTAGCTTGGTTTCATTTTTTTCTTTTTCGTTTTTCATAAAACGCTCAAGATCATTGGCTTGCTGTTTCACACGGTCCCGTTCGGCTTTCCCGAAGTAAAACCGATCAAGCATCTCGCTTAAATTCGAAAATGTCTTTCGGTCTCCGCTTAGGTGAGTGAGATTGGTTAAATAAAAGTAAGATTTCTGATCTTGTTCTATAATAACCGGTTCATATTGATGTTCTTTTAACGGGGAAACAACTGTGAAAAAAGCATCGGGCAAAGTTTCTTTTGTCACTAATCCGCATTGATGAATGATCTCCTTCGCTATGAGAGGGGAGAAGCCTGCGAATTGTGAGACGAGCTGTTTCTCCATTTTGCCGCTGTTGAAATCAATTTTGTGAAGAAGACTTTCCCTCTCTGCGTCAAAAGGATTTGCTTTATCCTGAGCAGGAGGAAGAACATATTCATATCCCGGCAGGACAGTCCTGTAGCTGTTGACGACAGCGGATACATGCTTAATGCTGTCGATGATCGTGCCTTTCTGCTTATCGACTAAAATAATATTGCTGTGCCTTCCCATTACCTCTACAAACAGCTGTTTATAGGCGATATCGCCAATTTCATTTTTTCCTTTAAACTCAAAGATGATCAGCCGATCCAGACCGTGCTGGTGAATGTTCTCTAAGATCGCTCCTTCTAAATGCTTTCGCATAAGCGAGCAAAACAGCGGAGGTTCTTGAGGGTTTTCGTAGCTTTCATTCGTCAGCTGCACTCTCGCATAGCTTGAGTGGGCGGATAAAAGCAGTTTATGATTCTTTCCTTGTGAACGGATAATAAGAACCGTTTCATTTTTATAGGGCTGGTGGATCTTATTGACGCGCCCTCCGATTAATTGTTCTGTTAATTCCTTTGTCATGGCTCTTGTAAATAAACCGTCAAATGACATATGCCGTCACCTTTTCTCTGCATTGGATTTTCCTAAAATAAAAAAACTTATTCAAATGATAACATGTTTTGGCTCGCCGCTGAATAATCTTGCTATGAGAAGGACAAGTTTGTTTGTTTGGAGGGAGTGAGCAGATGAATTTTCACCAGCTCAAACAGGAAGAGGTGGAGAGTCAGCTTCAAACCAGCGTACAGCAGGGGCTGACGACAGAAGAAGCCGTAAAAAGGCAGCAGCACACAGGCTTTAATGAACTGCGTGAAGAGAAATTGCCATCTGCATGGCGGATATTTTTTCGGCAGTTTAAAGATTTCATGGTATTGGTTTTAATAGCGGCGACGGTCATCTCAGCATTGATGGGAGAGTATATCGATTCTATCGCTATCTTGGCCATTATCGTCATCAATGGGCTACTAGGTTTTATGCAAGAGAGAAAGGCGGAGAAGTCGCTTCAGGCACTGAAAGAATTATCGGCGCCACAAGCCTTAGTGCTGAGGGATGGCGAGTGGACCAAGCTTCCGTCTAAAGACATTGTACCTGGTGATGTGCTGAAATTCTCAAGCGGGGACCGTGTAGGAGCGGATGTACGATTGCTTGAAACGGTTAACCTTGAAATTGAGGAATCAGCCATGACAGGGGAATCTGTTCCATCAGAAAAAACCGTCTCCTGTATTTCGAGAGAGGAGAGGCCAGCTCTTGCTGATATGAAGAACATGGCGTTTATGGGGACGCTTGTCACAAGAGGCAGCGGTGTAGGTGTGGTGACGGCGATCGGCATGAAGACCGCTATGGGAAATATCGCGAGTATGCTTCAGCAAGCAGGCAAGACAGAAACCCCTCTGCAAAGGCGTTTAGAGCAGCTGGGCAAAATACTGATCGCAGCCGCTCTGTTTTTAACCATGCTAGTTGTCGTCATAGGCGTCTTTCAAGGGCATGATCTTTATACGATGCTGCTTGCGGGTGTTTCGCTTGCGGTAGCCGCCATTCCTGAGGGACTGCCAGCTATTGTGACCGTCGCATTATCGCTCGGTGTTCAGCGAATGATTAAGCGCAGGGCGGTAGTTCGGCAGTTAGCCGCGGTAGAAACACTAGGGTGCACAACGGTGATCTGTTCTGATAAAACAGGAACGATGACTCAAAATCAGATGACTGTTACTGACATTTGGGCCGGTGGAGATGCATGGAAGGTAACAGGCCGAGGGTATGAACCGAATGGTGATTTCTTAAAAAACGAGCGAGAAGTGGCACCATCGGCTGAAAAAAGCCTCTATCAATTGTTAATGTTCGGCATGCTATGCAATCATGCAGAGCTGAAAAAGAATGAAAAAGAGTATTTTATTCAAGGTGATCCAACAGAAGGGGCATTGCTTACTGCCGCTTTAAAAGCAGGGTTAAATAAAGAAGGCTTACTTTCTCAATACACGATTGAGGATGAAATTCCGTTTGATTCCGAGAGAAAAATGATGACGGTGATCGTGAAAGATAAAAACGGGAAACGGTTTGCGATTACAAAAGGTGCGCCAGATATTGTCATGGAGAAGTGTGATTATATTTTATGGGACGAGAAGCAGCGGGTCTATTCAAAAGAATATAAAGAACGCACCAAAGATACGATCCAGTCTATGGCGAGCCAAGCACTTCGGGTTATTGCTGTCGCATTTAAGCCTTTAACTTCCTCCCAGACTGTGAACCTGACAATGGAAGAGGGACTGACTTTCATTGGCATGGAAGGAATGATCGATCCTCCAAGGCCAGAAGTGAAACAAGCTGTAGCCGAATGCCGAGAAGCTGGCATCAAGACCGTCATGATCACAGGTGACCATGCAGCGACAGCTAAAGCGATTGCAAGTCAGCTTGGCCTGTTAAAAAAAGACGGAGCTATTCTTGATGGCCAGGCGCTGGCTCAAATGTCTGATGAGGAATTTGAAAAAGCAGCAGAAAAAACGACCGTCTATGCCCGTGTTACACCTGAGGACAAATTGAAAATTGTCCGAGCACTGCAGAAAAACGGCCATATCGTCGCAATGACAGGTGACGGAGTAAATGATGCACCGGCGATCAAAGCAGCGGATATCGGAATTGCCATGGGAATTACCGGCACAGATGTAGCGAAAGAAGCTTCTTCATTAGTACTCGCTGATGATAATTTTACAACGATAAAATCAGCTGTAGAGGAAGGACGGAATATTTACGAGAACATTCGCAAGTTCATCCGGTATTTGATGGCTTCCAATGTCGGTGAAATTCTCGTCATGCTATTTGCTATGATACTCGCGCTTCCGCTTCCGCTCGTTCCGATCCAAATTTTATGGGTGAATTTAGTTACGGACGGTTTGCCGGCATTAGCCCTCGGTTTGGATAAGGCAGAAGACGATGTCATGAAAAGAAATCCGAGACACCCGAAAGAAGGGGTGTTTGCCAGAGGTTTAGGCTGGAAAATCATTTCGCGGGGATTCTTGATCGGGATTGTTACACTGATCGCATTCATCATCAGCTACAAGCAGCACCCTGGTGATTTGGCTTATGCACAGACTGTCGCATTTGCCACATTGGTTACAGCTCAGCTGATTCATGTATTTGACTGCCGCAGTGAACGTTCGGTGCTGGCACGTAATCCGTTTGGCAATCTCTATTTAATTGCCGCGGTCATTTCCTCATTTGTGTTAATGGTCGGGGTCATTTATATTCCAGCTCTTCAGCCAATTTTCCACACGGTACCGCTCGTGCCTAGAGAGTGGATGCTCGTGATCGGAATGGGAGCTATTCCAACATTTTTACTGGCTGGCTCATTTTTTGCAAGTAATAGAAAATAAATTATGGTATAATGCAAAAGGTAGTAGAGTGACTCTCTATTGCCTTTTATTTTTGTTATAGGGAAGTGAATGGCTGATGGTAGTAAGTATGACAGGCTTTGGCAGGAGTAAAGTAAAGTCAGCCGAACATGCCGTGACGGCAGAAATGAAGTCGGTGAATCACCGATTTAGCGAATTTCATATAAGAATGCCCAGACAATTATTAAAAATTGAAGATAAAATCAAAAAAGAACTGGCACAATACATACAACGAGGTCGGCTTGAATTATTCATCACAATAGAAGGAGACGGCCTTGTCCACCGGGAACTGCAGGTGGACTGGAAACTGGTCGAAGACTATGTTCATTTGATGGAACAGCTGTCAGATAAATTTCAGCTTGCCGGACACGTAGAATTGAGAGATCTGCTCCAGCGTTCTGACCTTATTTCTGTCGAAGAAAGCGAAGAAGAAAATGAGGAATTAGAGCAGCTCGTACTGCAAGCAGTAACTGAAGCGGTTCAGCGGCTTGTAGCTATGCGCAGAGCAGAAGGCGATGAATTGAAGAAGGATTTACTTGTCCTCTTGCAAAAGTTCAAAGAAAAATTAACAGCGATTAAAGACTTAGCGCCGCTGGTTGTACAGTCTTACAGCGATCGCCTTAAGCGGCGCATGCAAGAACTGTCAGCAAGTTCATTTGATGAATCCCGCCTATTAACAGAAGTAGCTGTGTTTGCTGATAAAGCGGATATTCACGAAGAATGCATCAGGCTTGAAAGCCATCTTCAGCAATTTCGCCAAACATTAGAGGCTGGCGAACCGATCGGCCGAAAGCTGGATTTCATGATTCAGGAAATGAACCGGGAAGTGAATACCATCGGATCAAAAGCCAATGATTCAGCGATCGCTTCCGGTGTGGTTGAATTAAAAACATGTCTCGAAAAAATGCGGGAACAAGTCCAAAATATTGAATAAGCAAGATCTGTTTGAATACAGCTCGTTATTGGGAGGGCCTTATGTCCATTCGATTAATTAATATTGGTTTTGGAAATATTGTCTCGGCTAATCGGATAATTTCGATTGTCAGCCCCGAGTCTGCACCGATTAAACGCTTAGTGCAGGAAGCGCGTGACAGAGGAGCATTGATTGACGCTACATATGGAAGAAGAACAAGGGCGGTCATTATGACGGACAGCGATCATGTCATACTATCCGCCGTTCAGCCAGAAACGGTCGCCCAGCGCATTGTTTCAAAAGAAGAAGTTACTGATGAAGGGCAGGGAAAAGCATGAAAGAAAAAGGTTTGCTGATTGTATTATCAGGACCTTCCGGTGTGGGAAAAGGAACGGTGAGAAAAGAGATCTTTTCACAGCCGGATGTAAAGTTTGACTATTCTATTTCAATGACGACACGCGCCCCGCGTGAAGGAGAAGTGGACGGAGTAGATTACTTTTTTAAAAGCCGCGAAGAGTTTGAACAATTGATTGAAGAGGGAAAACTGTTAGAGCATGCTGAGTTTGTCGGCAACTATTATGGAACTCCGGTTGATTATGTTCGCCAGACCCTTGATGCCGGGAAAGATATTTTCCTTGAGATTGAAGTTCAAGGGGCTCGCCAAGTCCGCGAGAAATTTCCTGAAGGGCTGTTTATCTTTTTAGCTCCGCCAAGCTTGTCCGAGCTTCATAGCCGAATTATTAACCGCGGCACAGAAAGTGAAGAAGTCATTAAGGGACGCATGGAAAAAGCGAGAAAAGAAATTGAAATGATGGAACTTTATGATTATGTAGTAGAAAACGATGAAGTCGAGCGAGCATGCAGCCGGATTCAATCCATCGTCGTGGCAGAACATTGCCGCCGCGAACGTGTTCATTATCGCTATAAAAAAATGCTGGAGGGCGAATAAGATGTTATATCCATCAATTGATAACCTATTAACTAAAATTGACTCTAAATATTCATTAGTAAGTGTAGCGGCCAAGCGCGCACGGAGTCTTCAAGAAAACAGCCAGACGAAAATGCTTGATTCTTATGAATCACACAAATTTGTCGGCAAAGCACTTGAAGAGATCTATGCGGATGAATTAACGATGAAAGAGAAAGACCGTAACGAAACGTATTCAGATGAAGTATAATTAGAGACATGAGCATAACAACCTGTAAAAGGTTGTTATTTTTTTACAAGAAAATGAGACTGAATCAAATGATCATTTTATAATACAAGGGGTGTTGGCCGTGTTAAAAGACAAGAAAATATTACTTTGTGTAACGGGTGGGATAGCTGTATATAAGGCTGCAGCTTTGACGAGCAAGCTTACGCAGGCTGGTGCTGCTGTAAAGGTGATGATGTCAGATTCAGCCCAGGAGTTTGTCACACCCCTAACATTTCAAGCGCTGTCGCGTCATGATGTGTATACCGACACGTTTGATGAAAAAGACTCTGCCGTCATTGCCCATATTGATTTAGCGGATTGGGCGGATTTAATTATCGTCGCTCCAGCAACGGCTAACATCATCGGCAAATTGGCCAATGGTTTAGCGGACGACATGATTTCTACGACATTATTAGCGGCGACTGCCCCTGTTTGGATTGCTCCAGCTATGAACGTCCATATGTATGATCATCCGGCTGTAAAAAAGAATATTGCCACATTAGCTTCGTTCGGCTATCAATTCGTTGAACCGAGCGAGGGATATTTAGCGTGCGGATATGTGGGGAAAGGCCGGTTGGAAGAGCCAGAGAAAATCATGGCTGTAATGGAAAGCTTCTTTTCTAATCAGCAAGAACAGCCCTTAAAGGGAAAGAGCATTGTCATTACAGCAGGCCCAACGAGAGAAGCAGTTGACCCGGTACGCTTTTTGACGAATCACTCTACGGGGAAGATGGGCTATGCCTTAGCTGAAGCCGCGAGAGATTTCGGAGCAGAAGTTCATTTAATTTCCGGGCCAGTCAACATAGGCCCGCCTTCAGGAATGAAAGTGACGAATGTGCAAAGCGCGGAAGAGATGTACCAGGCAGTGATGGAAACCTTTAATCAAGCAGACATCGTTATTAAAACGGCAGCTGTTGCTGATTACAGACCAAAAACCATTCATGCTGATAAAATGAAAAAGCAAGAAGGCAGCTTAGCGCTTGAAATGGAACGGACAAAAGACATTTTAAAGACACTCGGTGAACAGAAAACGCATCAGATGCTCATTGGGTTTGCGGCTGAAACGACGAATGTGGAAGAATACGCAAGAAAAAAATTGGTCACAAAAAATGCCGATATGATTGTAGCGAATAATGTAAAAACAGAAGGCGCGGGGTTCGGCAGTGATACGAACATTATTACGATCTATAAGAAGGATGGATCGAAAAAAGACCTGGATCTAATGACGAAAAAAATGGCTGCTAAAGAAATCCTTATAGAAGCAGCAGCTGAGTTAAAAAAGGATGAGGAAGCATGCAAGTAGCAAGCGTGATTGTCGACGTAGCTGCCATGCAGACGGACCGGGCGTTTGACTACCTTATTCCAGAAAAATGGACAGGTCTCATTCAGCCTGGAATGAGAGTGATTGTTCCATTTGGCCCAAGACAAATCCAAGGCTTTGTGACGGAACTGAAACAGGCATCTGATGTGAAAAAGCTTAAATCCATTGTGGAACCAATGGATTTATTGCCGGTTTTAAACCCTGAATTGCTGGAATTAGCGGATTGGCTGACAGAAACAACACTTTGCTTTAAAATTTCAGCCTATCAAGTCATGCTTCCGGCAGCAATGAAAGCGAAGTATGATAAAGTGTTCCGTTTAAGAGAAAGCAGTGAAGGAATCGAGCAAGAAACGATTCAGCTATTCGGCGGACGGAAGGAAATAGCCTGGGATGAAGTGGAGTCCGCTGGCATGCTGACACGTTTTCGCCAAGAAGTAAAAGCAGATCGTGTAGAACTTGTCTACCAAGTAAAGAGCAAAGGCAATAAAAAAACGATGCGGATGATTGGAAGCAGAAGGGCTAAAAAAGAATTAACTGCTTTAGCGAATGAGATTCCTGCGAACGCTCAAAAACAAAAGCTCGTGCTGGCCTATATATCTGAACAGACGAAGGAAACAATCTCAGCAAAAGAGATAATGGAAGCTACCGGTGCGTCCAATTCGACCATCAAGACATTGACTGACAAAGGAATTCTATTTGAAGAACAGCAAGAAATCTACAGAGATCCCTACGAGCATGCAAACTTTCGCCAGACAAAGCCGCTCGATTTAACCGATCAGCAAGCAAAGGCCATCGAGCCGATCATAAATACAATTAATAAAAACACTCATGATACCTTCTTGCTTTACGGTGTGACAGGAAGCGGGAAAACCGAAATTTATTTGCAGTCCATACAAAGAGTGCTCGAAAAAGGCAAAGAAGCCATTGTGCTGGTGCCTGAGATAGCTTTAACTCCGCAAATGGTCAATCGGTTCAAAGGCCGTTTTGGCGATGATGTAGCTGTTCTTCACAGCGGGCTATCTGTCGGGGAAAAGTACGATGAATGGCGCAAGATCCAGCGCAAAGAAGTAAAGGTCGTCGTCGGAGCACGCTCTGCAGTGTTTGCACCATTTGAGAATCTTGGCATCATCATCATTGATGAAGAGCATGAAACGAGCTATAAGCAAGAAGAAAATCCCCGCTACCATGCGAGAGAAGCAGCGATTAAGCGGGCGAGCCACTATTCATGTCCTGTTATTCTAGGGAGTGCAACACCGTCATTAGAGAGCTTTGCGCGTGCGCAAAAAGGAGTTTATCAGCTATTAACCCTGTCAAAGAGAATGAACGATCAAGCACTTCCTGATGTGAATATTATTGATATGAGGGAAGAATTGAGAGAAGGAAATCGTTCCATGTTCTCAAGAACTCTGTTTGAAAAACTCGAAGACCGGATAGCAAAAGGAGAACAAACGGTTCTGTTTCTAAACCGCCGAGGCCATTCTTCGTTTGTCATGTGCAGAGATTGCGGTTACGTAGCAGGATGTCCGAACTGTGATATTTCCTTAACCTATCATAGACATAGTCATCATATGAAGTGTCATTATTGCGGATACGAAGAGCGGGTGCCGAATATCTGCCCGGAATGTCAAAGCGAACATATCCGTTATTTCGGCACAGGCACTCAAAAAGTAGAAGAAGAATTAGGAAAGCTGCTTCCTCATGCCCGCGTCGTACGGATGGATGTGGATACAACGAGCAGGAAAGGCTCTCATGAGAAGTTATTGCGGCAATTTGAGGAAGGCAAAGCTGACATTTTGCTTGGAACCCAAATGATAGCCAAGGGGCTCGATTTTCCAAACATCACGTTAGTTGGTGTGCTGAGTGCTGATACAATGCTCCACATTCCGGACTTTCGTTCATCAGAAAAAACATTTCAATTATTAACGCAAGTAAGCGGAAGAGCAGGAAGGCATGAACTTTCAGGTGAAGTGGTTATTCAGACATACACTCCCGAACATTACAGTATTCAGCTCGCCGGCAAGCAGAATTATGACCAGTTTTACGAGCAGGAAATGATGATTAGGAAGATGGGGAACTATCCCCCTTTTTATTACTTGGCGCTAGTGACAGTCAGCCATGAAGATGTCATGACTGCATCATCTGTCACAGAAAAAATCACGCAGTTTATCGGGTCGCGAATTTCCAGCCAAGCCATCATCCTTGGTCCGGTTGCCTCGCCCATCCCCCGGATCAACAATAGATATCGTTACCAATGTTTGATAAAATACAAGCGTGAACCGAAATTAAATGAGGCATTAAAAAAAGTGACGGAACACTACACCAAACAATATAAAGACAAAAGTTTACAGGTCGCAGTAGATGTGAATCCTTTCATAATGATGTAGAATAAACGTTTGCGATAAAATAGAAAGTGGGGAGATAGAACTTGGCACGTTTACCGATTGTTTTTCACCCAAATGAAATTCTTGAGACAGAATGCCAGCCGGTGACTAATTTTGATAAAAAGCTGAAGAAGCTAGTTTTAGATATGCAGGAAACGATGATTGAAGCGGATGGGGTAGGCTTAGCTGCTCCGCAAATCGGAAAGGATCTTCAAGTGGCCGTGGTGGATGTAGAGGATCACCATGGTTTAATCCCATTGATCAACCCGGTTATTCTAGAATCAAAAGGAAGTCAAACAGACGTTGAGGGCTGTTTAAGCTTCCCGGGAGTATATGGCGAAGTCACGCGCCCTGCTTATGTAAAAGTGAAAGCGCAGGATGTGAAAGGCAGATTTTTCATGATAGAAGCGCATGATTTTCTGGCTCGGGCAATTCAGCATGAGATTGATCATCTTCACGGGGTTTTATTTACATCTAAAATAGAAAAATATCTTACGGAAAAAGAATTGGAAGGAATGGGAGCCGAATGACAAATATCGTATTCATGGGGACACCGGATTTCTCAGTTCCTGTTCTTCAAACATTAATTAAAGATGGCTACAGCATTCAAGCGGTAGTTACGCAGCCGGACAGGCCGGTAGGAAGAAAACGAGTATTAACCCCTCCTCCTGTAAAAGTGGCGGCTTTAGAACATAATATACCCGTCTTGCAGCCTGAGAAGTTAAGGACATCGGAAGAGCTGCAGCAGATCATTGATTTACAGCCTGACATTATTGTGACGGCCGCTTACGGTCAGATTTTGCCTAATCAATTGTTAGAGGCGCCGAAATTCGGCTGTGTGAATGTCCATGCGTCTTTGCTGCCTGAACTTCGCGGCGGAGCACCTATTCATTACTCGATTCTGCAAGGGAAAGACAAAACAGGTATAACGATCATGTATATGGCAGAAAAACTGGATGCGGGCGATATTATTAGCCAGGCAGAGGTTATAATAGAAGAAACGGATCATGTAGGAAGTCTTCACGATAAATTAAGTGAAGCTGGTTCCGCGTTATTATCAGAAACTCTGCCAAACATTCTGGCAGGGGATATTTCTCCAATGAAACAAAATGAATCAGAAGCTACTTTTGCCTCCAATATTAAACGAGAACAAGAGAGAATAGATTGGTCGAAAGACGGGGAAATGATTTATAACCATATTCGCGGTCTTCACCCATGGCCGGTTGCCTACACTACGCTTGACGGCCAAGTAATGAAAATATGGTGGGGAGAAAAAACAGCCTCGTCTAAACAGGCCGAACCTGGGACTGTCATTGAAATAGAATCTGACGGGTTTATTGTTTCCACAGGGAATGAAACAGCCATTAAAGTGACTAATCTTCAGCCTTCAGGAAAAAAACGGATGTCAGCGGAACAATTTTTAAGAGGTGCGGCCTCTGGACTTGCCATTGGCAAGAAGTTAGGAGAATGAAATGAAACAAAGTAAAAAGTCAGTGCGGGAACTCGCGCTAGATTTGCTTGAAGCTGTCGAGAAAAATCAATCATACAGCAATTTATTATTGAACTCAGCTATTGAAAAAAACCGTCTTTCCTCACGTGATGCCGGTTTACTCACAGAATTAACCTATGGAACGATTCAAAGAAAAATGACGCTCGATTATTATTTAGCGCCTTTTGCCAAAAAGAAGCTAGAATCTTGGGTTAGGCAGCTTCTAAGACTGTCGTTGTACCAAATGGTGTACTTGGATAAAATCCCGGAACGCGCGGTAATTCATGAAGCGGTGGAGCTCGCTAAAAAAAGAGGCCATAAAGGAATCTCCGGTTTAGTCAATGGAATATTACGGTCCATCCAGAGAGAAGGAGTGCCGAGTCTAGACGAAATAAAAGAACCTGCTGAAAGAATATCTATTGAAACAAGCCATCCGCTTTGGTTAGTGAAAAGATGGATTATGCAGTTTGGTGAAGAACGAACGAAGAGTATGTGCCAGACCAACTTGATGGCGCCTACTCAGTCTATCCGCGTCAATACAACAAAAGCGAGCAGAGAAGCGGTGCTTGAGCTTTTAAAACAGGAAGGCTATGAGGCAGAGCCAAGTGATATGGTGCCAGAAGCGATTCATATTTTAAAAGGAAACATTGCGCAGTCGGATGTATTTAAGACGGGGCTTGCCACGATTCAAGATGAGAGCTCTATGCTGGTGGCTTATGCGCTGGATGTTCAAACGGGACAAACCGTGCTGGATACATGTGCGGCCCCGGGTGGAAAAACGACACATATCGCAGAGAAGCTAAATAATACAGGAAAAGTGTCTGCGCTGGATTTGCATGAACATAAAATGAAGTTTATTCATGAAAATGCATCTCGTCTTGGTTTAGCAAATATAGAAACCAAAGCCCTAGACAGCCGCAAAGCTGGAGAAATTTTTGAAGAAGAAAGCTTTGACCGCATATTGGTGGATGCGCCTTGCTCGGGACTTGGGGTGCTGCGACGCAAGCCGGATATAAAATATGTAAAAAAAGAAGAGGATTTACTGTCTTTGCAAAAAGTTCAATTAGATATTCTGCATGCGGTATCCCCGCTTTTGACAAAAGGCGGATCTCTTGTTTATAGTACGTGTACGGTAGATAAGGAAGAAAACCTCGGCACTGTGGAAAAATTCTTAGAGAATCACAGTGATTTTGAACTAGCCACTTTAGAAGGGCTGCCTCAAAGTGCGGCCGCTCTGACTGAAAACGGCATGCTGCAAGTCTTGCCGCAAGATTTTGGCGGAGATGGGTTCTTTATCTGCAAATTTAGAAAGAAGGTGCAATAATGGAGCAAACAACAACACAAGATAAGGCGCAAAAAGAGCTGCAAATGCCTTCAATATATTCACTAGAATTACATGAATTGAAAGACTGGTTAAAGGAGCAAGGAGAAAAGCCGTTTCGAGCGGAACAAATTTTCGATTGGCTGTATAAAAAGCGGGTCGTGTCTTTTGAAGATATGCTGAATTTATCAAAAGAACTTCGGGACAAGCTGGCTGCTCACTTTACGATTACCACATTAAAAACACTAATTCAGCAAGAATCCTCTGATGGAACGATCAAATTTTTATTTGAACTTCATGACGGATATTCGATTGAAACAGTTTTAATGCGGCATGAATATGGCAATTCTGTTTGTGTAACGACACAAGTGGGCTGCCGGATTGGCTGTACGTTCTGTGCTTCAACACTTGGCGGCCTAAAGCGTCATTTAGAAGCAGGAGAAATTGTGGCTCAAGTAGTAAAAGTACAGCAGGCATTAGATGAAAGTGATGAGCGGGTAAGTTCAGTCGTTATTATGGGGATTGGCGAGCCGTTTGATAATTATGACGAGATGATGTCCTTCTTAAAAATTATCAATTTCGATCAAGGGTTGAATATCGGCGCTCGGCACATTACCGTTTCTACAAGCGGCATTGTTCCTAAGATTTACAAGTTTGCTGATGAGGAGCTGCAAATCAACTTTGCGATTTCACTGCACGCATCTAACAATGAATTGCGTACGAAGCTAATGCCAATTAACCGTGCATACAAGCTAGATGATTTAATGAAGGCGGTTCGCTATTACGTTGAAAAAACAGGACGCCGCATCAGCTTTGAATACGGATTGTTTGGCGGTGAGAATGATTCGATCGCTCATGCTGAAGAGTTAGCCAAATTAATTAAAGGCATTAAGTGCCATGTGAATTTAATTCCGGTTAACTATGTTCCGGAGCGCGATTATGTGCGCACACCGAAAAGACAAATTTTTGAATTTGAGAAAACATTGAAGAAACATGGAGTAAATGTAACCATTCGCCGTGAAAATGGTCACGATATTGATGCCGCATGCGGCCAGCTTCGTGCGAAAGAGCGGTCAGAAGAGACGAGGTGAGACACTATGGATTCTGTCTTTCGAACGGACAGAGGTCGAATTCGTGCTCATAATGAAGATAATGGCGGTGTGTTTGTAAATACCGTAAATGATTGCCTAGCCATCGTAGCCGATGGCATGGGCGGTCATAATGCGGGTGACATTGCCAGTCAAATCACAATTGAGTCGATGAAGTCAAAATGGGAAACTGTCAAACAAATTGAAACACCAAATCAGGCGCAGGAGTGGCTTGAATCTGCGATCTATGAAGTCAATCAGGCAATTTTTGCCCATTCAAAAGGAAATGAAGAATGTTCTGGAATGGGAACCACTTTGGTAGCAGCGATTTGCACCACCCGTTTTTGCACTATTGCCAATATTGGTGACAGCCGATGCTATTTGTTTAATGAAAGCGGATTTAATCAAGTGACTGAAGATCATTCTTTAGTCAATGAACTAGTCAAATCAGGTGAAATTACGAAAGAAGATGCTGAACACCATCCGAGAAAAAATGTTTTGACTCGTGCACTGGGGACAGACTCTGTGGTGAAGGCGGATTTTAAAACCATCACTTTTGAAGAGGGAGATTCCCTGTTATTATGTTCAGATGGTTTATCGAATAAACTAACACAACAAGATATTCAGCAAATTTTACAGGCCAATTTACTACTTGAGGAAAAAGCTGATGCGTTTGTCCGAGTGGCAAATGAAAACGGCGGTGAGGACAATATTACATTAATTATTCTCGAACATTCTGCTGGCCTTGAAAGCGGGTGAGAGAGTTATGCTAATTGGAAAGCGCTTAAACGGCCGCTACAAAGTCATCAAAATGATCGGCGGCGGCGGAATGGCAAATGTGTATTTGGCACGGGACATTATTTTAGAACGAGATGTTGCCATTAAAGTGCTGAGACTGGAATTTGCCAGTGAAGATGAATTTTTAAGACGTTTTCATAGAGAAGCTCAATCGGCAACTAGCCTTGTTCATCCTAACATTGTAAATATATATGATGTTGGCGAAGAAGAAGGCATGAACTTTTTAGTGATGGAATATGTGGACGGAATGACACTGAAGGAATTTATTCAAAAGTCGCCCATTCCTGTCGAAAAAGCGATAGATGTTATGAAACAATTGGCATCAGCCATCGCATTTGCTCATCATAATTCAATCATTCATCGTGATATTAAACCTCACAATATTTTGATTGACCACGACGGGAACGTAAAAATCACTGATTTTGGTATTGCCATGGCCTTAAGCGCCACCTCTATTACACAAACAAATGCTGTTCTGGGCTCCGTTCATTACATATCTCCTGAACAGGCAAGAGGAGGAATGGCAACAAAGAAGTCTGATATTTATGCTTTAGGGATTGTCATGTTTGAATTATTGACAGGAAAGCTGCCCTTCTCTGGCGAGTCAGCTGTTTCGATTGCGATCAAGCATTTACAGACTGAAACGCCTTCATTAAAGGAATTTCAGCCGGGCATTCCGCAAAGTGTCGAGAATATCGTCATGAAAGCGACTGCGAAAGATCCATTGCATCGATACGAAACAGTAGAGGCAATGGAAGAAGATTTAGCCACCGCATTAGACCCTGAGCGTTTAAATGACCCTAAATTTATGATCCCTGATTTAGATGATGAAGCAACAAAAGCGATTCCTATTATTAAAGACCCGGCGATAGCAGAGGCCGAGGAAGAGACGAAGGTTCGTCCGAATCCAGCTATGAAGCAGGCGACAGCTGAGATTAAAGAAAAAAAACCGGAAAAGAAAAAAAGAAAATGGCCGCTTATTGTTTTCATCTTTTTATTATTGGCGGCACTAGCTGGGCTTGCTGCAGCATTTATTCCGGGGTTAATTGGACCGAAAGATATGGAAGTACCTAATGTAAATGGGAAGAAGCTCGATGCCGCAGTATCAGAAATAGTGACGAAAGGGTTAACTGTAGGCGAAACCACCGAGCGTTTTAGTGATGAAGTGCCAGAAGGAATGGTCATTGAAACAAAGCCAGAGGCTGGTTCTAGCGTGAAAGAAGGAGATTCTATTGATCTGCTTGTCAGCGCAGGGAAAGAAACAGTGGAATTCGGTGATTATCAAGACGAAAATTATGAAGAGATAGCAGAAGAATTAGAAAAAGAAGGCTATAAAGAAGTCAGTCAGGAACTGGTGTACGATGAAAGTGAGCCGGGAACGATCATTGATCAGGATCCGGAAGCAGGGAATAAAATCATTCCAGGTGAAACAGAAGTCGTATTTACAGTCAGTCAAGGACTAGAGAAAGTTTCGCTGATTGACCTGACCGATTATAATCAAAAAAGTTTGCAAGATTACGCTCAATCCACTGGATTAAATATTGAAGTCATCAAAGAGGAATACTCAGACACGGTTGGAGAAGGACTGGTGATCTCTCAATCTCCTGAACAAGGATCCAAGCTGCATGTGGGCGAGAAAGTGGAAGTCGTCGTCTCTAAAGGGAAACGTGAAATTCCCCCGAAAACAGTGACGAAAGAAATTATCATTCCGTATGAACCAGAGATTGATGGAACTCCTCAAGAGGTACAAATTTATGTGGAAGATATGAATCGCAGTATGACGGAGCCGTATGAAGTCTTTATGATTCAGGGAGAAACGAAAAAGACACTTGAGTTTATTATGCAAAGAGGGATGAAAGCAGGCTATAAAGTCATACGCGATCAGCGGGTCATTATGGATGAAACGATTCCATATCCAGAAGAAGAAGAGAATAATGAAGGAGGCGCCTGATGCCAGAAGGGAAAATTATTAAAGCGTTGAGCGGCTTTTATTATGTGCTTGATGGAGAACGCGTCGTACAATGCCGGGGAAGAGGCATTTTTCGGAAAAGAAAAGTGTCTCCCCTCGTTGGAGACTATGTCGAGTACCAAGCTGATAATGATAAAGAAGGAACGATTGTAGCAATAGAGGATCGGAAAAACGAAATGATTCGCCCGCCAATTGCCAATGTGGATCAAGCGATTTTGGTCTTTTCTGCAGTTCAGCCTGATTTCAGCACGGCTTTATTAGATCGCTTTCTTGTGTTAATTGAGTCGAAGCAGATCGAACCTCTGATATGTATTACCAAGATCGATTTATTGTCCGAAGCAGAAACCAAGCAGATTCAGCAGTATGCAGATGAGTATCGGTCTATCGGGTATTCGGTTCTTTTAACATCTTCCATGGAAGAAGACGGATTAGAAGAATTATTAAGTTATTTGCATAAACGGATCTCTGTATTTGCTGGGCAATCCGGAGTGGGGAAATCCTCTCTTCTAAATGCATTAAGGCCTGAATTAGAACTGAAAACGAATGAAATTTCAGATTCGCTTGGCCGGGGAAAGCATACGACGAGACATGTTGAATTGATCAAAGTAAACGATGGATTAGTGGCTGACACCCCTGGTTTTAGTTCGCTGGAATTTACCGAGATTGAAGCGGATGAACTTCCTTTCTGCTTTCCAGAAATGGTGAAGCTGAGTCAGGATTGCAAGTTTCGGGGCTGCCTGCATTTAAATGAACCGAAATGTGCAGTGAAAGCAGCTGTTGAAGCCGACGAATTGCTGCCGTACCGATATAAGCATTATCTGCAGTTTATGGAAGAAATTAAAGAGAGAAAGCCGAGGTATTAATATGGTAAAAATCGCACCGTCAATATTATCAGCTGATTTTTCTAAATTGGGAGAGGAAATTAAAGAAGTAGAGGCAGGCGGAGCCGATTACATTCATGTAGATGTGATGGATGGCCACTTTGTGCCGAACATTACAATTGGGCCATTAATTGTGGAAGCGATTCGTCCGGTTACGAAGCTTCCGCTTGATGTCCATTTAATGATCGAAAATGCCGATCAATATATCGAAGCCTTTGCGAAAGCCGGAGCCGATTATATTACCGTTCACGCGGAGGCTTGTCCGCACCTTCACCGTACGATCCAGCTGATTCGCTCATTTGGGGTGAAGCCTGGAGTGGTTCTAAATCCGGCTACTCCGGCGGAAGCCATTCAGCATGTGTTAGAAGATATCGATATGGTGCTGATCATGACCGTCAATCCTGGTTTCGGCGGACAGTCGTTTATTCATTCGGTCGTACCCAAAATCCGTCAGGTGAAGCAAATGATTGTGGACCGCGGACTGGATATTGAAATCGAAATTGATGGCGGCGTCAATGCAGAAACAGCTAAGCTCGGTACAGATGCCGGCGCGGATGTGTTAGTTGCGGGATCTGCCGTTTATAACCAGCCTGACCGTAAACAAGCGATTGAAGCGATTAAGCAGTCGATTGAAATAATGTAAAGCCCTTTTTGAACCAGGCTTTAATTGAAAAACTGGACTCATTCCATTCTGGATTGGTCCAGTTTTTATCGTTTATCTGTAACCGACTAGCATACATATTCTTGAACAAATTGGCCAAGTCACATAAAGAAATAAAGGAGTTGGCCGTTTTTTGCAGTAGGATTAAGATAATAGGTTACTAGCGTTAGGTTAATTGGAGCGGAAGGTGCGAGACTCCTGCGGGATCAGCGGGACAGGTGAGACCCCGCAGGTGCTTTAGCGCTGAGGAGGCTCACCGCACGCCCCGCGGAAAGCGAAGCATCCTGGAGTTCCAATCAACCGGCATGTTTAACAAAGTTACCTTAAGAATTTTTAAAGCAGTTTGTCTTACGAATTGTACATAAGGAGGGGATGAAATGAAAATAGCTCTAGTTGCCGGAGGGCCAGAATCGGAACTGGCTGATATTCGTTCTTTTATCGATCAGGATCTATTGTGGGTCGGTGTGGATAGAGGAGTCCTTTACTTATTAAAAAGAGGGATTCGTGTATCTCGCGCGTTTGGCGATTTTGATTCGGTTACACTCGATGAATTTCAAAAGATACAAAACCATGTGCCGGATGTAATGAGAGTGCGGGCTGAAAAAAATGAAACGGATCTTGAGCTGGCCTTGCTTTGGGCTATGCAGCAAAACCCAGAAACAATTTATATTTTTGGTGCTACGGGCGGAAGGCTAGATCATTTTTTCGGCAATGTTAATCTATTATTGAAGAAACAATTTCTCACTTCGCATATAGATATAAGGATAGTGGATCAGCGCAATCAGCTGTCTTTATATGAACCGGGGTGCTATCAGGTATTGCCGGATCCAAACTTAACATACTGTTCTTTCTTTTCGATTCTTGGGGATGTGACCGGTCTCACACTTGAAGGGTTTAAGTATCCTTTAAGAAATCATACGATCGAAACAGGGTCAACTTTATGCGTGAGTAATGAGTTAATAAGAGAAAGCGGTACTTTTTCTTTCGGGACCGGCATATTAATGATGGTAAGAAGTTCTGATGCTGAAGCAGTTTAAACTGGAGGGGTGGCAATCATGAAATTTTATACCATTAAACTTCCTAAATTTTTAGGCGGCCTGGTGCGAGCCATGCTTGGAACAATGAAAAAATAACTTCAGGCAATGGACAGAGATAGATGAATGTTACTACATGCAGGCTTGAGTAGAAAAAAGGTCAAAAAAAGAACAACCGGCTGAATTCAGCTGGTTGTTCTTTTTTTGGAAAGTATTATACACGCTCAATTTTTCCGGATTTAAGTGCTCTTGCTGAAACCCAAACACGTTTAGGTTTTCCGTCTACAAGAATGCGAACTTTTTGAAGGTTAGCACCCCAAGTACGCTTATTGGCGTTCATTGCGTGGGAACGAGCGTTACCGGAACGAGCTTTACGACCTGAAACAACACATTTTTTAGGCATGTTATTCACTCCTCACTGATTGAAGCAGAACATCATTAGTTTCATCACTTCATTATAGTCTAAAAGATACTTTAATAATTTACCACACAACTTTTTCGATTGCAATAGTTCTCTGAAAGTCTTTCAAGAAAAAAACCTTGACATTAGATAGAGAATTTTGAAATGATAGGGTGCGGATAGTTGATTGCTTTTAAAAACACAATAAGTATAGTAAAATGTCTGTAGCGTAGCAACAATCATAAGGGGGGTTCTCTGTGACTATTGAGCTTAAAACGAAGTACGGACAAATTGATATTTCTAACGATGTGATTGCGATGATTGCAGGCGGAGCAGCAGTTGACTGTTACGGCATCGTCGGTATGGCATCCAAGAAACAATTGAAAGATGGACTGACTGAAATTCTTCGCCGCGAAAACTTTACGCGCGGAGTGGTGGTTCGTCAAGAAGAGGATCAGGTTCATATTGATATGTACATCATTGTCAGCTATGGAACGAAGATTTCAGAAGTAGCCAATAATGTCCAGTCAGTAGTTAAGTACACTCTAGATAAAACAGTCGGATTATCTGTCGACTCTGTAAATATTTTTGTACAAGGTGTTCGGGTGACGAACCCATAGTGTGAGGAGGAAAGATTCGTGTCAATTACTTCATTGGATGGGAAACGTTTTGCCCAAATGATTCAGGCAGGAGCCAGCCATCTTTCAGCAAATGCGCAAATGGTGGATGCGCTAAACGTTTTTCCTGTTCCTGATGGTGATACAGGAACAAATATGAATTTATCAATGACTTCTGGTGCGAAAGAAGTCCAGCAGCAGCCAAGTGAACATTTCGGCAAAACAGCCGCTGCTCTTGCAAAGGGCCTTTTAATGGGCGCACGCGGAAATTCAGGTGTAATCTTATCTCAACTATTCCGCGGTTTCTCAAAAGCCATCGAGCAGAAAGAAACAGTCAGCACGAAAGAACTGGCTCAAGCATTTGATGCCGGCGTTCAATCCGCGTATAAAGCAGTCATGAAACCTGTTGAAGGCACGATTTTAACTGTAGCCAAGGATGCGGCTAAAAAGGCAGTTTCTGCTGCTAAGAAGCAAACAGATATTGTTCAATTGATGGAAGCCATTGTAGAAGAAGGCAGAGCCTCACTTGCCCGCACTCCGGATTTGTTGCCAGTTCTAAAGGAAGTTGGCGTGGTTGACAGCGGCGGACAAGGACTTCTGTTTGTCTATGAAGGATTTCTTGCGGAACTGAAAGGTGAAAAGCTTTCAAATGTGAGTGTATCCGCTCCTAAGCTTGACGATCTTGTCCGGGCTGAGCACCATAAGAGCGTGCAAAGCTTCATGAATACAGAAGATATTGAATTCGGCTACTGTACCGAGTTTATGGTGAAATTCGAAGCGGACAAAGCGAAAGCGAATCCGTTTATTGAAGAGAAATTCCGTGAAGATCTTAGCCAGTATGGAGATTCTTTACTCGTGATTTCTGATGATGAAATCGCCAAAGTTCATATCCATTCCGAACAGCCAGGCGAAGTTCTGACATACGGTCAGCGCTACGGCAGCTTGATCAGCATGAAAATTGAAAATATGCGTCAGCAGCATACAGAGCTATTGTTTGACACTGCTCAGCACACTGAAGCGCCTCCTGTGAATAAAGAACAGCAGGAATATGGAATTGTCACAGTGGCAATGGGTGAAGGAATTGCAGAATTATTTAAAAGCGTCGGCGCTTCAGCGGTCATTGAAGGCGGACAGACAATGAATCCAAGTACGGAAGATATTGTCCGTGCAGTGGAGAAAGTCAACGCGAAGAAAGTGATCATCCTGCCTAATAACAAAAACATTATCATGGCTGCAGAACAGGCTGCGGAAGTGATTGACGGAGAAGCCATCGTCATCCCTTCTAAAACAGTTCCTCAAGGCATATCTTCTTTATTAGCTTTTAATCCTGAAACGGGATTAAAGGAAAATGAATCGGTTATGACAGCTGCCTTGAAAAATGTAAAAACAGGCCAAATCACTTTTGCCGTCCGAGATACGAGCATTGATGGCATTGAAATAGCTAAAGATGATTTCATGGGCATTCAAGAAGGCAAAATTGTTTTAACAGGCAAAGACCGGAAAACGACAGCTGAAGGCTTGCTTGAAAAAATGATTGATGACGAATCAGAAATTTTAACGATTATCTATGGAGAAGATGCTACTGAAGAAGAAGTAGAGCATGTAACGTCCTTCATGGAAGAAAACTATACAGATGTAGAAGTGGAAGTTCATAACGGCAAACAGCCGCTTTATTCTTTCATTTTTTCAGTGGAATAAGAAGGAGGGGGAAACCCCTTCTTTTTCCTTATGTTTAAATATGGGTAAACGATGGACAATAAGGGTTGAAGGAGGCATGGCAATGAAGTATAAAAGTGTCTTTGATATTATAGGTCCAGTGATGATTGGTCCATCAAGCTCGCATACGGCGGGAGCTGCTCGGATAGGGAGAGTAGCCAGAAGCCTGTTTGGACGGGAACCGAAGTGGGCAAAAATTTCCCTTTACGGATCTTTTGCTCAAACCTATAAGGGTCATGCGACAGATGTGGCCATTATTGGGGGACTGCTGGATTTTGATACATTTGATGAACGGATTAAAGATGCGATAAAAATTGCAGAAGATAAGGGCATGTCTATTCAGTTTATTGAAGAAGAAGCTGTTCCAGAGCATCCGAATACAGCCCGATTGAAGATTGGAGACGACTCGGGAGAAATGGAGCTCGTGGGCATTTCAATCGGTGGCGGAAAAATTGAAATTACCGAACTGAATGGTTTTGAATTAAAACTTTCTGGACATCACCCGGCGATACTTGTGGTGCATAATGATCGTTTCGGTGCAATTGCAACTGTTTCTAATGAACTAGCTAAGCATCAAATTAATATTGGCCACATGGAGGTTTCCCGAAAAGCGAAAGGGGATATGGCCTTAATGACAATTGAAGTCGACCAAGGGCTTGATGAAACCATTCTAGATGCGATTCGAGGTCTTCCTCATATTATTCAAGTGGCAAGGATCGCTGAATAACTAATAAGTATGGTGGCGCTTACACCAAAGGAGGCGAGTGACTTGTTTAAAAATGCAGCTGAATTAATTGAACTGGCCGAGAAACGGCAGAAGAAAATATCACAGATTATGATTGAGCAAGAAATGGAAGTAACCGGGAAAAGCTTAGATCAAGTAATGGAGCAGATGGATCAAAACTTGACTGTAATGGAACAGGCGGTTGAAAGAGGAATTAAAGGTGTTCATTCCTTGTCCGGATTGACAGGTGGAGATGCCGTTCTTCTTCAGCAATATATTTCAAAAGGCAATACGCTCTCCGGCACGCTGTTACTCGACGCTGTCAGCAAAGCGGTTGCTACCAATGAAGTGAATGCAGCCATGGGTACGATTTGCGCAACTCCGACAGCGGGAAGTGCCGGCGTGGTGCCAGGCACGTTGTTTGCCGTAAGGGAAAAATTAAAGCCATCACGTGAAGAAATGATCCATTTCTTGTTTACAGCGGGGGCATTTGGTTATATTGTCGCGAATAACGCTTCCATTTCAGGTGCAGCAGGAGGATGTCAGGCTGAAGTAGGGTCAGCATCTGGCATGGCTGCGGCAGCAATTGTAGAAATGGCTGGCGGAACACCCGCCCAGTCGGCAGAAGCCATGGCGATTACATTGAAAAATATGCTCGGTCTCGTTTGTGATCCAGTAGCTGGATTAGTGGAAGTGCCGTGTGTGAAACGAAATGCGATGGGGGCTGCTAATGCGATGGTCGCAGCTGATATGGCGCTTGCTGGTGTCACAAGCCGAATTCCTTGTGACGAAGTCATTGATGCGATGTATAAAATAGGACAGACGATGCCGGTTGCACTTAGAGAAACAGCCGGTGGCGGACTTGCTGCTACACCGACGGGGCGAAAGCTGGAGGAGAAGATTTATGGAACATCCATCCGTAAAGACAAATCATGATCACCAGCCGCTCCATCAGCCTGTCCACACATTAAAAGGAATTGGAAAAGAAACGGCTGCCCAGTTATCAGAACTTGGCATCTTTACAATTGAAGAGTTGCTTGAGTATTTTCCTCATCGTTACGAGGATTATCGTTTGCGTGACCTGGCAGAAGTGGCTCACGATGAACGTGTAACAGTGGAAGGGAAGGTACATAGCGTACCTTCTTTAATGTTTTATGGCAAAAAAAAATCAAGGCTGACACTGAAAGTTCTTGTCGGCCGTTATTTAATCAGTGTCGTATTTTTTAACCAGCCTTACTTAAAGAATAAAATGAATGTCAATGATACAGTCACTATAACGGGAAAGTGGGATAAACATAGACAGACCATTAATGCCCAATTATTTGAAGCAGGCCCTCATCAAAAGCAAGGAGATTTTGAGGCGGTATATGCCCTAAAAGGTCTTGTGTCAGGAAAGCAGTTCCGAAAATATATGGGTCTTGCTTTATCTCAATTTAGCGACCATCTGCATGAAACGCTGCCGGATTCGTTTTTGCAGAAGTATAAATTGCTGCACCGGCGTGAGGCATTGCGAAGCTTGCATTTTCCTGCTTCACAGGAAGAAATGAAGCAGGCGCGGCGCCGATTTGTCTATGAAGAATTTTTATACTTTCAATTAAAAATGCAAGCGCTCAGAAAATTCGAAAGAGAACAATCGAAGGGGATGTCTCAATCCTACGATTTACAAAAGCTTAAACAATTCATCGATTCACTGCCGTTTTCATTAACCGGCGCGCAAAAGCGGGTAGTTAATGAAATCTGTGCCGACCTGTTATCGCCATATCGCATGAACCGTCTGCTGCAAGGTGATGTAGGAAGCGGAAAAACTGCCGTTGCGGCAATTTGCCTGTACGCAACAGTAACAGCAGGATTCCAAGGTGCGTTAATGGTGCCGACAGAGATTTTAGCGGAACAGCATGCGGAATCTTTGCATGCGATGCTTGAGCCGATGGGAGTAACGGTGGCTCTTTTGACAAGCTCAGTTAAAGGCAAGAGGCGAAAAGAATTACTTGGAAGATTAAGTGCAGGGGAAATAGATATATTAATAGGGACGCATGCTTTAATTCAAGACGAAGTTGATTTTCAACGGCTCGGTTTGGTCATAACTGATGAGCAGCACCGCTTTGGCGTGCAGCAGCGCCGGGTACTTCGGGAAAAAGGAGAAAGTCCGGATGTATTATTCATGACGGCTACTCCGATTCCGCGAACATTGGCCATTACGGTATTTGGTGAGATGGATGTATCCATTATTGATGAAATGCCAGCGGGAAGAAAGGCGATTGAAACCTATTGGGCAAAAGAAGAAATGCTTGATCGAGTGTTAGGATTTATGGAAAAGGAATTAGTGAAAGGGAGACAAGTGTATGTCATTTGTCCGCTGATTGAAGAATCAGAAAAGCTGGATGTGCAAAATGCGCTCGATGTCCATTCTCAGCTCGTTCACTATTTTCATAGCAAGTATCAAGTGGGTCTTATGCACGGACGCCTGCCTTCTGAAGAAAAGGATCGGGTGATGAAAGAATTCAGTGATAATCAGCTGCAGGTTCTTGTCTCCACAACTGTCGTTGAAGTAGGTGTAAATGTGCCGAACGCGACCATGATGGTGATTTATGACGCGGAGAGGTTTGGCTTATCCCAGCTTCACCAGCTTAGGGGACGAGTAGGCCGAGGAAGCGAGCAATCTTATTGCATTTTGCTGGCCAATCCGAAAACAGAAGTCGGCCAGGAGCGGATGAAAGTTATGACTGAGACGAATGACGGATTCGTTTTAAGTGAAAAGGACTTGGAGCTTCGGGGACCAGGAGACTTTTTCGGCAGAAAGCAGAGCGGCCTTCCGGAATTTAAAGTAGCGGATATGATTCATGATTATCGTGCGCTTGAAGTGGCAAGAGACGATGCGAAAAGATTAATAGAATCAAAAGAATTTTGGGAATTAGAAGAGTATGCTGTCATGCGGGAGTATTTAGTGCAAACCGGTGTCACTTCAGGTGAGAAATTGGATTAATGGCAGAATGTAAGTTTTTCCTTGCATTCTGCTTTTTTTGATTTTATACTACTATTAGTACCTAGTCCTAATATCGGATGGTGTGAATTTATGAAACGTTCAAAGAAAGATAGACAGCGCCAGCTGCAGGAAAAAATTAAAGAGCAGCCGTTTGTGACGGATGAAGAGTTAGCAGATTTCTTCGGGGTCAGTGTTCAAACCATTCGTTTAGACCGAATGGAACTGTCCATTCCGGAGCTGCGGGAAAGAATTAAACATGTAGCTGAGAAGAAATTAACAGACGAAGTCCGGTCTCTTCCGATTGAGGAAGTGATTGGAGATGTAATTGATATAGAGCTTGATAAGAGTGCGATTTCCATTTTTGATGTAAAAAAAGAACATGTATTTAAAAGAAACGGGATCGCGAGAGGCCATCATTTATTTGCGCAAGCGAATTCTTTGGCGGTTGCGGTGATCAATGATGAACTAGCGTTGACCGCGAAAGCGAATATTCGCTTTACTCGTTCAGTGAATGAAGGTGAACGAGTGGTCGCTAAAGCAAAAGTAACAGAGATCCAGGAACGTAAAGAACGGACAACTGTTCAAGTCAGCAGTTATGTCGGCCAGGAATTAGTGTTTGAAGGGGACTTTATCATGTACCGTTCCAATACATCAGTAAAGGATGAAACCAATGAAAATAGCTATTGATGCAATGGGCGGAGATCACGCGCCGAAGGAAATTATTTTAGGAGTTAATCAGGCGTTGAAAGAATTGCCGAATCTTGAAGTGATGATTTTCGGTGATGAAAAAGAAATCAGCAAATATTTAGAGGCCAATGACCGGGCGGAAGTCATACATACAGAAGAAAAGATTTTAGGAACAGATGAACCGGTCAGAGCCGTCAGACGGAAAAAGCAAGCGTCTATGGTTTTGATGGCTCAAGCAGTGGCGGATCAGAAAGCATCTGCCTGTGTATCAGCTGGAAATACAGGGGCTTTAATGGCAGCAGGGCTTTTCATTGTCGGACGGATCGAAGGCATACAGCGTCCTGCACTAGCACCAACCTTGCCGACTATTGACGGTAAAGGGTTTGTGATGCTTGATTTAGGAGCGAACTCAGATGCGAAGCCAGAACACCTAATGCAGTATGCCCTAATGGGGTCCATCTATGCGGAAAAGGTGCGCGGTATTGCCAATCCACGAGTCGGACTTCTCAATATTGGAACAGAAGAAAAAAAAGGTAATGATTTGACGAAAGAAAGTTACAGGTTATTGAAGCAAAGCGGCGAATTAAACTTTATAGGCAATGTGGAATCCCGCGATTTACTAAACGGCGTGGCAGATGTTGTCGTGACAGACGGGTTTACAGGTAATATGGTGTTGAAAACACTAGAAGGAACTGCCTTATCGATTTTTTCTATGCTGAAGTCTTCCTTAACTTCTTCACTGAAAGCAAAAATCGGTGCAGGTCTATTAAAAACAGAACTTTATAGTCTTAAGAACAAAATGGATTATACAGAATATGGCGGAGCGGGACTATTCGGTCTTCGTGCGCCTGTCATCAAAGCCCATGGTTCATCGAACGCCAATGCGTTTTATAATGCATTGAAACAGGCTTATACGATGGCTGAAGCAGATGTGCCAGATAAAATTAAACAGGCAGCCAAATTAATGCCAAACTCAGAACAAGAATAAGGGGGAGAAAAGTATGGGGAAAATAGCGTTTATTTTTCCGGGACAAGGGTCTCAAACAGTTGGTATGGGGAAGACACTTGCGGATGAGCATCAAGAGATTAAAGAGATGTTTTCAGCTGCGGATGAACGGTTAGGTTATGATCTAAGCGAGATTATTTTTAATGGTCCGCAGGAGCTGCTGACGCAGACGACGAATGCGCAGCCAGCGTTATTAACTGTGAGCCTGGCGGTTTTGAAACGGTTTGAAAAAGAAGGAATCAAACCTGACTTTGTGGCCGGACATAGTTTAGGAGAATACACGGCTCTCGCTGCAGCAAAAGCGATCTCGTTTGAAGATGCTGTTTACGTTGTACATAATAGAGGACGTTTCATGGAGCAAGCTGTCCCATCCGGAGAGGGAACGATGGCGGCTGTGCTTGGATTAGATCGGACTGCCTTGCAAGAAGTGTGTGCAGAGGTATCTGAACGCGGTGATCTAGTAGGACTGGCCAACCTAAACTGCCCGGGACAAATTGTCATTTCAGGAACAAAAGCTGGAGTTGAGCAGGCAGGAGAACTGGCGAAGGAAAAAGGTGCGAAACGAGTGCTGCCTCTAAACGTCAGCGGACCGTTCCACTCAGAATTAATGAAGCCAGCGACAGAACAGCTGGAGAAAGTATTAAATGAAGTGGAAATCAAAGATTGCCAAGTGCCTGTGATTGCGAACGTGGATGCCTTGCCAGTCGAAAAGTCAGCGGACATTCAAGCTAAATTATTAAAGCAGCTGTATTCACCAGTATTATGGGAAGACAGTGTTGAAACATTGCTGGCAAATGGTGTGGATACATTTATCGAAATCGGCCCTGGAAAAGTGCTTTCCGGCTTAGTAAAGAAAGTGAACCGCCGAGTTCGTACATTTGCTATTCAAGATGAAGAAACGATTCAAGCAGTAATCGAAGAGTTAAAGGAGGCCGCACGATGAATTTACAAGGGAAATCTGCACTCGTTACAGGGGCTTCTAGAGGAATCGGCCGTGAAATCGCGCTCGAACTTGCCCGTCAAGGTGCGGATGTAGCGGTCAATTATTCAGGAAGTGAAGCAAAGGCTGCCGAAGTAGTTGATGAGATTAAGGCGCTAGGCAGAAATGCTTTTGCTGTACAGTGCAATGTATCGGATAGTGAAGCCGTTCAAGAAATGGTCAAAATGACGGTAGAAACGTTTGGGAAGCTAGATATTTTAGTCAACAATGCAGGAATTACGAAAGACAATTTATTAATGCGCATGAAAGAATCCGAGTGGGATGATGTCATTAACATTAATTTAAAAGGTGTGTTTTTGTGCACCAAAGCGGTTACGCGTCAAATGATGAAGCAGCGCAGCGGACGCATTATTAATATTTCTTCGATTGTCGGCGTGAGCGGAAATGCAGGCCAAGCCAATTACGTAGCGGCTAAGTCTGGTGTGATCGGTTTAACGAAAACGACAGCAAAAGAACTTGCTACACGCGGAATCACAGTCAATGCGGTTGCACCGGGATTTATTTCAACTGACATGACAGATGCTCTTCCGGAAGAAGCGAAAGAAGCGATGCATAAGCAGATCCCGCTTGCCCGTTTTGGCGAGCCGCAAGATATTGCTAAAGTAGCAGCCTTTTTAGCATCAGATGATTCGAAGTATATGACAGGTCAAACCTTGCATGTAGATGGCGGAATGGTCATGTAACGGATGATTTTTTGAGGGTGCTATTCCTAATTGTGAATTGTTCATTGCACCGTTTTCATTTATAATGACTTGAGGGGAGGTGAACGTGTAATGGCAGATGTATTAGAGCGCGTAACAAAGATTATTGTGGATCGTCTTGGAGTAGAAGAATCACAAGTGAAACTTGAAGCTTCTTTTAAAGAAGATTTAGGTGCAGATTCTCTAGATGTAGTAGAACTTGTTATGGAATTGGAAGATGAGTTCGATATGGAAATTTCTGACGATGATGCAGAAAAAATTGCAACAGTGGGTGACGCTGTGAACTACATAAACAGCAAAAACTAATCGTTAGAAGATAAGCAAGGCTCCGTTATTAAACGGAGCTTTCTTTCTTTTGCGCTTCTTGTGATTTTAGACTAGAATTGGTTTTGTATGTACACTAGTTTTTGATAACGGGGGAAGTCCTATGAAGAAACCAAATAAAGATTTTCGAAAAACATCCTATAGACGAGATGAACAATTTAAGTTGTTTCAAGAGAGAATCGGCATTAAATTTAACAATGAGAAATTATTAAAACAAGCATTTACTCATTCATCCTATGTGAATGAGCATCGGAAAAAACCTTATGAAGACAATGAGCGCTTAGAGTTTTTAGGCGATGCTGTCCTCGAATTAACGGTGTCACAATATTTATTTCTAAAATACCCGCTGATGTCAGAAGGCGATTTGACTAAGCTGCGAGCAGCCATTGTTTGTGAGCCTTCACTTGTGACGTTCGCCAATGAACTGAATTTCGGCGAGCTTGTCCTCCTTGGCAGAGGAGAAGAATTGACAGGCGGACGGATGAGGCCTGCTTTATTAGCGGATGTATTTGAAGCGTTTATTGGGGCTTTGTATTTAGACCAGGGACTAGAACAAGTCATTCCGCTGTTGGATCAAGTGGTCTATCCGAAAATTAACTCCGGTGCTTTTTCTCATATGATGGATTATAAGAGCCAGCTTCAAGAATTGGTTCAGCGTAAAACAAAAGGCCAGCTTGAATATAAAGTGCTTCAAGAAAAAGGGCCTGCTCACAGCAAGGAGTTTGTTTCCCAAGTCACGATGAATGGTGAAGTGCTAGGCACAGGCACAGGCCGGTCGAAAAAGGAAGCGGAGCAATTCGCTGCCCAAATGGCATTAACATCATTGAAAGAACTTACAGAATAGAAGGTAGGAAAGAGAGAATGTTCCTGAAAAAATTGGATATTGTCGGTTTTAAATCATTTGCCGAAAGAGTATCCGTTGAATTTGTAGATGGAGTTACGGCCGTGGTTGGTCCCAATGGGTCGGGGAAAAGCAATATTACGGATGGGATCAGATGGGTTCTTGGCGAGCAGTCAGCTAAAAGCCTGCGCGGAGGAAAAATGGAGGATATCATTTTTGCCGGAAGCGACAGCAGAAAGCAATTGAATTTTGCTGAAGTGACTTTAACGCTAAATAACGAAAATCAAGTGCTGCCGATTGAATATAACGAAGTAAATGTGACTAGGAGAGTGTACCGTTCAGGCGAAAGTGAGTTTTATATTAACAAGCAGTCCTGCCGTTTAAAGGATATCGTAGAATTATTTATGGATTCGGGTCTTGGGCGAGAAGCGTTTTCGATTATCGGGCAAGGCAAAGTCGAAGAAATCCTCAACAGCAAGCCAGATGACAGGCGCGCTATTTTTGAAGAAGCAGCAGGCGTGCTGAAATATAAAACGCGAAAAAGAAAAGCGGAACAGAAGCTTTCAGAAACACAGGAAAATTTAAACCGCGTGCAAGATATTCTCTTTGAATTAGAAGGACAAATTGAACCGCTGAAAATTCAAGCCTCCATTGCAAAGGATTTCTTAGAGAAAAAAGAAGAATTAATGGAATTAGATATCGCCTGTATCGTCTATGATATTGAACAGCTGCACAGTGAATGGGAGCAGTTAAAAGCCGATCTTTCTAGGCATCAAGGTGAAGAAATTGGCTTATCTGCAGGTGTTCAAGCAAAGGAAGCGCTTGGAGCAGAGCTTCGTGATCAGATTTCGGCCATTGATGAGTCCGTGAATGAACTGCAAAGTGTGCTACTTGCGGCAAGTGAAGAACTTGAAAAGCTTGAGGGACGCAAGCAGGTGTTAAAAGAAAGAAAAAAGAATGCAACGCAGAATGAGGAACAGCTGGCCAAAAGCTTAGATGAAGAAAAACATAAAATTGAACGCCTCACCGAGCAATTCAGAAAGCTTAAAGATAAGGCAGCAAGCGATCAAGCAGAAGCGGACAGGCTCTCCGTTGCATTAAAAGAAAAGCAATCAGAAATGAAAAGTTTATCTGAAAACGTTGAGGAGAAAATTGAATCCTTAAAAGCAGATTATATCGAAGGACTTAATAAGCAAGCCGCTGCTAAAAATGAACTTCAGCATATAAAGCAGCAGCTGGAACAATTGGCTAGAAGAAAAGAACGGCTCGATACGGAAAACGCTAAATATGTGAATGAGCGCCAGCAAATCGAATCTGAAAAAGCACACATCGAGGAGCTTCTGGCAAAGGCACAATCCGATCTTGCGCGTCACGTGGAACAATTCCGTGATAGCGAACAGACGATTGACGTCTTAAAGAACAAGTACGCCAAACAGGAATCGAACCTCTATCAAGCGTATCAAATTTTGCAAGAAGCTAAATCCAGAAAGGAAATGCTTGAAACATTAGAGGAAGATTATTCAGGCTTTTTCCAGGGAGTAAAAGAAATTTTAAAAGCGAGAAATACGAAACTGACAGGAATCGAAGGCGCAGTGGCAGAATTAATTGATGTGCCAAAAATGTATGAAACGGCGCTTGAGATAGCACTTGGAAGCAGTATGCAGCATATTGTCACAAGCGATGAATCTGCCGCCCGCGGCGCTATTTCTTTTTTAAAGCAGCATCGGTTTGGGCGCGCAACATTTTTGCCATTAACCGCGATGAGAGGAAAAGTATTTCCTAGTGCCCTATTATCCCAGCTTCAAAACGACAGCCGCTTTGTCGGAATAGCTTCTGACTTAATTCAATACGACAGCCGTTTTGAACAGGCGATTACGAATCTAATTGGTCATGTAGTGATTGCAAAAGATTTGACTGGGGCGAATGGATTAGCGAAAACACTAGGATACAGGTATCGGATTGTTACGCTTGATGGTGATGTAGTCAATCCAGGCGGCTCCATGACAGGGGGCGCGCTAAAGCAGAAAACGTCTTCTTTGTTAAGCAGAAAGAATGAGCTTGAAGCACTGAAGACTAAGCTTAAAGCGATGGAAGAGAAAACATCAGCTGTAGAAAGAGAAGTTAAAAAGTTAAAAGAAAGCATTGTGGAAAAAGAAGCTGAAGTGAATGATCTGCGCACACGCGGGGAAGCACTTAGGCACAAAGAGCAAGAATGGAAGAACGAATTGCTGGAATCGCAGTTCTCATTTAAAACGATGAATGATCGCCTCGCGCTTTATGATGCGGACAAACAAGAGTTTGCCGAAGAAAGTGCCCGGTTGAATTCTCGGATGACAGATGCACAGCAGCAGATTGCCGATAGTGAAAAGGCCATCGAACAATTGGATAAAGAGATTAAAGTATTGACAGAGAAGAAGCAAAAAGAGCAGGTGCTAAAGGAAACGCTTGTCTCTGTCATAAGCGATCTAAAATCCAAATTGGCTGTAAAAATCGAACAAGTCACTTCAGGGCAATTGCTTGTCGATCAGGTGGAATCAGACCTGAACGAATCGAAAAAGAAATTTGATAACTGGCAGGATAATTTAAAGTGGCTGAAGTCAGAAATGCACAATAGCGATCAAGGGGAAGAGGAGCTTGACGCGGCGGCTGCAAGGAAGCTTGTGGATAAGCAAGAGACCGCGAAACTGATCTCACTGCGCCGGGAAGAACGGATGGAGAAACAAAAGCAGCTTGAAGATGTTGACATCGAACTAAAAGAAGCGAAAAGACTTCATAAAGCGATGAGTGAAGCCATTCAAGATGAAGAAGTAAAAGTGAACCGTCTTGATGTAGAATTGGAAAACAGGCTGGAGCAGCTTAGACAGGAATACACTTTATCTTTTGAAGCAGCCAAAGAGAAATACCCGCTGTCTGCACCGATCGAAGACGTCCGTAATCAGGTCAAGCTGATAAAGCTCGCGATTGATGAACTAGGACAAGTAAATCTCGGCGCCATTGAAGAGTATGACCGGGTATTTGAGCGATACACGTTTCTTCACTCGCAGCGGACAGATTTGCAGGAAGCGAAGGATACGCTTTCTCAGGTCATTAAGGAAATGGATGAGGAGATGGCTAAAAGGTTTAAAGACACGTTCCAAGCGATTCGCACAGAATTTCTGCCGGTCTTTAAAGCATTATTCGGCGGAGGAAGAGCGGAACTGAAACTAACGGATCCCGCGGATATCTTAAATACAGGTGTGGATATTGTCGCTCAGCCGCCAGGGAAAAAGCTGCAAAATCTTGGGCTGCTATCCGGAGGAGAACGGGCATTAACGGCGATCGCTTTATTATTTGCCATTTTAAAAGTCCGCCCTGTTCCTTTCTGCGTCCTCGATGAAGTGGAAGCTGCGCTTGATGAAGCCAATGTGCACAGGTTCAGTCAATACCTTAAACAATTCAGTGCAGATACACAGTTTATTGTGATCACCCACAGAAAAGGAACGATGGAAGAGGCAGACGTACTGTATGGCGTGACGATGCAGGAGTCCGGCGTATCGAAGCTGGTATCTGTCCGAATGGAAGAAACGAAACAGCTGGCACAAACCTAATAAGAATATTTCTGAGGAAGAGAGAGTGTGAATATGAGTTTTTTTAAGAAGCTGAAAGAGAAACTGACAACGTCAACTGATCAGGCCACTGAAAAGTTTCGGTCAGGTTTAACGAAAACCCGCGATAATTTTTCCAGCAAAGTAAATGACCTTGTAGCCAGATACCGGAAAATAGACGAAGATTTCTTTGAAGAATTAGAAGAAATTTTAATCGGCGCCGACGTTGGCTTTGATACGGTAATGGACTTAATCGAACAATTGAAAATAGAGGTTAAGCGCAGAAACACGCAAGATCCAGCCGTGGTGCGCGACATTATCACTGAAAAATTGGTTGAAATCTACGAAGGTGGGGACTCTTCCTCAAGTGAGATGAATATGCAAAATGGTCAGTTGACCGTCATTTTGTTTGTTGGAGTAAATGGAGTCGGAAAAACAACTACCATCGGCAAGCTCGCTCACCAGTTTAAATCGGAGGGCAAGAAAGTGATGCTGGCTGCGGGAGATACGTTTAGAGCGGGCGCCATTGATCAGCTCGAAGTCTGGGGAGATCGAGTAGGAGTTGAGGTGATCAAGCAAGGCGAAGGGTCAGACCCTGCTGCTGTCATGTACGATGCTGTCCGCGCAGCGAAATCCAGAAAAGCTGATGTTTTACTATGCGATACAGCAGGCCGTCTGCAAAACAAGGTGAACTTAATGAATGAACTGCAAAAAGTGAAGCGGGTCATTGAACGGGAAATTCCAGACGCGCCTCACGAAGTTCTCTTGGTGCTCGATGCAACTACCGGACAAAATGCCATGGTTCAGGCAAAGACGTTCAAAGAGCTAACAGACGTTTCAGGCATTGTTTTAACTAAGTTAGATGGAACGGCTAAAGGCGGGATCGTGCTCGCCATTAGAAAAGAGTTAGAGATTCCTGTGAAATTTGTTGGACTGGGTGAGAAAGTAGATGACCTTCAAGCTTTTGATGCAGAAAAGTATGTATACGGATTATTCTCCAATATGTTTGAAGAAAATGAAGAGAGTGACGAAACAGAAGAAAAATAAGAGACTGGTTCTCTTTTAGGATGTAAAGAAATTTTCTTGACATTCTTTTATGAAGTAAGTAAACTAATTTATTGTAAAGGTTTTTCACTTAACAAAGGAGGGCTGCACATGCTTGAAAAAACAACGAGAATGAACTATCTATATGATTTCTATCAATCGTTGTTGACCGATAAGCAGCGCAGTTATATGTCCCTCTATTATTTAGATGATTTCTCGCTTGGTGAAATTGCTGAAGAATATGCTGTAAGCCGTCAAGCGGTTTACGACAATATTAAACGCACAGAAGCTATGCTTGAGGAATATGAAAATAAACTGTTGCTATTTAAAAAGTTTCAAGAGCGTATTCAATTGCTGAAACAGCTGAGGGATTCTTGTGATGAACAGATGCTGCCGATCATTGATGAGCTTGAGAAATTAGATTAGGAGGCGGCATTAATGGCATTTGAAGGATTAGCCGACCGACTGCAAAATACGATGCAAAAAATTCGCGGCAAAGGCAAAGTAACAGAAGCTGATGTAAAAGAAATGATGCGTGAAGTGCGCCTCGCTCTTTTGGAAGCCGATGTAAACTTTAAAGTTGTGAAGGAATTTGTAAAGAAAGTCAGCGAGCGCTCTGTCGGTCAGGAAGTCATGAAGAGCTTAACACCGGGCCAGCAGGTCATTAAGGTGGTTAAAGAAGAATTGACCGAACTGATGGGCGGAGAACAAAGCCAGATTGCTGTAGGGAAACGTCCTCCGACGGTCATTATGATGGTGGGTCTGCAAGGGGCAGGTAAGACGACTACCACAGGTAAATTGGCAAATGTATTACGTAAAAAATACAACCGCAAACCAATGTTGGTAGCTGCCGACATTTACCGCCCAGCAGCAATTAAACAGCTTGAAACGCTCGGGAAGCAGCTCAGCATGCCGGTGTTTTCATTAGGCGATCAAGTGAGTCCAGTGGAAATTGCCAAACAGGCGATTGAAAAAGCCAAAGCGGATCATCACGATTATGTGCTGATTGATACAGCTGGACGCTTGCACGTGGATGAAAACTTGATGAATGAGCTGAAAGAAATCAAGGAGCTTTCTAAGCCGGATGAAATCTTCCTCGTTGTTGATGCAATGACAGGACAAGATGCGGTGAATGTCGCTCAAAGCTTCGATGATCAGCTCGGTGTCACGGGCGTTGTGCTAACGAAACTTGACGGCGATACACGAGGCGGTGCGGCGTTATCTATTCGTTCTGTAACCGGTAAACCTATTAAGTTTGTTGGTATGGGTGAGAAGCTGGATGCGCTTGAACCGTTCCATCCGGAGCGTATGGCTTCTCGTATTCTCGGAATGGGCGATGTATTGACATTGATCGAGAAAGCCCAAGTCAATGTAGATGAAGAGAAAGCGAAAGAATTAGAACAAAAAATGCGGACAATGTCATTCACTTTTGATGACTTTCTAGAACAGCTTGGCCAAGTGCGTTCCATGGGGCCATTGGATGAGATTATTAAAATGCTTCCAGGCGCCAACAAAATGAAAGGCTTGAATAATGTGCAAGTGGACGAAAAGCAAATCGGCCATATCGAGGCGATTATCCGTTCCATGACTACCAGTGAGAAGGAACACCCTGAAACCATTAACTCAAGCCGTAAAAAAAGGATCGCCAAAGGCAGCGGAACTTCCATTCAAGAAGTCAACCGCCTTCTCAAGCAGTTTGAAGAAATGAAAAAGATGATGAAGCAGATGTCAGGCATGCAGCAAAAAGGCAAGAAAAAAGGCGGAGCATTTAAGTTCCCGTTTATGTAAGGAAAGCGTAATCTGCCGTTTAGGCTCGAAAACATAAGACAGACCGACAAGGCGGCGCCTTTTGTCGCATAGGCGGGATGGGTTATGTGCGAGAGACTGGCAGATGGAGCTGGACAGAAAAGCGTAACTTGCCAGATTTTATTTTTGGCTGGGATGAGTTCGTCTTTATTAAATTAAATGTAAAGAAAAAAACCTTTACAAACAATAGTGTTATTTGTTATCATTTTATCTTGTGTGAAACTATTCGGAGGTGCTTTAAAAATGGCAGTAAAAATTCGTTTAAAACGTATGGGTGCAAAAAAATCCCCATTCTATCGTATTGTAGTAGCAGATTCTCGTTCTCCTCGTGATGGACGTCAAATTGAAACAGTTGGAACATACAATCCAGTTGTTCAGCCAGCAGAAGTAAAAATCAACGAAGAGCTTGCTCTTAAATGGCTTCAAAACGGAGCGAAACCATCTGATACAGTTCGTAACCTTTTCTCTAACGAAGGTATCATGGAAAAATTCCACAACGCTAAACACAGCAAGTAATTAGCTAAATGGAAGATATAATCTTAGCAATAGTGAAACCGCTTGTCGATCATCCGGAAGAGGTTACTATCGATACTCAGGAAGAAGAAAGCCGGATTACTTACCGTCTTTCTCTGCATCCTGAAGATATTGGAAAAGTCATAGGTAAACATGGCCGCGTTGCTAAGGCGATCCGTACCATAACCACAGCAGCGGCCAATGCCGCTCACCAGAAAAAAGTGTATGTAGAAATTGCCGAATAGGGAGGGATAACCTCCCTTTTTGCGTATCGTTTTTTAAGTCTTCTCAAAAAACACCGGGAGGCAGAGATCCCACATGCAAATTATTCAAAACGTGACGGTCAAACAAGTGTTAACTGAAAAGACAAAACACACATTGATAAAGGCTTATCAAGCAAAGATCACCCAACTGCAGCATGAAATCAGCCAATTTCAGTTTGAGCAGAAAAAAGCGGAAAAACAGCATCCGAAGAGCCGTGCTGAGGCAGCTGCCTTATTTGAAAAGGAACTGGCAGATCGCCAGAATAAAATAAATAATATCGAATTCCAGATGAATCAGCTCCTTCTTCTCCCCCTTGGAAGTGAATTAAAAGACGGGGAAGTGCAGATGCTGACAGAAGTAAGGGTTGGCGACTGCTGGGAAGAAATCAGCAAAGGAAAAACCATTGTTGTGAAAGAGGGCACAGTAATTGATATTCGATAGAGGTGAATGGAATGGAAAAATGGTTTAATGTCGGAAAAATCGTCAATACTCATGGACTCCAAGGAGAATTAAGAGTGTTATCAAAGACGGATTTTCCCGAAAAAAGATATAAGCGGGGCAATACCTTATATGTGTTTATGCCTGGGGACCAGGAAGGCACACCAGTAACTATTGAGAAGCATCGCCAGCATAAATCGTTTGATTTGCTGACATTGAAGGATTATGAAAATATCAACAAAGCAGAGGCGCTGAAAGGCGGAATTCTTAAAATTCGCGAGAGCCAGCTCGGGCAGCTGGAAGAAAACGAATACTTTTTTCATGAAATCATCGGCTGTTCTGTAAAAACGTTAGAGGAAGAAGAGATTGGAACAGTCAAAGAGATTTTAACTCCAGGCGCCAATGACGTTTGGGTTGTAAAGGGAAAAGCGGGGAAAGAACATTATATCCCATACATTGAAGATGTCGTAAAAAAAGTGGATATAGCCAATAAAGTGATCTTTATTGAACCGATGGAAGGCTTGCTTTCATGATGAAGATTGATATTTTATCATTGTTTCCGGAAATGTTTGAAGGTGTGCTGCACACATCCATTTTAAAAAAAGCCAAAGAAAAAGGCAAAGTAGACTATGATGTCGTGAATTTCCGCGAATTTGCTGAGGGGAAGCATCACACGGTGGATGATTATCCATACGGCGGTGGAGCCGGAATGGTATTAAAGCCGCAGCCGATCTTTGATGCAGTCGAGCATGTAAAAGAGACAGCTAAAAGCAAAGCGCAGCGCGTCATTCTCATGTGCCCTCAAGGTGAAAGGTATACCCAGCAGAAAGCAGAAGAGCTGGCAAAGGAAGAGCACCTGATCTTTATTTGCGGACATTATGAAGGTTATGATGAAAGAATTCGAGAACATATTGTCACAGATGAAATTTCTATCGGGGATTATGTACTGACCGGAGGAGAACTAGGGGCAATGGTGGTCGTAGACAGTGTGGTGCGCCTCCTGCCAGATGTACTTGGAAATGAAGATTCTCCGGTGCTCGATTCCTTTTCCTCTGGACTTTTAGAACACCCTCAATATACTCGTCCGGCTGATTTTCGAGGAATGAAGGTGCCAGAGGTGTTAACTTCCGGAAACCATAAATTGATCGATGAATGGCGAGACAAGCAATCTTTAAAAAGAACATGGGAGAGGCGTCCTGACCTTCTTGAAACCTATTCTTTAACGGCACAACAGAGAAAGTGGCTAAAAGAGTGGGAGAAGTGAAAAACGCTTGATTTGGTTTAGTGATTATGATAAGATTTTAGTCGTGGCTTAAGGAAACGTCCTTAAGCCCATTAAAACGGTGTTCCGCTGGAGCCAACAAGCTTTAATGAGCATCTGTTAGAAGGAGAGGAAAACCATGCATAAACTTATTCAAGAACTTACTCAAGAACAACTTCGTTCAGATCTACCAGCTTTCCGTCCAGGAGACACTGTTCGCGTACACGTGAAAGTTGTCGAGGGTACTCGTGAGCGTATTCAGTTGTTTGAAGGTGTAGTGATTAAACGTCGTGGAGGCGGAATCAGCGAAACATTTACAGTACGTAAGATTTCTTACGGTGTAGGCGTTGAGCGTACATTCCCGCTTCACACTCCAAAGATCGCTCAACTTGATGTAGTTCGCCGCGGTAAAGTTCGTCGTGCGAAACTTTACTACCTGCGTAACCTACGTGGTAAAGCTGCTCGTATTAAAGAAATCAGATACTAATATTAGTATGGAAAAAGGAGCTTGGAAACAAGCTCCTTTTTTAAATTGAAAATAAACGTTCCCTTTGCTTCTCTCGATGTTGGCTCTCATGATATGATGGATACATAAAAAAATAGGTGGTGTCAAACGTGTCAAATGGTAAAAGTGAATTTTGGGAATGGACAAAGGCATTATTAATTGCTGTAGGACTAGCTGCAGTCATCCGCTACTTTATATTCGCGCCAATTGTAGTCGACGGACTCTCGATGATGCCGACTTTGCAAAATGGTGACCGTATGGTTGTAAATAAAATAGGGGATCCTGAACGCTTTGACATAGTGGTTTTTCATGCTCCTGAAAATAAAGACTACATAAAAAGAGTCATTGGCCTCCCAGGTGATACAGTGGAGTATAAAAATGATAAATTGTATGTGAATGGGAAATATTATGAGGAACCATACTTAGATGAATACAAGAGCCAGCAAGATGGCCCGTTGACGTCAGACTTTACGCTTGAAGAAATCACAGGTCAAAAGACAGTTCCTGAGGGCGAAATTTTTGTACTTGGAGATAATCGTCTGTTCAGTAAAGATGGCCGGCATATAGGGACGATTAAAATGGACGAGGTTGTAGGGGATACAAGCATTGTCTATTGGCCGTTTGATAAAATAAGAATCGTGAACTAAATAGATAGCATATTGAAGAATGGAGGGCGCAATCATGGTAATACAATGGTTTCCCGGCCATATGGCAAAAGCGCGCCGCGAAGTAACGGAAAAACTAAAGCTAATAGATATTATTTTTGAATTAGTGGATGCAAGACTGCCTTTATCATCACGTAATCCAATGATCGATGAAATAATTCAGCAAAAGCCAAGACTTGTTTTGTTAAATAAAGCGGATATGGCAGACCCGGAATTAACGAACAAATGGCTAGCTTATTTTAAAGGACAGGGAATTGCTGCCCTGGCAATTAATTCGCAAGCAGGCAGCGGTTTACAAGCGATCAATAAAGCGGCTAAAGAAATTCTTAAAGAGAAATTCGACCGCATGAAATCTAGAGGAATTAAACCTCGTGCGATCCGGGCAATGATCGTTGGAATTCCGAATGTCGGAAAGTCGACACTGATCAATCGCCTCGCTAAGAAAAATATTGCTAAAACCGGCAATATGCCTGGCGTGACGAAAGCGCAACAGTGGATTAAAGTAGGCAAGGAAATGGAGTTGTTAGATACCCCAGGAATCCTGTGGCCGAAATTTGAAGATGAAGAAACAGGGTACAAGCTGGCGTTAACCGGCGCGATTAAAGACAAAATTCTGAACTTGCAGGACGTGGCTATTTTTGCTTTGAAATTTCTTGAAGCACATTACCCTGAGCGTCTAAAAGATAGATACGGCTTTAGCGAAGTGCCGGAAGAAGTGGTAGAACTCTTTAATCATATCGGCAAGCTGCGCGGCTGCTTATCAAGCGGATCAGAAGTTGATTATGATAAAACAACGGAAGTCATCATTAGAGACATCCGCGGTGAAAAATTCGGCAAACTGACATTTGATATTCCGGAAAAAGCATAAGCAACGAGGCTGTCCTATTGGGCAGTCTTTTCTTATGGCAAAAATCTTGAATATGAAAGAAACAAGCCGATATTACTATAAAACCCTGGCGGAAAAATTGGGAATCGCAATCCTTACATTAGAAGAAAACATTCGTTTGTCATCGAGATTTATTTTATAATAGAAGTTTCAGCAAGCAATAAACGAAAGAGCATTTAACCTTAAGGCAATGAAAGGAAACGATATGACACATTCAATTTCAGAAATTAAAGATAGAATGAAAGATATAGAATCGGAGCATGATCCTTTGTTTATGCAGTGGAAAGAAGATCACCGAAAAGGAGTCCAGCAGCTCATTAAAAGCTGGTACAGAGCGAAAGAGAAGCAGGAGCAGGAAAGAGAACTTTACCAAACCATGTCTCTAACAGAAAATGAATTAAAATCAAAAGGTATTTCCTTAATAGCCGGTATAGACGAAGTAGGCAGAGGACCGCTTGCAGGACCAGTTATCGCCGCAGCCGTTATCTTGCCGCTTGACTTTTATCTGCCGGGTTTAACCGATTCGAAAAAGGTAAGTGAAGCAAAGCGGAACCTGTTTTATGAAATGATCACAGGACAGGCTGATGTGGGAATTGGAATCATTGAACCTGATGAAATAGATCGAATTAATATTTATGAGGCAACGAAACAAGCGATGATCCAAGCGATAGGCAATCTAAAGCAGGCTCCTGAACATTTGCTTATTGATGCCATGAAATTAGACCTGCCCACTCCGCAGACATCCATTATTAAAGGAGATGCAAAGAGTGTTTCGATCGCCGCAGCCTCTATTATCGCAAAGGTAACAAGAGACCGGCTCATGGCAGACTATGCCGAGGTTTATCCGGAGTACCGTTTTGAAAAAAATATGGGGTACGGCACGAAGGATCATTTAGAAGGTCTAGATCAATATGGGCCTTGTACGATTCATCGAAAAAGCTTTGCGCCAGTTAAAGATATGTGCTAGAACGTAATCTCATAGAGGAGGGGACATAGTGAATATTCAGCATACGTCTATTCATATGCCGGCATCGAAAGCAGCTCAGCCACTAGTCATGAAGGATGGGCAAGTATTTAACGGAAAAGTGGGCAAGATCCTGCCGCAAGGAATGGCTGAAATTAATGTGGGAGGCCAAACAGTAATCGCTCAATCAGAAGTGCCCCTTCAAGCAGGAGAAAGATACTGGTTCCAGGTCGCTTCAACAGAAGGGAAGCTGCATTTAAAAGTCATTTCCCCTCCAGCAGGTACTCAAGCCGATGCAGGAAAGTTAATTGAAACCATTTTGCTCAAGATGTCGCTTCCGCTGACAGAAGAAAACAAACAGCTAGCCGGAATGCTGATGAAAGATCATACTTTTTTAACAAAAGAGCTGATCACTAAAGCATCTGAATGGGTAAAAGCCGGACAAGCAGATGAAGGGCTTCAAGTAATTAAAGCCATGATTGACCGCTCACTGCCTTTTACCAAAGATGTATTTCAGTCTCTTCTAGCTGCGCGTTCGCCCGTCTCTATCAGTCAGCAGCTCGAGGAATTAAACACCCTCTTGAAGGGGCTGCCAGAACAGCCGCCAGCGGTTCAAGAAACGCTGAAGCTGTTAACTGCCTTGCAGTCGCCGCTTGAAAAGAGTGCTGTACTAAAATTGTTCACTTCCATATATGAAACACTCATGAGCAAGGAGACGGCTCCAGCTGCTAAATCACCTGCATTGGATATTTTAAAAAGCTTTGGTATTCTGCCGTCTGCTGCAAGGCAGCCAGAAGAAGCATTGCAGCAGATCGTTAAACAATGGGCAGTAGAACCGAAAAATGCACCGATTAGTAAAGGAATGGCTGAAGGGTTTCAAGAAACAGCTAAACAACCATCGCAAGCACTGAAATCAGAGAGTGTGGTTGTCCTTCCCAATGCTACTGTTCGTGAACCAATTGCACTGTTTAAAGAAGCGGCGGTGCAATGGCTGAAAGACCCGGTAAATAAGCAGAATATTCACCAGCTGCAACAGGCACTGCAACAGCTCGCTAAAGGTTCGAATGATCAGATTGAGCCAAAGGCAGCAGAAGAGATCAAGCAGCTGATGACTGTTGTAAGCAAAACGGGAGCTACCCAGCAAAATATCGTTTCGATTCTTCATGCTGCAGTCAAGTTCAGCCTCAGCCAAAATGACAGCGGGCAAGCTCTGCGCCAATTCGGCCAGCTGTTTAATAAAGATGCCGATCAATTAATCCAAATGGTCAAAAACGAAACAGCTAGAATTGAATCGCGGCCATTGCAAGCTTTACCCCGAAAAGACGCGGTCTTCCACCAGCTGCTGCTAACCGCAGAAGGTCAGCTTAGAAGTGATTTGCAAAATAAAGAAGCACTGACATTAATTAAACAAAACTTTCAGCTTTTAGGAACCGATTTGGAAAATAGGCTATCAAGCAGGTTGAATCAGATCAATGAGATAGAATCCACTTTAAAACCTCATTTGCTGAGGCTTATGAATGAAACCGCTGTTCCGATGACCGTGCGCGAATCAGCTGAACAACTGATCGGCAGAATGAACGCGCAACAGCTATTGTCTGCTGATACGGGTCAATTACAGCAGTTAGTTATGCAAGTGCCTATGCAGCTGTTTGGCTTTCAGACAGACTTGACTCTTCAATGGTCAGGCAAGAAAAAAGAAGACGGAAAACTTGATGCCGATTTTTGCAGGGTCCTGTTTTATCTGCAGCTGGAATATATGAACGAAACTGTTGTTGATATGCAGGTGCAAAACCGAATGGTGAACGTACAAGTGTATAATGATACGCCGAATATTAAATTATTAGCGGAACCGATGATCCCAAATGTCAAGGCCGGCTTAGAAAAAATAGGCTATCACCTGTCTGCTATTCAGTTTAAGGCACCTGAAAAAGAATATGAGAGACCTATCGTCCAAATGATGAGCGAACTGCCATATACAGGAGTGGACCTGCGGATATGAGAAGAGAAAACGACAGCGAGAAAAGAAGGCAAGCGGCAGCTTTGTCTTATAACCCTGATGGCAGCGGGGCACCTAAGCTTGTTGCCAAAGGAAGAGGAAAAATTGCCGATAATATTATCGCCAAAGCAGAAGAATATCAAATTCCGATACAGCAGGATTCCAGTCTGGTTGAAATATTAGGACAACTGGAAATAAATGAAGCGATTCCTGAAGAATTGTACCAGGCGGTAGCAGAAATATTTGCTTTTATTTATCGGCTGGATCAAAAGGCTGATCGAAGGTAAGATGTATTCAATGAAATTGAAAATTTCTGAGATCTTTTTTGTTCATACGGTGCATTTATAACTTTCATTTGATATACTTGGCAAGGAAGAAGAATGAAGTAGGCAGCCAGTCGTGTTAAATGCAGGAAATTTATTAGGTGCAATACCTAGACAGAATTTCAGAGTTTTTATACAATGATAACGCAGTCTATTTTTGTTTGAGATTGATAGGAGGATGGAATATGAATATCCATGAGTATCAAGGTAAAGAAATCCTCAGAAGTTACGGGGTAGCCGTGCCAAATGGCAAAGTGGCATTTTCTGTTGAAGAAGCTGTTGAAGCAGCAAAAGAACTAGGCACACAAGTGTGTGTTGTAAAAGCTCAAATTCATGCTGGAGGCCGCGGTAAAGCTGGCGGTGTTAAAGTAGCAAAGAATTTGGATGAAGTGCGTACATATGCAGAAGAAATTTTAGGTAAGACGCTAATCACGCATCAAACGGGCCCTCAAGGCAAAGAAGTAAAGCGCTTACTGATTGAAGAAGGCTGCGATATTCAAAAAGAATATTACATCGGCCTAGTGCTTGACCGTGCCACTTCTAAAGTTGTGTTAATGGCATCTGAAGAAGGCGGAACGGAAATTGAAGAAGTGGCGGAAGCGACTCCTGAAAAAATCTTTAAAGAGTATATTGATCCTGTAACCGGTTTAATGCCTTATCAAGCGCGCCGTGTAGCGTTCAATATCAACATTCCTGCGAAATTAGTGAACAAAGCAGTTAAATTCATGATGGGTCTTTACACAGCATTCGTTGAAAAAGATGCATCAATCGCTGAAATTAACCCTCTTGTTGTAACAGGCGACGGCAATGTTATGGCTTTAGATGCGAAATTGAACTTTGATTCAAACGCATTATACCGCCATAGCGATATCATGGAATACCGTGATCTTGAAGAAGAAGATGCAAAAGAAATCGAAGCATCTAAATATGACTTAAGCTATATTTCACTTGATGGAAATATCGGCTGTATGGTTAATGGTGCAGGTCTTGCGATGGCAACGATGGATATCATTAAACATTACAGCGGTGACCCAGCCAACTTCCTTGATGTAGGCGGCGGAGCTACTGCAGAGAAAGTAACAGAAGCGTTTAAAATCATTCTTTCTGACGAAAAAGTGAAAGGGATCTTCGTTAACATTTTCGGCGGAATTATGAAATGTGACATCATTGCGACAGGCGTAGTTGAAGCGGCTAAGCAATTGGGACTTTCTGTGCCATTAGTGGTGCGTCTAGAAGGAACGAATGTTGACTTAGGAAAGAAAATTTTAAATGAATCCGGCTTAAACATTGTTGCGGCTGAGTCAATGGCTGACGGTGCGCAAAAAATTGTTGAGCTTGTTGGTAAATAAATTCGAATAGTTGACAATAGAAAGGCAGGTATAGGCATGAGTGTATTTATTAATAAAGACACGAAAGTAATCGTTCAAGGGATCACAGGTGCAACTGCCCTTTTCCATACAAAGCAAATGCTTGAATACGGCACGAAAATCGTTGCTGGAGTAACACCAGGAAAAGGCGGCACAGAAGTAGAAGGAGTTCCTGTATTTAATACAGTGGAAGAAGCAGTGAAAGCGACAGGCGCTAACGCTTCAGTTATCTATGTACCGGCTGCGTTTGCTGCTGATGCAATTGCAGAAGCTGTAGATGCTGAATTAGATATCGCGATCTGTATCACTGAGCATATTCCAGTCCTTGATATGGTAAAAGTAAAGCGTTACATGGAAGGCAAGAAAACTCGCTTAGTGGGACCAAACTGTCCTGGAGTAATCACGCCTGACGAGTGTAAAATCGGGATCATGCCTGGTTACATTCATACAAAAGGCCATGTAGGTGTTGTTTCACGTTCTGGAACTCTAACTTACGAAGCAGTACATCAGTTATCTCAAGCTGGCATTGGCCAATCAACAGCTGTTGGTATCGGTGGCGACCCTGTGAACGGCACGGACTTTATCGATGTATTAAAAGCATTTAACGAAGATCCTGAAACAAAAGCTGTGATCATGATCGGTGAAATCGGCGGTACGGCTGAAGAAGAAGCAGCTATGTGGGTAAAAGAAAACATGACAAAACCTGTCGTTGGATTTATCGGCGGACGCACAGCACCTCCAGGGAAGCGTATGGGACATGCTGGGGCGATCATCTCTGGCGGTAAAGGTACAGCAGACGAAAAAATCCGTGTCATGAATGAATGCGGAATTAAAGTTGCTGATACTCCATCTGTTATGGGAGAAACGTTAATCGAAGCAATCAAAGAAAAAGGTATTTACGAAGAGTGTAAAACTCACTAATTATCAAAGGGTTACTAAATCCTTTGATAATTAGACAGTTCACTTTCGTTTTACGAATATTCTAAAGAACAACAGCCTCTTGACGATTGTTAAGGGGCTGTTCGTTCTATAATAAGGAGGCTTTAAATGACCATAAGTGAAGATTCACTAGCCCAAAAAATAATCCATTTGCAGCTTTGCGACGGCATTGGCTGGAAGTCCATTTATTATCTTTTAAAAAAGGAAGCTGATCTGAAAAACTTATATAGTTATTCCCCTGCTTATCTATCAAACACTCTCTCCATTTCTTCCTCTAATGCAACGAAAGTTCTCCATCAGCTATTTCAAATAGATATTCATTCGATGCTCAAAAGTCTGGAAAATAACCGCATCTCATTTATTCCTATTGACCACCCTATTTACCCTGAACTTCTTCTCACATTGCCACAGCCGCCATGGGGTCTTTATGCAATGGGTGACCTAAAATTACTCGAGAATAACCGAAAACTTGCCATAGTAGGCGCGCGAAAAGCAGATGATTATGGTCGCACGTCCTTGCAAACAATTATGCCAGATCTAGTTAAAAACGACTGTGTAATTGTCAGTGGATTAGCGAAAGGTATAGATACAATTGCTCATTCAGAAACCATCCGTTTAGGAGGAAAAACCATTGCGGTCATTGCTGGAGGCTTCTCTCATATCTACCCTAAGGAAAACATTCCTCTTGTAAAGGAGATCATTAAAAACCATTTGCTTCTTTCAGAATACCCGCCAACTGTTCGTCCAGCGAGATGGCAGTTCCCCGCTAGAAACAGGCTGATTAGCGGCTTATCGTTAGGGACAGTCGTCGTTCAAGCCGATGAAAGAAGCGGTTCTCTTATTACAGCTTATTGTGCGCTTGATCAGGGCAGGGACGTTTTCGCTGTTCCTGGCCCTATCGACGACCCTTTATCGAAAGGCACCAATACTTTGATAAGTGAAGGAGCAAAAATAGTGAGAACGAGTGAAGATATTCTAAGTGAATTAAGGCAAATATAAATGTAATATAATGAAGAAACAGGTGAAATTTTCAAATAAACCCTCCTCTAAAAAGTAAGTTTTTTTGAAAAAAGGTTGCATTTATGTTAAAACTGTTATAAATTTTGCAACAGAATCATCCTTTTAAAAATAACTGGAATTTTTACTAAAAGTCAGAGAAAAAAACAAATAGATGGAAAAATAATCATAATGAATTGACAATGTCGATTGAAAAGAATGATAATGAATCCTATAACTATTTATTTTACCTCTAGGGGAGGTTAATGTATGTCAGATTTTCTTGTAATAGTGGAATCCCCTGCAAAAGCAAAAACGATTGAACGTTACTTGGGGAAAAAATATAAAGTAAAGGCATCAATGGGACATGTACGGGATCTACCTAAAAGCCAAATGGGTGTCGATATAGAAAATAAGTATGAACCTAAATATATTACAATCCGGGGTAAAGGACCTGTAATGAAAGAATTGAAAACAGCGGCTAAAAAGGCTAAAAAAATCTATCTCGCAGCTGACCCCGACAGAGAAGGGGAAGCAATTGCCTGGCATTTAGCTCACAGCTTGGACTTAGATATTGGCTCGGATTGCCGGGTTGTATTCAATGAAATAACAAAAGATGCGATTAAAGAATCTTTTAAACATCCGCGCCCGATTAATATGGATCTAGTGGATGCACAGCAAGCGCGCCGAATACTCGATAGACTTGTAGGCTACAACATCAGCCCGCTGCTTTGGAAAAAAGTAAAAAAAGGCTTGAGTGCGGGCCGGGTACAATCTGTTGCACTGAGGCTGATCATTGATAGGGAAAAAGAAATTCAAGATTTTAAACCAGAAGAGTATTGGACCATTGAAGCGGACTTTACAAAAGATAAGCAAACCTTTCAAGGATCCTTCTACGGTAGAGGCGGCAAGAAACTGCCTCTAAAATCGGAAGCAGAAGTGAAGGAAGTACTAGCTGCCATTAAGGGCAATGAATTCGAATTGGCGAATGTCACCAAAAAAGAGCGCAAACGTAATCCGGCTCTTCCTTTCACCACTTCTTCCTTGCAGCAAGAAGCAGCAAGGAAATTAAACTTCCGTGCAAAAAAGACCATGATGATTGCCCAGCAGCTATATGAGGGGATCGATCTTGGAAAAGAAGGCACAGTCGGTTTAATCACCTATATGCGTACAGATTCAACGAGAATTTCTGATGTGGCCCAAAAGGAAACACAGGAATATGTGATCGCTCAGCATGGGAAAGAATACGTCAAAAACACAGAAGAGAAAAAAGAAAAGAAAGACAAAAAACAGTCCAATGCACAGGACGCCCATGAAGCGATTCGTCCAACAAGTATTTTGAAGGAACCAAGCAGTTTGAAAGAGTTCCTGTCGAGAGATCAATTGAGACTGTATAAATTGATTTGGGAACGCTTCCTTGCAAGTCAAATGTCAGCTGCGATTATGGATACAGTCAGCGCGGATATCGCAAATGGTGACGTGGTGTTCCGGGCAACAGGATCAAAAGTGAAATTCCCAGGCTTTATGAAAGTGTATGTAGAAGGTTCTGATGACGCCAAGGAAGAAAAAGAAAATCAGCTGCCTACACTTGAAAAAGGCGACAAAGTAACATCTGAAGTCATCGATCCGAAGCAGCACTTTACTCAGCCTCCGCCAAGATATACGGAAGCAAGACTTGTAAAGACACTTGAAGAACTTGGAATAGGCCGGCCGTCAACCTTCGCTCCTACATTGGATACGATCCAAAAAAGAGGCTATGTCGCTCTCGACAATAAACGATTTGTTCCAACTGAGCTTGGTGGAATTGTACACGAAGTAATGGTGGAATTCTTCGCAGACATTATTGATGTCGAGTTTACAGCTAAAATGGAAAAAGATCTTGATAATGTAGAAGAAGGCCAAGTTCAATGGGTGAAAGTCATAGATGAGTTTTATAAAGGATTCGAAGGCCATTTAGTTAAAGCTGAAGAAGAAATGGAACAGATAGAAATTAAAGATGAACCAGCTGGAGAAGATTGTGAAAAATGCGGTTTTCCAATGGTATTCAAGATGGGCCGATATGGCAAGTTCATGGCTTGCAGCAATTTTCCTGACTGCCGCAACACAAAAGCGATCGTAAAAGAAATTGGGGTAAAATGCCCGACCTGTCATGAAGGGAATATAATAGAAAGAAAAAGTAAAAAGCGGCGCATTTTTTACGGCTGTGATCGGTACCCAGAATGTGAATTCCTTTCTTGGGATAAACCGATTGAACGAAAATGTCCAAAATGTGAAAAGCTGCTAGTAGAGAAAAAATTGAAAAAAGGTGTGCAAATTCAATGCACAGCGTGTGATTATAAAGAAGAAACACAAGCTTAAAAGCGGGCATTAGCTCGCTTTTTTATACTTTTTAAAACTTTTAGCTTTTTTTATAGGAATGACTGTTGTACAATGCTTTAAGGATATCATGTACGTACCACTTATACAGTGTAGGAGGTTCTTGAAATAATGGAACAAATAGTAAACGTCATTGGAGCCGGACTCGCAGGAAGCGAAGCGGCTTTTCAAATAGCAGAACGAGGCATAAAAGTACATTTATATGAAATGAGACCGGTGAAGCAAACCCCTGCTCACCATACAGATCAATTTGCGGAACTTGTATGCAGCAACTCCCTGCGTTCGAATACATTAACGAATGCTGTTGGCGTATTAAAAGAAGAAATGAGACAGTTAAACTCAGTTATTATTTCTGCAGCAGACGATTGTGCCGTTCCTGCCGGAGGAGCATTAGCTGTTGATCGTCATGAATTTGCTCAATTGGTAACTGAAAGAGTAAAGAATCACCCGAATGTAACAGTATTTCATGAGGAAGTAACAGAAATTCCAGAGGGAATCACAGTGATGGCAACAGGCCCATTAACAAGTGAATTACTTTCAGGGAAATTGAAAGAACTGACAGAAGAAGAATATTTATATTTTTATGACGCTGCTGCTCCTATTATTGAAAAAGACAGCATAGATATGAATAAAGTGTATTTAAAATCCCGTTACGATAAAGGGGAAGCGGCTTACTTGAACTGTCCGATGACAGAAGAAGAGTTTGACCGTTTTTATGAAGCGTTAATTTCGGCAGAGACAGTCCCGTTGAAAGAGTTTGAAAAAGAAATCTTTTTTGAAGGCTGTATGCCAATTGAAGTCATGGCTTCCCGAGGCAAGAAAACAATGCTATTTGGACCAATGAAACCTGTAGGATTAGAAGATCCTAAGACTGGCAAACGTCCATACGCAGTTGTTCAATTGCGGCAAGATGATGCAGCGGGCACACTTTATAACATTGTAGGCTTTCAGACACACCTGAAATGGGGCCCTCAAAAGGAAGTTCTTAAATTAATTCCGGGACTTGAGAACGCTGAGATTGTTCGTTATGGTGTCATGCACCGAAATACGTTTATCAACTCTCCGAAGATGCTAGAGCCCACATATCAATTCAAATCTCGTGAAGATTTATTCTTTGCCGGTCAAATGACAGGTGTCGAAGGGTATGTAGAATCTGCAGCAAGCGGTCTGCTTGCAGGAATTAATGCAGCCAGAAAAGCAAAAGGAGAAGAGTTAGTGGTAGCTCCAGCTGAAACGACAATCGGTAGTATGGCACGTTATATTACAACGACCAATGCGAAAAATTTTCAGCCGATGAATGCGAATTTTGGTTTACTTCCAGACTTACCTGTCAAGATTAAGAATAAGAAAGAGCGATATGAAGCGCATGCAAACCGTGCGTTAGAAACAATTCAAACTTTTGTGAAAAGTTTGTAAACTTCATTGCCAAGGCTACTGAATTGTGATAGTATTTAGTAGCTTTGAAGAGGTGTTGAGATGTCAAAACTTTTCGAAAAATATTTCCAGTCTTTTATAGAATACCTTCAAATTGAAAAAAATTATTCTGTATATACCGTTGACCAATATCGATACGACATTGAGGAATTTTATAAGTTCATTGTTGAACAAAGTCTTGAAAATATTCAAGAGATAGAATATTTAGATGTTCGGTTATATTTAACTGCTTTGCATGAGAGACAGATGGCAAGAGCGAGTATTGCCAGGAAGATCTCAAGCCTAAGAAGTTTCTTTCGGTATTTGGTGCGTGAGAAATATTTATCTGAAAACCCTTTTTCTCTCGTGCAGCAGCCAAAAGGAGCAAAAAAGATTCCCTCTTTTTTTTATGAAGAAGAAATGAAGGAGCTTTTCGCCGCTTGTGAAGGTGATGAACCGCTGACAGTCAGGAATAAAGCATTGATTGAGCTTTTATACGCGACCGGGATTCGGGTCAGTGAGTGTGCATCCATTAAGCTTATGGATATTGAATTTGAGCTGTCTGTTTTGCTTGTGAAAGGAAAAGGAAATAAAGAACGATATGTTCCGTTTGGCATCTATGCTCTTGAAGCGATCGAGACTTACATAGCAGAAGCAAGGAGCAAGCTATTAAAGTCTGCTGAAGAACATTCTTATTTATTTCTTAATCACAGGGGACGGCCGCTGACAGCAAGAGGTATTCATCACGTGCTGAATAAGGTCATTGAAAAAGCGACATTGACGGGGAAGATCCATCCTCATATGCTTCGCCATACCTTTGCTACCCATTTATTAAACAATGGGGCAGATATGAGAACGGTTCAAGAACTGCTTGGCCATGCTCATTTATCTTCAACTCAGATCTACACTCATGTGACGAAAGAACATTTGCGGAATACGTATTTGACGCATCATCCGCGTGCATAAAGGAGGAGTCCTAGATGGGTCAATTTCATGCAACGACTATTTTTGCGGTTCAGCATAAAGGCCAATGTGCTATGTCAGGAGATGGACAGGTAACATTTGGAAATGCTGTTGTTATGAAGCATACTGCCAAGAAAGTGCGAAAATTGTTCAATGGAAAGGTGCTTGCTGGATTTGCAGGCTCTGTGGCAGATGCTTTTACTCTCTTTGAACTGTTTGAAAACCGTCTTCAAGAATACAATGGCAATTTGCAGCGGGCAGCTGTAGAGCTTGCGAAAGAATGGCGTTCCGATAAAGTTCTTCGCAAACTTGAGGCGATGTTAATTGTAATGGACGCAAAAAATGTGCTGTTAATTTCTGGTACTGGAGAAGTGATTGAACCGGATGACGGAATATTAGCGATCGGTTCAGGCGGTAATTATGCTCTTTCCGCAGGCAGAGCGTTGAAGAAATATTCCGGTGAACATTTGTCAGCGAAAGAAATTGCCAAAGCGGCGCTTGAAATTGCTGGCGAGATTTGTGTCTATACGAACGATCAAATTATTGTGGAAGAATTGGACTAAGGGGTGATCTGGTATGAATAATAAAGCGTTACAGATAACACCAAGACAAATTGTTGAACGGCTTGATCAATATATTGTTGGCCAAAAGGAAGCAAAGAAAGCAGTGGCTGTTGCACTGAGAAACCGATATCGCCGCAGCCTGCTGAATGATCAGCTCAGAGATGAAGTCATTCCAAAAAACATTCTAATGATCGGGCCGACAGGGGTCGGAAAAACAGAAATTGCTCGTCGAATTGCCAAGCTTTCGGGAGCGCCATTTATTAAAGTGGAAGCAACGAAATTCACTGAAGTCGGATATGTGGGCCGAGATGTAGAATCGATGGTTCGTGACTTGGCGGAAACTTCGATTCGCATTGTGAAGGAAGAGCGAATCGAAGCGGTACAAGAGCCGGCTCTTGAGGCGGCCAATCGTCGTTTAGTCGAGTTGCTAGTGCCTTCTAAAAAGAAAGCCGTACCTATGAAGAATCCCTTTGAAATGCTGTTTGGCGGAAGTGATCCGACTAGTCAGCAAGATACAGATGATACCGCAGACGAATCATCCATTCGCGATCAAAGAAGAATCGCGGCAGATAAATTGGCGCGGGGCGAAATGGAAGATCAGATCGTCACAATTGAAGTTGAGGAACAGCCGCCATCTATGTTTGATATGTTTCAAGGCTCCGGCATGGAACAGATGGGCATGAATATGCAAGATGCACTTGGCGGGTTAATGCCTAAAAAGAAAAAGAAAAGAAAGCTTTCCGTTAAAGAAGCGCGAGTGCTTTTAACAAATGAAGAAGCACAAAAGCTTATTGATATGGATGATGTGACGCAGGAGGCTGTGAAGCGTGCGGAACAAACAGGTATCATATTCATTGATGAAATGGATAAAGTGGCGACTAAAGGTGCTGGGTCATCTTCTGCAAGTGTTTCAAGAGAAGGAGTTCAAAGAGACATTCTCCCAATTGTAGAAGGGTCGACGGTTGTCACTAAATACGGTTCGGTAAAAACTGACCATATTTTATTTATCGCTGCTGGAGCCTTTCATATGTCTAAGCCTTCTGACTTAATTCCTGAGCTGCAAGGCCGCTTCCCAATCAGGGTTGAGCTGGAAAAATTATCAGCAGAAGACTTTGAAAGAATTTTGGTAGAGCCTGATAATGCTTTAATGAAGCAATATGTAGCATTATTGGAAACAGAAGGTATAGAAATTGAATTTTCTGACGATGCTATTCGTAGAATTGCAGAAATTGCGTTTGATGTGAATCAGACAACGGATAATATTGGCGCTAGACGACTTCATACGATTATGGAAAAGCTGCTTGAAGACCTGTCATTTGAGGCTCCGGATATTACTATGGAAAAAATTGTGATTACGCCTCAATATGTAAATGAAAAGCTAGAAGCGATCTCAAAGGATAAGGATTTGAGCGAGTTTATACTATAACGTTTGAGCGTACGGCGAATGGGTAACATGATAAGTAGTGAATATTTAAAAAATTAAAACACACACTAATTGATTAGGCTTAGATCTACCAGTTATTGTAGGAGGATATAAACATGAACTTACTAGGAAAAACGCGTAAAATTAATAAAATGCTGCAAAATGCCGCAGGGAAATCAGTAAACTTTAAAGAAATGGCTGAATCTCTTTCAGAAGTCATCGAAGCCAATATCTTCGTGGTTAGCCGCCGCGGAAAATTACTTGGATTTGGTGTGAACCAGCAGATCGAAAATGAGCGAATGAAACAAATGCTTGCTGAACGCCAGTTCCCTGAAGAGTATACGAAAAGCTTATTTAATATCGTGGAAACTTCTTCCAATTTAGATGTAGACAGTCAGTATACAGCGTTCCCTGTAGAGAATAAAGATTTGTTCAAAAGCGGTTTTACAACAATCGTTCCAATCAGCGGAGCAGGAGAACGTTTAGGTACACTTGTCTTAGCTCGATTAGAAGAAAAGTTCCATGATGAAGATTTAATTTTAGCCGAATACGGCGCCACTGTCGTAGGAATGGAAATTCTTCGTGAGAAAACAGAAGAAATTGAAGAGGAAGCAAGAAGCAAGGCTGTCGTTCAAATGGCTATTAGTTCTCTGTCTTATAGTGAACTTGAAGCGATTGAGCACATCTTTGAAGAACTGGACGGCAAAGAAGGGCTTTTAGTAGCCTCTAAGATTGCTGACCGTGTAGGCATTACTCGTTCTGTAATCGTCAATGCACTGCGTAAGCTTGAGAGTGCTGGTGTCATTGAATCAAGATCTTTAGGGATGAAAGGTACGTATATTAAAGTCCTTAATGATAAGTTCCTTTTAGAATTAGAAAAACTTAAATCTAACTAAATGAAACAAATAAATACAAGAAAAATCACCTATTCATTGCAATAGGTGATTTTTTTGTAAAAAAATTGTGTAATTTGTCATTTGTTCAATATTTTTCAGTATGTTTAAATGTATCATAGGTACTGATATTAAATTTAATAAGGACTTTATATCTAATATAAGTCATAAGAAAAATGAAAATGAAACGATTTTGTTAAAATTGTAAACAGAAACGTGACAAAATCCATTATCTAGTTTATCTTACTAAAAGAAGGAACTATAAATGGTGTCATAATTTCACGTCCAAAAGATGTGAATATAATCAATTATGTTTTAATTGGTCGATTTGTGAGAAAATACTAATTATACAACTTTATGGAGTGATTTGGATGAAACTCTTTTCAGGTTCTATTGCTTCCTTAGAAAGAGGACTCGATTATTCATCGTTAAAGCAAAAAGTCATTGCAAATAATATAGCGAATGCGGATACGCCGAATTATAAAGCAAAAGAAGTTAATTTTAAAAAAATGTTTGAACAATCTTTAGCCAATGAGTTGGCCGCTCATCGAACGGACGACCGCCATTTTCAGTTTCAGGCGCATCGATCGGCACCAGGCGTATCAGCGAGAAATACTTCCTTTAACCAAAACGGCAACAGTGTAGATATGGATAAAGAGATGTCCGATCTAGCGACGAATCAAATTTATTATAATGCGCTTACTGACCGGCTGACCGGAAGATTTTCTTCATTGTCTGACGTAATTAAAGGAGGAAGATGATATGTCGATGTTTCATAGCATGAATACAACATCTACCGCTTTGACAGCACAGAGACTCAGAATGGACGTCATTTCTTCCAATATGGCGAACGTCGATTCAACACGTGCCAAGCTGGTCAATGGAGAATGGCAGCCTTATCAGCGTAAATCCGTCGTCATGCAGCCTAAACAAGGGCAATTTGCTTCCTTTTTACACAAAGCTATGGGAAGTGACGCTCAGGCAGGTGAAGGAGTAAAAGTCACAAAAATTTTAGATGATGATCTGACTCCTTTTAAAATGGTGTATGACCCCACGCATCCAGATGCGAACGCTGAAGGGTATGTCCAAATGCCAAATGTCGATCCGCTTCGGGAAATGGTGGATTTAATGTCAGCGACCCGCTCATATGAAGCCAATGTAACGGTTTTTAATGCGTCTAAGTCGATGATGATGAAAGCTTTAGAAATTGGAAAGTAACGGGGGTTTATAGATGGCTATTCAACCAATTCAAGGACTGTCTCCTTATAATAAAACCGATGCGCTAGAATCTAAGCCGTTGGCTACACCGTATGAAGCACAGCAAAGCTTTGCTGCCCACCTAAAAAACTCTATCAACAACTTAAACGATACAAGCATAAAATCTGCGGAGATGACAGATAAATTAATACGCGGAGAAAATGTCGACTTGCACCAAGTGCTGATCGCCAGTCAAAAAGCGAGCATAACTATGCAGCTGACGATGGAAGTGAGAAATAAAGCCGTAGAAGCTTATCAAGAAATTATGAGAATGCAAGTGTAGTAGGTAAGAGATCTAACAAAGAAGTAAATGATTTTGTTAGCTCATAGGCGGAATGAATGCTGTGAGCCGACATAGAATTGCTTATTTCTAAGACCGTGTGTGAAGCAGTGACGAAGACCGGGGGATTGTAATGAACGAAAATATGCGGCAGCAATTAATGAGAATAAAAGAATATTGGAGGAGCCGAAGCAAAAAGCAAAAAATCATGGGAGTTTCTGCTTTTTTATTAATCATAATCGCCTTAACAGCGACGGTTCTCTTTGCGACGAAGACGACGATGGTTCCGCTTTACAGTGATTTATCTCCCACTGAAATCGGAAGCATTAAAGAAAATTTAGATGAACGAGCAATTCCCTATGAAATCACAAATGAAGGTTCAGGGATCCTTGTGCCGAAAGAATCGGTGGATAATTTAAAAGTAGATTTAGCTGCCGAGGGGCTGCCGAAATCTGGGAATATTGATTACAGCTTCTTTAGCCAAAATGCCGGATTCGGAATGACCGATAATGAGTTCAATGTTCTTAAACTAGATGCGATGCAGACAGAACTTGCAACGTTAATGACCGGTATTGAGGGTATTAAAGATGCGAAAGTGATGATTAACCTTCCTGAAAAAGAGATTTTTATAAAAGAAGGGGCGGAGCAGGCATCAGCCTCCGTTGTTTTGAATACAGAGCCTGGATACGAGTTCGATGAAAAGCAAATTAAATCCCTTTATCATTTAGTAGCGAAAAGTATTCCACAGCTTCCTACTGATAATATCGTCATCATGAACCAAAATTTTGAGTACTTTGATTTAAAAAGCAGTGAAAATTCTTTATCAGGCAACAGTATCGTCCAGCAAATGGATGTCAAAAAACAAATAGAGCGGGATCTGCAGCGCCAAGTGCAAAATATGCTTGGCACTTTAATGGGCCCGGAGAAAGTAGTGGCATCTGTTACAGCTGATATTGACTTTACCCAGGAAAATAGGGAAGAAAACCTAGTTACGCCAGTTGATGAAGAAAATATGGAAGGAATTCAGATTAGCGCCCAGCGTATATCTGAAACTTTTACGGGAGATGCGAATGCAACAGGAGGCATTCCTCAAGGAGAGGACCCGGCAGATGCCCAAGGTTCGACATATATGGAGGGTGCGGCAGGCACAGGTGATTACGAAAGAACAGAAGAAACGATCAACAATGAAGTGAATCGAATCAGAAAAAAAATTAACGAAAGCCCCTATAAAATTCGTGATTTAGGCATACAAGTAATGGTGGAGCCGCCGACAGCGGATGATCCAGATTCTCTGCCGGCAGAACGTCTCGAAGACATTCAGCAAATGCTAGGAACGATCGTTAGAACTTCGATTGACAAAGGGTATGAAACAGACTTATCTGATCAGGCAATCGAGGAGAAGGTCGCTGTTTCCGTCCAGCCGTTTAAAGGCAAAGTAGAGTTTGATAATAAGCCTGAGTCCATATTGCCATGGTGGGCATATGTGATCGGCGGTATTCTTTTAGTTGTTATTGGTCTATTAATCTTTTTAATGATCCGTGCTAGACGAGCAAAAGTGGAGGAAGAAGAGGAAGAAGATTTATATGAAACTGAGTCTGAACCGGCAATTGCTGATATAAATGCGGTTGAAACAGAAGGTTCAGCACGAAGAAAGCAATTAGAAAAAATGGCAAAAGAAAAACCAGAAGAGTTTGCGAAGCTATTAAGAACTTGGATTTCAGAGGAGTAGGAGGGTGACATATGGCTGCTAAAGAAAAGAAACTGTCTGGAAAACAAAAAGCTGCTATACTTCTTATTTCTCTAGGCCCAGATGTATCAGCCTCTGTCTATAAGCATCTATCAGAGGAAGAAATTGAGCGCCTGACACTAGAAATATCTGGTGTGAAAAAAGTGGAGACCGAAGCAAAAGAAGAAGTATTTGAAGAGTTTCATAATATTGCCTTGGCGCAGGATTTTATTTCACAAGGCGGAATCGGTTACGCCAAAACCGTATTAGAAAAAGCGTTGGGTAAGGATCAGGCGCAAAATATTATTAACCGCCTGACTTCCTCTTTGCAAGTGCGTCCATTTGATTTTGCGCGCCGGGCAGAAGCGGGACAGATTTTAAATTTCATCCAGAATGAGCACCCGCAAACCATCGCGTTAATCTTATCGTATCTAGATCCGCAACAGGCTGGCCAGATTCTTTCAGAGCTGCCGCAAGAGGTTCAAGCAGACATTGCTAAAAGAATTGCCTTAATGGACAGTACATCGCCTGAAATTATAAATGAAGTGGAAGCGATACTTGAGCGTAAACTGAGTGCCACGGTCACGCAGGATTACACACAAACTGGCGGCGTAGAAGCAGTAGTAGAAGTGCTTAACGGTGTCGATCGTTCGACAGAGAAAACGATCTTGGATGCACTTGAAATTCAAGATCCTGAATTGGCGGAAGAGATTAAGAAGCGGATGTTTGTGTTTGAAGATATCGTCACGCTTGATAACCGTTCCATTCAGCGTGTCATCCGTGATTGTGAAAATGAGGATTTGCTGCTGTCATTAAAAGTCTCAAGCGAAGAAGTCAAAGAGGTTGTATTCCGAAATATGTCTTCACGAATGGTGGACACATTCAAAGAAGAAATGGAATATATGGGCCCTGTGCGACTGCGTGATGTAGAAGAAGCCCAATCCCGAATTGTCGGAACGATCCGCAGACTGGAAGAAGCAGGAGAAATCATCATAGCCCGCGGTGGAGGAGATGATATTATTGTCTAGAATCATTAAGTCTAAATGGGCGGATGAGCAAAATGAAACAGCTAGATTAATCAATATCAGAATGATTCAGCCAACTGCAGACATTGCCGAGGAAGAGGAATCAATATCCTATCCGTCTCCTTCTTCTTGGGAAGAAGAACGTGAAAGGATCATTACCGAAGCTGAAATGAAATCGCAAGCGATCCTGCAAGAAGCAGAAGATCACCGGCAGATTGCCCAGGCAGAAATAGCCAACGCTCGTCATGAGTGGGAAGAAGAAAAAGCAAGGCTGAAAGAACAAGCGTTTCAAGAAGGGTTTGCCGAGGGACAGGAAGAGGGGCGGCAAGCTGGTTATGCAGAATATCAAGAATTAATAGCTGTGGCTGTGCAAACCGTAGACAGTTCAAAAGTAGAGTTCGAAAAAAATGTGAAAAAAGCTGAAAAAACCATTTTAGATTTAGCTTTAAAATCTGCTGGAAGAATTTTAAATGAACAGTTAGACAAAGATGAAAGCCAGTTCCTGCCGGTTGTTCAGCGCGCATTAAAGGATTTGAGAGATCAAAAGGAAATTCAAATTCATATACACCCGTCGAAATACTCGTTTGTCCAGTCTCAAAAAGATGAATTGGAAGCAATCTTCCCTGCGGATGTTTTATGTTATATTTATCCAAATGAAGAATTAAGTGAAAATGGATGTTTTATAGAAACGAATCATGGAAGAATTGAAGTTGGAATAGATAGCCAGCTTGAACAAATGAGAAAGAAATTATTTGAACTTCTTGAAGGTGAAGAAGATTGAAGGTTACTTCCTTGTTAACAAAAATAGATCATGTAGATACGTTTAAACGCTATGGCAAAGTAAAAAAAGTGGTCGGATTAATGATAGAATCTCAAGGGCCTGAGAGTGCGATCGGGGATGTCTGCTATATCTATACGAACGGTAAGGAAAAGGATGTATATATTCAGGCAGAAGTGATCGGGTTTAAGGATGAAATGGTCATTTTAATGCCCTACACGAACATCAACGATATTGCGCCCGGGAGCCTCGTCGAATCATTAGGGAAGCCGCTTGAAATTAAAGTAGGCCCCCCGCTTATTGGCAAGGTACTAGATTCAATGGGACAGCCGATGGATGGCAGTTCATTGCCTAAAGCGCTCGGCACTGTACTCACTGAACAGCAGCCGCCCAACCCGCTTAGTCGTCCGCCGATTGATGAAAGATTGGAAGTTGGCGTCAGAGCCATCGACAGCATGCTGACGGTAGGAAAAGGACAGCGGATTGGTATTTTTGCCGGAAGCGGTGTCGGAAAGAGTACATTGCTTGGAATGATTGCGAGAAACACTAAGGCTGATTTAAATGTGATTGCGCTAGTTGGAGAGCGTGGACGTGAAGTGCGTGAATTTATCGAAAGAGACCTTGGCCCGGAAGGACGAGCGCGCACAATTGTGGTCGCAGCCACTTCAGACCAGCCGGCTCTTATGCGAATTAAAGGTGCATTTACCGCTACAGCGATTGCCGAGTATTTTCGCGATAAGGGCTTGAATGTCATGCTGATGATGGATTCAGTTACGCGCGTTGCTATGGCCCAGCGTGAAATTGGATTGGCTGTCGGAGAGCCGCCGGCAACGAAAGGGTACACACCTTCTGTATTCGCCATTATGCCTAAACTGCTAGAACGAACCGGAACCAACCATAAAGGTACCATTACCGCATTTTATACGGTACTAGTAGATGGTGACGATATGAATGAGCCAATCGCAGATGCGGTCAGAGGTATTTTAGATGGCCATATAGTTCTCGACCGCGCATTAGCGAACAAAGGCCAATTTCCGGCCATTAATGTGCTCAAAAGCGTCAGCCGGCTAATGGGACACTTGGCATCGAATGAACACAAAGCCTCTGCAGCAGATATAAGAAACCTATTAAGCACTTATTTAAACTCAGAGGATTTAATTAATATTGGTGCGTACAAAAAAGGTTCGTCACCTGAAATTGATCGAGCTATTCAATATTATCCAAAGATCCTGTCATTTTTAAAGCAGCAAACGGATGAAAAAATTTCGCTTGAAGAAAGCATTCAGTCTCTCATTCAGCTATCTGAAAAAGGAGAATGGTAAGCATGAAACACAGCTTTAAATTCGAAAAGATTCTGCAGCTTAGAGAACGGGAAAAAGACGAAACACAATCAGCCTTTAATGAAGCTCAAAAAAAGTTTGAAGCGGCCGCGGAAAAACTGTATGAGCTGTTGAAGAAAAAGGAAGAGTTAATTGATTTTCAAGAATCAAAAATGGTCAGCGGCTTCACCATCTACGAAATTCAGCATTATCAGCAATTTGTTTCTAATTTAGAGCAGACCATTTCTTATCAGCAGCAGCTAGTCATAAATGCCCGTAATCAAATGCAGTGGTGTGAGCAGCAGCTGAAAGAAAGAAATATTGAAGTGAAAAAGTATGAAAAAATGAAAGAAAAAGATTTAGAAAGATTTAAAGAGTTTTTACTGATGGATGAAAACAGGGAAATGGATGAAATTTCAGCCATTCAATTTATGAACCGCGGAAATTAGGTGAAGACTTTGGCGAGAAAAAAGAAGGCAATAAAAAAAGTAGAATCGGATGAAGAGACAAAAGGCTACAGCACCTTTCAATGGATCTTGTTCGTGTTAATTATTCCCTTGCTGTTTGCGTTAACGATCGCATTGATCGTCATGACGGTAGCGGGCGTAAATGTATTTGAAAAAGGAAAAGAAATCAGTGCACATATTCCAGGGCTGTCAAGCTTAACCGAGAAAGACGAAGCTAATCAAACTGGAGGCGGAAAAGCCGATAAAGAAAAAGTAGTCGAACTTCAAACAGAATTAGCAGATAAAGAAGCGGAGATTGATCAGCTCGCAAAAAAATTGGACGCTTCTGATCAAGAGATTGAAAAGCTGCTGACTGAAAAAGATCGGCTTGAAGTTGAATTAGAACAGCTGAAAAATCAAGAAGAAGGCGAAGCGGCAAACACGAAAAATGATAACTCCATTATCAGCACATATGAAACAATGGCGCCGAAAAATATTGCTAACATTCTCGTCAATTTATCCGATAATGAAGCTGTAGGGATCTTAGCGGAATTAGAGACAGATAAACAAGCTGATATTTTAGAGAAACTTCCGCCGGAAACCGCTGCAAAATACACAAAATTGTTATCAAGCAGCACGCCATAAACTCTGTGGCTATGAGAAAATAACAAAGTATCGCAGTAACTATTTGGAGTGAATGACAAATGATGCAAATGGTAAATGGGCTGCAGCCTAAGGCGGTGACCAGTAAACCTGCCACTGCAGAAAGAAATACGGCAGAGCCAAAGGAAAACTTCAAATCTCTATTGAATAAGCAGACAAGTGAAGCTAACTCAACTGCTCAGCCAGAAACCGGCAGTAAAGCTCAAAGTGTAGAGGAGATGAAGGTTCTATCACAAGTCGTGGAGGCAGTATCCATTGAAGAATTGGGCCTTTCCGCGGAGCAGCTTCAACTTGCAAAAGAGTGGATGTTAGACGGGAAAATGCCGACGGTGGAAGATATTAGTCTATTGCTGGGAATTGAAGTATCCGAGTTGAAAGAAATGATTGAGCAACTGGTGGCCGGGTTCAATAAACAGCCTGCTTTACTTCCAATTACACAGGTGGAAAATGAAATTCCTGCTCTAACTGATCCTGGCGATGCAGAAGTAAATCCTGAGGAAATTCTGCAGTTGATTCAATTGATTTCCGCTGTTGCACCAAAAGAATGGTCGAAGCTAGATTCTAAAGCGTTACAATCCTTGCTTCAAACAGGCAAGCTGTATGAACTTTTTAGCCAAAAATCTGATGCTACAGGGAAAGGTGCCGAAATTCATTCAACGATTAAACATCTGATGAAAGAGATAGCTGCCAAGCTTCAGTCAATCATACAGCCAAAAGGATTTCAGTCGACATTTTTGCAAAGAGCCTTTAACAATTATGCACCTTCAATAGAAAGTTCAAAACAACCAGTTAAGACTGCGAATAGCACTGTTAATAACCTAGCTTTAGACACAGAGAATTCAGCATGGCAGCTTAACAATGCAACGACGGCAGTGAATAAAGAATCGTCTATTCAAGTCAATCAGCTGTTTCATCAGCCGCTCATGAGGACGGAAACTTTTTCGATGACCGTCCAAACGAATCCACGGCCGATGAATATGGAACAGTTTATTGAAAAATTTTCGCAGATATTAGGCAACTCCAATTTGATGAAAACGCCAAATGGTACCAAGCTTTTGATCAAATTGTATCCAGAACAACTGGGAAGTTTGCGGATTGAACTTCTGCAGCAGAACGGCGTGATGACAGCTAAGATTCTATCTTCAACTTCGGCAGTGAAAGATTTGCTTGAACAAAACGTCAATAGTTTAAGACAAGCATTCAGTCAGCAAAATGTGGCAGTAGATAAAATTGAACTCACGTTTAGCCAGGCAGATCCGCAAAAATTTGACCGAGGGCAGCAACAGCAAAATCAATCAAAGCCGGATGCTCCTAAGCAACAGTTAGAAGATATGGAAGAAGAACCGGAGATTGATTTTAAAGAATTGCTATTAAATACGAAAGTATAGGTGATCACATGGTACAAATTGATCCAAACCTTTATTTAGACAATAACCGCAAACAGCCAAAAACTGGTAACAGCGCACTAGGGAAAGACGAGTTCTTGAAAATATTAATGACCCAGCTGCAAAATCAAGATCCGATGAATCCATTAGAAGATAAAGATTTCATCGCTCAAATGGCGACATTTTCGTCCTTGGAGCAAATGACGAATATGGCCTCATCCTTTGATAAATTTCTTCAGATGCAGCAATCGTCTTCGATGATTAGCTACAATTCGTTTGTCGGTAAAGAGGTACTATGGCACAAAATCACAGAATCCACTGATCCAGAAGTAGAACCAGTCATTCAAGAAGGAACTGGGACAATTACTTCGATTCGTTTTAAAGGAGAAGGAGTGGAATTTGTACTGGCAGATGGCACAGTGCTAGAGCCGGCTAACATTTCAGAGGTGAAAAGCGGTTCCGTAAGCAGCGGCAATCCATTGGTAGATGCTAGCCATTTAATCGGTAAGAGCGTGTCGTTTGAAAAAGACGGTACAGAACAAACAAGCCTAGTGCAATCGGTTTCGATGAAAAACGGAGCGGTGTGGCTTCAATTACAAAATGGAGAAAAAATTTCTTCATCAGCATTAACGAAAATAGGATAATTAAAGGAGAAGAGACGGTATGAACAAAACCTATTTCCCGCCTCTTCATGCAAAGACTCACTCTGCTGCAAAAGCCAATGGAAGGATTCAGCAGCCCGCTACTTCATTTACGAAGCATTTAGTGGAAGCAACTGAAAGAAAATCACTTATCATTTCAAAGCACGCAAGCCAGAGGCTGCACGAGCGAGGCATTTTAATTGAAGAACAAAAATGGCAGACAATTGAACAGAAAATGGCGGAGGCAAAACAAAAAGGCGTGAGTGATTCACTGATCCTTTTGCAGGATGCCGCACTTGTGGTCAGCGCCAAAAACAATACAGTCATTACAGCCATGAACCGATCAGAAGCAAGTTCACAAATATTTACCAATATTAACGGGACAATCATTTTAGATTGATTATTATTATATAGGCTGGACCTTTTAAGGAAGCCTGACGCTTGCCGACTGACAGACGCAAGCGATTCGAAAGGGGAAAATTATACATGTTACGTTCAATGTACTCAGGAATCAGCGGAATGAAAGGTTTTCAAACAAAGCTAGATGTCATCGGGAATAACATTTCTAACGTGAATACATTCGGGTATAAAAAAGGCCGTGTGACGTTTAAAGATATGGTGAGTCAGCAGATTTCGGGGGCTACTGGACCAGGTACAATTGGTGGTACTAATCCTAAACAAGTTGGTTTAGGAACGCAGATTAGTACAATAGACACGATTCATACTCAAGGCAGCCTACAGACCACTGCACGTCCATTAGATTTAGGTATTTCTGGAGATGGCTTTTTTGTCTTAAAGAAGGGGACGGAAACTCTATACACTCGTTCCGGAAACTTTTACCTTGATAAAGATGGCAGTATTGTAAACGGCGACGGCTATTATCTTCAAGGGGGCACAAATACTGCAAACCCTCAACAAATAAAAATTGGAACTGCGGCGCAAAGCTTTAGTATTGGAGCAGATGGGAGCATTTCTGTGGTTGGGGATACTGCTACCAATGCACCTATTTTACTTGCTAAATTTCCAAACCCAGATGGTCTACAAAAGGCTGGTCAAAACAATTTCATTGAGACAGCAAATTCCGGTGAACCTGACTTAAATAACCCTGGGGTTGGGGGAAATGGAACTCTCGTAGCCGGCGCCCTTGAAATGTCCAACGTCGACCTCTCCGAAGAATTCACGGAAATGATCGTTGCGCAGCGTGGTTTCCAGGCGAACACACGAATCATCACAACATCTGATGAGATTCTGCAAGAACTAGTCAACTTAAAACGTTAATTTCATCCTTAAATAAAAAGGGGGTACAGGGCTGGGGTCTCGTTGCCTCAGCCCTGATATACATTGATAACTGTGACGAGATTAAATGGCAAATCTTTTTCATTAAACGCAATCTATATTGAGACGATTGAAAGCTTTCCTGATACAACCATTACGCTGTCTAACGGCCGTAAGTATGTCGTGAAGGAATCACAGGATGAAGTCAAAAAGAGAATGGAAGAGTTTTATCGAAGTGTTCACCTTTTAGGGAAATTAAGGGTGGAGGAGGAGTAACATGGAGACAGAAGCGCCGAAAAAAAGTAAAAATAAGATGCTGACAATCATGGTTGTGCTGTTAACGGTGATTTTGCTTGTCGGAACTGTAGCAATTGTCATTATTTTAAAATCATCCAAAGGTGAGACAACTGCAAAAGAGCCATCGATTGATGAAGTCATTGAATCTTCTGTAGACATTCCGGAAATGACGACTAATTTGGCATCTAATGATTACATTCGCATATCCTTTAAAATCCAAACAGACAGCAAAGAAGCGATGGAAGAAATGACGAAGCGCGACTTTCAAGCGAAGAACTTGATCATTCAGCAGCTGTCTGAAATGAAGTCGGAAGACCTGAAAGGCAAAGAAGGCAAGGAGCGGCTGACCGATCAGCTTAGAATGGAATTCAATAATATTATGCAGGATGGTAAGGTGCTCGAAGTATACATCACCTCTTACATTATTCAATAATTTAAGACTGACTTTTTAATGGAGGTGAACGCATGTCAGGGGAAATATTATCTCAAAATGAAATCGATGCCCTGCTTTCTGCCCTTTCCACAGGGGAAATGAATGCAGATGAATTAAAAAAAGAAGAAGCGGAGAAAAAAGTGAAGGTCTATGACTTTAAACGGGCTCTTCGCTTCTCGAAAGATCAAATAAGAAGTTTAACAAGAATGCATGACAACTTTGCCAGGGTGCTGACGACATTTTTCTCAGCGCAGCTGCGTACATATGTGCATATAGATGTCGTCTCGGCGGATCAGTTACCGTATGAGGAATTTATTCGATCGATTCCCAATATGACGATTTTAAATGTGTTTGAAGTACCGCCGCTTGAAGGCCGGGTTCTTATGGAAGTAAATCCAAACATTGCGTATTCTATGCTTGACAGGCTTCTTGGCGGTAAAGGCGCAAGCGTCAATAAAATTGAGAATTTGACGGAAATCGAAACAAAAATCATGTCTAATATGTTTGAGCGGTCCTTTGAAAACTACCGTGATGCGTGGGCGAATATTATCGAAATTGATCCATTAATGACAGATTTTGAAGTAAATTCTCAGTTTTTACAGATGGTATCTCCGAATGAAACCGTAGTTGTGATATCATTAAATACAACGATAGGTGAAACGACGGGAATGATCAACATTTGTATTCCTCATGTTGTTTTAGAACCGATCATCCCTAAATTATCGGTTCATTACTGGATGCAGAACCCGGATAAAAAAGAGAGAAAACCAGGGGAAAAAGAAAGTCTGGAAAAAGGGCTGAAAAAAGCAACCGTGCCGCTTGTAGCTGAATTGGGAGAATCACATATTAATATTGAAGATTTCCTTATGCTAGCAGCAGGTGATGTAATTGAATTGAATCGCCGCATTGACGAACCGCTAACGGTGAAAGTAGGAAACCTAGCGAAGTTCACTGCGCAGCCTGGAAAAATGAATAAACGGATTGCCGTTCAAATTTTAGATCATATAGAGGGGGGAGAAGACGATGATGAGTGACGACATGCTTTCGCAAGACGAAATTGATGCCTTGCTGAAAGGTACAGGCGATGATGAAGGGGATCATAAAGAACCTGATGATTCATCTATTGGCAACATAGAAGAATACTTGGATGCGTTCGAACAAGATACGCTGGGTGAAATAGGAAATATTTCGTTTGGAAGCTCAGCGACGGCTCTCTCCAGCCTACTAAGCCAAAAGGTAGAAATCACGACCCCGACTGTTTCCATTGTAGATAAAAACAAACTGAAAGATGAATTTCCTCATCCGTACGCAGCAATTGAAGTAGAATATACAGAGGGATTTTCTGGAGTTAATTTATTGGTCATTAAACAATCGGATGCAGCGATTATTGCCGATTTAATGCTTGGCGGAGATGGAACGGATCCTAACCCGGATTTAGGTGAAATTCAGCTGAGCGCGGTTCAGGAAGCCATGAATCAAATGATGGGTTCTGCCGCTACCTCTATGTCTACTATATTTAATAAAAAGGTAGATATCTCACCTCCAGCAGTTGCTTTAATCGATCTTTTGCAAGGAGAAGGAAAAGAAACGATTGAAGAGCAGGACTTGCTTGTCAAAATTTCATTCCGTCTTGCGGTTGGTGAATTAATCGACTCAAACATTATGCAATTGCTGCCGCTGCCGTTTGCAAAAAGTTTAGTCCATGAATTAATGAATCCTGGCAGTGCTGAGCCGGAACCGAGCCAAAGTCAGCCGGCAGCAGAACCATCCGTTTCTGCGCAAGCCACACAGCCGAATTATGAGCAGCCACCAGCAGCTCAGCCACAGCCGCCTGCTGCAGAAATACCATCTGCGAACGCTTATCAGCAGCCAACTGCTTATGTACAACAGCCGCAGCAGTCTGCTCAGCCGCAACATTTTGGGTCAGGGGCGCCAATGCAGCCACAACAGCCAGTTCAAGTACAGTCGGCTTCGTTCGCATCTTTCGAACAAGCACCTTTACAAGAGCATTCAACTAGAAATTTAAATATGCTCCTCGATATACCGCTGCAAGTTACGGTAGAACTTGGCAGAACGAATCGCTCTGTAAAAGATATTCTTGATCTTTCATCAGGATCTATTATTGAGCTGGATAAGCTGGCAGGAGAACCCGTGGATATTCTGGTAAACAACCGTTTAATTGCCACAGGTGAGGTTGTCGTTATTGAAGAAAATTTTGGTGTGCGGATTACTGAAATCTCAAGTAAAAGCGACCGCTTAAAGAAATTAAATTAAATTAAATTTCAGGGGGAAAGAAAAGATGGGGAAACGTATTTTAGTAGTAGATGATGCTGCTTTCATGAGAATGATGATAAAAGATATTTTATCAAAGAATGGTTTCGAAGTAGTAGGAGAAGCTGCAGATGGTGCGCAGGCAGTTGAAAAATACAGAGAGTTAAAACCGGATTTGGTAACGATGGATATTACAATGCCAGAAAAGGATGGAATCTCTGCTTTGAAAGATATTAAAGCTGAAGATCCAAATGCAAAAATTATTATGTGCTCTGCTATGGGTCAGCAAGCAATGGTTATTGACGCCATCCAAGCAGGCGCGAAAGATTTCATCGTGAAACCTTTCCAGGCGGACCGTGTAATCGAAGCCATCTCAAAAACTTTAGGATAAGCTTAAGAAGGTGCTTTTTTTGATTAAACAACTAGTTAAGCCTCTAGTCCTTATATTATTCTTTATGGCTCTGTTATCAGGCAATCATTTGATTGCCATGGCAGAGCCATTTGACAATAATGTGAAGGATTGTTTCGAAAATCCCGAAAAATGTGACCAAGCTGATAATAAAGATGCCGGAACGGATTCGAAAAACAGCGGTCAATCCCGTGATGCGACAGTAGGAGTAAGCGCATGGGACTTTATAAAAATGATTGCGGCTCTTGTTTTTGTCATTGGACTTATTTATTTCTTATTGCGTTTTGTCAATGCCAAAAGCCGTTCTTATCAGCAGACTAAACTCATTCAGCATTTAGGGGGGTCACCGCTTGGCGGCAACCGTTCTATACAAATGGTGAAAGTTGGTGACCGCCTGCTCGTTCTTGGAGTCGGGGATGATATTAAATTATTAAAAGAAATCACTGACGAGGAAGAATACAATCGTTTTATTGACCATTATGAGGATCAAATGGATCAGCTTCTGCAGCCAAAAGATATCATTTCAAAGCTCATGAATAAATGGCAGGATCAAAAAAACGAGGCTTCTACAGATTCATCTGGCGGCTTTAAGCAGGTGTTTGAAAAGAGATTAGAAGATATGAAGAGTAATCGTCATCATATGTTGAAGGACTTGAAAGACAAGGAGAATCAGCGGGATGAATGAATTTATGGAATTCTTTAATAGCAGTTCACCGGATGATGTCTCTACTTCTGTCAAGCTCTTTTTGCTCCTGACAGTTTTGTCTTTAGCTCCGAGCATTCTTGTATTAATGACCTGTTTTACTAGAATTATCATTGTGCTTTCTTTTGTCAGATCGGCGCTTGCCACCCAGCAAATGCCTCCAACACAGGTGTTAATTGGACTTTCGCTATTCCTTACATTTTTTATTATGGCTCCTGTATTTCAAGAGGTAAATGATCAGGCTTTGACGCCTTTATTCAACGAAGAAATCAATTTAGAAGAAGCGTATGAGAAAGCAAGTTCTCCTTTAAAGGACTTTATGAGCGCTCATACAAGACAAAAGGATTTGGAGCTATTCTTGAATTATTCTCAGGCTGAACAGCCCGAAAGTGTTCAGGATATTCCGCTTACTTCTCTTGTTCCGGCTTTTGCCTTAAGCGAAATAAAAACAGCGTTTCAAATTGGCTTTATGGTGTTTATTCCTTTTCTAGTCATTGATATGGTCGTGGCAAGTATTTTGATGTCTATGGGAATGATGATGCTTCCGCCGGTTATGATTTCTCTGCCGTTCAAAATTCTGCTGTTTGTTCTTGTAGATGGATGGTATTTAGTGATTCAATCTTTGCTGCAAAGCTTTAAGTAGGTGGAAACAATGAATTCAGAAATGGTCATTTCAATTGCAGAAAAAGGTGTGTATACCACGTTAATTATATGCGGTCCTTTGCTGATTCTTGCGTTGGTGGTAGGGCTTGCGGTCAGTATCTTTCAAGCAACTACGCAAATTCAGGAACAGACGCTTGCTTTTATTCCTAAAATTGTTGCTGTATTGGTAGGTTTAATCTTCTTTGGTCCATGGATGCTTGGCAGGATGCTTTCTTATGCTATGGAGATTTTCACAAATTTAACGAGATTTGTAGGTTGATATAATGGAAGATCTTCTGCCAAAAATATCAGTGTTCATATTAATTGTAGCCAGGGTATCCGCTTTTTTCGTCACTATGCCCTTTTTTTCTTATCGGACGATTCCTGCCATGCATAGATTAGGGTTTGCGCTAGTCCTTTCTTGGACGATGTATTATACAATGGACGTCGCAGCGTTTGAGATCAATGGCGAATTTTTTTTACTTATTATTAAAGAAGCTCTCGTTGGCCTTTTGATTGGTTTTGTCGCTTATATGATTGTAGCGGCTATTCAAATAGCCGGGGGCTTTATTGATTTTCAGATGGGGTTTGCCATTGCCAATGTGATTGACCCGCAAACAGGAACGCAAAGTCCGCTTATGGGCCAGTATTTATACATGATGTCTCTTTTGCTTTTGCTGAGTTTAAATGGACATCACTTAATTTTAGATGGGATTTTTTACAGCTATCAGTTTATTCCTATGGAACAGGCATTCATCTCATTTGGAGATGGGCAAATGCTCGATTATATTGCTAAAGCGTTTAACTCCATGTTTATTATTGCCTTTCAAATGGCCATGCCTGTTGTCGCTACTTTATTTCTAGTGGATGTGGCGCTTGGCATTGTGGCCAGAACTGTGCCGCAGCTGAATATATTTGTGGTCGGTTTTCCGATTAAGATTGCCGTTTCGTTTATTGTGCTGTTTGTGGTGATGGGGGTCATTTTAACGGTGGTGCAGCAATTGTTTGAAATGATGCTATATACAATGCGTGATGTCATGACGTTAATGGGAGGTGCGTGATTTGATATTTCTTAGGCTGGATCTTCAGTTTTTTGCCGGCGAAAAAACGGAGAAGGCCTCTCCTAAAAAACGTCAGGATTCACGCAAGAAAGGACAAGTAGCCAAAAGTCAGGATATAAATACAGCGATCAGCTTGTTAGCTATTTTTGGCTTCCTTTCAATTGGTGCTTCTTTCATGGGGACATCCATGTTTAAACTGTTCCAGCATTCACTGTCTTCTTACACCCTCATGCCGGTCACTGAGTCCAATTTAAAAACGATCGTGTTTGAAATTATGGAGCAGCTGATCTATATTCTTGGGCCGGTCATGTTCGTAGCGCTGATCGCAGGTGTAGCGGCTAACTATATGCAAGTCGGTTTTCTATTAACTGGTGAGCCTATTAAACCGAAACTTGAAAAACTGGATCCAATAAAAGGATTCAAAAGAATATTCGCCGTCCGGGCGCTCGTTGAATTGTTAAAATCCATTTTAAAGATTTCATTTGTCGGCGCAGCTACGTTTATTGTGTTATGGGCAAATATTGATCAAGTGTTAAAGCTCTCTTTTAAACCGGTCATTGATGCACTTCAAGTGGTCGGCGCTTTAACTTTACAAATGGGGATTGTCGCTTCCGCAGCTTTATTGTTTCTTGCTGTTCTTGACTACTTGTATCAAAAGTATGACTTTGAAAAGAGCATACGGATGTCAAAGCAGGATTTGAAAGATGAATACAAGAACACAGAAGGCGACCCGATGATCAAGTCCCGGATCAAGCAGCGTCAGCGTGAAATGGCGATGCGGCGCATGATGCAAGAAGTGCCTGACGCGGATGTAGTAATTACTAATCCCACTCATTTCGCGATTGCCCTTAAATATGATGAAGAAAAACTTGATGCTCCTTATGTAGTGGCTAAAGGAGCTGACTATTTAGCTCAAAAAATAAAGTATATTGCCAGTGAAAATGAAATTATGATGATAGAAAATCGCCCGCTGGCAAGATCCCTTTACGATCAATCCAATATCGGAGATCCGATCCCAGAAGAGTTTTTTAAAGCGGTTGCTGAAATATTAGCGTACGTCTATCGTATGAAAAATAAAATGTAAGTATTGCTGTTAGGAGAGAGTTGAATGCAAGCAAGAGATATCTCCGTTCTGTTAAGTGTTATATTAATCGTGGCCATGCTCATCATTCCGCTTCCATCATGGCTTTTGAGTGTATTAATTATTATTAATATATCTCTTGCCCTTTTAGTGCTTCTTATTTCAATGAATATGAGAGAAGCGCTGGAGTTTTCTGTATTTCCTTCTTTATTGTTATTATTAACGCTGTTTCGTCTTGGCTTAAACGTTTCGACCACGCGTTCTATATTAAGCAAAGGGGAAGCAGGCGGTGTCGTCGAGACATTCGGAACGTTTGTGGTTGGAGGCAATATCATTGTCGGTATGGTAGTCTTCTTAATTTTAATTATCATTCAATTTGTCGTCATCACGAAGGGGTCGGAGCGGGTATCTGAAGTAGCTGCCCGGTTTACTCTGGATGCGATGCCAGGTAAACAAATGAGTATTGATGCTGATTTGAATGCAGGTATGATTTCTGAACAAGAGGCTAGAGAGCGACGGGAAAAAGTCAGCAGAGAATCTGACTTTTATGGTGCGATGGATGGTGCCACGAAATTTGTTAAGGGTGATGCCATCGCCGGAATTATCATTGTTATTATTAACCTGATTTTTGGTATTGTGATCGGAGCGGTTCAGCAAGACCTTCCTTTAGCGGAAGCTGCCAGCCGTTATTCATTATTAACAGTTGGGGATGGAATCGTATCTCAGGTTCCGGCATTATTAATTTCTACAGCGACAGGAATTGTTGTCACGAGGGCTGCGTCTACAGGGAATTTAGGGGAAGACATTATGTCTCAGCTCCTTGCCTATCCAATTATGCTCTATGTAGCGGCAGGCACGATTTTTCTTTTAGGAGTTGCCACACCGATCAACGATATCTTGACTATTCCTATCGCAGGTGTATTAGCATTTGGAGCATTCATGTTACAAAGGGCGCCAAAAGAAGAGATAGAAGATCCGCTCGAAGTGGAAGAAGCGATGGAGACCGAAGAATTGAAAAGTCCAGAAAGTGTGGTCAATTTGCTTAACATCGATCCCATCGAGTTTGAGTTCGGCTATGGATTGATTCCGCTCGCTGATGCCAACCAAGGTGGCGATCTTTTGGATCGTATTGTCATGATTCGGCGGCAGCTTGCCATGGAACTCGGACTCGTCATTCCTGTCGTCAGAATTCGCGATAATATCCAATTACAGCCTAACGAATACAGAATTAAGGTGAAAGGAAGCGAAATGGCATCAGGTGAGCTTCTCTTAGATCATTATTTGGCTATGAGTCCCGGAGAAGAAGACGACATGGTAGAAGGAATCGATACAGTCGAGCCTTCTTTTGGATTGGCAGCGAAATGGATTACAGAAGAAATGAAAGAACAAGCTGAAATCTTAGGTTATACCGTAGTAGATCCCCCAAGCGTCGTATCAACTCATTTAACAGAAGTAATTAAAATGAACGCTCACGAGCTGCTCGGACGCCAGGAAACGCAGCAGCTGATCGATCATTTAAAAGAAACCTATCCAATCCTAGTAGAGGAAGTTACACCTAATCCTCTATCAGTGGGTGAAGTGCAAAAAGTACTTTCTAAACTATTAAAAGAGAATATTTCGATCAGGAATTTGCCGATCATTTTTGAAACACTTGCGGATTTTGGCAAAATGTCTTCGGACACAGATTTATTGACTGAATATGTCCGGCAAGCGTTAGCGAGACAAATTACGAATCAATATGCTGAAGGTGGGGAGTCATTAAAAGTCATTACATTGTCGGGGCAAATTGAAAAGCTAGTCGCAGACAGTGTGCAGCAAACTGAACATGGAAATTACTTGTCGCTAGACCCTGGTGATTCACAAAATATCCTAGAAGCATTAGCCGGTCAAGTGGAACAAGTTTCATTTATGCAGCAAACACCGATCATTCTGTGCTCGCCGGCGATTCGAATGTACGTGAGGCAATTATCGGAGCGTTATTTCCCGCAGTTGCCTATCCTTTCCTATAATGAACTAGAACCAAGCATTGAAGTACAAAGTGTCGGGGTGGTGAATATTCATTGAAAGTAAAAAAATACAGAGCCTCATCTATGCCCGAAGCGATGAAGAAAGTTCGTTCCGATTTAGGTGAACAGGCGATTCTTCTTCAGTCTAAAACGGTGTATACAGGCGGCTTTCTCGGTTTTTTTAAGAAGAAAAATATTGAGGTTGTGGCGGCAGTAGATCCGCAGATAGACAGAACCCCCATAAAAAAAGAAGGTCAAATTCCGCCTGCTTATATACCACAAGCACCCGTTTTGAAAGAGAAACATGCGGTGCAGGCAGACGATGGAAAACTAGCGAGTGAAGTATCGGAATTAAAAGAGATGATCAAGCAATTATCACGTCAAACCGATCGTTCACTTGAAGCCTATCCAAAAGAATTTCATGGTGTTTTGCTTCACTTGAAAACACAAGAAGTTTCAGACGCTTTGATCCATGAGCTGGCTCAAACATTAATGGAAAAATGGAAGCAAGAAAAAGGCACAGCGGATGAGGAACGTGTGAGACAGTGGAGTCGTGACTGGATGCAAGGTAAACTGCAGCCTTATCAGCCAGAAGAAGCTTTATTTAATAAAAAATACATTAATATCATGGGTCCGACGGGTGTAGGGAAAACAACCACATTGGCTAAAATCGCGGCTATGAACGTATTGGAGCATAAAAAGAAAATTGCTTTTATAACGACAGATACGTATCGGATCGCAGCAATTGAGCAGTTGAAAATCTATGCCAACCTATTAAATGTTCCTGTAGAAGTAGCTTATAAAGCAGAAGATTTTAGGAAAGCTGTGGACAAATTTAAAGAATATGATTTAATTTTCATTGATACGGCTGGGCGGAACTATCGAGAAAGCTCGTATATCAATGAATTGGAACAGATTATCTCATTCGATGAATCAGAAAATTATTTAGTGTTATCCCTGACATCAAAGGAAAACGATTTAGAAGAAATTATTGAGAACTTTTCTAAAGTGCCTATTTATCGTTTGATCTTTACAAAGCTCGATGAAACGAAGACAAGAGGCACACTGTTAAATTTAATTCATAAGTACAATAAGGGTGCCGCCTTTATTACCAATGGACAAAATGTACCGGATGATATGATGAAAGCAGATACTGTAAAAATAACAAATTTAATTTTTGGAGATAAGTACAGTGAGTGATCAAGCTGAAGAATTGCGCCAAAAATTGCTTAGAGCACATCATAAGCCAGCTCAAACGATAGCGGTAGTCAGCGGAAAAGGCGGAGTAGGAAAATCAAACATTTCCATGAATTTTGCGATTCAATTAAGTAATTATGGGAAAAAAGTGCTAATATTAGATATGGATATTGGTATGGGGAATATCCATTTACTTACTGGTCAATCAGCTGAATATTCGATTATTGATTTCTTTGAAAATAATGTAGAACTTGAAGATTTAGTGGTTGAAGGCCCGGGTGGAATCTCGTGTATTTTAGGAGGAACAAGTCTCGGCAGGCTGATGGAATGGGGGGAAAATCATTTAGAAAGGTGGCTGTCAGCTTTTGAAAAGCTGCAGTACCAGTATGATTACCTTTTATTTGATATGGGTGCAGGGGCGACGAAAGAAAGCCTGGATATCATTATGTCAGTTGAAGATGTCATCGTAGTGACCACCCCGGAACCTACGGCCATTACTGATGCCTATTCCATGATGAAATATATCCATTTACGTGATGAGCAAAAAAGCTTCCACTTAATTTGCAACCGTGCAGAAAAGCCTTCTGAAGGCACCGAAACTCTTCGCCGCTTGAAGCATGTTATGAACCAATTTATGAATAAAGAGGTCGTTGAATTAGGCATTTTGCCAGAGGATAAAACCGTTCGAAAAGCAGTTTCTGCTCAACAGCCCTTTTTGCTCTCTTATCCTAACGCAGTGATTTCGCAATCCATGCGCGGACTTGTTTCGAAATATGTTAACAGTCCAGTAGATGCAGAGCACTCGTTTGAAAAGATTGGATTCGTCAAAAAGCTTCGCTATTTTTTGTTTGAAAGGCAGCGATAGTATATGAATAGAAAAAAAGTTCTTATTGCTGATGATTCGGCTTTTATGAGAAAACTGATTGCAGACTTCCTATCCACTCATCCCGATTTATTCGTTGTTGGCACTGCCAGGAATGGGAAGGATGCGATTAAGAAATTGGAGCAATTAAACCCTGACGTCATGACAATGGACGTAGAAATGCCAGAAATGAATGGGCTTGAAGCTCTTCGCTATATCATGCAGCACCAGCCAACCCCTGTCGTCATGCTTTCAAGTCTCACGAAGGAAGGGGCTGATGCTGCAATGACAGCTATGGACTACGGAGCGGTAGATTTTATTGCTAAGCCTTCTGGGACAATCTCTTTAGATTTACATAAAGTGAAAGATGAATTAATAGAAAAAGTGCTGTCGGCGAGCAAAGTAAATGTCACTCGCTTAGGTTCATCACCCTCGTCATTAGAAAAAGTACCGCCTATAAAAGAATCTATTGAAGAGCAAAGTGTCTTAACTCGCACCACGATGGTTAAACATTGGAGCCAGTCGAACAAGAAGATTATTGCGATCGGCACGTCAACAGGAGGGCCGCGTGCGCTTCAGCAAGTATTAACAAAAATACCTGCTGCTATAAATGCTCCGATCCTTGTCGTTCAGCACATGCCGCCTGGATTTACCAAATCTTTGGCGCAGCGATTGGATTCTCTTTCTGACATTCATGTTAAGGAAGCAGAAGACGGAGAAATTCTACAAAAAGGCACCGCCTATATTGCGCCAGGGGATTATCATTTAAAGGTAAAAAAAATCGGCGCTTCAATCGCCGTCCATCTGGATCAATCATCACCAGTAAACGGTCATCGGCCAGCTGTTGACGTTATGTTTCATTCACTAAGCGAAATGAATGACGTGGATAAAGTGGCTGTTATCATGACAGGGATGGGGTCTGATGGAGCCAATGGTTTAATCCAGCTAAAGGAGACAGGCAATGTGCGGGCGATTGCTGAATCGAAGGAGTCCTGTATCGTATTTGGGATGCCAAAAGCCGCGATCGCTACCCATTTAATAGATGAAGTTAGTCCGCTTGAACAAATTGCTGAAGTAATTGTCAAGTATTTACCTTAGAAAGGGTGAGTCACTCATGGATGTGAATCAGTATTTAGAAGTCTTTATAGATGAAAGCAAAGAACATTTGCAGGCGGTAAACGAAAATTTATTAGCTCTTGAGAAAAACCCTGAAGATATTGCCATTGTTAATGAGATCTTTCGTTCAGCTCACACATTGAAAGGCATGTCAGCAACGATGGGCTATGAAGACTTGGCTAACTTAACGCATAAAATGGAAAACGTATTAGACGGAATCCGCAATCATAAAATTCATGTGAATGAGGAAATTATGGATGTGATTTTCTCTTCGATTGATGATTTAGAAGAAATGGTGAATGATATTGCCTCTGGAGGAGACGGGAAAAGAAATGTAACTGAAGTTGTTGAAAAGTTGCTGAAAATTGAAAAAGGGGAAAGTCCATCATCCTCTCCATCGTTACCAGAATCTCCATCTAATGAGGATCATTCAGATAAAGTAGCGATCTCTTCTAATTATGATGAATTTGAACGGACAGTTATTCAGCAATCAAACGAGCAAGGGTTTACATGCTTTGAAATTGGCGTGGAATTACGAAGTGACTGCGTATTAAAAGCTGCGCGAGTCTTTATGGTATTTGAAGTACTTGAAAAATGCGGAGAAGTAATTAAATCAACCCCTTCTACCGAGCAGCTTGAGGAAGAACAATTTGATGATCATTTCACCGTCACTCTTGTAACAAAAGAATCCTCAGAAGAAATAGAAAGTAAAGTGAAAAAAGTTTCTGAAGTAGAAGTTGTGACAGTAGCAGAGCTGACACTCGATGCGCCAACAGCAGAGCCTGCACAAGAAGCAGTAAATGAAATAAAGAACGCTGCTGCAAGTATTGCCGCTTCCTCCTCAGTACAAACTGTTGAGAAACCTGTGAAGACACCGGCTAAAGAAGACACAGAACAAAAAAATACAAAACAGCAGGCCGTTTCAAGTAAAACCATTCGTGTAAATATCGAGCGGTTAGACGTATTAATGAATTTGTTTGAAGAACTGGTTATTGATAGAGGTAGACTTGAATCAATATCCGGCGAATTAAACCACCCTGAATTAAATGAAACAGTGGAAAGAATGTCCCGAATCTCTGGGGACTTGCAAAATATCATTCTCAATATGCGCATGGTTCCAGTTGAGACAGTATTTAATCGTTTCCCGAGAATGGTCAGACAGCTGGCGAGAGATCTAAATAAACAAATAAACCTGGAGATCATCGGTGCAGAGACGGAGCTTGACCGAACAGTTATCGATGAAATCGGCGATCCACTTGTACATTTAATCCGCAATGCGATCGATCATGGGGTAGAGATGCCTGAGGAACGGCTCTCGAAGGGGAAATCTGCTGAAGGAACGGTGAAATTAAAAGCTTACCACAGCGGCAATCATGTATTTATTGAAATTGAAGATGATGGAGCCGGAATTAAACGCGATAAGGTATTAAGTAAAGCGTTGGCCAAAGGTGTGGTCACGGAAGATCAGGCACAAACGCTGTCAGACAAACAAGTATATGAATTAATACTCGCATCAGGTTTCTCTACAGCAGACCAAGTGTCCGATATTTCTGGACGCGGGGTTGGGCTTGACGTAGTGAAGACAACCATCGAATCTCTTGGCGGATCTATCAGTATTGATGCTGCTGAGGGACAAGGGTCGATTTTCTCTATTCAGCTGCCTTTAACATTATCCATCATTTCAGTCATGCTAGTGGAAGTGGACAAAGAAAAATATGCCATCCCGCTCTCTTCTATTATTGAAACAGCGATTGTGAAAAAAGAAGATATCCTAAATGCTCATAATCAGCAGGTCATTGACTTTAGAGGAAAAGTTGTACCTCTCGTATTTTTAGAGAATATTTTTGAGGTGCCGATTACGGAAGAGAAAGACAATTATTTCTCTGTTGTAATTATTCGTAAAGGGGATAAAATGGCCGGGCTGGTAGTAGATTCATTTATTGGCCAGCAGGAAGTCGTGCTGAAATCGCTGGGTAATTATTTATCGAATGTATTTGCGATTTCAGGAGCGACTATTCTAGGAGATGGCCAGGTTGCACTGATCGTCGACTGCAATGCGTTGATTAAATAAAGAGAGAATGAGAAGGAGTGAAAATCATGAGTGAAATTGCAGCTCCAGCAACGATAAAAGTGATTGCTTTTCAATTAATGGATAAAGAATATGCTTTCCCGGTGCATCAAGTTCATTCGATTGAAAAATTAATGCATATTACCCGTGTCCCAGGAACTGTCGGTTTTATAAAAGGGGTAATTAATTTACGCGGAGTCGTTACCCCAATTATTGATCTTAGAAAACGTTTTAACCTTCCTCAAGGCGAATACGATGATTCTACGAGAATAATCATTGCCGCTTTAGATGATATGGAAGTAGGGCTTGTGGTTGATGGAGCCAATGACGTGCTGGATATTCCGAGTGATTCCATTGAGCCGCAGCCGGACGTAGTCGGTTCTGTTGAAGCGGAATATATAACAGGTGTCGCCAAGCTTGAAAAAAGATTATTAATATTGCTTAGTCTAGAAAAGGTTTTTAAATAGGACAGCGCTATGAATTATATTAGTAATATCCAAACTATGCATCTTGATATATTAAAAGAAATTGGCAATATTGGAGCCGGCCATGCGGCAACGGCTCTCTCCACACTCTTGCAAAAAAAGATTGATATGAAAGTTCCAAGCGTCAGAGTAGCTGCCTTTAATGAGATGATGGATATGGCGGGCGGAGCTGAACAAGAAGTTGTCAGCGTCAGTCTGAGAATTGAAGGGGAAGCTACAGGCAATATGTTTTTCATTCTGCCCCTGCACCAAGCGGAGGGGTTTATTCAAAGTATGACGGGTGATGCAGCCTTTTCTTTTCGCAATACCGAATCAGACAGCCTAGGTTTATCAGCGATGCAAGAATTAGGAAATATCCTCTCAGGATCATACCTGTCAGCGTTGAGTGATTTCACCCAGCTTCACTTACAGCCTTCGGTTCCAGAACTTGCGATTGATATGTTTGGAGCAATCATCAGTTATGGTCTTTTAGAAGTATCTCAATATGGCGACTATGCGATCGTAGTGGATACTGAATTAAGAGAGGCGAACCTTGCTTTTCAAGATACAGTGAAAGGACATTTCTTTCTGCTGCCAGACCCGGAATCATTCCCTGCCATTTTTCGAGCGTTAGGGGTAGAATTCCATGAATAGCCTCAGCCAAGTAGTCAAAGTAGGAATAGCGGATTTAAATATAGTCAGGCCGCCCGGCACGATACGCACGTCAGGTCTTGGTTCCTGTGTAGGCGTGGTGATTTATGATGAACGAGCAGCTATAGCTGGCATGGTTCATGTGATGCTCCCAGATTCGAGTCTGGCAAAAACTGAAAAACTGAATAAAGCAAAATTTGCAGATACTGGCATTGCGGAGCTCATTTCCATTCTGAAGGGTCAAGGAGCGCAGGCTTATCGACTAAAGTCTAAAATTGCCGGAGGCGCGCAAATGTTTCAATTTAGCTCTCAAAGCAACTTAATGAGAATCGGTCCAAGAAATATCGAAGCTGTAAAACAAAAGCTGCTTCAGGAGAATATCCAGCTGGTGGCAGAAGATGTCGGCGGCAACAGCGGACGCACCATTGAGTTTGACCCTGCCAGTTTTCTCCTGCAGATTCGCACGGTTAATAAAGGAGTGCGTGAGATTTAATGAAGGGAACGATCCTGTGGAATATATGGGCCTTAATTGCAGGCTTTACTTTGTATTTTCTGCTGTCATTTGCTCAAGGTGAACCGTGGCCAGTCATTCTCCAATCCTTCGCAGCTGGTGGAGCATTCTTTCTTCTGACTTACATCGTTCGTATTTTACTAGCTCAAGCGTTTCCGGAAAACATCGCAGGTTTTGTGAATGGTGACCAACCAGATTCAGACGTGCTGAACGAGAGAGCTGACCTAGTTTCAGGAGATCTATCCGAACAGAATATAGAAGTGAAGACTGCTTCTGATGCTAACCCTGCGGTGGCATCAGAAGATACCGCAAAAATTATTAGGCAAATGCTAAATGAATAGAGTAGGCAAAAAGGGACAATTGATTGTCCCTTTTTAGCTATTAATTAAATAAATTTGCTTTTAAATGGTATTTTTCTATAAAATGTGGAACATAAGGAGTAATTAGTTTATGAGCCTCAAATAGTACTTCTCTAAAAGGACACCCCGCAGAGGAGAGAGACAGAGATATGACAAATTTAAATGTGTTGGAAGAAAAAAAGCTTTGGCAATTATGGAAGGTGAAAGGAGACCCGGAAGCTGGAGATTTCCTGGTTCAAAAGTATATGCCGCTGGTTTATTTTCATTCGCAGCGGATTGGCGCGAGTCTTCCGAAGAGTGTGAACAAAGAAGAGATCAAAAGTCTGGGATTGATGGGGCTGTTAGATGCCTTAAATAAGTTTGACCCAGCAAGAGATTTAAAGTTTGATACGTATGCTTCATTCCGTATACGCGGCGCGATTTTAGACGGCCTTCGAAAAGAAGATTGGCTGCCAAGAGGCACTAGGGAGAAAGCCAAAAAAATTGAAGCAAAGATTGATGAGTTAGAGCAGAAATATATGAGACATGTTTCTGCTGATGAAGTAGCAAAGCAGCTCGACATTACAGAAGATGAAGTGCATCAAACGATGAGTGAGCACTTTTTTGCCAACGTCCTTTCAATGGATGAACACATTCACGATCAGGACGACTCTGAAGGAAAAAGCTTTGTTATAAAAGACGACAAAACAGCCACTCCTGAAGAAGAGGTAATGAAAGGTGAGTTGATTGCTGAATTATCAGGTGAAATAAGCAAACTTTCAGAGAAAGAACAGCTGGTTCTAAGTTTGTTTTATCAAGAAGAGCTGACATTGACTGAAATAGGTGAAATTATGAATCTATCAACTTCAAGAATTTCACAAATACATTCAAAGGCATTGTTTAAGTTAAAGAATCAGCTGATAAAGTTGAATGGAAGCGGAAACTAAAAAAATGCGGGGTGGGGATTGTGAGTTTAAAAGCAATTGAAATGCAAATTGCACTGCCGAGAACGTTTGAAGCTGGTAAGTCCAGCCAGCAGCACCAGCAGCAGGGACAAATGATGCAAGAGTTTGCAGGAATGATGGCTGAAAAAGAGCTGCAGAAGAAAAAACAAACAGTTGTTGAAACAAATAAGTCCAGCGAGGCACAAATCAAACGAGACGGGAAGGGCGAACAGCAATCCCAACCAAAAAACAATCAGAAAAATAAACGGCAAAATGAAAACCAAAAAGAAAAACAAAACCAGCCGCACCCGTACAAGGGCAATCAAATTGACTTTAGCGGCTAAGGAGAAGAAATGACCACGTTCTTATTACTATCCACTTTTTTATTGCATGCGATCAGCCTGCTAGCCATTATATTATTGTTTACAAGACAAAATCGGCTGCTTGATATTAAAAATCAGCAGCAAAAGCTGATGGATGAAATGGAAGAAATGATGTCTGCTTATCTTCTGGAAATACAAGAAGAAAACGAAAAGTTTATTCAGCAGGTAACGAACCAAAAGACAAAAACAAATGATAAGGAAATCGTGCCTAGTGCAGGAGCCAAGTCAGAACAGCCGGCAGAGCCAGCTAAAAAATTGCAGCCGGAAATACTAGTTCCTAATATGCAGAGAGCGCTTGCTGCGAAACGGTATCAATCTAAAGGGAAGCAAGAGGAAGTTTCAACATTCAAACCCGTTAGGCGGACTCCATCGGAAGAGGATGATTTATTAACCCGAATTAAGTACTTTCAAGAGGAGGGTTTAACAAATCAGGAAATTGCCAAAAAATTAAACAAAGGCAAAACGGAAATTGAACTTGCTCTAAAGTTTAATCAAAACGGTGAATAATAGTTGATTGGACTCCGCTATTATGATATAGTTACTAACGGTGTTAATACACACGCTCGCTGATTTGGACAGACGGTGCTATTTTATTAATAGTTTCTGCTCAAAAATGACGGGAGCGGAGGAATTTTTAAAAACCATTAGGAGGAAACAAACATGTCAGTTATTTCTATGAAGCAATTGCTTGAAGCTGGTGTTCACTTTGGTCACCAAACACGTCGTTGGAACCCGAAAATGAAGAAATACATTTTCCAAGAGCGTAACGGCATCTACATCATCGACCTTCAAAAAACAGTAAGAAAGGTTGAAGAAGCTTATCGTTTCGTTAAAGATTTAGCAGAAAACGGCGGCAAAGTTCTTTTCGTTGGTACGAAAAAACAAGCTCAAGAATCTGTTAAAGACGAAGCTGAACGTTCTGGAATGTACTTTGTTAACCAACGTTGGTTAGGTGGTACATTAACTAACTTCTCAACTATCCAAAAACGCGTTCAACGCATGAAAAATATCGAAAAAATGGAAGAAGATGGCACTTTCGAAGTTCTTCCTAAAAAAGAAGTAGTACAATTGAAAAAAGAACATGAGCGTTTAGTAAAATTCTTAGGCGGAATCAGAGACATGAAAGGGCTTCCTGATGCTCTATTCATTATCGACCCTCGCAAAGAGCGCATCGCTGTTGCGGAAGCTCGTAAATTGCACATCCCGATCGTTGGTATCGTTGATACGAACTGTGATCCAGATGAAATCGATTACGTAATTCCTGCAAACGATGATGCAATCCGTGCGGTAAAACTTCTGACTGGTAAAATGGCAGATGCAATCCTTGAAGCAAAACAAGGTGAAGAAACAGCAGAAGTAGCAGAAGCTGCAGCTGAGTAATTTCTTAAAAGGTGATAAGTGGGAAGTCCCTTATCACCTTTTTTTAAGGAATTGAGATAAGGATATTCATGGCAAACCAGTCAATAAGGCTGGCAGATGGCTATGAATCCAATGAATCATTATTTATATTATTAAGCTGATTAAACAATTGGACAAATCTTTAACAGGTATACATTTGGCTGATAATAGTCAGAATGTAGATCATTTAAAGCTTTTCCAAATACAAAAGCTAAACATAAAATATTACACCTGCAAATGATCTGAAGGAGGAAAATACTCATGGCAATTACTGCTCAAATGGTAAAAGAACTACGTGCGAAAACTGGCGCTGGTATGATGGACTGTAAAAAAGCGTTAACTGAAACAAATGGTGATATGGATCAAGCAATTGATTTTCTACGTGAAAAAGGAATTGCATCTGCTGCGAAAAAAGCGGACCGCATTGCAGCTGAAGGTACTACATTCATCCAAAGCGAAGGCAATACAGCTGTTATTTTAGAAGTGAATGCTGAAACAGATTTCGTTGCTAAAAACGAAGGTTTCCAAACACTTGTTAAAGAATTAGCAGCAGAATTACTTGCTAAAAAGCCAGCTACTGTTGAAGAAGCTCTTGAAACAGAAATGCCAAACGGCAAAAAAATGAGCGAGCACATCAACGAAGCGATTGCCAAAATTGGAGAGAAAATTACTCTTCGCCGTTTTGAATTAAAAACAAAGGGCGACAATGATGCATTTGGTGAGTACCTGCATATGGGCGGACGCATCGGTGTTCTTACATTATTAGAAGGAACAACAGATGTAGAAGCAGCTAAAGATGTAGCGATGCACGCTGCTGCTTTAAACCCTAAGTTCATTTCTCGTGCACAAGTATCTGAAGAAGAAGTTGCTCGTGAGCGTGAAGTGCTTACTCAACAAGCTTTAAATGAAGGCAAACCAGAAAACATTGTAGCGAAAATGGTTGAAGGCCGTCTTGGCAAATTCTTTGAAGATATCTGCCTAGTGGATCAAACATTTGTAAAGAATCCAGATCAAAAAGTACGTCAATTTGTAGAATCTAAAGGCGCTACTGTGAAGGATTTCATCCGTTACGAAGTAGGAGAAGGCCTAGAAAAACGTCAAGATAACTTTGCTGAAGAAGTAATGAGCCAAGTTAAAAAATAATCTTTTTCCGTTTAATGAATGGAAAGAAATCAATTATTAAATGGAATCCCTTACCGTATTGGTGAGGGATTTCATCTAATCGAGATGTAAATAAATAAAAGTTGTAAAAAAAAGTATTACATATGGAGGTCTTCATGAACGTTCCGAAGTATAAACGAGTTGTATTAAAGCTAAGCGGTGAAGCTTTGGCTGGAGAAGCCGGTTTTGGCATTAACCCCACTATTATTAAATCCGTAGCTGAACAAGTCAAAGAAATTGCAGAGCTTGATGTCGAAGTGGCTGTAGTAGTCGGTGGCGGAAATATCTGGAGAGGTAAAATAGGCAGTGAAATGGGTATGGACCGTGCAACAGCTGATTACATGGGGATGCTTGCCACTGTAATGAACTCTATGGCTCTTCAAGACAGCCTAGAACAGCTCGGTATTGAAACACGTGTACAAACCTCTATAGAAATGCGCCAAGTGGCAGAACCATATATTCGCCGCAGAGCGATTCGTCATTTAGAAAAGAAGAGAGTCGTGATCTTTGCAGCAGGCACAGGAAATCCTTATTTCTCTACAGATACAACTGCCGCATTGCGTGCAGCTGAAATTGAAGCAGAAGTCATTTTAATGGCGAAAAATAATGTGGATGGTGTCTACTCTGCGGATCCACGAATTGATAAAGAGGCTGTTAAGTATCAAGAGCTATCTTATTTAGATGTCATTAAAGAAGGACTGGCTGTAATGGATTCAACCGCATCTTCTCTTTGTATGGACAATGATATTCCGCTAGTCGTTTTCTCTGTGATGGAAAGCGGAAATATTAAGAGAGTCGTTATGGGAGAAGAAATTGGAACAATTGTAAGGGGGAAAGCATAATGGAAAAACAAGTAATGGATCAAGCGAAAGAAAGAATGACTAAAGCGGTACAGGCATATACTAGAGAATTAGCGTCAATTCGCGCTGGACGTGCAAACTCTTCATTACTAGACAGAATTACTGTTGATTACTATGGTGCGCCTACTCCAATTAATCAGTTAGCATCTGTATCTATTCCAGAAGCAAGATTGCTTGTGATTCAGCCATATGATAAAACTTCTATGGGTGATATTGAAAAAGCGATTTTGAAATCTGATTTAGGTTTGACTCCTTCAAATGATGGATCTGTGATTCGTCTTGCTTTTCCAGCATTGACGGAAGAACGCCGTAAAGAATTAGTTAAGCTTGTGAAAAAAGAAGGCGAAGATGCAAAAGTAGCTATTCGCAATATTCGCCGAGATGCGAATGATGAATTGAAAAAGCTTGAGAAAAACGGTGAAATCACTGAAGATGGTTTGCGTGGATTGACAGAAGATGTTCAAAAGCAGACCGATGAATATATTAATAAAATTGATGGCATCTCCAAAGATAAAGAAAAAGAAATTATGGAAGTGTAATGATAAAACCCTCTTCTGAGCAAGAGGGTTTTATTCATATCGTCTCCTTTTATTATTCATAAAAATGCATATAATTCTTCAAAGTAATCATCTAATAACTTTGGTATTATAATAGTTAATGATTGAATTAATTTCGGGATGATACATAGTGGAGGACCGTTTATGATTAACAAAAAAAGATTATGGAAGACCAAAGAAGGCCATAATACAGAGAATAAAATGGAAGAAGTGAAGAAGGAAGCCATCCCTGAGCATATTGCTATTATTATGGACGGCAATGGGCGCTGGGCCCGTAAGCGTGCAATGCCTAGAATTGCAGGCCATCACGAAGGCATGAAAACTGTACGGAAAATTACGAGGCTCGCCAATAAATTAGGGGTTAAGGCACTAACGCTTTATGCGTTTTCTACTGAAAATTGGAAACGACCTAAGCTGGAAGTTGATTTTTTAATGAAGCTTCCGGAAGAATTTTTAGGAACATTTTTACCTGAATTAATAGAAGAAAACGTCAGAGTCGAGATGATGGGTGACAGGGATCAAATTCCGGCACACACATTGTCGGCTGTGGAAAAAGCGATGGAAGCGACGAAAGAAAATGATGGCTTAGTGCTAAACTTCGCTTTAAACTATGGGAGCCGCTCGGAAATCCTAGAGGCAATTAAAGCTATAATCCGAGATGAAAAAGATGGTATAATAAAACAAGACGATTTGAATGAAGAATTGTTATCAGCCTATCTAATGACCAAGCATCTTAAGGATCCTGATTTGTTAATCCGGACTAGCGGAGAAATTCGGTTGAGCAATTTTATGCTATGGCAGCTTGCTTACACGGAGTTTTGGTTTACGGACGTATTATGGCCTGATTTTGATGAAGGTCATTTGTTAGAGGCGATTGACGTTTACCAAAAGAGGTCTCGCCGATTTGGTGGGTTAACTTAATTTTGTTAAAATGGACAAAGGTTAGGAGCTTAAAATAATGAAACAACGCATTATAACTGCAGTAGTTGCAGCAGCAGCATTTCTGCCAATTGTACTTTACGGAGGATGGCCATTCTTAATCATGACATACTTAATGGCGACAGTTGCTCTGCAAGAGGCGCTGAAAATGAAAAAAACAGCGATTGCTTCCTTGCCGGGCATGTTATCCGTAGCCTTGTTATGGGTGTTGTTAGTACCTGAACGAATGACTGTGGCAATTGAGCATGCAGGATATAATAAACTGCAGCTGGCACTATTGATTGTCTTGCTTTTGCTGATTTATACAGTTTTAACGAAAAACCGCTTTAATTTCGATGATGCGGCATTTTGCGTGTTAACGGCCTTGTATGTAGGATTCGGGTTCTATTACTTCTTAGAAACTAGAGAAGCAGGAGCCGTATTTGTCTTCTTTGCTCTGTTTATTACATGGGCTACTGATTCAGGGGCTTACTTTGTTGGCCGAGCGTATGGAAAGCGCAAGCTATGGCCGGAGATCAGCCCTAAAAAGACAGTGGAAGGCTTTGTCGGCGGCATTGCCTCCGCATTAGCTGTAGCCGTTATATTCAGCTTAACAACTGACATGCAGACAGTGTTGCCGCTCTTGTTAATTGCAACAGCTGTACTTTCTATTTTTGGACAGCTAGGCGATCTTGTCGAATCTGCATTAAAACGGCATTACCATGTGAAAGATTCCGGAACCATTTTACCCGGCCATGGCGGTGTGCTTGACCGAGTAGACAGCTGGCTGTTTGTGTTTCCGCTTTTGCATGTCCTTCAAGTGATATAAGCTGCAGTATGAGTACGAGGAGATGAACCGTTTGAAAAAGATCAGTTTGTTAGGCGCTACAGGTTCTATTGGCCTGCAGACGCTAGATGTGATACGTCAGCATCCGGAAGAGTTTCAATTAGTGGCATGCTCATCCGGCAGGAATATAGATGAAACAAGAAAGATTATTCAGCAGTTTAAACCCGAGGCCGTTTCAGTTCAGCAGGCAGATGATGCCAAAAAGTTGAAAGAGGAATTTCCAGGTGTAACAGTGATGCATGGGGAAGAAGGGCTCGTGGAAATAGCTGTATATCCTTCTTCAGATATAGTAGTCAATGCTGTTCTTGGCAGCGTAGGTTTGTATCCAACCATGCAGGCGATTGAAGCGAAAAAGACCATTGCCATCGCCAACAAAGAAACACTTGTCACAGCCGGCCACTTAGTGATGGAAGCGGCACGGAAAAACAACGTTTCGCTCTTACCGGTGGACAGTGAGCACTCTGCAATCTTTCAATGTCTGCAAGGAGAGCAAGAAAAGAATATTGACAGGCTGGTCATTACAGCTTCAGGCGGAAGTTTTCGAGATCGCAGCCGTGAAGACCTTAAAGGAGTGACGGTTGAGGAAGCATTAAATCACCCGAATTGGTCCATGGGTGCTAAGATCACCATCGATTCTGCCACAATGATGAATAAGGGACTTGAAGTTATTGAAGCTCACTGGCTGTTTGGGCTTCCTTATGATAAAATAGATGTTATTTTGCATCGAGAAAGTATTATTCATTCAATGGTCGAATTTCATGACAGTTCTGTAATGGCGCAGCTTGGAAGCCCGGATATGAGAGTGCCGATTCAATATGCGCTCACCTACCCCGATCGGCTTCCGCTTAAAGAAAGTCAGCGTCTGAATTTGGCTGAAATAGGGAAGCTGCATTTTGAAGAAATGGACATGAATCGATATAGGATGCTAGCTTTTGCCTATGAAGCAGGAAAGCTTGGCGGTACGGCTCCTACTGTTTTAAATGCTGCTAACGAAGCAGCAGTTGCAGCATTTTTGCAGGGGAGAGCAACATTTTTGCAGATTGATGAACTGGTAGAACGATCTCTTGAACACCATTCTGTTATTGCCAATCCTGATTTAGAAACGATTCAGTGGACAGATGTACAGACGAGACAGTTCGTCCATTCACTTTTATAAAAAAAGGTGGTTATAAGTTTGAGTACTGTTATAGCGTTTATCGTTATATTTGGTGCCCTTGTTTTTTTTCATGAACTAGGTCATTTTATTTTTGCTAAAAGAGCAGGCATTCTTTGCAGAGAGTTTGCTATCGGATTTGGTCCTAAGGTTTTTGCTCACAAAAAAGGTGAGACTGTTTACACATTGAGGCTGCTTCCGTTAGGCGGTTATGTTCGCATGGCCGGTGAAGATCCAGAAATGGTGGACTTAAAAGCGGGCCACCGGATCGGAGTCATCTTTAATGAACAGCAAGAAATCACCAAGATCATTTTAAATGGCAGAGACCAATACCCTGACGCTCGTGTCATAGAAGTGGAGCAAGCGGACCTTGAGCATCAGCTAGAGATTCGTGGGTATGAAGATGGAGAAGAAGAACTTCAAGTGTTTCCGATCCATAGAGAAGCACTTATCGTAGAAGATGGAATTGAAAGCCAAATCTCTCCTTGGGACCGGCAATTTGCCTCCAAAACATTGTGGGAGCGGTTTTTGGCCATTTTCGCAGGGCCGCTGTTTAACTTTATTTTAGCTTTCGTTGTTTTTATCGTGATTGCGATTGTACAAGGTGTGCCGACAAATGAACCTGAACTTGGCAAGCTGACCGAAGATGGTGCAGCGAAAAAAGCAGGCTTATTGCAAGGGGACCAAGTGGTAAGCATCAATGGTGAAGGCGTATCGAGCTGGGAAGATATTGTGCAGGTTATTCAAAAAAATCCAAATGAAGAACTTGATTTTACCATTGAACGAGATTCTAAAACGCTAGACGTTCCTGTTGTGCCAGAAGTACGTGAGATTGAAGGCGAAAAAATCGGCATGATCGGGGTGCACAGTCCCGTAGAGAAAACCTTCTTTGGATCAGTCTCATATGGAGCGAAGGAAACCTACTTTTGGACAATTGAAATCGTCCGTTTGCTAGGACAATTAGTTACTGGCCAATTTTCCATTGATATGCTTTCAGGGCCTGTAGGGATCTATGTATCAACGGATACTGTTGCTAAATCCGGTATACTGTATTTAGCGAAATGGGCAGGCGTCTTAAGCATCAATTTAGGAATTATGAACCTTTTGCCAATCCCGGCTCTTGACGGTGGTCGGCTGATGTTTTTCCTTGTGGAAGCAGTCAGAGGGAAACCAATTGACCGCCGCAAAGAAGGAATGGTCCACTTTGTGGGATTTGCTTTATTAATGTTATTAATGATCGTCGTGACATGGAACGACATCCAGCGTTTCTTTTTACAATAATATGGTTTGAGGTGCGATAATAATGAAACAAAGCCAAACGTTAATTCCTACTTTAAAAGAAATTCCAGCAGACGCTGATGTGAAAAGCCATCAGCTGCTGCTGCGAGCGGGATATATCCGGCAAAATGCCAGCGGGATTTACAGCTTTTTGCCGCTTGGAAAAAAAGTGCTTCGCAAAGTGGAGGAAATCGTACGGGAAGAAATGGACGCTGCCGGTGCAGTCGAACTTCTAATGCCTGCAATGCAGCAAGCGGAGCTATGGCAGGAATCAGGCCGCTGGAACACATATGGTCCTGAACTCATGCGTTTAAAAGACCGTCATGACCGCGAATTTGCACTTGGAGCCACTCATGAAGAAGTCATCACAAGCTTAGTGCGTGATGAGGTTAAATCTTATAAGCGGCTGCCGCTGACACTTTATCAAATCCAAACGAAATTCAGAGATGAAAAGCGTCCTCGATTTGGATTGCTTAGAGGCCGAGAGTTTATTATGAAAGATGCGTATTCTTTCCACTCTTCACAAGAAAGTCTGGATGAGGTATATGACAGACTATTCACTGCGTATTCCAATGTATTTCGCCGCTGCGGCTTGAATTTCAGAGCAGTTATTGCTGATTCAGGTGCAATGGGCGGTAAAGATACTCACGAATTTATGGTGCTTTCTGAAATTGGTGAAGATACTATTGCTTACTCAGACACATCTGATTATGCAGCCAACATTGAAATGGCTCCGGTCATTACTAATGTGGAAAAAAGCAATGAAGAACTTCTGACGCTCGAAAAAGTCGAGACTCCGAATGCGAAGACGATCGAAGAAGTAGCTGCATTTTTAAATGTAGCTGAGAGTAAGTGCATCAAGTCCCTGCTGTTTAAAGCAGATGAAGAATATGTACTGGTTCTTGTGCGCGGCGATCATGAAGTAAATGATATAAAACTGAAAAACTTTTTGGCTAAAGATCAAGTAGAGCTGGCATCTCCTGCTGAAACGGAATCTATTCTAGGAGCAGCAACAGGCTCGCTAGGCCCTATAGCTGTAAGCAATGAAGTAAAAATCATTGCGGATCATGCGGTTCAATATGTAGTGAATGGTGTTTGCGGTGCGAATGAAACAGACTATCATTATACGAATGTGAATCCGGACAGAGACAGTGATAATGTTGAATATACAGACTTGCGCTTTATTCAAGAAGGAGATCTTTCACCGGATGGACAAGGAGTCATTAAATTCGCTAAAGGCATTGAAGTTGGGCATGTCTTTAAATTAGGCAAGCGCTATAGTGAGGCAATGAATGCAGCGTATTTAGATGAAAACGGTCGTTCTCAGTCCATGATTATGGGCTGTTACGGAATTGGAGTGTCTCGTACTCTTGCAGCCGTAGCTGAGCAATTCAACGACGAAAAAGGTTTGCTTTGGCCGAAAGCATTAACTCCTTATGATGTTCATCTCATTCCAATCAATATGAAGGATGATGCGCAGCGGGAATTGGCTGAACAAATTTATGGCGAGCTCCGTGAACTCCGTTACGATGTCTTATTCGACGATCGTGCCGAGCGGCCAGGCGTCAAATTTGCGGACAGTGATTTAATTGGTTTGCCAATTCGCATTACTGTTGGTAAAAAAGCTTCTGAGGGAATTGTTGAACTGAAAGTCCGTCATAGCGGTGAAGTGCTAGAGGTCCAAGTCAACGATCTTCCTGCAAAAATTCAAGAGATATTTAATACTCTATAATTAATAAGGTGCCTGGTTTCAGGTGCCTTTTTATGTAGCCAATCAATAGTTGTTTTTAATAGAATCACAGCTTCTAGCAGTAATTGCTAGTCAGTTGAATCAGGTTCACTCGTTGAAATCTGACGCTTCTTTCTTTATGATTAAAACAGAAAATAGTTGGGAGGAAGAATAATGAGCGAAGAATCCCAAGGAAAACGGCAGAGGTTTCAGCTTTTATTACAGCAGCTGAAGCTGACTGATGATGTATACATGAAACATTTTGAAGGTGCCGAAATCGCTAAATTGACCGTAGAACGGCAAGCGAAGAAATGGCACTTTGCTTTCATAACCGAACATATTATACCTTGTGATCTATTAACTAAATTTACCCGGGCTTTGCAGATGTCGTTTCAAGAAATAGCTCGTGTGACTTTTACCATACAAGTAAAAAATGCAAACTTGCAAGAAGACCAAATTAAAGATTATTGGTCCTATTGTGTTCAGCAGCTTGAAGGGATTTCTCCTCCGATGCTGTCGCTGTTAAATAATCAGCACCCCGAGGTTAAAGGGAATAAATTAATAGTGAAAGTAAGCAATGAAGCAGAAGGGATGACATTAAAGAACAAGTATGGCGAATGGCTGTGCAGCACGTATCAGAATTATGGATTTCCGCCTGTCATGTTTGATATTGAAATTGCCGAAGCAGACAAAAAAGATGATGAGTTTCAGCAGTTTTTAGAAGCGAAACAAAAAGAAGATGCCGAACGTGCGATGCAAGCTGTCGTAGAAATGCAAAAGCGTGAAGAAGAAGGGGATGCTGAGATCCCTGAAGGACCGCTTACAATCGGCTTAAGAATCAAAGAGGATGCAGACTTTAAGAAGCTTGAAGAAATCCAGGATGAAGAACGCCGTATCGCGATAGAAGGATATGTGTTTGACGCTGAGACGAAAGAACTTCGGAGCGGCCGGACACTTCTAACGTTCAAAATCACAGATTACACCGATTCAATGATGGTGAAGATGTTTTCTAGGGATAAAGAAGACGCAGCCCTTTATGGCAGAATGAAAAAAGGCATGTGGGTTAGAGCCCGCGGAACCGTACAAAATGATACGTTCGTCCGCGATCTCGTTATGATTGCCAACGATGTTAATGAAATAAAGCCGATTACTAGAGAAGATCAGGCGCCAGAAGGTCAAAAAAGAGTGGAATTGCATATGCACTCTCCAATGAGCCAAATGGATGCTGTTTCTCCTGTCTCAAGCTTGGTCGCTCAAGCAAAAAAATGGGGACATAAAGCAATAGCAATTACCGATCATGCGGTTGCTCAGTCGTTTCCAGAGGCGTACAGTGCCGGTCAGAAAAACGGGGTAAAAATTTTATATGGAGTAGAAGCGAATTTAGTAGATGACGGCGTGCCGATTGCCTACAATGACGCTCATCGTAAACTTGAAGACGACACGTTCGTTGTATTTGATGTTGAAACGACGGGTCTTTCCGCTGTGTATGATACGATCATTGAATTAGCCGGCGTCAAAATTAAAGGCGGCGAAATTGTTGACCGTTTTGAATCATTTGCTAACCCCCATCATCCGCTGTCATCGACAACTATTAACTTAACAGGAATAACAGATGAAATGGTGCAAACAGCGCCAGAAGTGGAAGAAGTTTTGCGTAACTTTAAGGAGTGGACACAAGACTCGATTTTAGTGGCACATAACGCTTCCTTTGATATGGGATTTCTAAATGCCGGTTATCAGCGCTATGGAATGGATAAAGCCGAAAATCCCGTGATTGATACATTGGAATTGGGGCGATTTCTATTTCCTGAAATGAAGAACCATCGCTTAAATACGCTGGCTAAAAAGTTTGATATTGATTTAACTCAGCATCACCGAGCGATTTACGATGCGGAAGCAACGGGCTACTTATTATTAAAAATGCTGAAAGATTCGTATGAAAAAGGCATTATGTATCATGATGAGTTTAATAACCACATGGGTGAAGGAAATGCATATAAACGAGCAAGGCCTTATCACTGTACGATACTCGCTAAAAATGATATTGGATTGAAAAATCTGTTTAAGTTAGTGTCTATTTCTCATTTGGACTATTTCTTTAGAGTGCCGCGAATTCCACGTTCAGTTTTGCAAAAGCACCGTGAAGGGCTTATCATCGGTTCAGGCTGTGACAAAGGCGAAGTATTTGAGAGAATGATGCAAAAAGGGATGGAAGAAGCGATTGAAGCGGCCAAGTTTTATGACTATTTGGAAGTGCATCCAAAAGAAGTGTACGCTCACTTAATCGAGCTTGATCTCGTGCACGATGAACAGGCACTTGAGGATATTCTGCAAAAGATTGTCACGTTAGGGGATACGGTGAGCATGCCTGTAGCGGCTACAGGAAATGTTCATTATTTAAACCCAACGGATAAGATTCACAGAAAGATTTTAGTGAATTCCCAAGGGGGGGCCAATCCCCTTAATCGTCACGAATTGCCGGATGTTCATTTTAGAACAACGGACGAAATGCTGGATTCTTTCAGCTTTTTAGGCAAGGAGAAAGCGCAAGAGATCGTTGTTGAAAATACGAATAAAATTGCGGATATGATTGATGACATTAAACCGATCAAGGACGATCTTTATACGCCGAAAATTGAAGGGGCAGATGATGAAGTTCGTGAAATGAGCTATGCGATGGCTCGCAGCATTTACGGAGAGGATCTTCCGGAAATAGTTGAGGCACGACTGGAAAAAGAGCTAAAAAGTATCATCGGTCACGGGTTTGCCGTTATTTATTTAATCTCTCATAAGCTCGTGAAAAAATCACTCGATGATGGATACTTGGTTGGATCGCGTGGGTCAGTTGGATCTTCATTCGTAGCAACGATGACCGAGATCACTGAGGTAAATCCTCTTCCACCGCATTATGTCTGCCCAGTCTGCAAAAAGTCGGAGTTCTTTGATGACGGATCGGTTGGTTCAGGGTTTGACCTTCCCGATAAAAATTGTCCGAGCTGTGATATTAAATATACGAAAGACGGTCACGATATTCCGTTTGAAACATTTTTAGGTTTTAAAGGGGACAAGGTACCCGATATCGATCTGAACTTCTCAGGTGAATATCAGCCTAAAGCCCATAACTATACGAAGGTATTGTTTGGAGAAGACAATGTATATAGAGCAGGGACGATCGGTACCGTAGCAGATAAAACTGCTTTTGGATATGTAAAAGGCTATGCAGCAGATAACAATCTCCAATTGCGGGGAGCGGAAGTCGACAGGCTAGCTAAAGGCTGTACGGGTGTTAAGCGGACAACCGGTCAGCATCCAGGCGGAATTATCGTTGTGCCGGATTATATGGATATCTTTGATTTTTCACCGATTCAATACCCAGCAGACAGTGATAAATCAGAATGGAGAACGACGCATTTTGACTTCCATTCCATTCATGACAACTTGCTAAAATTAGATATCCTGGGGCACGATGATCCGACAGTGATTCGGATGCTTCAAGATTTAAGCGGCATTGATCCGAAGACAATTCCGACCGATGACCCTGAAGTGATGAAGATCTTCAGCGGAACAGAATCTCTAGGAGTGACTCAAGAGCAAATTATGTGCAAAACAGGCACGCTCGGAATTCCTGAATTCGGCACGCGCTTTGTGCGGCAAATGCTTGAAGATACAAAGCCGACGACATTTTCCGAATTGGTTCAAATCTCAGGTTTATCTCATGGAACAGACGTCTGGCTTGGAAATGCGCAGGAGCTGATTCATAATGGCATCTGCGAATTGAGCGATGTAATCGGGTGCCGTGATGACATTATGGTCTATTTAATTTATCAAGGTCTGGATCCCGCTTTCGCGTTTAAAATTATGGAGTCTGTTCGTAAAGGTAAAGGCTTGACTGAGGAAATGGAAGCAGAAATGCGCAAAAATGAAGTGCCGGAGTGGTATATTGATTCATGCAAAAAAATCAAATACATGTTCCCGAAGGCGCATGCGGCAGCGTATGTTTTAATGGCCGTTCGCATCGCTTACTTCAAAGTCCATATGCCGCTTTTATATTATGCAGCGTACTTTACGGTCAGAGCGGAAGACTTTGATGTCGATGCAATGGCGAAAGGGTCTGCGGCCATTAAAGCCATTATTGACGATATTAATGCCAAAGGGTTAGAAGCAGCTCCAAAAGAAAAAAGCTTGCTGACGGTGCTTGAATTAACATTGGAAATGTGTGAGCGAGGGTTTAAATTCCAAAAGGTTGACCTGTACCGCTCAAGCGCCGATCAATTTATTATCGATGGAGACTCATTGATTCCTCCTTTCAACGCCATTCCAGGACTCGGCACGAACGCTGCATTTAATATTGTAAGAGCCAGAGAAGAAGGAGAATTCCTCTCGAAGGAAGATTTGCAGCAACGAGGTAAAATATCCAAAACGATATTGGAGTATTTAGATAATCATGGCTGCCTTGGTTCATTGCCTGAGCAAAACCAGCTGTCACTCTTTTAAGCAAACACCCTGCAAAGTTGCATAAACTGGTGGGTTGTGGTATATTTTTATTGGAAATACTAGTTGATAACTCTCAGCGAAAGAGTGGGCCACCCCCACTCTTTCGTGTTTGTTACAGGGTTTCATTCTTGGTCAGGAAGCATAGTCAACCAGGAGGTATATATGAGTAAAGTAGTTGAAACAGTTGAAAAATTGGTACTGCCAATTACAAATGACCTGCATTTGGAATTGGTCGACATTGAATATGTAAAAGAAGGCAAGAACTGGTTTTTACGTGTTTATGTCGATAAAGAAACAGGTGTCGATATTGAAGATTGCGGTATGGTGAGCGAAAGGTTAAGTGAAAAATTAGATGAAACTGATCCGATTCCATACAATTATTTTTTAGAAGTATCGTCACCAGGAGCGGAGCGTCCGCTTAAGAAAACCGCAGATTTCGAACGTGCCGTAGGGAAGCGTGTGAATGTGAAAACATATGAACCGCTTGATGGCGAAAAAACGTTTGAAGGTACGCTTCTATCATTTAATAATGAAGAACTCGCCATTGAATATATGGTGAAGACAAGAAAGAAGCAAGTCGTTATTCCAATGGACAAAGTGGCAAAAGCTCGTTTAGCCATTGCTTTTTCCTAATAATGACACAGCAGATGGTTAGGCTTTAGATTTCTGGCCATTTTAAGCTTCATCCAATTCATGGATGCGTTTGGCAACAGGCGCAGCTGTTTGGCATGAAGCTGTTTTACTTAATTTAAGGGGGCTGAACATTCGATGAGCACTGAATTATATGATGCTCTTTTGTTCTTGGAAAAAGAAAAAGGGATTGAAAGGAACTTGATTATTGAAGCGATTGAAGCTGCACTAGTTTCAGCGTATAAACGCAATTTTAATCAAGCTCAAAATGTACGGGTTGATTTGAACCTTCAAACGGGTACGATGAGAGTATTCGCGCGTAAAGAAGTCGTTGATGAGGTTTTTGATTCAAGACTTGAAATATCTGAAGCTGATGCTCGCGGGATCAACCCATCATATGAAGTAGGCGATGTAGTAGAGATGGAAGTAACGCCAAAAGATTTCGGCCGGATTGCTGCACAAACGGCTAAACAAGTTGTGACACAGCGTGTGCGCGAAGCGGAAAGAGGCATTATTTACTCTGAGTTCATTGACCGGGAAGAAGACATCATGACGGGTATTGTTCAGCGTCAGGACTCTCGCTTTATCTATGTAAGCCTCGGTAAGATTGAAGCATTGCTTCCGCTGACTGAACAAATGCCGAATGAGAGCTACAAACCTCATGATCGTATTAAGGTGTTTATCACGAAAGTGGAAAGAACGACGAAAGGACCTCAAATTTTCGTTTCCAGAACACACCCTGGTCTTCTTAAGCGTTTATTTGAAATTGAAGTCCCTGAGATTTTTGACGGCACGGTAGAAATTCGTTCTGTCTCACGTGAAGCGGGCGATCGTTCGAAAATTTCTGTCTACGCAGAAAATCCTGAGATTGATCCAGTTGGAGCATGTGTCGGACCTAAAGGCAATCGGGTTCAAGCGATCGTCAATGAATTAAAGGGCGAGAAAATCGATATCGTTAAATGGTCAGAAGACCCAGTCGTTTTCGTTGCTAATGCCCTAAGTCCTTCTAAGGTGCTTGACGTGCAGGTGAATGAAGAAGGGAAAGCTACTACAGTAGTCGTACCGGATTATCAGCTGTCACTTGCTATTGGGAAGCGCGGACAGAATGCACGATTAGCAGCTAAATTAACAGGCTGGAAAATCGATATTAAAAGTGAAACAGATGCCCGTGAAGCTGGCATTTTCCCGCGGGAAGGCAATCCTGAAACCATTCTTGATTTAGATAATGACGAAGATGTCTACGACTATTCATCCGAAGAAATCGATTAAGAGGTGAAGAAGGATGGCCAACCCTAAGAAAGTTCCTTTAAGAAAATGTGTCGCAACAGGCGAGATGAAAGCCAAAAAAGAAATGGTGAGGATCGTTCGCTCTAAAGATGGGGAAGTATCAGTAGACACAACCGGAAAGAAATCCGGCCGCGGAGCGTACTTAACCAAAAGCAAAGAAGCGGTCGAATTGGCTAAGAAAAAAGGGATTTTAGCCAGACAGCTGAATGCCGAGATTCCTGACCCAATTTATAACGAACTGCTTGCCCTTGTAGAAAAGGAGAATGCATAATTGATGAAACCTCCTCAATGGGCAAACTTTCTTGGTTTAGCCACTCGCGCTAGAAAGATCATCTCGGGAGAAGAACTGACGGTAAAAGAGATTCAAAAGGGCCGAGCAAGGCTGGTTCTGCTTTCAGAGGATGCCTCATCCAATACGATGAAAAAAATCCACGATAAAGCCAGCTTCTATAAAGTACCGGTTAAGATGGTTGAAGACCGGTATGTTCTCGGTCAAGCGATCGGTAAAGAGGCAAGGGTAGTCGTAGCTATTTTAGATGAAGGATTTGCTAATAAGCTTTCCGCCCTCCTCGATGAGACTAAGCGGGGGTGAATCTATGAGTAAACAAAGAATTTATGAGTATGCGAAAGAAAAAAACGTGTCAAGCAAAGTGGTCATTGAAAAACTTAAAGAGTTTAATGTAGAAGTCTCTAACCATATGACTGTTATTGACGAGGAGGCTATACAAAAATTGGATAAAACATTTAATAATAACCAATCTAATCAATCAAACAAACCAGCAGCAAGTGCAGGCAATAAAGCCCAATCTTCTGCAAAGCCGGGTTCAAAACCGGCACCTGGAAAGAAAAATTCCTCTCAAAAAGGATTTAATCAAGCAAAAGGGAATAATAGAAATCAGGGCCGCGGCAAACAGCAAGGCAACAAGCAAAAAGGAAACAAGCCGCCAGTTGTTCAGACGCCCCCTAAGGTTAAAGAACTTCCGGAAAAAATTACGTTCTCTGGGTCATTAACGGTTACAGAGCTTGGGAAAAAATTAAACCGTGAACCTTCTGAGATCATTAAAAAGCTATTTATGGTCGGCGTTATGGCAACGATCAACCAAGAGCTTGACAAGGATGCCATCGAGTTAATCGCTGGCGAATATGGCGTAGAAGTAGAAGAAGAAATCTTAATCGATAAAGCAGATTTAGAAGTGTATTTCGAAGAAGAAGAGGACGAAGGCAAATTAGTTGAGCGTCCGGCAGTTGTAACAATCATGGGGCACGTTGACCATGGTAAAACAACCTTGCTTGATTCGATCCGGAATACAAAAGTAACAGCAGGAGAAGCAGGCGGCATCACACAGCATATCGGTGCCTACCAAATTGAAGAGAATGATAAAAAGATTACATTCCTTGATACCCCAGGACATGCCGCGTTTACAACGATGCGTGCACGCGGAGCAAAAATTACGGATATTACCATCCTAGTTGTTGCTGCCGATGACGGTGTTATGCCTCAAACGGTTGAAGCAATTAACCATGCGAAAGCGGCAGAGGTGCCGATTATCGTAGCAGTAAATAAAATGGATAAACCGTCAGCTAATCCTGATCGCGTCATGCAAGAGTTAACTGAACATGCTTTAGTGCCTGAAGCTTGGGGCGGCGAGACGATTTTCGTACCGCTTTCCGCTTTAACTGGTGAAGGAATTGAAAACCTTCTTGAGATGATCTTGTTAGTAGCTGAAGTGGAAGAACTAAAAGCAAACCCTGATCGCAAAGCTATGGGTACAGTTATTGAAGCTGAACTGGATAAAGGCCGCGGATCTGTTGCAACATTGCTTGTTCAAAACGGTACGCTTAACGTCGGAGACCCAATTGTTGTCGGTAACACGTTTGGCCGTGTGAGAGCAATGGTCAATGATCTAGGACGCCGTGTGAAATCAGTTGGACCTTCTACTCCAGTAGAAATCACTGGTTTAAATGATGTTCCTTTAGCAGGAGACCGTTTCGTTGTATTTGAAGATGAGAAAACAGCGCGCAGCATCGGTGAAGCACGTGCGCAAGAAGCGCTTCAAGCGCAGCGCAGTGAAAAATCCCGTGTCAGCCTTGATAACTTATTTGAGCACATGAAGCAAGGTGAAATGAAAGACTTGAATATCGTCCTAAAAGCGGATGTACAAGGTTCTCTTGAAGCTGTTGCAGCAGCCTTGAATAAGCTAGAAGTAGAAGGCGTTAATGTGAAAATCATTCATACAGGTGTAGGTGCCTTAACTGAATCTGATATCATCTTAGCTTCTGCTTCAAATGCAATCGTTATCGGATTTAACGTTCGTCCGGACGTGAATGCGAAACGCGCGGCTGATGCTGAAGGTGTAGATGTACGTCTTCACCGCATTATTTATAAAGTAATTGAAGAAATTGAGTCAGCGATGAAAGGGATGCTTGATCCAGAATTCCAAGAGAAAATCATTGGTCAAGCGGAAGTTCGTCAAACCTTTAAAGTATCCAAGGTTGGAACGATTGCTGGTTCTTATGTAACAGACGGTAAAATTACACGTGACAGCGGCGTGCGTTTAATCCGTGATGGCATCGTTATTTTTGAAGGTGAAGTGGATGCACTTAGAAGGTTTAAAGATGACGCGAAAGAAGTCAGCCAAGGTTATGAGTGCGGAATTACCATTAAAAATTATAATGATGTAAAAGAAGGCGACATTATTGAAGCCTTCATTGAAGAAGAAATCGAGCGAAAATGATTGGTTACGCCGAAACGGAGTATTTAATACATGATGCGCATTCTTTAAAAGAGAAACGCGCCGTGCTTCAGCGGATTATGACAAGGCTGAAGCAAAAATTAAATGTTTCTGTCACGGAAGTTGATCATCAAGACGTTTGGCAGCGTACAAAAATAGCTATTGTCACAGTCGCCTCTTCTAGAAAAGCGACAGAGCGAGAGATTGAAAATGCTCTCCGCTTTCTCGATTCTTTTCCTGAATGGGAGCGGCTGACCACTTCCTATGAATGGCTATAAAGAGGTGAAATATAGATGAGTCTTCGCTCAAATCGAGTAGGCGAACAAATGAAAAAAGAGCTTACTGATATTTTAAACCGCAAAGTGAAAGACCCTCGCATTGGGTTTATCACTGTCACTGATGTTGAAGTGACTGGCGATCTTCAGCAAGCAACTGTATTTATTACTGTTCTTGGAGATGAAAAGAAGCGCGAAGAAACGTTAAAAGCCTTAGCAAAAGCAAAAGGGTTTATACGATCAGAGCTTGGACAGAGAATGCGTTTACGCAAAACTCCTGAACTTTTATTTGAGTTTGATGCATCAATTGACTATGGAAATCGAATTGAATCTTTACTTAAAAAGATTGATGACCATGGTTCAAGTGAGCAGGAATAGGTAAATCGGTAAGGATCGGATTTCTTTTGATGAATGCTATATAGAGGTGCAATCATGTCTATATAAATTTCTAAAAAGAATTCGGTCCTTATTTTTTTAATGAAAAAAAAATGATGGTAAGAATGGAGGCAACAAGATGGTGGATGGAATTCTTCCTCTTTGGAAAGAAAAAGGGATGACCTCTCATGATTGTGTATTTAAGGTAAGAAAAATATTGAAGATGAAAAAGGTGGGTCACACTGGCACGCTAGATCCTGACGTAGAAGGTGTTCTTCCTATTTGTTTAGGCAGAGCAACGAAGCTCGCAGACTATATTATGTCCGCCGGTAAAACGTATGTAGGAGAAGTGACAATCGGCTATTCTACGACAACAGAAGATGCCTCAGGCGAAGTGGTTGAGCAAAAGCCGGTCAAACAGTCATTTTCTCGTGAAGAAATTCTTTCTGTTCTTGATTCTTTAACAGGGGAAATTGTTCAGACACCTCCTATGTATTCTGCGGTTAAAGTCAATGGGAAACGCTTATATGAGTATGCCCGTCAAGGACTGGTCATTGATCGGCCATCTAGAAAGGTTCATATTTATGAGCTGGAACTATTAGATCCAGAAGAGGTATATGAAGGGGAAGAGATCCGTTTCTCATTCCGAGTTGCCTGCAGCAAAGGCACCTATATCCGCACGCTTGCTGTGACGATTGGTGAGAAGCTTGGCTACCCCGCTCATATGTCGAAATTGACTAGAACAGCATCTGGCGGATATGAAAAAGAGAATTGCGTCACATTGAATGAACTGCAAATGTTAGCGGACAGCCATCAAGTGGAAAGTATTCTGAAGCCGCTTGAATCAGGAATTTCACATTTGCCGAAATGGGTAATAAATGGTACATTAGCAGAGAAAGTAAAAAATGGTGCTGTCATAGAACAGCCGGCTGATTGGCCGGCCGAAAGTGATGAAGTCGCGGTTTTTCATGGGGAAGAGCTGTTGGCCCTGTATAAACAGCATCCTGAAAAAATAGGAAAAGTAAAGCCGGTAAAGGTGATACCTAACTGACGAGGGAGACAGGTGAGAAATTATGGAGATTATTATGCTGCATCATCCTCACAAACTAGATAGAGAAAAGCTGCCGGCACTTGCCATGGCACTCGGATTTTTTGACGGTGTGCATAAGGGGCATCAACAAGTGATTCAAGCGGCAGCTCAAATAGCTAAAAAAGAGAATGTAAAAAGTGCTGTCATGACTTTTGATCCCCACCCTTCTGTTGTGCTTGGCCGAAAACATAAGCACATTGAACATATTACGCCGCTTGAAGAAAAGAAAAAAGTCATTGCTTCACTTGGGATTGATTATTTATTCATCGTTCGTTTTACTTCGGATTTTGCGGCGCTCGAGCCGCAGCAATTTATTGATGAGTACATTATAAAGCTGAATGTTAAGCATGTGATCGCCGGTTTTGATTATACATACGGAAAGCTTGGCAAAGGAACCATGGAGACGATTCAATTTCATTCAAGAGGGCAATTCCAATCCTCAATGATAGAGAAATATGAAAGCGGTTCAGAGAAAATTAGTTCAACAAGAATTCGTTCCCTGCTTAAGGAAGGGAAAATGGAAGATGCGAAAGAATTGCTGGGGCGCCCATATAAAGTGGAAGGAACGGTTATTCATGGCGACAAAAGGGGACGAAAAATTGGTTTTCCGACAGCCAATGTAAAGCTTAGTGACGATTACTTTATTCCTAAAATGGGTGTTTATGCGGTGAAAATGCTTGTAAAAGGGAAATGGCATAATGGCGTGTGCAATATTGGATTCCGGCCTACCTTCAAAAACCCTGATGAACCTTCCCTGTCGATAGAAGTGCATGTGTTTGACTTTAATCATTCCATTTATGGGGAAGAAGTAGCCATCGAGTGGCACCTGCATATACGCGGAGAGCAAAAGTTTGATGGAATTGACTCATTAAAAGCTCAGATTGAAAAAGACAAACAGGCTGCGATGAAATACTTTCATTTAGATGGTCACATTGAATAAATCGAGCAAAGATCATAGTTGCATTTTCTTCGTGCGTCCTGTATAGTAAATAACGTATGATATTGAACCTTTGCTTGGCATCGCGATTCTCCAACGCATGCTCAGTAACAGGGGATTTTGACAAAACAAGGAGGAATTAACATGGCATTAACTCAAGAACGCAAAAACGAAATCATCAGCGAATACAAAACTCACGAAAGTGATACTGGATCTCCGGAAGTACAAATTGCTGTACTTACAGAGCAAATCAACACATTAAATGATCACTTGCGTACACACAAAAAAGATCACCACTCACGTCGCGGTCTTTTAAAAATGGTAGGACGCCGTCGTAACCTTTTGACTTACCTACGTAACAAAGATGTTGCGCGCTACCGTGAACTAATTCAAAAACTTGGCTTACGCCGATAAGCTATCAGAAAGCGGGATTCTTCCCGCTTTTTTGTTAGGGAAAAATTAATTTGGTATATAATTCTAAGCTTTTAGTGTAAATAGACGTTTATCTTGTCTTTCTTAAGTTAAGAATACATAAGATAGGTAATTTCAATGTTTTAGCTATGCAGGTCTTATAAGCAGTGTTATGCTTATTAACAGGATTGTAATCATTTGATAACACTTTATTTATATAGAGAGGGGTTCATTTATGGAGCAAGGGAAACAGACATTTTCCATAGAATGGGCAGGTCGTCCGTTAACTGTAGAAGTCGGCCAGATGGCCAAACAAGCAAACGGATCGGCATTGATCCGTTATGGAGATACAGTCGTATTAAGTTCTTCGACTGCCTCAAAGGAAGCGAAATCAGTCGATTTCTTCCCATTAACTGTAAACTATGAAGAACGTTTATATGCAGTGGGTAAGATTCCTGGAGGATTTATTAAAAGAGAAGGTCGTCCAAGTGAAAAAGCGACATTGGCGAGCCGTTTAATCGACCGTCCGATTCGTCCGCTATTTGCTGATGGATTCCGTAATGAAGTACAAGTCATCAGCATTGTGATGAGTGTTGACCAGAATTGCACGTCTGAAATGGCTGCGATGTTTGGTTCATCTTTATCGCTATGCATCTCGGATATTCCTTTTGAAGGGCCGATTGCTGGTGTCATTGTTGGCCGTGTAGACGGTGAATTTATTATTAACCCGACAGTGGAGCAGCTTGAAGCCAGCGATATGCACTTAACGGTTGCCGGTACGAAAGATGCGATCAACATGGTTGAAGCAGGAGCCAATGAAGTTCCTGAAGAAGTCATGCTTGAAGCAATCATGTTTGGTCATGAAGAAATCAAACGCTTAATCGCTTTCCAAGAAGAGATTGTTAAAGCAGTCGGAAAAGAAAAGCGAGAAGTTGAGCTGTATGATTTAAATGCAGACGTTGAACAGCAAGTCCGTTCTCTTTGCGAAAAGGATTTGAACGAAGCGATTCAAGTGCAGGAAAAACATGCACGTGAAGAAGCGATTCAAGCTGTTAAAAAATCTGTGATGGAGAAATTTGAAGCTGAAGAAGCGGATGATGAAACACGTAAACAAGCTGCCCAAGTATTAGACAAGCTTGTAAAAGAAGAAGTCCGCCGCTTAATTACAGTGGAAAAAGTCCGTCCTGATGGCCGTCAAATTGACGAGATTCGCCCGCTTTCTTCAATAGTAAATATTTTGCCGCGTACGCATGGTTCTGGGATGTTTACACGCGGACAAACCCAAGCGCTTAGCATTTGTACATTAGGTGCTTTAGGCGATGTTCAGATTCTTGATGGATTAGGAACAGAAGAGTCTAAACGATTTATGCATCATTATAATTTCCCATCCTTTAGTGTAGGTGAAACGCGCCCGTTGCGTGCGCCAGGACGCCGTGAAATTGGACATGGGGCACTTGGAGAACGAGCGCTTGAGCCAATTATTCCAAATGAAAAAGACTTCCCTTACACGATTCGCTTAGTGTCAGAAGTGCTTGAATCAAATGGTTCTTCTTCACAAGCAAGTATTTGTGCAAGCACGATGGCCATGATGGATGCAGGTGTACCAATTAAAGCTCCGGTAGCCGGAATTGCTATGGGCTTAGTTAAATCTGGAGAAAACTACACGGTTCTTTCCGACATTCAGGGTATGGAAGATCATTTAGGAGATATGGACTTTAAAGTAGCTGGAACGGCTAAAGGAATTACAGCTCTTCAAATGGATATTAAAATTGACGGGCTAAGCCGAGAAATTTTAGAGGAAGCTCTGCAGCAGGCTAAAGCCGGACGTATGCATATTTTAGAGCATATGCTGACAGCTATTTCAGAGCCGCGCGAAGAGTTATCTGCTTATGCGCCTAAGATTCTAACAATGTCAATTAACCCAGATAAGATTCGCGATGTAATCGGACCAAGCGGAAAACAAATCAATAAAATCATCGAAGAAACAGGAGTTAAAATTGATATTGAGCAAGATGGAACAATATTTATTTCTTCTATCGATTCGTCTAAGAACAATGAAGCGAAGAAAATCATCGAAGATATCGTTCGTGAAGTAGAAGTCGGACAGAAATATCTTGGTACGGTTAAGCGAATTGAAAAATTCGGCACATTCGTTGAATTGTTTAAAGGCAAAGATGGACTTGTTCATATTTCTGAGCTTGCGGAAGAGCGTGTCCGCAAAGTCGAAGATGTTGTATCAATGGGCGATAAACTAGAAGTGAAAGTCATCGGCATTGATGAACAAGGGCGTGTCAACCTGTCACGTAAAGCCATTTTAAAAGAGCAAAAAGAACAGCAAGAAGAACAAGCACAAAAATAATGTTAAGCAGGCAAAGCCAGGGGATGATCCTCTGGCTTTTTCCTATGTTCTACTTCTTTTTCTATAAACATAAATTTATGGAAAGGAGGACAAGACTATGAAGAAGTTTAAACTTATTAGTGGTATAATAGCTATTGCTGTGTTATCGTTAATGATTGTCGAAACCACAGCTGTTCATACGTATATTTCACAGCTTAAAAGCGATGCGGTGACGGTGCATAGCAATCAAGAAACTCTGGAGAGTAAAGTACAAACAGAAGCGAAAAAAAGAAAAGTCGACGCTCAGAATGCAAGGATTGATCCCGTTTGGAAAGCAATTCCTGGGTATAATGGACTTGAGGTTGATATAAAAAAATCAATCAAAAGCATGAAAAAAGATGGAACATTTGATGAAAAACATTTAATATACAAACAAGTACGGCCTGAGGTACACCTAAAGGATTTACCGCCTGCTCCCATTTACCGTGGTCATCCAGACAAGCCGATGGTCAGTATGGCAATAAATGTAGCTTGGGGCGAAGAATTTCTTCCGAATATGCTTAGCGTGTTGAAAAAGCACAATGTTCATGCTACGTTCTTTTTTGAAGGCCGGTGGGCGAAGGAGCATCCCGATCTAGTAAAAATGATTACAGACAGCGGACACGAAGCAGGCAATCATTCCTATTCACACCCTGACATGGCTGTTTTAAGCAATTCAAGGATCCGTGAAGAAATAGAGAAAACGAACGAGGTGCTTGAGGCAGCTGCCGGTGTAAAACCGGAACTATTTGCTCCTCCAAGCGGAAGCTATAGAGATGAAACCGTTAAAGTGGCTGACCAATTGAACATGAACACCATTTTATGGACCGTCGATACGATCGATTGGAAAAAGCCTGCACCCAATGAACTGATTAACCGAGTGACAGCGAAAATGCATCCAGGGGCCATCATATTAATGCACCCTACTGAATCGACGTCAAAGTCACTAGATCGATTAATTAAAGAAATTCAATCCAAAGATTTGAAAATAGATACAGTGTCACAGTTGCTAAATGAAACGCGCATTTTCTCCGATATAACACAAGATAAGTAAGCGTGATATGGTTTTTTGCGACAGCTGGATAGGAGGATTACATTGATTAACAGATATACATGCAGCAATGGAGTAAGAATAGTAACAGAGAAATTCCCTACGGTCAGATCCGCCGCGATCGGCATTTGGATCGGAACGGGTTCAAGAGATGAGAAGACCGACAATAACGGAATTTCACATTTTCTTGAGCATATGTTTTTTAAAGGCACGAAAACAAGGTCTGCCAAAGACATTGCAGAAAGCTTTGACAGTATCGGAGGCCAAGTCAATGCTTTTACATCAAAGGAATATACATGCTATTACGCGAAAGTCCTTGATAATTATGCTTCCTATGCGCTAGATACACTTGCAGACATGTTCTTTCATTCGGAGTTTGCTGAAGAAGAGATGACGAAAGAGAAGAATGTAGTCTATGAAGAGATCAAGATGTATGAAGATACACCAGATGATATTGTGCACGATTTATTAAGTAAAGCTACTTATAAAAACCATTCTCTTGGTTACCCTATTTTAGGAACAGAAGAGACGCTTGCAGAATTCACACGTGAAAAACTGCAAAGCTATATGCATAACATGTACACCCCGGATCGAGTCGTCATTTCAATCGCTGGAAATGTGACAGATGAAATTATTAAACAGGCAGAAAAGCTGTTTGGCAGCTATGAAGGCGGAAGCTCTTCTCATGGACAAGCGGAGCCTGAGATGTTTTCAGATAAAGTCTCGAGAAAGAAAGAAACGGAACAAGCTCATTTATGTTTAGGCTATCAAGGTCTGCCGATCGGACATAAGGATGCCTACAATTTAATTGTATTAAACAATGTATTGGGAGGCAGTATGTCTTCTCGCTTGTTCCAAGAGGTCAGAGAGCAAAAAGGTTTAGCTTACTCGGTCTTTTCTTATCATTCAGCCTTCCAAGACAGCGGCCTTGTGACATTATATGGAGGCACGGGTGCCGATCAGCTTGATCAGCTGTTTGAAACGATGCAGGATACATTGAATCTGCTAATTAAAGATGGCCTTACGCCTAAAGAACTTCACAACAGTAAAGAACAATTAAAAGGGAGCCTGATGCTGAGTCTTGAGAGCACCAACAGCCGAATGAGCCGAAATGGCAAAAATGAGCTTGTGCTGAAAAGACATCGCACACTCGACGAAATTGTGACGCTAATTGATCAGGTGGAATTACAATCGGTCAATGACTTAGGCAAGCGGATCTTTGAGCGAGATTATTCTGTTGCTTTAATCAGTCCCGATGGCAAGCTGCCGACTACGATGTAAATAGATAGTATGACCCTTTGGCTGTTTATGAGCAAAGGGTTTTTTTTTTTATGGTTTTGAAAACCCCTGGCTATGCCGGGGGTTCTAAAGAGCTTCAAGCGAGGTATAAAAAAATCCTCACTTCATGGTAGGATAAAGTTGGT